>JAQXDZ010000061.1 GCA_029251085.1 Mariniblastus sp.
GGAATGCGTGAATCAATAAACCCAAATCCGAATTTATCAGCATCAGGGAAATCAGCTGGATTCTCAAACTCGTCAACGTAGTTTACGTCGAGATAAGGATTGTAGTAGTAAACTCGATCCACGCCGCCGTTCGAATTGAAAATGATCTGCACCGTCCGCGACGCATAACCCATATTCAATTGAGCTACAGATCCGCCACTCGCATCGGGTGGCAAGATGATTTCATCGAACCAACTTCGCGTTGGTTCGACTAGCGGCCCCGCGGTATTGGCGTTCTCATTGATTGGTCCCGAATAACGCAGGTCAACCAAAAATCCATTGGGAAGATCGACACGACTGGAGGCCAACTTTCGTGGTTGCCGGTGAACGATAAAGGGGACCGAAGAACCAGCGGGCGGTAACGCAGGCAAGACTGCTCCCCCCATACCAGAACTGAGGCTCAGAACTTTGTAGGGCACTGATTCCGGGGGATCAGTAAATGCAGTTTGCGAGTCTTCAATACCGATGATTCTGTACTTCACCGAATTAAAATTTAGACTGATGTAATCGTTGACGAGGATCGCATCCGACTCAAACGGAGGATAGATCTCCAACGCATAATCCGCCAACGGCGTCGCCTGACCTTTAGGATCACCTGTCGCAAAGTCGCCAGTGAAGGCTGGCACTTTTCTCATCAAGTACATGGTGGTCGCACCGTACATCACGCCTTCATCATCAACGAAATTCTCATTCCGTTCGATAATCACACCGGCGGTTCCATCGTTGACCGCATTTTGACTTGCCTTGGCCAGCAGACTGCCGACCACCCGTGCTGACTCGCGAATATTTCGATCTTTGTTAATCGTTCGTAACCGTGGCAGCATCACCGCCGTAATTACAGCGAGGATTGAAATCACAACCAACAGCTCAACCAGGGTGATCCCACTATTTCTTTTGAAAGATTTTTTCATCATATTTCTCTCGTTAGCGGATCAATTAAAATCCTGGGTGTCACGACTGGAAAAGACAATGATTCGAATATTGTTAATGACCTGAAACCTTTGTTCGTGGAAAAGGTAGTCATAGGTTCCGTTCTCATCACGGAAGTCAGCCATCCCATCGCCATCATCATCGAGGTCCTCAAGATCGCTAATGCCGTCGGCGTCGTCATCCGTGTCATCAACGTCGGGAGTCGTGTCTCCATCGGGGTACAATGTGGTATCCCCATCAGTGTTTTGATCCTCGGGAGCACGCTGCTGAATCTCGTAAAGAAGCGGTTCGCCAAACGCGTCCACAACCTCCATCAACTGATCCCCATCGGTGTCAGCAATCGCCTGAGCACCGAGCGCCTCAACCGCAGGCGCCCCGTCAAAATCATAGCTATAAAGAAACTGATAAAGATATTCGCCGGGCAAATCCAAGTCGTTTTGATATTGCTGGGCGAGTAGTTCCCAACGCCTCATGATCGCCGATCTTGGGGCATTCGCGTCACCTAAAACCGAATCAGCACGATAGTTACCAATCGGATCCCAAGCCCCCGAAGACACTCCCAGGCCAACATACCCCGGGCCATCAAAAAATGGGCTTATCCCTCGGTTTGAATTGGGGATGTAGCTCCCCTGAGCATTATCAAACAACGGACGTGGCAATTCGACATCGAGCAATTCTGACAGGATTTGATAGCGCAGTTGGCGAAGCCATGTTCGCGGAGGAATATCGGGACCCGCGGGAATAGTATTCAAATCGACCGGCATTCGCCGAACCGAATAATCTTCCATCACGACTTCCATGATGGCATTGACCTGCGTGAGCCGCGCCTCGGTTGCCGAAATCTTCGCGTCGGTCTGAGCCTGCCGCATCACACCCAACGCCATGGTTGAGAGCACCGTCACAATTGCAATCACCAACAGCAACTCAATCAATGTGAAACCACATCGACCGACATCGCGAGGGATGATTCGTTTTCTTGGTTTATGTTTCATGGTCGAAGAGCCGTAAGGAGGGAATGAGAAGAGCAGGGCCGCAGTTATTTCACTGCCGGACTATCGAAGGTGCCAGATAGATAACGATCGAGCATTCCGTCACAGAAATTGCAAAGGTTGTCCGATGCGTATTTGTCACTGGCTAAAACCGGATTAACGAGACCCGAGGCAGTCTGAACTCCCCACTGGGTTGGGTTCGCAGGAGGATTGTCGGGATCAATCGGCAATTTATCCAAACCCCAGGTTATCAGCTGAAACGATTTTGGATTTTCATAAGACTTGAAGGGTGTACCAATATTGTTTTGGACGTAGTAACCGTCGAACGAAGTCCCGTTGTTGTAACTTCCCGCATCAATGTAAAGGAACGGCGCTTCTGTATTGGCCTGTTGAACGTAAGACGCAACCAGACCATTCTTCACCAATTGCTCTCCCTTAAATTCGTAAAACACATCCCGCTCAAAGTTCGAATCATCGTAGGCCGTGGGATAGGAACCGGGACCAACACCGTTGGTAAGTGGGTATTGTTTATTTTTCAGCAAACCTGAAAGCCAAAAAACCAAATCCTGTCCCGTGGCATGATCGATGTTTTGGCCGACGTTCTGCCACCACAAATCGATCCGGCGGTTGGAACCGCTGACCACTTCGCCCTCGCGGTTGTTCGGGGCGAGCCGATTGATGTATTTCAGGAGCGCGGTCCCGGGATTCGCAGAGTTGCTAATTCGGACCCAACTTGGTGGATAAAACCCATGATGGATTTTAAAATTCTCAATCGACTGCTCGATCTGTTTCATCTCCATTAAAATGGCTGTCCGCCGGGCGGATGACATCGCAGGAATGACCGCGGCCATCAACATGCCCGCCAGAATAGCGATCACCGTGATGGCGACCATCAGTTCGGTTAACGTGAAACCGGATCTCGATCGAAAGCGGCGTTGATTAGTCATTTCATTTCTCCGGAAGAGTTTCTTCAATAGGTTGGAAAAGCGGGCTGGATTCTTGCGTTAAATTCTTACTATACGGAACCAGGAGCGATTGCAGTTCATTTGGGCAATCGCCCCGGGATTTCATTACTTGTTGCTGGTCAAACCGGAAATAATCGCGATCAGCGGCATGAACAGGGATGCCACAATGAACAACACCACCAGACCAAGGAAAATGATCATCAACGGTTCGATCATCTTCATCATTCCTTCGGTCAACTGCTCAACTTCTTCTTCGTAGTAGTCGGCGACTTTGTAGAGCATCGTATCGAGCTCACCGGTCTCTTCACCCACCGCAACCATGTTGACCACAAGATCTTCAACCACAGGCTTTTTGTAGTTCAGGAAGTACCACGCACCGCCAATCAGCGACATGAACGCACAACCGTAAAGCACGAAAAACCAAAGATCCGGTTTGACGAACAGGATGGACAATGGTGGCAAAGAAACACTAATGAAAAAGAAGAATGCCGTCACCGGATGGAAGGCCGGGAATGAATTAGCTTTCATCGGATTGGCGATCGTATCACCTTCGCGAATCGAGTCAGTCACTTTACTGTAAACTTTTTCGTACATCGCGTTACCGGATGTTTCTCGCGTAATGGTCAAGCCCTCGATAATCGGAACACCCGAGGCGATCAACGCTCCGAGGGTTCGAGTCGTTCGAGCGAGATTGGATTTTTCAACCAGCTTACCCATCACTGGAAGTTTCAGCAGGAACAGGTGCCAACCCATGCGTCCGGCGCGAAACTTACAAACCAATGAGATAAACAGAATGACGGCAATCGGCATTAACGGGAACAGGAACCACAGGTTCACAACACGATCTGAAATCGCCATCAACAACTGAGTCATCGCCGGCAGCTCAATTCCAAACTCGGTAAACATCTTCTGGAATTCAGGAATGATTTTCAGCATGATGAACGTCAAAATACCGATCGTGAACAAGACGACCATGATCGGATACATCATCGCACCGATGACCTTGTTCTTGAGCGACTGAGTTCGCTCTTTAAATTCGGCCAGACGACGAAGAATCACTTCGAGCGATCCACCCGCTTCACCCGCCTTGATCATGTTGACGTACAGACGATCAAAAACTTTCGGCGATTTCGCGAGTGCTTCTGAGAGCGACGCTCCACCTTCAATTTCATCACAAACGTCAATCAAACCGTTTTTCAATGCACCCGGTTTGGCTTGCTCTTCGAGAATTTTCAAACTTCGAAGAATCGGCAATCCCGCGTCTTGCAAAATCGAAAGCTGACGTGTGAACGTCACGATCTTTTTACCACCGGCACCACCGACCGCGAAGGATTTACGATTTTTCCCGGACGAGGCCGCAGCACCTTTGGCTTGCTTTTGAACCGCGATCTTGGTCACGAAATAGCCCATCGATCGAATCGTGGCCTGGGCATCATCCTGCGTTGCCGCTTCGATGATATCCTTGATTTCCTGACCCTGTGGGTCCATCGCTTCAAACTGATAAGTTGGCATTTTCAGTTTCCTTTTCGACTTAGGTCGACTCGCTCAATTGGCCGAGTCTCTTTTTCAGGTCGTTCGTAAAATTAAATATTAAAAATTCGTTTGGTTATTCGCTAAAATGATTTATTACGCGTCCAGTACGGTCTCGCGAACTACTTCTTCAGCAGTGGTCGTTCCGTCAAACGCAAGTCCGACACCCATGTCACGCAACAGCCGCATCCCTTTGGACTGAGCCTTATTACGCAAATCGTCGGTGTTGCAATTGTCATTAATCATGTCTCGCAATTCATCGTCCATGATCATCAACTCAAAGAGCCCGACACGCCCTTTGTAGCCAGTGTTGCTACAACTGGCACAGCCAGCCCCGCGGTAAAAGCTTTTTCCTTCGCATTGCTCAGCATTCAGATCAAGTTCGAGCATCATGTCTTCGGTCACAGGAACTTCCTCGCGGCATTCAGCGCAAATCCGCCGCACTAAACGTTGAGCCAAAATTGCCTCGACCGTCGCGGTGATCAAGAACGTAGGAACACCCATGTCCTTCATCCGCGTCACCGTGCTAGGAGCATCGTTGGTGTGCAAGGTGCTGAAAACCGTGTGACCGGTGAGGGACGCCTGAACGGCAATCTCAGCCGTTTCGATATCTCGAATTTCGCCGACGAGAATCTTATCCGGATCCTGCCGCAAAATAGCTCGCAACGCTTTGGCAAACGTCACGTCGATATCGTGGTTGATTGGAATTTGAATGATGCCGTCGATGTCGTACTCAACCGGATCCTCAGTCGTGATGAGCTTGTCTTCGATCACATTCAATTCAGACAAAGCAGAATAGAGCGTCGTAGTCTTTCCCGAACCCGTTGGCCCGGTGACCAAAATAATCCCGTTTGGCTTCGCAATGACCGTGCGAAACTCTTCCATAATATGTGCGTCCATTCCGACGTTGTTGAGATCCAGCGAAACCACCGAGCGGTCAAGCACTCGACAAACAACACTTTCGCCAAACATCGTCGGCAACACGCTTACGCGAAGGTCAACAGGGTGACCACCGACCATCAATTCAATTCGTCCGTCCTGCGGCAGTCGTCGCTCAGAAATATTCAGGTTCGCCATCACCTTAATCCGCGTTGTGATCGCAAATGCAAGGTGGCGTGGCGGTGGAACCATTTCGAACAACACACCATCGGCTTTGATTCGAATTCGGAACTCGTCTTCAAATGGCTCAAAGTGAATATCACTGGCGTGATCTTTAATCGCCAACAACAACACCATATTGAGCAGCTTTCGAACCGGTGCACTTTCCACCAGTTCATTCACGTCCGAAAGGTTAATCGGGCCGTCCGAGGAAAGAGCTTCAGTAGCCCGTTTGAGATCGTCATCGTTTTCAAGATCACTAATGATCTTCTCGATACTTTCTGAGTCTTCATTAAAGTACTTATCAATCGCTTTGAGAATCTGGGATTCCGTCGCCACCAACAAGCGAATGTCATAACCCAAAAACCGTCGCAATTCATCCTGCATCGACAGGTTTTGAGGGTCGCAGGTGGCAAGGGTCAGGACGTTCTCATTCAGCTGCAATGGAATGACGCGGTAAAGCTGAGCCATTGCATCGGAAACTGATTCCCGAGCAGCATCAGGCGGCACCACACCTTCAATGTCGACATGATTGAGTCCAAATTGCTCACCCAAAGCCTGAATCAATTCATCGTCAGAAACCAAACCCATATCCTCAGCCACCCGGCCAATCAATTGACCTGGATTCTGAGCTTGCTCTTCGACGAGCATCTCTAGCTGGTCGTCGGTGATAAAACCTAAGTCGACAAAAATTTGACCGAGTCTTCGGACGGCCATAGGACACCTGATTCTTTAATGTTTAGTTGATTCGTGAATTTCAGTTTGTGAATTTCAGTGTTGCAAAACAGGGAGCTAAATTTTCTTTAGTAATCTTCTTCGTCGTCCATTTCCAAATCGCCTTCACCCAACGGCATCCCCTCTTCCATCTGCCGACGTGCGGTGGCAATCCGTTTGGCGAGTGCGTCTGGATCTTGTGCCTTGCCAAGGGCATCTTCCATCTCAATTTTCTCATTGACCCAATGCTCAAACAGACAATCGTCCATTAGCATCATGCCGAACTTGGCACCCGTCTGAATCGCTGAGTTGATTCGGAAGGTTTTGTTTTCGCGAATCAGGTTCGCCACACCCGGCGTCACCACCAACGACTCAAACCCGGCAATCCGTCCACCGCCAATTCGCGGCAACAAAGTCTGGGCGAGCACGCCGATTAAGGACGTCGAAAGCTGGGTTCTAATTTGTTCCTGAAGTTGGCCGGGGAACGCATCAATGATACGGTTCACCGTGCCCTGAGCACTGTTGGTGTGCAAGGTGCCAAACACAATGTGCCCCGTCTCCGCCGCCGAAATAGCAGCTTCGATCGTATCGAGATCGCGAAGCTCACCAACCAGAATCACATCCGGATCCTGACGCAACGCACGCTTGATCGCTTCAGAAAACGAAGGAACATCGACGCCGACTTCTCGCTGATTGACCGTCGATTTTTTGTGATAGTGATAAAACTCAATCGGGTCTTCGATCGTAATGATGTGGTGATCAACCCGCTCGTTGATAAAGTTGACCATACTGGCCAGCGTTGTACTTTTGCCGGAACCAGTCGGTCCGGTGACCAGAATCAAACCTCGGGGACGCATGCAGAGCTTCGTGAAAATGTCCGGAACGCCCAGTACCTCGGGCGGTAACATCTCGTTGGGAATCTGACGCAACACCATGGCAATGTCGCCGCGTTGCTTGAAAATCGAAACGCGGAATCGTGCTTTGTCCGCGTAGGCAAATCCAAAGTCAGAACTTCCGATCTCCTGCAATTCACGCTGACATCGCTCCGGGGCGATACTCTTCATCAACGCCACGGTATCTTCAGATTCGAGTACCTTGGTTTCAAGTTTTCGCAATCGACCATGCAAACGGAAAACCGGCGGCTGGCCAGTCGTAATGTGAATATCGCTCGCACCCTGTTTCACACAGGCCTCAAGCAGTTTGTCGATAAGTACGGTTGCCATAAGTCTTTTTCTTTAACGTTTCCTGTTTAACCGATTTCCAATTGGAGACCGCGTTACTCAAACTCCAGCATCCGCCCCAATGACAGGTGCCGGTTCTTATTGTTTCCAGTTAACTACCGCTCGGCTCAAAGGACGCCCCGAAAAGGGCATGCTTAAATCCGAACAAGGGAAGCGTTGAGTTGGGACCAAGAAAGGATAAGTGAGTTGTTCGTGGCTTTTCGGGAGAAGAGGAGGGATTGGTGATCTTCTTAATAACTGAATGAATATAAATCCGAAGATCGCCCTTATTGTTCGCATTCACCCTCTCGCCGTCCAAAAATCTTCCCATTTTGCCACGAAAGCGCCTCAAAACAGGAAATAACCACCCATAAGGACCACCCTAAACGTCTTGCTCTGTTCGCTTCGCTACTCGGTAGACTTCGTCGAATGTTGTAAAGCCCTTCAATACTTTGTCGATTCCATCCTGATACAGCGTGGTCATTCCCGCCTTCATCGCATAGGTTCGGATTTCCTGTGCAGGCGAATTGGCGAAAATCATCTCGCGGACTTTGGAATCCACGATCAGCATCTCGTAAATGCCGACCCTGCCGCGAAAGCCCGATTTTTGACAGCTATTACAGCCCTTACCTCGCATAAACGTCGCGCCCTCAATCTGATCTGGCGTCAAACCCGCCTCTTTAATCGCAGCCTCTCCAGGCACGTGCCTCGCTCTACATTTGGGGCAAATCGTTCGGACTAATCGCTGAGCCAAGATCGCGACCACACTACTGGCCACCAAATATCCCGGCACACCCATGTCAATCATCCGCGTTACAGCCGTGGGCGCATCGTTCGTATGCAGTGTACTGAATACCAAGTGTCCAGTTAGGCTGGCCTGAATTCCCATGGAAACCGTCTCAGCGTCTCGCATTTCACCGACGAGAATGACGTTCGGAGCCTGTCGCAACATCGAGCGAATGATCCTGGCAAAGTCCAAACCAATGCGGTGCTTCACCTCCACCTGATTGATTCCCGGCAGGTAGTATTCGACCGGATCCTCCGCGGTGATAATTTTTCGGTCGGGCCGATTGAGGCCATTGAGTGCCGCGTAGAGCGTCGTCGTTTTTCCGGAACCGGTCGGGCCGGTAACCAAAATAATTCCGTTTGGCCGGCGAATCAGAGTGTTAAATTTCTTGTACATCTCTTCGGAGAATCCGAGCTGGCGAACTCCAATTCGAATATTGTCCTTATCGAGCAATCGCAACACAGCCGACTGCCCCATGCTGGTTGGGATGATACTGACGCGAAGATCCAGCTCTTTCTCACCGACGTTGACCTTAATTCGTCCATCCTGCGGGCGGCGTTTTTCGGCAATATCAATCGATGATAGGATTTTGATGCGGGAAATAATCGCACCCAGCTGGCGTTTTGGCAGGCGATCACGCTCGTGAAGCACACCGTCAATTCGATAACGAATCCGGACGCGATCCTCAAACGGCTCAACATGAATATCAGAAGCCCTTAACTGCACCGCCTCGGTAATCATCAGTTGGACCAGCCGCACGATCGGGGCACTCGACTCCTCGTCTCCCTTTCCATCGCTACCGCTGTCATCGTCAACTGTTTCGGTGAAGTCGATCGCCGTGTCAGTAAATTCTTGCAAAATCGAGTCAGCCGATTCACCTTCGACCTGACCATACATCCGGTTGATCGCCAGCGTGATACTCGATCGTGTCGCCAAAGCGACGGTCACGTCTCGATTGAGAATAAACCTCAGTTTCTCAATCGTATCAACGTCACCCGGTTCGCTCATCAAAACCTTCAGTCCGCCGTCGACTTCGCTCATCGGCAAAACGATATTCTCACGGGCGACCGCTTCTGGCATCAATTCGATCACCATCTCCGGAATCTCGACCTCACTAAGGTCGACATACTCCATGCGGTTATGCTCAGCCAGAGCACGCATTACTTCTTCCTCGGTAGAGTAACCGAGTTGAACCAACGTTTGCGCAATTGCCCGGTCCGTTTGCTTTGCCAGATTCTCGGCATCGACGACTTGGTCTTGGGTGATCGAGCCAGAATCTAGGAGGAGTTTCACAAACCCCTGAATTTTGTTTGTTGCCATATCTCGCTGAGCTTTCGATTCGCATCCTGTTTCAGTTTTACGTGAAGCAACCGCGACGCCTTATTTCATATCTAAAATCAACTGTATATTGATCCATTTTCGTCATCCTTGTCAATCAAATCCCCATCCGATTGAGTTCTCGGATTGATCAAATCTTTTGATACAGTCCCCTAAAACCCCGATCGGCCCGTGGAAATTTAGACCGCATGGATCAATTATAACGGTCTCACGAACGGTTAGCTTCACTTAATCAAGGAATAAGCTCAATCAAATACGGTTTCTTCTCACCAAAAACGCTCTGAAACGGCTTTTCTCATTAATTCGCCAAATTACGAAAATTAACTCAGCCAAGGGAAGCTTATTTTTTTTCCTTGAGAGCACCTGGCGGGAGCCGAAGCAACTGCGTCTCTCCCCGAACCGGTTGTAATTTGCGAGCTTTGTTCCAGTAACTGCCGGCCAAGTCGCGCATCGAATCTGCTTCATCGTAATAACCGGCCTCTTCCAAATCGGCAGTAATCCCGTCGAGTTTCCTTGCAATGGAATGGCAGAGTGACCGACGACTCATCTTTGGACGCGCAACCACTTTCAAAGGACGAGGGGAAACCACCTGGTATTTAGGTTTTATGGCGGGCAATCGCTTGCTCTCCTCGGAAAGCCTCTCCAATTCGAGCGCAAACTCCTTCTGGGCAGCCTTGGGATCCATCAAATCACCGAGCGATTCCGCCACACCGCCCCCAAGTTTTTTTCGCAACGCTTCCATTTCAGCAAGCTCAGCCGCCCGGCGTTGCTCCTGAACCTCAGTTTGCGTTGGCTTCTGCTGAGCCTCTAAAGCCCCGCTAAAGACCAGAAGAAGCAATATCTTCCAGCCAAAAATCATTCGCACCTTTTTGGATCCCAGCAGCATAAGCCTCGCCCTTTTACTCTTGTTTCATCGGTAATGTCCAATAGCGGGGGCGAAGCCCATAAATTTCGCCTTCCCGACATAACGAATATAAGGAACGACCGTTTTTTTCCGAAACCTCAATTTGAACGGACCATTGTTCGAGTTTTTAGAACGCCAGCATTTTCAATGATCAAAGCCAAATCAATGCGAACGAATTATTCGGACTTCAATCGTTGCACATCGGGCAGAAAAGCCACAAAAAATTGACAATTTGCTCGTTCAACGAGTATCTTAGAAATAGACATATGTGTACGGTACGGGGAGCAAACCCCCGTTCATTGAGTTTTCTATTGCGACGCTTTCCCCACTTGAGGCATTCATGGCCATTTCCAGTTCTTCGAACTTCGTAAAATCGGCTTTCACGTCCGGTTTCCAATCCAGCCTGATAAATACGATGATCAAAGCGATCGTCGCTGGAACTGCAGTGCTTGCACTTGCTGTTTGTAGCCAGTCTGCGTTGGCCCAGTTCGAATCTATCCCCATGAACCCTCGATACGCAACCGAACTACCTCCGTTCGACGCCGACGAAGATCAGATGGATGCCAATAAAAAGGCAAACCGGGCCAGCGAAAAGAATCAGCGAGATGACCTCTCGAAAATTCGATCACTGCTGTCCAGCGGTGGAAGCCCGGCGGACAACCCGCTCGTGGAACAATATTTTAAGGGCTACGTGTTTCCATCGATGACCATTGTCGACAATCGTGTGCTCTCGCAACTAGGCGACATGCGTGCGAAATTTCTGAAAGATTTCTTTGATCCAAGAATCAGTTCCGCCGCCCGAGCTGCCCTCATTGATTTGACAATCCAACAGGCTCGCGAGGCCTACCGAAACAATTCACTTCACCCAGCTGCACGCCTAAACATGGTGTACCTAATTGGAATGCTTGACCAAACACCTGGTGTGCGGTTACCTCCTCAATTCCCGGTACCTTCTGAATCCGCTTTCGATTCACTTGGCGACATTCTAAAATCCGCCGACCTACCTGCATTCTTAAAAGTTGCAGCTCTCGCCGGAATTCAGCGGCACGTCGAAATTGACAACATCACTAACCAAGGTCAGCTGACCGATGCCGACAAGACTTTCCTAACTGAAAAAGGAAATGAGTACCTCGACGCACCAAGCCAAGACGACCTCAGCTATTGGCTCAAGCGACGCGGCATGCAACTGCTTGGCGAACTAGGAGCGGCTACTACGCTCAAAAAAGCGGTTTCAGTCATTCAGTCCAAGGACACAGGCTTTTGGGTTAAATTCGACGCCATGGAAGCCATCGGGAAACTTAATTTAGCCGGCAACGACGCCGCTGAAAGCCTCGCAGCGACCAAGGCGATTGCCGAGTTCGCCTCTTCGGCACTATTACAAGAGTCGGAAGCCATCAACGGGGCGATCAAGCAACTTGTTTACGACCAGATTCTATTCCAAGATCTTGATCTGATTGCAACGCCAACCGATTACTCCAGCGGAGCATCCGTCTCCGGTTCCAGCGGCGCAGGTGGCGGCGGCACTGACGGCGGTCGCTCCGGTGGTGGTAAATTTAGTGGCGGTTCCGGCATGGGTATGGGTATGGGCGCGGGCATGGGTGCCGGCGCCGGTGGCCTTGGCGCAAGCAACGAAATGCCAGCGGGTGAAATCCTCGAACTGCCCGTTTATCAATTAAACGTTTTTCGGCGACGCATCAAAACCATCGCCCTTACCACATCGCAAATCCTAGGCGGTGCAGACGGGACCGGTGGCATGGCAAAGCTGGTCGATGATACTGGCAAAGACCTCATCAAAAAAGTGAATGGTGAACTCGCTTCACTCCTGCAAGATTCCAATGTCGGCATTGTCGACCTCGACGCCCGAAAAACGGATGAAGAAGATGAGGATGCCGAACCCAAAAGCGTTGCTAACCAACTCGCTGAATTGTGTGACGAATCAAGCAAGAAAATTGACAAATTGCTGGGTAAGAAGGACCCTGCGGAAGCGGACCCGCTCGGCGCGGCGACCAAGTAATTCGCGGCGACCAATCCCCGGTAACTAATCGCTGGCGATCATTCGCCCAAAGAACAGGCTCAATAACCTCCGATTCCGTCGGAGGTTTTTTTGTGCAAACAATTGCCACTGTGCCAATTGCCACTGTGCCAATCGCCGCCCTGTGCTTAACTCGAAAACCGAGCTCCGGACCCCGCCTCTTGCGACGCCAACCCACGCTACACAGGCGTCAACTTCATAATGGCAAGCGCACAACTGAAAGACATACCGCAGGCGGAACGCACCACTCTCAACCGTGCTTAGGGGAGTCTAGTCGAATGTTCTCGCGATCAGCGACGCCCGCTGCCAGCGAAAACATGAGCTCTTAAGAATCAGAAACAGCGATCGCGATTTTATCTTGCCAGAGCGACGCCCGGGCACAGATGGCATCCATCGCCATGTAACCGCCAACCAAAGCACCCGTGAAAAACAAATCGCCAATCATCGTCGCCCGATAAAACGGCAGCCCAGCGGCATAACAACTTGCCAACCCTGACCAACTCGCCGGATACCACTGACCAAACCACCACACGACTCCGTTAGTCAGCGCAAAGAAAACTGTCGACATAATTAACGAAGCGATCGTAAATCGCCCAATCTGCCCGACGCCCATCCGCGAAGGTGCGTTCGAATTCACGGACGATTTCACCCAACAGCCCAAACCGGCAGCAACCGCAAGACTGAGATAAACACTCACCATCAACCGCCAATCGTAAGCTCCAATACCCCAATCGCTGATCGCCATAATTAGAACTAAGGCCAGCAACGCAAAGGCGGAGCGACGAAAAAAGAAAGCACTGAACAAAACTAAAGCGGCGACCGGTTTGACGTTCGGCCAGTCAACTAACCAAAACCGACTAGCCACGCCAATGGAAACGACAGCTGCAAAAAAAGCAATTTGAATCCATCTCTCTTGATCCCAAGCTTGAAAGACTGACTTTTCTGATCGAGGCTGTTTCATGGTTCAAAATCTCGCTGCGTGTGCGAGGCGGTTAGCAGTAAAACGGAGGTGAAAATTAGATTTAGTAGTATAACAACCCGTCGGGGCTTCGCTATCCGAGTTTTTGGGAATCACCAGTCTTCGAGGATCAGTTTTCGAAAGACGGCCAAACGAACAACCCCAATCACTCTGGCTCATACTTGCCAAACGACCAAACGATGCGGTCCTGAGGTTTCACTGCAAATACCCCGGAACCTTTATCTCCGAGGTCTCCATTGACTCGATAAATCCAATTTTTGCCATCTCCAGCAAGATTCTTGACTCCTCCAATCGAGGTAATGAATTTATCCCCCTTCAACACACCGGTCGATTCAAAAGCAAATCCGCCTTGGTCCGAAGCTGCCTGAAGCACGGAAAACACAGTGGAATCGTTCAAGCAGTCGACTTTGCTCTGAATAGCCTCCCGATCAGCACCAAACACAATCTCCACTTCAACGGTACCAATTGCCAAATCAGCGGGAGAGTTCTCCTGTCCCGCCCCTTTCCCGTTGGAATCGCTGCACCCTGATATCGCCAAAAGAACAACAAATACCAATAACTTCGACGCCGTTACCTTCAGTTTCATCACTTTGCTTGCCTTTTCACTACGCTAAATATTTACGCAAGTCATCCATGCCGCCGTGCAGCACGAAAAACTTCTTAGTTCAAACCCGAAAACGAAATATAACACAAACACCGCCTACTTCTATGTTTTCGGTCGATGACGTTCTTTAAACAACAGAAAGATCTAATTAGGATAACGTCGCTCGAAGGCGTCGTTCGAAGCCGGCGTTCGAAGACCGATATTCGAAAACGAAATTTCGTAAAGCCAAAACATGCCCAACCCAATCGATACGATTACCGAAGTTACCTACCCGCAAACGGGCATCGCCATGATCACCATGGATGCGCCGGAATCAGCGGCGAACATTTTGGACGAGCAACTGTTTTCGGAACTCGATCGTACGATGGCCGAACTGGCAGAGCAGACAGACCTCAAGGGTGTCATTTTAATTTCTGCCAAACCGACCATTTTTGTCGCCGGTGCGGATCTTAAAAGAATTGCCGCAACACTCGATTGGCCCGAGAAAAAAATTGTTGAATTCTGCCAACGGGGCAGGGCGGTAATGGCTCGGTTCAGCCGCTGTCCATTTGTCTCCATTGCCGCCATTCACGGCGCCTGCGTCGGCGGTGGACTCGAACTTCCCATGTGGTGCGATTTAAGAATTGCCTCAGATGATCGCCGCACAATCTTGGGACTACCAGAAGTCAAGCTAGGTTTAGTGCCAGGTTGGGCCGGCACGGCTCGACTTCCCCGGATCACCAACCTCGATGCCGCCATCGACTTGGTCACCAGCGGAAGACTGATCTCCACCAGCGAAGCAAGTTCGATCGGCTTAATCGATGCGATCGTCCCACAGGAATCACTGATCGATGAAGCGATCAAAATGATCCATCGCGTTTCCACTTCTGAGTCGTTTATCTTCGACCGAAAAAAAATCATGGGGCCAGTCGAAAACGCCGGCGACATGGAACAAATCGTGCTCAAGCATGGCAAACGGATCATTGAAAACAAAACGATCTTTCCATTTGCACCTACCGTAGCACTGGAGCACATGACGCGATCGGCCAGTTTGCCGATCAAAGCGGCTTGGAATTCCGAGTCGATCGCAATGTCCCAAGTCTACGGCAGTCCCGCCAGTCGCGGATTAATCAATCATTTTTTCCTGATCGATCGCAACAAAAAACAACCTGGTTTGGTCGACATGAAATTGTCGCCAACGAAAATTCACACCGTGGGAATTGTCGGGGCAGGACTGATGGGACAGGCCATCGCTGAGAACTGCCTGAAACGAGGCCTCGACGTCAGGCTGCTCGACGCGAATACGGAAACCCAACAATCAGTGACTGGCCAATTGGAACGCGATTACCCAGAACGCTCGATCAAGTCTTGTGAAAACTACGACTCTCTGGCTGGATGTGAACTGGTAATCGAATCGGTTGTTGAGACAGCGTCGGTCAAATCACAAGTCCTTCAAAAAATTGAATCCGCTGTCGACGAGTCAACCGTCATTGCCTCCAACACTTCGGCAATTCCAATTGAAACACTCGCAGACCATCTCCAACGACCAGAAAAATTCTGTGGCATCCATTTTTGCCATCCAGAGTTGATGGCGCTGGTCGAGGTCGTGTGCGGGCCAAAATCATCCGAACAGACAATCGCAACCGCCGTCAAATTTGTAAAATCCCTGCGGAAAATGCCAGTTGCCATGAACGACGGCGCGGGTTTTGTAGTGAACCGATTGCTCGCAGCATTGATCGATCAGTCCCTTCGTATCTTTACCAATGGAACCTCGATTGAAACCATCGATCTTGCGATGCGAGAATTTGGCTTTCCCGGCGGACCGTTTGAGATCATCGATGTCATTGGCACCGACACCTGCCTCTACGCCGGGCGCACGATGTGGGAATCCGGTTCGCAAAGCGTAACACTTTCCCCGATCCTTCCAAAATTAGTAAAATCCGGCCTCCTTGGTCGCAAAACAGGAAAAGGATTCTACGCCTATCCAGACGTGCAGGGAGAACGACAATGGGACGACAGCCTGCTTTCGATAATTGAAATTTATCGCAACGACAAAGATAAAACTTCAACGCTTAACGAAAAACAAATCGTCACCCAAATCCTCTCTGCGATCGTGCTCGAGGCCACTCGAATTATCGAAGAGGAAATTGTTGAGGACTTTCGAGACATCGACCTGTGCATCATCGAGGGCTTTGGATTCCCCGCTCACCATGGAGGAATTTTATTCTGGGCTGACCAAGTTGGAATTGAGACGGTTCTGCAAACACTCGAAGACATCAACCAAGTCGACTCCCGCATTGCTCCCAACGAAGCGATCCAACTGCGAGCCAAAAACCAAACCTGTTTTTATCCAGTTTTAGCAATTTCGGAAGAGACATAGATCGAACCGGGGTACCCTCGCGTGAGTTAAACTGGCGGGTTCGCTGCGGTACAAAGGCCGCGTTGAACTCCCAAAACAATCAATAAGGCGAACCGCAATGACCGACGTTTTGAGACAAGCCACCTGGTATCTGCTCAGTATTTACCTACTTGCGGTTTACCTGACTTTCTTTTATCTGCTCAACGCCGCGGACGCCGAGCAAGTCCAAAGACTCGGCGCGGCGTTTTCTGCGATCTGGCTTTCAAGCTGCTTTGTTTTTCAAAACTGTTTTCGGAATCGTTTTGAATTCAGCATTCACGCCTTACTAACTTTAGACTTTTGCTTCGAGTCACTAGTGGCTAATCACGCGGGCTATTCATTCTACTATTGTGCCGCGGGGTTTTGGCTGGTCTTCCTGACCTACCACCATCTTCCCTTGCGGCAACCAAGAGTTCGCCCGGAAGAAACGATGGCCACGGCTTAATGCCAGACAATGGAAGGCCAGACAATGAAACCCTAGTCTTGGTAGAGCTCGGGAAAGACTTCTTGAGACAAGCCCTGTCGTTTGATCAATGTTCTCAATCTCGAGAGAAAATCAAACTTGAAATTGGCAACTTGCTGTTCGGTCATCTTCAAAATTTCTGCGGCTTCTTTGTTGGCGTAACCGCGGACAACCAACAACTCAATGCACTTTAGTTTTTCCCAATCGCCTTTCGCCTGCCATTTATCAACTTGAGCCGCAATCGCTTCAGTAATTGCATCCTCTTCGATTCGCTTCCGCTCGACGCTTCGAGCGATGCTGCTGGCTGGACGGGCGGTTCCTGGAAGCTGCCACTGGCCGCTTGAATCCGATCCAGAAGATAACGGGATCGCAGGCCGTCGACCCTCTCGTCGCAAGTGGTCCGTTAACTTGTAGGCGCAGATTGAAAACAAATAGGACTCTAAAGCTCGACGACCATCATAATTTGGCAGGCTGTTTAGAAATCCGACAAACGCTTCCTGAACAATGTCCTCACTTGCCGATCGGTTCGACAAACGGCTATCCACGAAAGACTGCAATCGCCCCTCGTACCGTGCAATCAGGTCCGTCCAAGCATCCGAATCGCCAGAACGAATCCTGGCAATTAAAATTCGGTCGATTTCGTTGGAACGTTTCATAAGCCTGTTGCGTTGGAAATTGGTTTCCCCGATCGTCTCCCACGCACCGTGAAAAAGCAAGTCGAAGTCAAAAAATGACTCCCATTTATCTTAGATTTAACAACCCAACCTCTGCACCAGAACGCAAAAGACGTAATTCCGGGATAAAAAGAGACCGCGAAAACAAACCCCTCGTGGTTTCTTCTTCACAGTACGATTGAGCGGCAAAAATAAACGCAGACTTTCGGCAGCGCTATTTCGGGAAATTTTTGAGGAAATCATCTAACGACGCGCCGTCTTCGCGCTCCGGCCGCTCTTCTGGCGGGCTCTCTGAAAATTCAGCAGACCGAGAAGGTTCGTTTTGATCGTCCGAACTAAATTGAAACACAGAGCTGTCGGTAAGCGTCTCTCGCCCAACAAAACTATCAGCAGTGTCAGACGGGACATTGGTGCCGCTCGGCTCCTCAAACAAAGCCGGATCCGTCGGCTGGCTTGCAACGATTTCAGCAGGTTCGGCAACTTCAGCAACCGGAAGAGAAGCGGCCAGTGGCAGCTTGCTTAGCGAACCACTTCCAAGCTGATGTGCTGACGCCAATGGAATCGGCTCCACCACGTGAGGCGAATCCTCTGTGGAGGTTACGGGCAAACCAACCTTGGCTGGCTCATTGAATACGACCTCTTCAACGACCGGAATTGCGGCGGTCTCTGATTGACTAACAAAATCGGCAAGCGTTTCGTCCGCAGCAGGACTGATCGCCGCAGGCCCTAATTCATACACAGCACGAAACGTAATATTGCCCAGCGTCAGCAACTGATCGGGATCGAGAGGCTGATCACACTCAATTCGGGTATTGTTGAGATAGGTTCCGTTAAGAGATCCTAGGTCTCGGACAAAAAGCCGCCCGCTTTGCTCGTAGATTTCTGTGTGCTTCCGACTAACTAACGCATGAGGAACCGTGAGACCAGCCTCTTTTCCCCGACCAATCACGACCGGAAGGTCCAGACTCACTTCTGCTTTCTTAGCATCACCACCGACTACTACGAGTTTGGCTTCGAGCATATATGTTCCTAAATATCCAACAATTGATGTTCAAACGTCGCTGCAGAATCATACCCTAGAAATCGTAAAACTAAGAATCATTTCCATGGCCGACCTGCTGAAAAACCACATTGGCAATCACCGCTCCATTAGGAGGAGATATCGGAGCAATGCCCATCTTAAGGGATTCGAGGCAAGGATCAAATGACGAATTTCCAGATTCTTTACCCTGGGATTGCAGTGCATTGCCAGCAAGCAAAAAACGTTGAATAAAATCTGCCTAAAATTCACAGCTGAGAGATAGCCGCCAGAAAACAACAAACTTGGAAAAATCCGAGTTTATTGCTACCTAAGGCTGGATGATCGTCAAAATAAAAGCCGAAAGTCATGAAATAAATGGCTTTCAGGCCGTTTGATGGCGTGGGACGCAGTAGCACTTGCGGCACTCATTTTCCCACGTATAATCCGAGCTTGCAGAATTTGGATCCCGCAAGGATTCAAAATCAACTGGAATGGATTAATGCGGGTGTAGCTCAGTGGCTAGAGCATCACGTTGCCAACGTGAATGTCGAGGGTTCGAATCCCTTCACCCGCTCTCTTTTCCCTCACCGCGGTGGCACGCCCCAAGACTGCCGATCGGCTGAACTGCTCTAAAAATGGCTTTGTGGTTAATTTCATGACCAAAAGGCCTATAAAAACCAATCGGATTGGCTACAATGTCGAACCCGATAGAAATCCACTTAGGCTTTCTCCAACTCTGTTGGACTCGTTGAATTCACGTCCATTGTTGAATGCTTCAGGTTCGAACGAACACACATTAAGTGCCCGGCAGCAACTGAATTTCTAATTTGAAATTCGCAAACTGCTTGGCAAACGATAAATAATTTGAATCGCTGACCGTTCCAACAACCGGAACGACAGCCAAGTCTCCTGCCAAGGAAAAGATTTGTGAATACTGAGACTATTGAAACTGAAGAAAAAGAAAAACTGGATCTTGCCGTTGAGGTCAAAGAAACAAGTGCCTGCGAACGTCACGTCACTGTTACGGTTCCACGCTCGGACATCGAAAAGTATTTCGATAAACAGTTCGACGAACTTGTCCCCCGCGCTGAAGTGCCTGGCTTCCGCGTCGGCAAAGCACCTCGCCAATTGGTCGAGAAAAAGTTTCGCAAACAACTCACTGGCCAAGTGAAGGGCTCTATCTTGATGGATAGCCTTTCTCAGGTAAGCGATTCACAGGATTTTTCTGCGATCAGTGAACCGGATCTTGATTTTGAGCAGGTCGTCATTCCAGAAGAGGGTGATCTAACCTACGAATTCAATATCGAGGTTCGACCTGAGTTTGACCTTCCTGAATGGAAAGGCCTCTCTCTTGAAAGACCTGAACGCGAATTCACAGACGAAGACATCGATACACACATCGGTAATCTCTCGCAACAGTTCTCCGATCTAGCTCCCGTCGACGAAGCCGTTCAGGCCGGCGACCATGTCGTTTGCAATATCACGAGCCGGTTCGAAGGCACCGAACTCAACACCAACGAAGAACAGTTAATCCAGGTTCGGCCAACGCTCAGTCTCTCTGACGCTACGATCGAAGACTTTGAGAAGCTGATGATTGGTGCCAAGGCCGAAGACACCAAAACCGCAAATGTCGAGATCAGCGAACATGCTGAGAACGAGGATCTTCGCGGAAAAACAGTCGAAGTCGACTTCGAAGTCCTCGACGTCAAACGAGTTGAGAGCAAAAATCCTGAAGAAATCGCGACCCAACTCGGCCTTGAGTCTGTCGACAAATTAAAAGAGCTCGTTCGCTCATCAATGGAAGAACGGCTTCAGTATGCACAACGCGAAACAATTCGAGATCAAATTAGCAAAGTTCTAACCGAGTCGGCTGACTGGGAATTGCCACCGGATCTCTTACGTCGCCAATCCGGCCGCGAACTCGATCGAGCCGTTATGGAAATGCGATCGAGCGGATTCTCAGAGCAAGAACTCGTTGCTCGTGAAAATACGCTTCGAAAAAACATCCTCGAGAAGACCGAAACGCTCCTCAAAGAGCACTTCATTCTTGAGCGAATCGCTGAACAGGAAACGGTTGAAGACGAACCACAAGATTACGAGATTGAAATTGCTCGAATTGCGATGCAGCAAAACGATTCACCGCGAAGAGTTCGTGCCAAACTCGAACGAGCAGGCCAGATGGACTCATTGCGAAACATGATCATCGAGCGAAAAGTCATTGATCTCATCACAGAGAGTGCCAGCTTCAAAGGCACCGACTACGAAACCAATGAAAAAGCTGACTCTTCAGCATTGACTTATTTTGCTGCTGGCCGCAAAGGAAGCATTCCAGAAGCTAAATACGACGGCGGAGACGCTGAACCTATTCCCGGCATGAAGAAGGACTAACCCCTTCACCGCTCACGCAGGGCAGTGACCAGGCCTCCACGCCGGAGCGCTGAATTGATTAAATGACACCCAATGGATGCCAAGTGGCATCCATTGGCTCGTTATTGAGCAAAAATTGCCAGCGACAACGGTGAACCAATCTTTTCTTTGCCCCGTATTCCTGTGGGTTCGAAATCACAATTCGGTCACGTCGCGAGAGCGTCCCTAAAATATCCGCTAAATGCCAAGAGTGTGTCCACCGAAACGGTATCTCACCTTGTCTCCGTTTTAGATTCTCGATAGCTTAAATACTCGGCTAAACGAAAGAACCCAAACTGAATCCGAACGAGAACCGTTTTAAGGAACTTGTTCATCAGTCCATTTAGCCGGAACCACGCAAACCAATCATTACGCTTGTAAAGGACTTTGTCTTGAACGGCATTTCACAAACTAAAAACGGATCAGTCATGAGTAACTTCGGTTCAACCACGGGATCAGTTATGCGGGATCCACTTTCCGAAATACAAAATTCATACTCCACAGCCTCGTACCAACGCCAGCGTCAAATGACTCTTGGCGATCTGCTCCTGGAAAACCGAATCGTTTTCCTACAGGGCGAGATCCACACGGGGAATGCCAATGAATTAGTCATGAAATTGCTTTATCTGCAAAGCGAAAACAAGAAAAAGCCAATTAACTTTTATCTTAACTCTCCCGGCGGTGACGTTATTGCCACGATGGCAATTTACGATGTGATGCAGATCATGTCCTGCCCAGTCGCAACGTTCTGCGTTGGCCAAGCGGCAAGCGGCGCTGCGGTCCTGCTCGCCGGCGGAACCAAAGGCCAACGATTCTGCCTGCCCAACTCGAGGGTCATGATTCACCAGCCCCACGGTGGCGTTGGCGGTCAGGTAAGCGACATTGAAATTCAAGCCGATGAAATTCTTCGAAACCGAACCGTGCTCAACGAAATCCTCGCCAAGCACACAGGGCAAACAGTAGAGAAAATTGCTGAAGATACCGATCGCGACTTTTTCCTTACCGCCGAACAAGCCAAAGCCTACGGCGTGGTTGACGAAATCACGATTCGCAAAGGCACCGAAGACGAAGACGACGACGATTAATTTCAAAACAATTCAAATCCAGTCGACCATTGAATTTCATAACATTGGACGACTGTGCCGACCTCGCGTCGACACTCACTATAGATTTTAAATTTCATTCATATTCAAACGGTCAACCGGAGTAGAAGATTATGTCATACGTTCCCTACGTGGTCGATAATTCAGGTCGCGAAGAACGGGTTTACGACATCTACAGTCGACTTTTAAGGGACCGCATCATTTTTCTCGGCCAACAAGTAACCGCTGATCTGGCGAACTCGTTGGTTGCACAAATGCTGTTCCTGCAATCAGAAGATCCAAAAAAAGATATCCACCTTTATATCAACTCCCCCGGGGGAAGCGTCACAGCAGGACTTGCGATCTACGATACGATGCAATTCATCTCGTGTGACGTCGCAACCTACTGCCTCGGCCAAGCCGCATCGATGGGCGCAATGCTATTGACCGCCGGAACAGCCGGCAAGCGATACGCGTTGCCTAACGCAAGCATCATGATTCACCAACCGCTTGCTGGAATGCAGGGCACCGCGGAAGAAATCATGATCCACCGAAAGGAACTTCGTCGGGTCAAGGAACGGCTGAATCTCCTTCAAGTAAAACACACAGGTAAAACACTTGAAGAAATCGAAGCCAACACAGATCGTGATAACTTCATGACTGCCGAAGAAGCGCAGGAATTCAACTTGATCGACCAGGTCGTAACAAGCCTCGGCGAAACCCAGTAAAGCAAAGACTCTCATGGCACACCAGTATTCAGTCAGCGCTTCTGCAACACCGGAACAACTCGTCGACTTAACCGCCGACGGGCTTCCCACGTTGGTATCCGGACCACCTACCGAATTCGGTGGCTCCGGCAACGAATGGTCTCCCGAAGACCTGCTTGTCGCTGCAGTCGCCGACTGTTTTACATTGTCGTTTAAAGCCATCGCCACCGCCTCACGATTTTCTTGGACGGCACTGCAATGCGATGTTACCGGGACGCTTGATAAAGTTGACCGGGGGATGCAATTTACCGAGATGAAAATCCTTGCAAATTTGACAATCCCCGCCGACGCAGACGCCAACCGGGCAGAACGTCTATTGGAAAAGGCCGAGCACGCCTGCTTCATTACTAACTCCTTGAATTTTGCAGCCACGCTCGAAATTCAAGTAACAGCGGGTTAGTCACAGTCGGAAAACGACGTCTGCAATTGCTCAACGTGGAATAAGTCGCGTTTGGTGCTAGCTGTTGCCGGACAAGCAGTCTCGGATTAGGCCCGTGAATAACCGCTTGGGCACGAATTGGGATTGATGCCACTCAGAGAAATCATCTAAAGACAGTCTTTCGATTTCTCTCTTATGAGGCATTTTAGCGATGCGCCTGTTTTTCTTGGCAATAAGCTGTTCATTTTTAGCGGTTGGCTGTCGGTCTTACCCGACCAACCAAAAGGAAGTTGTTGAACTGCGCCAGGAAATTCTTGACTGGCAAGAAGACTCTTATATGAATGAGTCAGAATCGGATCGCTGGAAGAATAAATTCGCCGATCTGAATCAGGAATTCGACAGGCTAAATGAGGAATACGACAAAGCGAACGCCGAATTAAGTGAACTAAAAAAACAAAACAACGAACCGGAAAACGACGCTCCTCAGCCAGAGGAAATACCCAATCAAAATAAAACGGGGCAAAGCGACACGACTCAACCCCGACCGGACAATGCGACGATCGGCCAAGTTGCCTATAACGCTGCAGTCCCCACGCCGGCACCGCCCGAGCCTGCACTCAAAATAAAAACAGCCGATTCCATTTCCGTATACTCGCCACCGACGACCGGAATCAATCTCGATAAAATCGACGGCGATGAGGGGGTTGAAATTTTCATCACGCCTCAAGACGACACAGGAGAAACCGTCCACTCCGATGGCGAACTTACGGTCAGCTTGATTGATCCAACGGCATCCCCCGACCGCCAAAGAATCGGACTATGGAAGTTTGTATCCGAGGAAACAAAATTATTTTTTGCAAAGGATCCATCGGGCGAAAGAGGAATCCTGTTGCACCTTCCCTGGGAACAGTCGATTCCGACCAACAGTTCGCTGGATTTACACGTACGACTCGTGACACCCGACGGTCGCACTTTAAAAACAAAACATCAACTCACCATTACTCCGCCCGAGGCAGGATACTCGGTGGACAATTCAGAGATTCGTCGCTGGACGCGTGAAGATGCCCGCTGGCTTCCTGCTTTCGATGAATCCGAGGTCATCGAACAAACTCGGATAGCTTCCAAGTCAACTCCTGACGAGGTTTGGAAACCGAGCAAAAAGCGACCCGCCGTGATCGAGAAATCGAAGGCCAAAAACTCACCTCCGGCGAGGCCCTCCAAACCGGTTTGGAGCCCCATTCGGGACTAGCGGAAACCGTTCGAAAAACCGCACCAAGAACTAGCGTCGGTTCATCAATTTCCGATTGGTGCTGGTTCGGAAAATATCCAGCACGGTCTCTTGAGCCGTTTTGGCTTCTCGGTCATCGACCGAAACAGCGAGCCAGCCGTCGGAAACGGAGAGTTGTGAAATTTCAAGCTGACTCGTATCAATTCGCTGAGCGATCTTTTCGGGCAATGAGGCGACCGAATATTCTTTTTTAAATAAGACTTTCATGACGGTACTGATCGCCGCTTTGTCACCAAACCGAAGTCGCTTTCCACGAATACGCGTACCGTCGTCGTTTTGCTGCAATTGAATCTTCATTCCATCTCTGACAAATCGGTAGGCGGCGGTGAGAGAGACGTTTTTCCAAACTTTCCCCTTCTCGCCAATTTTCAACGACCTCAGATTAAGGGTTACCCGCAGTTGGTCTTCCTGAAACTCAACTAGGATCGGATCGAAATAGGCAAACCCAATTTCAGCGTGCCGGTCACTTTCCGCACGCGGCTCGGTAGAATTTTCCGCACCTACAAACTCCTTGAGATGCGTTACTAATTCATCAACCGTAAATTTATTACCGTTGAGGCCAATTCGGGAAATCGCATTGTTGATCGCTGACTGGTGTAACTGGAAACTCATTAAGCTGGTTGCACTGTCCAACGGCCTCGCTGTATTAGCCGCCATTTGGTCGCGTCCACCGATCCGGTAGCGCACCACCATCTGGTCCTCCGTTGTCGATAACTGCTTGGGCTCCGGCTCCAAATCCATTCCAAACAATGGCTGGAACAGCTTTGTGTAGGCCAATTCGCGAACGACCTGCAACTGTTCACCAATCTGTACCCGCATCTGTTCCTCTACAGACGATTCCACCGTCTGCTTGTACATTCGATCGGTTTCTGATGCCTCTCGTTTCAAGTTGTTCTCAGCAATATTCCGAGCTATTTTGCCCAGAATTGGGTGGTTATCCCAGCCAGATTCCACTCCTACCAACGACTGCTTTGCTTTCGCGCGAGCATAAGGATCTCCGACAGCTTCAATGCCTTCCTCGTTGATCATTATATTTTGGAAGACCTCAAAATTAGCCTTGCCGAGATTCGTCAACTTGAAGACCCGTGTTTTTGCCTCGGTGTCTGTCTGGACATCACCGCGAGTTTCTACATTCAATTGAATTTGCGAATCATCAGGAATCAAATTAATACGGAGTTGATTGGAGATCAGGCTCTTGCCAAAGACGCGTGCGCCCTTAATTCTCTGATTCACTGGCTGTTCGATTTCCGGAAGCTTAGGAAGCAACCGATTGAGAAAACGCTCAGAAAACGCTAACCGAATATTCGCATTTCGGTAATGCGTTTCAATCGATTTCGCCATTGCGATCTCATTTGGCTTTTCAGACCATAACAAATTTTGATATTGGTCATTTAAATAATAACCGGTCAAAGAAGATGGATTGGATTCATAATTTTCAATTCGACGAAGCAATTCCATTTCATCAAATGGCAACGTTGCGATATCCTTCAACAATTGAAGCGAGTAGGGGCTGATTACGCTAATCACATAACTGGCCTGCTCCTTATCAAGGACAGGGGAATAAATCCTCGCCAAAACTTCCCGGGCCGCAGTTCTAATTTTAGAGGATTCAGGCGAAGCGTTCGCCATCGCCAACTCAAGTGACTCCAACATCAAATAATCACGCCAAACTGGATCAATGTTGCTGGCAGCCAAATCATCTCGCAACCTCTGTTGCGAAACAGACCCTGTTCCGAATGAATGGGTAACCGCCTGCTGGTCGGCCTCAAGCTGCCCCTTCGAATCTAAAATCGTATTCCAAATCGCGAGCCGTCGGTTGATTCGATAGGATAGCCGAGCAATATCGCAATAATCGTACTGCGTCTCCGGCGAATTTTCGCATCGTTCACGAACAACCTCAGAAATATCTGTCGCGAGGACTGCTTGCGTTTCCAACCGCTCGTAAAGCTTACGAGTCTGATCAGAACTCAATTTTTCCTGGGACAACTGGCCAAGTAGGGCGAGTGTCTCCGAGGACCACGAATCTAATTCGGGAATGGAAGCAAGCGATTCAATCTGCTGAATTAACGCAACAGTGGAGGGACGGTAATTCCGTAGTTCACTTTGAAACGTTACCCAAACAGGCCCGCCTTCATTCGCTAACGAAGCTGTTTCATCATTAAAATGAGCATGCTGAGCCGACTGCCTTGCCAGACCTTTGCTGGTCATTCCAACGGTGGCAAACAGAAGACCGAGAAACGCATTCCTTGCGAATCGAGTAAGCATCGAACAGTGATCTCCGAGAAACCGGCGGCTAAACCGTACTGGACGGGATAAAATGGGCTATTTAGCTCATCGGAGGCTCAGTCCAGCAAAGTCAAACTGTAATCCCTAAAGAAGCAGGGGATTTCTCTTCAACCGAATCGAAAAATTAAAACTTTGTCGGTTATTTGGGTAGTTCAGGCAAAAATGGACTGCCTTCCCCCACAAGGACTGAATCAGTCCCCTCTAAGTCGTTTCATCCAACGTGCCGTTACTGCCTGAATCCCGCTCACGCCGGACGGCAACGAGCGCTGGCGAGTACTTGCGGACAAACCACGATTGAGGCTCTGGCAGCAGTTCAGGGTCAAATCGACTGTCCGATTCAACCACAAATACGCTTTCGGGAGGCGCGATCTTCATTAAGCTCTCGACCATCCCGACAATTTCCATTGGCTTGTCAACGTACAGTGCGTACGGAGGGCAGCAAAATACCACCCATGGTTCGGACGGCCACAATTCCGGGCTTTTGAGAAACTGCCTTACCCAGAAAAACGTATCCGACGAATTAACGTCAACCGACAGGTTGGGATCAAGGCTTAGAACATTTTCGCGAATAATCCGTACGGTAGGAAAGTGACGCTCCACGAAGATGCATTTGGAGGCACCGCGGCTGAGCGCTTCCAACCCCATCGCTCCAGTACCCGCGAATAGGTCAAAAACTGTTTTGCCTTTCACCCAGCCACCGACGAGGTTGAAAACGGCCTCGCGCGTATGGTCTTTCATGGGTCGCGTCACCGGATCACCGGAATAATCGATTAATCTCCCCCGAAAGGAACCACCGACAATTCTTAACTTCCCATGTCCCGCCTCAGCGCGATTGGAATTCCATTTCGCCAGATTTTTTCCGCGCTTGAACCTTGGCATCGAAGTTTTCTTTTAAGGGAAAGTCTGGAATACGGTCTAAAAGTTGTCGAACCGCTATACTATGATTGATAAACCTGAAATACCAGTCGAAAATCGGAGTTTCAGACGCGGGTTTACCATTTCTGTAATCCACCTGCCGTCCGCGCCCAGTAAGCCGACCCGTTATTCGCTAATCCCAATTAATCAGAGCAACTACAATTATGCTTCGACTTATTAATACGAGCCATCTTCGATCCGCTTGGCTAATCAAGACCTGCCTGATCGTCACTGCCACCGCTTTTACGACAGTGTCCAATGCTCAGGAGTTAGAAAAGGCTTCTCCGCAGCGTGTTCAAGAATTACGTTCGGAATTCGACGCAGCCATTCTGGAACTAAAAGATGCGATCAAGGCGATCAAGAAGACCGGCACCGAGTTCTATGAAAACAAGAGCACCGTTGCTCATGAGTACCGGAGCAAATGGAAAGCGGAAGCCGTGGTCGCTCAAGATGCTTACAAACGCGTCCGTGAAGTCTCATTCGCATTGTTTTTTGAGACCGCGAACCCCGGCAAACAAGTAAATGAAATTGTTTCGATGATGAATCAGGATCTCATCGCTGAGGGACAACTTGCAAAATGCTACCGAACGACCAAAAAACTTCTCCAACTCTATCCAGAAAATAAAGACCTCTACAATCTCATGGGGCGTGTCTCAATCCTGAATAACGACTTCGACTTTGCTCAACAATATTACCAAGCCAACAAGCAAACAGCCGAGCAACTCGGTGTCCCCGAAGGCGCGTTGTACGGAAACTCGATGGATAAACTGGCAACTGGTTATGAAAGAGAACTAGCTCTCCGCGCCTCCGATGCAGCGGGAGAGCCATTACCGAGAGCGATCATTAAAACCAACCGCGGTGAAATCGTAATCGAGCTATTCGAAAATCAGGCACCGGAAACGGTTGGTAACTTTGTCAGCCTCGTACAAACTGGAATTTACGACGGTATGATTTTCCATCACGTTCTCAAAAATCTAATCGCAGATACGGGGCTAATGACATTGAGTCGACCACAACCGGTTGGATACACTATTTTTGATGAGCACCAAAAACCGAATGCTCGACATCACTTTCGCGGGTCTGTCGCCATGGTCGCCAAAAACAACGAACCTAATTCAGCCGGTGCTGAATTTCGAATCATGCTTGTCCCCGGCCCCAATCTCGACGGCAACAGCACCGTTTTTGGGCGAGTCATTTCCGACATGAGTATTCTCGACAATATTCAAGAGACGTTTCAGATGAGTGAGGAAGAGGACAAAGAGGAATTCATTAAGGACGCGAAGCCGGATGTCATTGAGTCGATCACAATCACTAACTTGAGAGATCACGAGTACGAACCCAATCGAGTTAAAAACAAATAATTTGGGTTGCGATCATTCGTAAGACTGGGTGACATGATGTTTACGCTTTACCGAAACGCTGTATTGACTGCGACGATGATTGCGCTGCTCTCGTGCCCGCATCTGCTCGCTCAAGAAAACGCTGCGTCAGCACTAACGGCCAACCTCGGCCTAGCCGCTACCCAGGAACCTCTATCGACCTCTCAGCCTCAAGCCGATGCGCTGACGTTCGAAGAAGTCCTTAAACAATATAACGAAAACGAAGTTACGATTACCCGCCTTTTCAGTTCCAGCCCAATTGGATTTCCAAAACGGCAAATCGAACACATGGCAAAGATCGACCGTCTGAAAGAGAAAAACAAGCAACTTAAAACCCAGCTCGACGCGGCCGCATTGCTTTCTTTCCAACAGTCAGCCAATCCCAGTCCACGCGTCTGTCAGACCGTATTTAATATCATCTCGAAAAAAATAGATATCTCGAGAAGCGGCTACGATTTCGACCCCGAACATGCTTTAGAAGTCGCCAAACTAATGCTCGCTAAAATGGATCAGGCAGGAGAACTTTCAGCGAAAATCCGACTGGAAGATATCGCTTATCAAGGATTTTTAGCAGCTAACGCGACAGAGAATTATTCCGACGCAGAGGCAATGCTCAAGCGAATCGAAGAACAGAAAGTCTCGCTTCAACCAGCGGTCAGAAATGAATTCAAAGATTCCGTCACCAAATGGAATCGTGAACAAGAGAAACGCAACCTAGAAAATCTTTCCAATGATTTGCCGCGGGTGACATTGGAAACCAGCGAAGGCGAAATCATTGTCGAATTGTTCGAAAACGAAGCCCCGAAAACCGTCGGCAACTTCATCCATTTAGTGGAAAACAAATTCTATGATCAAATGAATTTCTTTCTTGTTCTCCCCGGCCGGATTGCACAAACGGGGTGCCAAGATAATCGCGGAACAGGCGACCCTGGTTACAAAATCCCATGTGAAACCGAGGGAGATAATGTCCGACACCATTTCTCAGGAACATTGAGCATGGCAAATTCTGGAACCGATACAGGTGGTTCTCAGTTTTTCATTTCTTATCAGCGAAACAAGAATTTTGACGGAAAAAAAACGGTATTCGGTCGTGTGATTTCCGGGATGGACACTGTCCGCCGACTCAACCGCGTCTCCGGCACTGGATCACTAACTCTGAATCCTGGCAAACAAGGTAATTATTCAAAAATCTTAACGGCGACGGTTACCCGAAAACGGAACCATGATTACCAGCCGACCAAAATAACAGAGAAAAAAACTGAGTAACCGGCAATTCAGAATCGAAGTAATCTTCAATTGGTTAGTGGTAACCCGCTACAATGATTGATTAGAAACAACCGCTGAACAGTAGCTGAAGGCAGAATTGATATCTGCTCATTCAGTGACCCTCAAATTCTACTGGAGTCTCTGGTGAACCCTTCAAGATCTTTTTCAATTTCTTTGATCGTCCTCGTCTTCGTCATTTGTTCCCTCCCCATGCTGAGTTTCGGCATGCTGCAGAACCAGGAGAGCGGAACTTCGCTAACAGAGCTTCTGCAACAATGGCAAACGCTTGATGGAAAAATTGCCGCTACAGAAGCGAAATTGAAGTCGACGACACTAAAACCTTCAGAACCAACTGAGCCTCCAGTGGCAGAGGCTCAAGACCGTGAAAAGTTAAAAGCGGAGTACACCGAATTACTAACACAGGCAGAGGCCCTAATCCTAAAACTTGAAACGCAGGCCAAAGCTCAACTGGTAGCTAACCCGAAGGACTCGGAAGCAACTAGAACGCTGCTGGGCATCATGTACAATGACGCCCAATTCAGTCGAGATGCTAGAGTATTCCAACTTGGCGACACGCTCATCAGCCAAGGCATCAACCCCGAGTATTTCGCGATGGCATCTCGCTCAGAACGTCTGTCCATCCCGGCTCGCGAGCTATTCGATGAACTATTGCTTCGGCACGCCGAAAAGGAGCAAAACGATCTCCCTCGAGTCCGACTCCTTACCACCCAAGGAGACATCATCATTGAACTCTACGAGAATGAAGCACCGGATACCGTTGGCAATTTCATTAGCCTCGTCGAGTCTGATTATTATAAGAACAGGCTATTCCACCGGGTAATCGACGGCTTCATGGCACAGGGGGGTGGATTCAAACTGCAAGGAGGCGTGGAAGTCGATGGCGACGGGCCAGGCTACGCCATTCCATGTGAATGTAATTCACCTGAAAAAAGACTGCACTTTACCAATTCCATCAGCATGGCGCACGCTGGAACCAACACGGGTGGAGCGCAGTTCTTCCTCACTCTTTCCCGAACAGATTCGCTCGACGGACGTCACACTTGTTTCGGGCGGATAATCAAAGGAACGGATGTTCTAGCGGCAATTAAAAAAACACACATACCACTCGAGTTGACCGAACAACCCATCGAAGGTGTCCAAAAAGATAAAATTATTAGCGCAGAAGTTATCCGCAAACGGGATCACGAATACAGTCCGAATAAGATTAAAACTGCATCGGGCACCGACGGAAAATAACGGCATCTAATTCGACCGCCCCAACGCCAGCTTCAATGTGTTTTAGAATGTTTGGTGGGGGCGGGGCGAATGAAGTCTGATCGAGAAACTTCAACATGATAAAAAGCGAACGGGCCGAGTTTATCCAGCAAAGACTCGAAGATCTCTACCCGAATCCTCCGGTCCCTTTAGACCACCACAATCCCTTTACGCTGTTGATCGCCGTATTACTAAGTGCCCAATGCACTGACGAAAGGGTCAATCAGGTTACCCCAGCCCTATTTAAACTTGCTGACACACCGGGCAAAATGGCCAAACTGCCAGTTGAGAAAATCCTCAACATTATCCGCCCCTGCGGACTCTCACCCAAAAAATCAAAAGCGATCTCCGAACTGTCAAAAATTTTGGTCAATGAATACGATTCGGAAGTACCTGCCGACTTCGAGGCACTTGAAAGCTTACCCGGAGTCGGACACAAGACAGCCAGCGTGGTGATGGCTCAAGCGTTCGACGTTCCAGCATTTCCTGTGGACACTCACATTCACCGACTCGCTCAACGGTGGGGGCTTACCAACGGCAAGAATGTTAAACAAACTGAGCTGGATTTAAAAAAGTTATTTCCCGAATCAAGATGGAATGACTTACACTTACAAATCATCTTTTACGGACGAGAGTTTTGTTCAGCGCGTGGGTGCGATGGCACAAAATGTGACATCTGCCAGACCTGCTATCCGCGTCGACGGTCTCCGAAAGTCACCCGCAAAGCTTGACTGGAAAATCTGATTCAGGCAGCGACAATCTGGCCATCTTCATTACTGTTCATTTTCGATTCTAAAAATCCTGCAATAGACTGAACTCGAAAGCTCGAATCTGATGCAACTCCATATTGAATGTCCCATTTGCGAGCAGCACATCACCACACCGGAACTGCCTGCTAACAAAAAAGTCATTTGTCCAAGTTGTTCCCGGAAGTTTCGATTTTCTGAAGCAGCCAAAGTTGCTCCTTCTTTGCCAGCCCAAAAGAAACCCACAACCGATCCGGATCGCCTCTCGGTTCCCGACGCGACCGGCAAACCTCCTGCTCAGCCGATTTCAACCGCGGTTCAAGACCCCCTTGGGAAAACCGAAGCACCAGCCAGCCAATCCTCCCGATCGACTGGCAAGTACGGACTCGCTCTCAAAATAAAAAAAAGAAGAAAACGGCGGTTCATCTCAACCTTGATTACCACAGCGGTGCTGATGATCGCCATCGGCGTTTTGACGGGACTCCTGATCAAACAGATGAGGCAGAGCAAGATAGTAAAAAATGGTGAACCTCAGATTACAGATCCAGAGACAACTCACGCTGCCGGACCGTCCACTGAGCCTGCGATGAAAAACTCGCCCGCCGAACCAAAGACACCCCCCAAAACACTTAGGCAGCAGATCCCCAAAAATATTCCCAACCAAAAGTTTGCACAACTCGACCCAAAATCCGCGCAAAGTTGCTGGGAGATCGTTCAGCCTAACCTACTCAGCCTAAAAGTGTTCGATGGCAAAGGTACGCACGATGCAGTTGGCACCATCATCGATTCACGCGGATGGGTGTTGACCAGTTATAGCGCCGTCAAAGGAGCCTCAAAAATTGAAGTTTCCTCCAGCCTCAAAACGATCCAGTATCTTGGTGAAACGGAGTTACTGAACGATGTTGTCCGAGGATATATCGCGGTCAATAAAGCAGAGGACCTCATTATCTTGTCCGTCAATCGGCGTTTCGTTGTCGCCTTCACAACAATCAACCCGATTACTCGAAACAACGTCGTGAAAAGCGAGTTCTTACTTCAATGTGCGCCACCTTCGCTCCAAAATCTTTACGGCGGGGTCGAAACGAGAATCGAATCCCGCGGCACACTTAACTCGCTTAACGCCGTGGCTCAGGCAACAGCTACAAGGATGAAATTAAAAAACACCGATTTGGTTTGGTTCTCCGCCCAAACTTCAACGCAAAGCCTGCCGGGTACTCCATTATTCAAAATTGACGGCGATCTCGCCGCTTTGCTTTCCTTTCGAATTGATGAGGATAACTTTTTTGTACCTGTCAATTCAGTCAACGAGTTAAAAGCGGGTGCGACTGGAGACATCAAGCCGCTGAAAGAGCTTTCTCCTAGTTCAGAAACCTCTGACTTCATTTCGATCAGTGACAACAATCCGATGCGGGAATCAGTTGTGAAGCTAAACCAACTGACCGATGCATGTAAACAATTTGACTGGATCCCAACAACTGAAACCGAATTTGAAACACTCCAATCTTTGATAACTTCATATACTGAAATAAAAAAGCAAGCAAAAAAGGACTCCAGTACCGAGACGGGCAAGCAGATAATACGACAACTGACTCAACTTGAAACCTCTCTCAACGAACGTGCACTCCTATTCTCAGATGATGACCAGTCCGCTTTGAAACAAATGAATCGGTCATTCGCAGAATCCACGTTACAGAAACCAAATCAACCACTCCCAATCTATGGAGAATTTATTCAAATCCAAATTGCGAGCAATCAGATTCTCGTCAAGCTCGTGGGGACTTCCACTTACATCCGAGCCCCTTATGCCCCAACGGATGAACCAATGAGGCCTGAATCAAAATGGCTATTTTTCATCAAAACAGTGGAAGCGCCAAAGACGATTAGTCTGAAACTTTCAGGGGGAGAATCCGTTCCCACTGAAACGGTGAGTGAATTCTATAATTTTGGCCAATGATTCCCCGTAGATGACGACTGCCTCTACTTGGTTTAAACTGTGTCTTGGATTTGGCAGATGAGCCAAATTAAACAACAGCTGAAACACTCCTCCTCCGAGAAAACATGTTTAAATCATGGCAGGCGTTAACGCTTTGGAAACGGGTATTAGTCGGCTTAGTCCTCGGCTTAGGGTTAGGGCTCGCCGTCCGGTACAGCACCCCGGAATCTGTCAATGCCGAGGGGACTCTCTCCGGATTTGAACGGGCGGCTGCCATTGGTGACACTTGGTTCAAACCGTTCGGCGATGCCTTCGTCCGGTTGATCAAAATGCTAATCATCCCGTTGATTGTGACCACTTTGGTTTCCGGAGTGACAGCCATGGGAGATCCCAAGAAGCTCGGTTCTCTGGGCGCCCGCACCATTGGCCTTTATATGCTGACAACCCTGTTTGCGGTCAGCTTGGGTTTGGCCATGGGAACACTAATCCAACCGGGCGTAGGAGTTGAATACAATACTGCCTCTGCGGAAGATCTCGCCTCGGTCACCGGAAAGATGGTTGCGGCAGAGCAGGCGGGTGGCTTCGTCGACCGGTTACTCAATATCATCCCCAGCAATCCAGTCGCAGCACTTTCAGATGGCCAGGTACTGCCCACCATTTTCTTCTCGTTGATGATTGGAATTGGGATTTTATTTGTTGGAAAAGCAGCAGACCCAGTTCGTCATTTTTTCGATTCAGCCGCAGAAGTTGTCATGCGCATCACGATGATGGTCATGGAACTGGCTCCCTATGGCGTCTGCGCGTTAATGGCTTGGGTAATGGCAACCAAAGGTATAGAAGTTTTGAGCAACTTGCTGTGGTTGGCGATTGCCTTATACGCTGCATGCATTTTCCAGATCATATTCGTTTACGGATTCATGATCATCCGGCTCTTTCTCGGACTGCCGCTTAAGCAATTCTTTCGAGGCATTGCCGATGCTCAGGGCGTGGCATTTTCGACCGCCTCTTCCAGCGCAACGCTCCCCGTTACGATCTCATGTGCCGAGACGAATCTGGGAGTCGACAAATCGGTTGCCGGTTCGGTGCTCCCGCTTGGCGCTACGATCAACATGGATGGCACAGCGATTTACCTTGGACTTGTCGCACTTTTTGCAGCCCAAGCCGATGGACTCCAACTGGAAATGTCACAGTACGTGATGGTCGCCATGACCGCGACGCTGGTTTCTATCGGCGCCGCTGGAATTCCGTCAGCAGGTTTGCTGTTGGCGGCAACCGTGTTGAGTGTTATCGGGATCTCTTCCGAACAATCCCTCTTGATCATCGCCTTTATTTTCCCGTTCGATCGCCTGCTCGACATGATGCGAACACTCACTAACGTTTCCGGGGACATCGCTGTCGCCTGCACCGTCGCCAAATGGGAAGGCGAGCTTAACGAAGATGTATTTAGAAACGAAGCCGAGGTCTGACTCAGCAAGAACGCTGTTAATCAGATATATCCTGACAGCTTTGCGACCCTAATCTTCACTGATTGGGCGAGGATCGTCGTGTCCAAACCGGCCAAGGATTTCCTCAACGGGATACTTCAGTCGGTTTTTCACCATCTTTTTCTTCAAGGTCGAGGCAACCTCAATTCCCATTTCATTCGCAATCGCCAATGAATAGCAAAGGACGTCGGCCAACTCTTCGCCAACCTCAGCCTTCTTTTCTTCGTCTAACTCTCTCGACTCGGCAGTCGTTATCCACTGAAAATGTTCCATCAACTCCCCAGCTTCAATCGCTAAAGCCATACTTAGATTTTTTGGTGAGTGAAATTTCTTCCAATTTCGCTCTTCGACAAACTCGCGTACTAATTCGCGCAAATCTGAAAGGGAAGTGTTCGCGTCGGTGGATGTTTCTTGAGCTGACATTAATAAGCCTGAATCTGAATTAGTGAACCACTGACAGTCTAGCAGGTTAAATATTTTTTCAGAACGACTCACATTAAAAAAAGACCGACCTACTAAATCAGGATCGGTCTTCTCGTTATAAAGAAAAATCTGGCAAGCACCGTTGCGGCAAACCTATTTCACAGAATCTGACTTGGCCTTAGAAACTTTCGGCACCTCAGACGTATCGACCGTATCCATCCGAGGTTCTAAAAGATAGGCAAACAGATCATTGATTTCGGAGGTTGTCAAACTATCTAATAAGCCTTCAGGCATGGTCGACTGCTTACTCTCTTTGAGCTCCTCCACTTCACTCGAAGCAACAGTAACAGAGCGTCCATCAGCCAGCCAAACCAAATAAGATTCATCGGCCTGCCGACGGGCGATGCCATTCATCACACGTCCATCAACAGTAAGAATAGTTTTCGCTTGATATCGATCTGAGATGGTCTTGGACGGATGAACAGTAGACTCGATTGACTCGCGAAGAGAAAATCGATTTCCTAATCCAGTTAGGTCAGGCCCCATAGTTTTCCCCCGACCACGGAATTGATGACAACTGACACACTGAGCTTTCTCAAAAATCGCACCGCCCATCAATTGATTCCCAGCAGGCATCCCCTCGATCGACGTCAACAACTGACTGACTGAATACTTTCCAATAGTTCGATCATCGTCTCGAACCGAAACAGGCGTCTCTGTAGGCCAGGTCTGCCGAAACCACGCGCCCCAGGCTCGCATAACTGATTCCCAATCGTTGCCTTCCGATTTAATTTTTTTACCTGCCCAATGCTCCAGCAATCGCGCGGTCGCGCCGTCGTCCTGACCTCGCATCCGATAACCGGCCATGATTAAGTCGCGGTAATGCCGCGGTTCTCGCGGACGCCGGGCAACTTTCACCAACGTCTGAATGACTTCGACGCCAGTCAAATCGTCGAGAACTGGAAGACTACTGACAAGATAAGCCCAGTTGCCATCTCCCGGTTGTTGGGCCAATCCAATGACAATATCATTTCGGCGAGCAGGCTCCTCTTGCCAAAGAAGACGAAGGTACTCCATTGAATCTGCGTCACCACTCCGCCCTAAAACTGCAATCACGCCAAGCCGAACTTGGTCGGTTGCAAAACTGGAATTTTCGAGTGCTTCTAAGTTCTGATCGAGATCAACAATCATCTGCACCGTTTCAGCGTCGAGTGCTTCTGGCAACTTATAAAACGCAGCGATCGCCGCGTTGGGCCATTGGTGTCCGTTTTCAAAAACTAAAGCCAATTGCTCTGACGTAATTGTTTTGGCAAGAATTTTTACAGCCTTCTGCACGTACAGCTTATTCCCAGCACCGTGACTCTCCCGGACAGCTTCCTCGAGCGTTGCGATCAACGCCAGACGCAAAGCGGGTTCAAGACTCTCTCCTGACGCATGCAAGTGGAAAGCAAGATGAACCTTCTCAGTCATCTCCACAGACTCACTCGAAAGGAACTCAAGCCACCGGCCATCAAGCTGCTTGACTTGCAAGAACGCTAACAAGCGGATTAATTCACGATTAATCACAGAATTTTCGCTGGGAAATTCGCTACCAATTCGATCGGCAAATCCACCAATCAGTTTTGGGTCTACTTCTCCACGAACCAACGCCAACTCCATCGCACGCAACAAATCAACAAAGTCGTGATCATTGACAAACCCTCCCATCCATTGACTAGCTTTTGCTAGAACCTGATAAGCTCGCTCGAGTGACGGTGCGGCCGTCATCAGCGCTACTGATCCCTGAGTAAATAATCTGAGCTCATCCGAATTGATAATCTCATTTTCCCATTGTTCTGCTGGAACCTTCTCGAGAATCCGTCTCGCCACCATCGCTTCAGCACGATCAAGCGAACCCAGCATTGCGTAAACCGGCGGCAGCGGAGGAAGGGCGTCCCTTCTCATCCATGACTCACCAGCCTTCCGCCTTACCGCTGGTGACGTGTCAGCGAGTAAATTCCCCAGAAGCATCTCAATATCCCGACCTTCTTTTAGTCCACATAATCGTGCGACCTGGCCGCGAATCATTTCATCTTCATCTTCGCTCAACTGAATTAGCATCTCATCGGAAGGGACTGGACCAAAAAATACCATGAGCTGCATTGCGCGGATTCGGTCTTTCGCTGATTCCGTTTTATCAATCGCTACCGATTCAATTTCCGGCCCCCACTGATCCCCTAACTCAATTTTCAACTGCGCAATCTGCTGCCTTGCCCAGGCCGCCATCGGTTGCGGGTGATTGATGGCCTTGGCAATTGCGGATGCCTCCGCGGGAGACTCTGTTTTTTCTGAAGTCGAAAACACGCGGTAAACTCCACCTTTGGTTCCGCGACCTCCAGTGCAAAAATAAAGACTTCCATCTAATCCAACCGTGAGGTCAACCACATTCAAGGGGCGACCGCTCAAAAATGTTTCCGCTTGCCCCACATAGCTGGCTCCTTCGGCCTTAGCCTGAAGCATCAATATCCGCCCTTCCGACCAGTCAGCGAAAAACATCGCGTTTTGGAAGGGCTCTGGGAACTGAGTGTGTTGATATAAAACCGCGCCGGTGGGCGAACCCCGTCCCGTTTCACAAACAGCAGGCATTTGATCAACGTAATATTGCGGGAATTTAGACCACCCGCTCCGCCAACCAAATTCCGCGCCGTCGGGAACGTGAAAGACCATCGTAGGGCGATACCAGTTGGAACCCATATCAGCTTCCATATCACTATCGTGAAAAAACAACTCACCCCAAGCGTCAAAAACCAAGTCATAGGCGTTTCGAATTCCACCCGCTACGATCTCTTTTCGCGTACCATCCAAAGCAACCCGAACGATTGTTCCGCCCGGTGCAGCAACTCCCAAAGCATGCCCACCCGGATCTTCGAAACGAGGGATTAAGTCTCCCTCATAGAAAAATTGATAGGGACTGCTGATATCCGGCGTCCCGGCAAGCTGGCTGCCATTTCCAATGATTACATAGAGCATCCCGTCCGGCCCAAGTCGCAATCCGTGGGCACCATGTTCGAGGCTTTCGCCTTTAAAACTGACGAGCTTTTGCTGGACTTCGAGAAGACCATCTTGATCTTGATCAGCAAGACGATAAAGTCCGTTTCCGTCGGGGCCCTCACAGGTCACAAAAACCTCGCCGTTGAGAGGCAAAATGCCCTGGCAATTTTTGACTTCGTTGCAATAAACCCGAATCCTCTCTGGATCGCGTTCGGATTTAGTCGGATCAGCAATCAATAATGGACCTCCTTCTTGCGACAGCAAGAGGGATCCAAATTCATTAAATTCCATTGCCACCAACGAACCGGTCTCCTCGCTCGCCAGAACAGACTCCACCTCAAACCCATTAGGAATTTCAAACTGGCGTTGCCCAGCGGTTCGCTTGGCCCTAACGCTCTCAGATTTTGCAACTGTCGACCCAACGACCTCTGTATTGGCAGCCGGGCTTTCATCGTTAAGTAGCTTTCCACTTCTCAACGGAGCAACCGCTTCCACAGGATCTACTGGTAACGGTTTACCAAAATCGCTGGCATTACTTGCAACGGGTGAAGGAGTAGTCGATCCCAAAGTGATAGCTTCCGCTGGTTCAATGCTTGTATCCGGATTAAAAGCGCCGAGCATCTGGGCTTTTAGCCAACCGATATCGCTCGCTGCCGTTGTCTTCCAGTTGCGGGGCGCAGCCGTCCGCGTTTTCCAAGACCCATCCGTCAGCAAACGCCGCCACCGAGTTTCTCCTTTTTCCTTGACGCGGATCCGAAGCGCCAAACCGACTTGATCGCCATCGTGGTGTCGTACGCGTGCGGCAATTAAATTGACACCCGGATGTAAATAACCCGCGATATTCATTTCTGTCGACTGACCGAACGATTGCCCCTGGGCAGCTAATTTGCCGTTGATATAAATCTCAAATTCATCGCCGGCCGCAAATTCCAGCTCGGCATCTTCCGGGCGGATCAGCGTGAACTTTTTCCGGAAATAACATTCGCCAGGATTTTTAAGATCCTTCGCACCGCTCTTTTTAGGCGACCAAATCCACTCCGGCTGGTCGGCCAAAATCGACGATTCTGGCAAAAGCAGAAAGCAAAATGCACCCACAAGCAGAGCAAAGCTCCGACATATAAGTCGCCGGGGGGAAGGTTTTTGTTTAATTATTACGCGATCTTCCATGATCACCTCAGTGCACAAGCGGGGTGGAAACGTCGCTCGCTGGAGTATTTAGCTACAAATTGGGCGCAAAACTCTGCGCGATCCTTATACCTTTCAGGAATCGGCAGCAATCCGCGTCAGATTTGGAGAACTTTGAGGATTATCGTAAATTTCCAACCGCTAGCGGGAACTAAATAGCCGAAGTAGATATCAAATGCCCGGACTCTGTAGATGTCTTAGGGTAGCCGTGGATACGGCTAACCACCTAATACGAAACCGAGTCACACATTCAAAATTGCGTCGGGAATCGGCGCAACCCTAAGATCTTCCTCAAATCAGGACTAAATACCGGGGAAAATCGGGGTATTATTTGCATGGATGGGCACCGCTAATTACAACGGAATATCAAGGTATTATCGGTTTACCTTGCATTCCACCGAGTTCAATTTTGCCTGGGATCACCACAATGCTTCGATTTGTAGCAAACCTCTCTGAGTTGTTTCAATTGCCTCGCACATCGGTCAGAAAATCGACACGAGATCAAGGGCTAAAGTACCAAAACCTTGAGGCTCGGCATCTGCTTGCTAGTATCACCTACAACCCAGCCACCGATATCGTCACTATGCAGGCCGACGCCACTGACGATGTTGGCGAGGTCTTTGAAAGTGGAACTGACGTTATCTTTAAACTTAGCGGCACCTCCGATTTCACTTTAGACACCAACGCCGATCCTTTAACTTCAATCAGCTTTTTTGGCGGCGACGGAAACGACACCTTTGGTAATTTCACCTCGTATGTGTCAACCGCAAAAGGCGAAGCTGGAAACGACGAGCTAAACGGAGGGTCTGCTGGCGACCAACTATTCGGTGGAGATGGCGATGACACCCTTCGCGGCAACGGCGGCAGTGATGGACTTCATGGAAATGCTGGAGATGACACGATCCTCGGCGGCGACGGGAATGATTTTATCTATGGATTTACCGGAGCAGATAACCTTTACGGGGAAGCCGGAGACGATCAAATCATCGGCGACGCAGGCGATGACGTCATTTACGCTGGCGACGGAGATGACGACGTTTTTGGCAACGACGGCGCTGACATCATCAAAGGTGAAGCCGGTTCAGACGACCTTTTTGGTCAGAATGGAGACGACTACATCGAGGGGGGAGAAGGTGACGACAATCTCTTCGGCGGAACTGGAGAAGACATCATCCTTGGAGGTGACGGAGCGGATGATATTTATGGCAACGAAGACATCGACAAACTATATGGTGAAGCCGGTGAGGACACGATCGTCGGGCACGACGGCGACGATCTAATTTTTGGCGGGTCAGGCGACGACACGATGATCGGCTCTGGCGGAGCGGACCGCTTAATGGGCGGCAGCGATAACGACAAGATCTACGGAGGCGAGGGAGACGACTTCATCAACGGTGAAGACGGCGATGACAGCGGCATTGGCGATAATGGCGTAGACGTTATCGTCGGTGGCGCAGGCGTTGATTATCTGGACGGCGGTGCTGGAGACGATCTCCTTCAAGGCGAGGCTGGCGACGATGTGCTGGTCGGTGGAGCAGACAACGACCAAGCCTTCGGCGGAGACGGAAATGACTTGTTGTTTGGCGGTGACGGCATTGACAATCTCTTCGGCGACAATGGCCTCGATCGAATTTACGGCGAAGCTGGAGATGACACGATTTCTGGAGGTGCTGACGCCGACATCATCTTTGGAAACTTCGGTAATGATCTAATCTTCGGCGGTTCTGGAGATGACATCGCTTACGGTGGCGAAGGGGATGACTCTATTTACGGCGCCGACGGCGAAGACACGTTGATCGGTAACGAAGGGGATGACATTCTTAACGGACAGAATGACGACGATATCATCTTCGGCGGCGAAGGAAACGATACCATTTCTGGAGCTGCAGGCGACGACCTTCTATACGGCCAGCAAGACAATGACGACATGTACGGCAATCAAGGTGTCGACAAACTCAACGCCGGCGTCGGAGACGACGATCTTCACGGAGGTGACGGAGATGACTCCCTCTTTGGAGGCGACGGGAACGACAACCTCTATGGCGAGGCGGGAGCAGATACGCTCGTTGGTCAAAATGGTGATGACGGCCTATTCGGCGGTATCAATGTCAACACTCAGGACATTCTCTTCGGCAATGATGGGAAAGACCGATTCCTGTTTTCAGCTTATGACTACGTCGCCGATGCGTTTGGCGAAGATGCCGAAGTAGAAATTCGAAACGGCAACGTCACCTGGACCAATCTTGAAGTTGAAATCCTCGACGACAGCTTCCAAATGCTGGTTGACCGAACTGTAAATACTGCCTTACTCAAAGGCACGATGACTACCGAACCACTGGTCTTCATCAAAGACTTTGCAGTCGCCTCGGCCACTGAAGTTGGAACGAATGCACTAGTCAGTGTCACAAAACAGGTTTTGGATCCGACAACCGGACAAATTGTTCCCGTCACCGTACTCGAACGACAAATCACAATTGGGGAATGGGACGAATTTGATCCTGCCGAAAATGACGAGATCATTCAGGGGCTTCCACAGGTCATGGCCTACACATGGGCAGGCCCGGATGCGGTACCAAGCGTTTTACCAAACGACTCCTCTTGGTGGGCTCAGTGGCGACTCCTGAGCGGCTGGACTGACACCTTCCCGAATCAAATTCAGTTCTACGAAGTCTCTGGCGACAACAACTGGTGGTACTTGAAGACTTCCGAATTCGCAACCGACGACGGCAAATTCAATCCGGATACAGACTGGGCAACGAGCTGGAACCTCTACTTCAATGACGATCCAGCTGCCGATGCTGACAAGGCCAGACTGTTGAACAAGATGAACAAGGTCGACGAGCTATTCACGAAACTCGAGATCTTCTAATCGCTGATCGACATTTCAATCAACTAAAAGCGTAGCATTATTTGCTACGCTTTTTTTATGCACTGCCGTGGCTATCCGATTTCAAATCAACGCCACGCTGGGAACCGCAACCGCACCAAATTCTTTGATTCTTTACCCGCCTACGATAAAAATCCAGAGTTTGCTTTTTTATCTCGGATCAGATCGAATAGCAAACAGTTTTGCGAAGCTGAAAGAACATCGTCCTGTTGATGAACACGAAGTCCTAGCATTAGAGAAATATATTTCTGGGAGCAACACGATCTCTTCGAGCTGGGGCATTGAATTCGACAAAAACAAGGGCTCTCGTAGGTTGGCGATCCTTCCATCTGGATTCCATCACGGAGCAATGACATTTGCCGACGACGGCCACAAAAAAACGCCCCGAGAATCTCTCGAGGCGTTGGTACTGTAATCGAACAATTAAAGTCTGACTAATTTTTTGACAGCAGCGAAACAGCCACTTCCCGTTCATTGTCGTCCCGGCACTCCAGTTCAAGATGTTCTGGAAAGACCGTTTCACTACCGACAATTCGGATATCGAGTGTACCGCGACCCTCTAGTTCGGCAAGTTCTTTACGTTTTTGGTTGTTCAAATAAGACGCCACCTTTTCGTTGACCCGAACCGAGATGCTTGCAACATTCTTGTTTTCGGTCGCCAACATTAGCATCCGCAATACATCGAGCGCCATGCTCTCTTCCGTTTTCACATTCCCGCGGCCGTTACAACAGGGACACTCTTGGTAGAGGCTTCGCTTCAACCCCGGCTTAATTCGCTGGCGAGTCATTTCAATCAATCCGAACGGACTGATTCGTAAGATTTTCGTCCGTGCTCGGTCCCGCTTCATGGAATCTCGCAACGTCCGTTCGACACCCCGACGATGTTTGTCTCGACGCATGTCGATAAAGTCGTTCACGATGACGCCACCGAGATCTCGCAATCGCAACTGCCGTGAAATCTCCTTGGCTGCCGCCATATTCAAACGATAGGCAGACTCTTCTGCCGAATCGTCGGTACGGAAACTACCACTGTTTACATCAATTGCGACTAAAGCTTCGGTCTGGTCGATCACGATAGAACCGCCGTCGGGCAGTGGAACCTCTCGAGCGTGGATTTTGGCAATCTCTTGCTCGACCTTGTATTGATGAAAGAGAGGGTCATTGCCCGAGTACAACTGCAACTTGCTCGAGTGCCGCGGCATCACCAGTTTCAAAAACTCTTTGGCTCGTTCGTAAGCATCCTCACTATCGATCATGATCGTATCAATATCCGAAGTCAGGATATCTCGAATCGTGCGAATGATCATATCGCTCTCTTCATAGATATCGATCGGAGCAGGCATAGTGACAACTCTTTTGGAAATCACTTTCCAAAGCCTCAAGAGATAGGCGAGGTCACGTGACAACTCACGACGCGAGCGTCCTGCACCGGCAGTTCTCACGATAAACCCTAACCCTTTAGGCGGCTTCAGATCATACAAGTATTCCCGTAGTCGCTTCCGCTCTTCTTCGTCCTCAATCTTGCGGGACACTCCAATCCGGCCAAGTGCCGGCATCAACACGAGGTAGCGTCCCGGAATACTAATGTAGGTAGAAAGCGTCGGCCCTTTATTGCCAATTCCCTCTTTGATTACCTGAACGAGAACCTCATCACCACGCTTAAAAATCTCCTGAATCGGAGGCTTTACTCGTGGGCGAAATCCACCGTGCGATGGCGGTCGCCGGCCTCGTCCATTCGCATTGGCCGCGGCCGCGGCTTCCTTCTCCTTCCGCATCATCTCGTCTGGATCGTATCCACCCTGTTTGAAATAACGGGGTTCCACATCACTGATGTGCAGGAAACCATTCCGACCAACGCCGAAATCAACGAACACGGCCTGGATGGTTGGCTCAAGATTGACAATTTTTCCTTTGTAGACATTGCCAACGAAATTTTCCTGGCTTTCTCTTTCTACATAAAGTTCCTCGAGCCGATCATTTTCAACAATCGCAATCCGATTTTCCTCGGCTTGCGACGCATTGATTAGCATTGTTTTTTTCATTTGAATTTCTTCTTTGCTGGCGATTGATTGGAGAACCTAAACAGGACTCAAACAATCGAATCGCATGGATTTGATTTTTTTGGCTGCCATGGTTTGACAGTGATGGGCAGGCCGTTCCTACTGCAGAAAGCTCGGTAACATTTGACGTTGCCCGCCGATTCGCCGATTGCAAATCGATGGCGTTACCCAACCACCCAAATTTGTGACTTTTTTCGCTGGAACACGAACGACTGACTTCAGTTGCACCCGATTTTTTGGTGCCAAGAGCGAAGTAATTTCTTCGCAAATGTCGATCACTCCAACAACTAACTAAGAACTCGATCCCACATAACGCTCGGTTACTGAATCGAATTTGAATAATGGATCTGAGATTTTGCACAGCCTCAAACACTGATGAAGGCCGTTTCGTGCACCGCGGCAATTGCCACTGGAAACTCGCGGAAAACCCAGCAAAAAGACTTCGCGTCGAATCGACAACGATGCCATGACGCAAAGGACTCCTGCCTACCGGCAATGCGGCAGTCATGGAGGACTTCATCTTTAATGCACTGGTAATCATCGAACTTGCATTCCTCTTCAGATCAACGCAAACTCGATTCAACTCTCGCTCAAATTTAAGATTTCAATGACACGCAGTCTGAAAAAACGCGATCAAAACGAATAGGAATGGAGTTGACTCGATTGAAACAATTTCGATTTGTCTCGCACAGTCCCACCAACCCAGTCTAACCACTACTTGCGTCTCCCGAATCTGCAGCAGCAGCAGGAAATCCCGCTACCACCAGTTCTTCCAAGGCTGAGATAGCCTGTTGAGCATCCTCCCCAGTCGCTTCCAATTGAACCCTTGTTCCCTGGGTCGCGCCGAGTGTCAAAATGTCCAACACGCTTTTGCCATCTACCCGGATATCATCTTTGACTACTTCAATCTTACAGTCATACTTCGAAGCGGTTGAAACAAACAAATACGCAGGGCGCATATGCAAACCCTGAGGATTGCTAATTGTAACCATCGCTGATTGAAACTGTTCCGACATCTGTAATTTGAGCCATCTAAGGTTGAATCAATAGTTTGCCAAACAAGTTTAGGAAGCGAACTGATTGTTATCAGCTTCTTCCAATATCTGCTGGATATCCTCAGAAGTCCGCGACTGCTTGAGGAATCGGCAAAAAGTTTCATCCTGCAACTGCTTGGAAATATTTTCCAAAGCACGAAGATGGTCATTCGGCTGGTCAGGGGGAGAGATCAGCATAAAAAAGAGCTGAACCTGTTCTCCATCGAGACTTTGAAAATCAACCCCGGTCGGGCTTACGCCAACCGTGCCGACCGGCTGACTAACACTCGGGTGTTTTGTGTGCGGAACGGCGATTCCTCGACCGATCCCAGTGCTTCCTAGCTCTTCCCGTTTCAAGACTGCTTGGACGATCGCTTCTTGATCATCCCCACCAAGCTGTCCAGATTCGACCAAGCTGGCGACTAACTCACGAACAACTCCTTCTTTGTCAGAAGAAGTTAACTCCGCTCTGATCGCTTCAGTTCTTACGAAATCAGAAAACTTCATAAATGGTTCCTTTTGTATGTTTGTTGTCTTGCAGACGATAAGTTCACTTCAAGCAAAAAAATTACTCTGCTGATTCCTCTGGAATCTTGTGATCTCGCCCACGATGACTAATAAGTTTTTCTTTATGTTTTTTTAACTGCTGTTCCATTTTGGAAACGGTACTGTCTAAAGCGACAAGCACGTTCGAGCCAGTGTCGGAAGCAAAGAAATCATTGGTCTCTTCTGCCGAAACAATAATCTCAACTTTTGGAGTATCGGTATGCTCCAAATCCACCAACACCTGTATCGCTGTAGTACGATCAAAAAATTTAGGGAGTTTAGAAACTTTCGCTTTCATGGTTTCCTGAATCTCGTCACTCATGTTGCCATGTCTAGCAGTAACTTTGATTTCCACCCTGACCCCCATTTCGAAAATTTTATTGATTGCACGAGAGGTTTCCTCTCGAGGTTGTGTTTCCCTCAATTGTAGAGCGATCGAGAATTTCGAACAAATCCAAATCACTTCTGAGCCCAAAATTCATCGAGAATAGATGGTGATTTATGGAAACGCGTTAGAATGCCCGCCGCTCCAATCTTTGCGCTAATCGGCTGGACTTCGCACCGCTGGCAGAGCATCCGAGCGACAAAGCGTAAAGGAATTCCTGGAAACGTCCCAAATTCGCGAATTTCTTCGGCAATTCACGCATTTCCCCGATCCGAACTGAAAATTACTCAGAGATCACACGCCCAATACGTAGCGACTTTCCCAAAAGCGACGGGGCTCGGAAGGAGTCGATCAGCGGGCGGGAAAGGCCACCTTCGAACGTTCAGGCACTAAAAAACAACCGGAAAAGTCGAGTCAAACGTCCTATCGTCGCAACCAATTTATGGAACCTTGGTAAAAATTGCCGGGATGTCCGCCTTTCGCACAGCTTCGTTAAATTTCTTAATCCCCTTTTGCACGACGTTTTCTTGCTTAGTAAGCAGGCCATCGATCTCCTTAATCAACTCATTGCGCACGGCAATCGACTGCCGCGTCGGTCGATTGTCACCCGCACTCACGACACCGACGAGACCGCTTAGACGATTATTAAGCCGAATTGGATAGTTCAGTGGATCCTGAGGGCTTTCATTTTTCGTTTGGTAAAGCGCCTGCTCGACCTCTAAAAGCTCGCGATCCAACTTTTTAGCTTTCTCTACCAGCTCTTCATTACCACCCGCTTTTTCAAGTCTATCTCGAAGACTCTTGAGCTGCGTGCGGATATCGCGGGTATTTTTAATTGCCAAATGAATTTCACTCAGTTTGTCACGCACTCCAATCAAGAACTTGAATTGGGCCTGAAAATCACTGAGCGTGGCGGAAGACCTTGGGTCTTTTTCAATTTTAAAATCAATGGTTTGACTGAAGATCATATTTTCAGTCGAGGTCGACACTTCATCATCCGAAGCCCGCTCAGAGACGGTCAGCTTAGCCCGATAAGTCCCGGGGACAGCCACAGGGCCTCCCGTGCCTCCGCCCCAGAGCACCATTCCTTCAAATGTTTCCGCATTGGGGTACCTCATATCCCATCGCAGCTCATTGAACCCCGCTACCAAATTGAGCTTCTTTTCTTTGCGTGCAGAATCTGGTTGGGTACTAAAGGTTTGAATCAAGTCACCGGAAGGAGATAGCAGCTGCAATTCTGTTTTCATATTCTCTTTGGGTACTTCTTGGGCATAAAACCGAATCGGCACCCCTGCAAGCACATTTTGACCGGCGGTTCTTCCGGGAGAGCGGCTACCACCGCCACGCATTCGAATCGTTGGCCGTGTCTCCAACAGCTGCATCTGGTTGTCTAGTAACTCCGGCGTCCACTGGTGAATCGGACTAAGATCGTCCATCAACCAAAACGATCTGCCCTGCGTCGCTACGATCAAATCTCCGTTTTTAACAGCGAGATCGGTAATTGGAACAATCGGCAAATTGCACTGAAACTGGCTCCAGTGATCACCGTCATCAAATGAAATGTAGAGCCCCGACTCGGTTCCTGCGTACAACAATCCTTCCCGAGCCGGGTCGGCTCGGACCACACGGGTGAACGCCTGACGGTCAATCCCGTCACTAATTGCCGTCCAGGACTTGCCGTAATCTTCCGTCTTGAAAAGGTACGGTTTAAAATCATCGAGCTTATATCGAGTAGCGGCTAGATAAAGCCCTCCCGGAAGCGTGGGGTGCGGTTCAATCGAATTGATCTGAGCCCATTCCGGCAAATCGGGAGGCGTAACATTAGCCCATTTTTTTCCTCCATCACGCGTCACGTGTAATAGCCCGTCATCCGAACCTGCCCACAGCACATCTTTCTCTATCGCGGATTCACAGGCTGCAAAAATCGTGCAGTAATATTCGACGCTCGTATTGTCTTGCGTGATTGGACCTCCGGACGAACCTAATTTGGACGGGTCGTTTCGTGTCAGATCACCACTAATTCTTTTCCAGCTATCTCCTCCGTTGGTCGTTTTGAAAAGCACGTTCCCAGCGGTGTACAACACTTTCGGATCGTGCTTCGAAAAGAAGATAGGGAAGTTCCACTGAAACCGATACTTGCCGTCTCCCGCCCCATGCCCCATCGGGTTATCAGGCCAAACGTGAATATTACGAGTCTCCTGCGTTCGATGATTGACTCGAGTCAAATAACCACCGTAGGAACCGCCGTACACAATCTCTGGATCTTCCGGATCAGGCGCAATGAATCCACTCTCACCGCCGGCTGTCGGCATCCAATCTCGTTCACCAATACTTCGCCCTCCCGTTCGGCTCAACATCCGAACGGTAGAATTATCTTGTTGGGCACCATAGATTCGATACGGGAAATGATTATCGGTCGTGACGCGATAAAACTGTGCAGTCGGCTGATTTTCGTAAGTCGACCAAGTCTTACCGCGGTTCAATGAAATCTGAACCCCTCCGTCATCCGCGATTGCCATGCGTTGCGGATCATTCGGAGCGATCCATAAATCATGATGGTCACCATGGGGAGTGGAAATCGAATCAAACGATTTCCCCGCGTCACCAGATCTCCAAAACCGCACGTTCAAGACATACACCTCGTCAACATTTTCCGGCCCGGCATAGACTCTCGTGTAATACCACGCTCGCTGCCGCAATTTCCGTTCGTCGTTAATTCGAACCCAGGATTCGCCGCCGTTATCGCTTCGGAAAAGACCACCCTCTTTGGCTTCCACCATGGCCCAAACGCGATTGGAATCAACGGGCGAAACAGCGACACCACAGATCCCAATCGTCCCACCGGGTAGTCCGTCATTGCGAGTTATTTCTGTCCACGTATCGCCGCCGTCGTTACTCTTCCAAATACCCGAACCCTCACCTCCACTTTCAAGACTAAAAGGGGTTCGCTTGATTTTCCAAGTGGTCGCGAACAGGACGTTTGAACTCTGTGGATCAATCACTAAATCAACAGCGCCAACCTCTTCATTGACGAACAAAACTCGCTTCCATGTGGTGCCTCCATCGGTACTCTTAAAAACGCCACGTTCCTGATTAGCTCCGAACAAATGCCCTAAGACTGCTGCATAGACAATATTTGGATTAGTTGGATGGATGCGAATTCGAGGAATGCGTCGAGAATCTTCCAACCCCATCTGCTTCCACGACTTCCCTCCATCAAGAGACTTCCACACACCATTACCGTGAGAAACGTTTCCGCGAATGGTTACCTCACCACCGCCCACGTAAATTACATTCGGATTGGATGGGGAGACGGCGATGGAACCAATCGATCCTCCAAAAAATCCATCCGAGATATTCTCCCAACTCGACCCTGCGTCCTCGGTCTTCCAAACTCCGCCTCCTGCGGCTCCCATGTAATAAAGCATCGGATTGTCAGCAACACCCGAAGTTGCCGCTGACCGGCCCCCGCGATACGGGCCCAAGGATCGAAAAGACAACGATTCAAAAAAAGATTGTTGAGCATCGTCTACGACAGTGGGTTGCGCCTGCACAAAATCACCGACACTAAAAACAAGCCCCAGCGCCGCGGCCATTACAAACATTAAATGTGGAAGCATGATGAATTACCAAATTCAGTAAAATAATTTTCAGCAGCGAACAATCCTGAGAGTGGATCGTCGTCCATTGTAATCAAAGCGAATTCTCTCAGACTGTTTTACTTTAAAAACAGCGCAGCGCGAGTGATTCAATCGCGAAAGTGAATTCGCTCACCAATGGACCTGCCGATCGACCTGAAAGATAGCGTCTCAATCAGGCACACCCGTTCAACCGCCAGAATTATGATCTCGTGAAAGTCTGAAATGAATAATCGAAACTATTCTTTTCGTCCTTTTGAAAACTGGATTCCTCGACGAGAGTCCAATCATTCCATTCAATTTCAGGCAGTTTCGTATCACCGTCGATTTCGGTGTGCACTCGGGTGAGGTGAATTTCGTTAACAAACGGAATGGCGAGTCGGTAAATCTCCGCGCCTCCGGTAACAAACGGAAGATCGTCTTCGCCACACAAGGCAATCGCTTCTTCAATTGAATTTGCGATCAATGCACCATCACACACAAAATCAGATTGACGGGTTACGATCACCGTGGTTCTCCCCGGCAACAGTCGACCAATGGAATCAAAGGTCTTTCGCCCCATGATAATGTGATGCCCCATCGTCAGACGTTTGAATCGCCGCAAATCGGCAGACAACTGCCACGGCAGATCTCCGTTGATTCCGATGACTTCGTTCTCAGCCGCAGCCACAATCATTGCTAATTTATTCATCGACCTTATCCGTTTCGATCTTGCAATCACCGACCGCAATTACACAGCAACCTTACCCTTGATGTGAGGATGAGCTTCATATTGTAAGAGCTCGAAATCCTCGAATTTGAAATCAAAGATTGATTTTACATTTTCATTGATCGACAGTTTCGGCAATTGCTTAGGCTCACGAGACAACTGCAAATCCACTTGCTCGAGATGATTCGAATAGAGATGGGCGTCGCCAAGCGTGTGGACAAAATCACCGGGTTTTAATCCAGTGACTTGCGCTACCATGCAAGTCAGTGCTGCGTACGAGCCTATGTTAAAGGGTACACCTAGAAAGACATCTGCACTGCGTTGGTAAAGCTGGCAGGACAATTCGCCGTTGGCAACATAGAATTGGAAAAAAGCATGACACGGAGGTAATTTCATTTTTGGAATTTCAGCCACGTTCCAAGCGCTCACAATTAGACGCCGCGAGTCTGGATTGTGTTGAATCTCATGGATTACCTGTGAAATTTGATCAATCGTCGTGCCGTCCGCGCCTTGCCAACTTCGCCACTGCGATCCATAGACAGGGCCGAGCTCCCCATTTTCATCGGCCCACTCATTCCAGATTCGAACGCCGTTTTCTTGAAGATATCGAACATTCGTGTCACCGCTCAAAAACCAAAGGAGTTCGTGAATAATGCTTTTGAAATGCAGTTTTTTCGTAGTGATCATCGGAAACGAGTCACGAAGATCAAAACGCATCTGGTATCCGAATACGCTTTTCGTTCCGGTTCCGGTGCGATCGGTTTTCTCAACACCACGGTCGAGAATATGTCGAAGAAGGTCTAGATATTGTTGCATCATCATTTTGTATGGGTTGAAGTTGAAGGATTCAAGCCCGGCAATTCCCTCTAATCTGGTCCACTGCCAGAAAACACCTAATATTTGGCAATATTTGAGATCTCCCCGCCCGTTTTGCTCACCTCCTTCGAGGGATCCGACTGAGGCTCTATGATCATCCACCGTAGAACCGCCTCGGGTATTTGAAAAACACCGGCGACCACGCCAACGCAACCAGACCCTCCACCGCGTCACCCTTTGAGATCTGTCATCGAAAACTCTCAACCATCTCCAATGCCATCCAACCGACTAGCAGACGTCAGTTTGTTACTCGTCGCCTTTATTTGGGGCATCAATATGGCAGTTATGAAGATGGGGATCTCAATGATAGATCCCTTTGCGTTCAACTCGGTTCGGCTTTCCCTTTCTGCAATCACGCTCGGAGTCTGCGTATGGTTAGAAAATCGCAGTCGAAAAATTAATTCTGAGCAGAAACCAACTTCAAACTCGCTTCCCCCCTCCGTAAAAAAGTGGGGAGTCGTTATCGCATTTGGGCTTCTCTCTGGAGGCTTCTATCAAATTCTATTTGCGATCGGTATGGATCGCACAACCGCCGGTGACTCAGCATTAATCATGTCGTCGATTCCGATGTGGACCGCTCTGCTGGCCTTCATTTTTCTCCGAGAAAACTTGGAAAAAATTTGGATTGGGTTGGCTATCACTTTCGTCGGCACGCTCGTTATCACGCTCCAAAGCGGCGGCATCGACTTCTCCAATGAAAACTTGGTTGGCAATTCAATCATTCTCATCGCAGCACTTGCCTGGTCGACGGGAGTCATTATCAGTCGCCCGCTCATGAAAACGATAACGCCCATTCAATTAGCATTCTATGCGACCGTTGGGACGCTTCCAATTCACTATTTTATGGCATGGTTTGTCCAGACCGACGGGTTGAACCATCTAAATCAGCCTTCGATTTTATTCTGCATTGGGTACTCAGGAATCTTTTCAACGGGCTTGGCCTATGCCATGTGGAATTATGGGGTTCATAAACTCGGAGCATCGCACGCCTCTGTTTATCAAAACCTTGTGCCTCTGGTTGCCTTAGCTGCCGCGTGGATCTCACCACTCAATGAAAAAATTACCTGGATCCAAATACTCGGAGGGTTTCTTATTATTTTTGGATTACTCGTCACGCAAAAATTGCGAACGAGTCCTGCCGAATCCCCAACCACTAAACTTCAGCGAAAACTTTAAATTTCGCAATAAAATCAGTGCTATCAATGCGGCAATCCGAATTTGGATATTTTTTTTCGATTTCCTCTGAGTGAGCACCCGATGACAGCAAGCAGACGCATGCTTCTCGTTTCCGACGCGATGTTCATTCGCAACTCTCCTAGGACCTGATTCAGGGCTAAAAAATGCCACGGTTTTCTATCATCATCCCACTGACGGGTGACGAACGTTTATTCGATCAGACGCTGGCTTCGATTTTACGAGATCGATCGCCCTCAAGCGAAATACTCGTCATTCACGATGGCACCTACCAAGATCCTCACCAACTGAGCGACGAAGTCACCTTCGTATCCACCGAAAAAAGATCTGATTTAATTTCGATGTTCAATCGTGGTGTCAGTCTTTCGACCGGTGACTTTTTGGCATTTATCCGCCCGGGAATTGAACTGCCCTCGGATTGGCAATTAACGGTCGAAGACGCCTTTAGCCAACCCCACATTGCCAGCGTCTCCCCACTGATCACGACTCCGGCAGAACCTCATAAAATTGTCACCGCTGGCGTTGAGGCTGGGGTCGGTTTTCAAAGAAAAATGACGGGCGCGCGTTGGCGGACGACGCCCGCAAAATTGAAGCGGGTTTCACCGCTTGGCCCAACCTCATGGGCGGCGTTCTACCGTCGCTCTGCAATCGAGCAAATTCATCCAATTTCTGAAAATCTCAGTTCAATTTTTCTTGATCAAGAAATTGCGATGAGCCTGCGAACGCTCGGAATGGGAACCCTCTTTAGCCCCGAAACGAACTTAGAAGTCGAACGGCCAGGTCTCATAACAGGCGAACAGAAATTGCCGCACGGTCAGTCCGCCCAGCGAGCGTTTCGCCGACAGGCGATTAACGGACGTTCCGTTTTGCGGACTGCCACGCTAGTCGCCTGGGATCTTCTAAATGCTCCACTGCAACCTTGGCGATTGCAACAAGCGGGCGGTCGAATTTCGGCGGTATTGCATCGGCGAGAAGACCGCGAACACGGTGCCTACCTGACGAAAATCGCTGCCGAGAATCAATCACTGATTCCGTTGGAATTACCGCTTCCATCTGTAAGAGGCAGTGCTCTAGAGTTGCCAACAACGCGTCGCGCCGCCTAGTCGAATCACTGCCAACGACAGTAGACCCAAACAACTCCAGAACAAATCGGATTCGAACTCCCCATGGATCCGTGAAATATCGCACCGTGATGCGGTTTTCTCTTTAGAGTCGTCCCTGCGCTGTCAGTGTGAAATTTTCCAGTGGCGGTTATACTTAGTTGATTCAAAACGAGCTAAGCCGATCGAATCGCGAAGATCGTATGGCTCGATTTAGCTGGTTCCACTCGATACGGGCATGACCCCAATATCGAGACGAACGGCTGATTTGAATCGAGTGGGCTCTTTGTCTTTAATTCTTCAATCTTGCTTTTCGGCAAACTCTGCCGGATGGCATAAAACTGGATTCTAACGGAACAGAAAATGTATCTTCGATTGGCCAAACGAATGTTGCTCGAAACAGACAAACGTCTGCTTTGGAAACTGGCATGGAACATGGGATTCAAAGGTTGGCGAAGTGTTCAAAAACATAAAAAGCGTTTAAAGAACGGAAAGTTCTTCCCGCCCTATCTCTACATTTCAATTATTAACAGTTGCAATTTGCGTTGCACTGGTTGCTGGGTCGATGTCGCGTCAAAACAGAGCAAGATAGACGTCGAAGCGATGAACCGAATGATCGGTTCAGCCAAGAAGCAGGGGAACTCATTTTTTGGTTTGCTTGGCGGTGAGCCGTTCATGCACAAAGAATTATTTGAGATTCTGGAAGCACACCCAGACGTTTATTTCCAGGTGTTTACCAACGGACATTTCATCACCGATGAAGTCGCGAAACGGCTGCGTCGTTGTGGAAATGTGACGCCCTTGATCAGCGTCGAAGGGACAGAGATCATCAGCGATCAGCGTCGAGGAAAATCAGGAGTGTTGTCAGCAACAATGGCTGGTCTTCAGAATTGCTTAAACAACAAAGTGATGACCGGAGTTTGCACTAGCCTATGTCAAACCAACTTTGAAGAACTCCTTCGTGAAGAATGGATTGACCGGCTGATTGAAATGGGCGTCCTTTACACCTGGTACCATGTGTACCGCCCTATGGGACCTGACCCTGCTCCCGAACTTGCATTGACCCCCGAACAGCAACGGACAGCAAGGCAATTTGTGGTCGACATGCGATGCAAAAAACCAATCATCGTCATCGATGCTTACTACGACGCGGACGGCAAGGCACTCTGTCCCGCTGCCACCGGGTTCACCCACCACATCAACCCCTGGGGCGACATCGAGCCTTGCCCGATCATTCAGTTCGCCAAGGAATCAATTCATGACGAACGACCGCTGGATCAGGTGTTCAATGAGTCGGAGTTCTTAACTGACTTCCGCAAAACTGCCGCGCAAAATACCCGTGGCTGCATCGTTCTCGAACGGCCTGATTTAATTGAATCCCTCGCAGAAAAACACGGGGCAAAAGATTCGACAGCAAGGAAGACAGCCATCGCTGAATTGCGTGCAACCCAACCCCATCCGTCTCAGTATTCCCCGGATTTAGAACCGATTCCCGAAAGAAGCTGGGCCTATCGCCTTGCGAAAAAAATTGCCTATCATGACTACGGAGTCTATGATCAACACTTCGAGAAAGACAATTGGCAAGATCCGCTCGAAGCCAATCCGCCCCAGCCAGATTCTGAGCTGGTACAACTCAAATAAGAATCAAAACTAAATCGCAATTTTTCAAACGGCTAGAATTCTTGAATACATTTCTTATCGTACTTTTAGTAATTGCAATTATTTCTTTAATTATAGGCGGCATCAGTCTTGCGATCCTCTACGAAAAGAAACGGACGCAAAAGCTAAAAGAAATTGCCGAAGACATGGGGCTGTCATTCGTCCCCGCTGGTGATCCCCATCTACTCACTCGTTTCTCAGATTTCAAACTTTTCAACATTGGCCGCTCCCGGAAAATGACGAATCTGATTCAGGGGGACAGCGGTGAAGTCAAACTCGCAATCTTTGAATACAGGTACACCACCGGAAGCGGGAAAAACTCGAAATCCTACCTGCAGTCGGTCGTTTCACTTCATTCGACTGACTTAGTTTGTCCAGATTTCACCATCCGCCCCGAAAACTTTCTTGACAGAATCGGCAGCGCCCTCGGATTTCAAGATATTGATTTCGACGATCACGCGGAGTTTTCAAGTAAATTCGTTTTGCAAGGGTCCAACGAACAACAACTCAGGCAGTATTTCAATCGCGAAACATTGGACTTCTTTGCAGAAAGACCGGACATATGCGTGGAAGCTCAGTCCGGCACCCTGTTTTACTATCGCGTGAATAAACGAATCAATCCCGACCAAATCAAAGACAGCCTCGGCGAGGCCTACGAAGTTTTTGGCATGATGATAGACCACGAGTAAGCACACCATGAGCGACGCTGCTCAAACCGTGGGCTCAAATATCAAGATCATTTAGTTGATCAACAAGATCGTCCAAGTCATCTTTGCTTTGCTCAGACTTGCCCTCATGCCGTCGAGGCACTCCGACCGTCATCCCGACTGCGTCGCGACCGACGGCAATCAATTGCTCATCTCGTTCAAGGGCCGCGAGTTCTTCTGCCGATTTACCATCGGCGGGCGCCCCAAACAACTGAGATAAATCAATCTTCATGCTCGCCACACCGTCACTTGAACCAGCAATGGCAGGAGTCTTGTGCTGCGGAAACATAATCGCATTTTCTGGACAGACACGGCTACATGCCGGACATCCTTTGCGGCAATTATCGGGTTGCTCCACGAGAATCGTATCTACGGCGTCGACGCCGTAAACACCGAACAAGCAAAAATCGATGCACTCCATACAGTTCGTGCACCTGCTGTAATCAATCACAGGGTACCAACGCCGACCACCGGATTCTTCCACTCGATTTACGATCGATGGCTGATCAAGCCCGCCACCCGCTGGTGATGAAACAGATTCGCCGATCGAAGTTAACATCGGCTCTGCAGCAGGCTTCGAAATCCCGCCGTTGATAATGTCACCAAGTCCAACGATCTGAACCGCATTCTCCTGATGAATTCTCTTGACCTCATCGATGAAATCCTCAGCACGATTGCTGATTTTCAAATCCAAACAGTAGATTTTTCGGTTTTTCAATGACCTCGAATCGATCACTCTATCCTTGTCGTCTTCGTCACCTTCCTCTTCCGCATCGGCCTCATCTTCATCCTCGTTTTTCAATAACACTTCGCCAACGTGCCCAGTAATCGCATTTCGATCGAGAATCCAATGGGCGGCTCGCTCGAACAACCACGAAACAACAACTACGTTCCCGGCAATTTGCCGCAACGCCAACATCCCCGTACTTTCGGGTTTAATGTCATAGAGGTTCGGCACGATTGTGACATCGATTCCATTTTCAAATAACAATCCGGCAACAATATCCTCTTCCAACTTTCGTTTGGCTGGATTCTTACTCGGACTCTGGGAGACGACGACAGAAATTCGTTTGGCCATGAATTCAAATGATTAAATATTTCGATACGGGTGGATTGCCCAATCTCTAATTGGGCTGGTTTACGCCACTCCAATGTTATCAGAAATGGAATAAAAATGGACGTCTCAGTGCGGAAATGTCTCAGACCTCACAAGACAAAACGGCCAACACCCCATGCTGGCCGCGTTATCTTAAGATCTTGAAAGACAAACCGCCAAGACCAGCGACATTAACGCAAATCGTTCTTGGTTACCAAACGCATCGGCTGAGTGGTGGTAACACTTGGTTTTCCCATCGTTTGCTTCTGAGTCAACTCTTCATCAGTCCACTCGAGTTTTAAACTAATCGACCCCACGCGGACGACGTCTCCCGGTTTGAGCACGGCTCGCTTTTTAATCCGCTGGTCATCGACGTAGGTTCCATTCATCGAATTAAAGTCATGGACGGACAATGCGCCGCTTGCATTAAGAAAAAACTGGCAATGCCGCCGACTGATGGAGTCATCACCAATGGAAACATCGGCATCGGGCGATCTTCCGACGGTCGCTGGCAAATGAAGAATCCACTCTCGCTCTACCGCCGCTGTCGCGGAATTGTAAACCTGCAGTTTGTAACGCATACCAGCCTCGCTTTGGCCTTGGAACTGCGGTCATCATACCCCTCTGACAATCGAAAATCCAATTTTTCTCACAGCGAGGTTTCCCTACCATGGCCTTGCCTGCCAGGGATTAGAGAAAAACGCACTATTCGTTGACCTGACCTTTAATAGTGCGCTGAGTTTTCGCCCAAACAGAATCTAATAAATCGACATATTGATCGACATTTAGAAAAATGGCGTCCGATTTTTGCATCTCAAACAGCCAACCTTCACCATATTTGTCGACATTAATGGAAGACGGATCCTCCATCAGGGCAGCGTTAAACCTTACTAGCTCGCCGTCACAGGGAGCAAAGAGGGCACTCTCCGCCTTTTTACTTTCGATGCTTCCGATTTCCTGACCCTCCAAAATTTTGGAGGGCGCGTCGAGAAGCCAATCTAAAAAATAGACATCCTGCAGCAGACGGACGGCGTACGCGGCAAATCCAAATCGAATCAGCGTTGGATCCTCTGGCGAAACAATTGCCCACATGTGATTTTTTACGTACTGGAAATCGATGGGAAACTCTGCCTCAAATTCTCCCATCATAAATTTCTGATTGGCATCGCTGCCGAAAGATTCAATCATGTGTAGCGAATTCCCTGATGCTCTTCTTCAAAGAAAACTGGAAGCAATGCATCCGCATTCAAGAACCCTTTTCTCGTCAACTCGATGCGACCGCCTTCGACGGTTAACATTCCGTTTTCCGAGTGCTGTCGGAACTGGCTATTCCATTGCTGCGTGATATCAACGCCAAACTTGTCCTGGAAATAGCCGACATCCAGATAGCCTCTTTTCAAAAGCAAGATCATCTCACGAACCAAAAGCTGATGCTGAGTCGGTTTAAAACCCCTCCCCAAAGGCAACTTTCCGTGTTCCGTCAGATCCGATTGATACTCTTTCATATCAGCTTTGTTTTGGTAGTGCACTCCCGAAACATGGCCAAAACTTGCGATCCCCGTGGCGATTAAGTCTGACCCCTGCCACAGATTATCTCGGTAGCTAAAGTTCACTTTACTATTGTCCTTCACCACCGTGTAAGCACTGCTGATTTTGTAGCCTGCTTGCAGGAATTCATCGTAGGCATAATTTAGCCAGGCACGCTTCGTTTCCCAATCAGCAACCGGTGTCTCAATTTTTTCTCCCAAAATATCTTTCGAATAGACCGTGTTAAAAGGGAGTTCCATCTGGTAAATCGTGATCGATTCAGGAGACAATTTAATCGCTTCCGAAATGTTGTATTTCCAATTATCCCACGTTTCGCCCACCATCCCGGAAATCAGATCGATATTCACATTGTCAAAATCTGCCGCAGCAATCCAATCCCATGCACGGTAGACCTCTTTCGAAAGATGAGCTCGTCCATTCTCTTCCAGCACCGCATCCGAAAAGTTCTCGATACCCAGACTGAGACGCGTGACACCAAGTTCTTTAAGCGTCTTGATTTTATTTTCCTGCAACGTCCCCGGTTCGCACTCGAACGTGACCTCTTCAGCCAGATCCCAGTTGATGTTTTTTCGCAGTCGATCCACCAGTGAAACTAACTGACGCGAACTGAGAAATGAGGGTGTGCCACCCCCAAAATAGACAAATCGAAATGGACGCCCCCCCAGCACAGGCAATTGACTCACCAGTTCAATTTCCCGGCAAAGTGCAGAAACGTACTTCTCAATTTCTTTTGCGTTTTGGTCGGTAAAAACTTTGAAATAACAAAACTTGCAGCGCTTGCGGCAAAACGGAATGTGGATGTACAACCCTAACGGTGTTTCCGCTATTGGCGGAGAATGGAGTGCGCTAGAAACCTCGTCAAGCTGGTCATTCTTCCATTGAGAGAAGGGGGGATAGTTGGAGATAAAGTAACTACCGACTTCTGTTTTTGTTGATTCAGATGACATATGTGAAGAGGGGTTAAACGAACTAAAAAATCAAACGACCGAATCGATCATTTACTACCTAGACAATAGACAACACCGCGATCAGTCGCAATAACGAGCCTACCAAAAGCGGCGGCTGGGGAACTCAGAAAACCGCCATTGAACTGTTTTTCCCAAGTAACCTCACCCTTTTCAAGCTCTATTTCGTAGAACCGACCATCGGTCGACCCGACAAATACGCGGCTTCCTACGATCACTGGACTCGACTCTACTTTAGCTTTCAAGGTGACCGACCAATTACGCTTTCCCGTTTTTCTGTCGAGGGAATAGACCGCCCGATTACGCGCTCCGAAGACGACGTGTTTCGAAGTGACTGCCGCACTGCCGCGAACCGAAGCCTGACCTTGTTCACTGACAAACGACCAATCGATTTTTGGGTTCCTCCAATTAACGGCGACAAATTCGGCCTGCTCGGTTCCGAAAAAAACTTGATCACCAAAAGTCGCAGGCGTCGACTGGGTAGGTGAAAAAATATCAGCACTACCGACTTCCTTCCCCTGGTCGAGATCAATCACATGCAAAAACCCATCACAGCCCGCAACAAAGGCTCGGTTTTGAGCCACCGTCGCTGAGCATTGAATTTGGTCGGGGGTCTCCAATTCCCAAATCGCCTTCCCATCTGAAACGTTTAGAAGGTAGAGTTTTCCGTCTTGAGATCCAAACAACACGTGGCCTTTAAAAAAGTTGGCACTCGAATTGATCTCACCTCCCGTTTCAATTTTCCAAACGAGTTTACCGTCCGTGTCGACGCAGTGAAAAAAACCATCTATGTCGCCTACGAATATTTTCCCGTCTTGATAGGCAGGTGAAGCAGAAATCCCAATCCCGAGTTTGATCTCCCAATTTTTTTCGCCGGTTGCAAAGTCAATCGAAAACAATTTGCCGTCCATATCGGCGGCGTAAACTGTTTTCTTCCCATTAGGCAGTTCTACGATTAGCGGCGTTCCCTCAAACCCTCCTTGAGGAACCTTGAATTCCCAGACGACATCAAGCTTGGCGGGGAGGGTGGTCGTAGCGACGCCACTCGATTGAGCATTACCTCGAAAAACAGGCCAGCCTGCACTTACTTTTTTCTTTGGATCGTCGTCAGCACGAACTTGAACTACGGGAGAGATGTGCCCCAGACTGAACACAACACAGCAAAATATTAATACGAATCGCAACCGAAACTCTGAAGACAAACTATTCTCCAGAGCACCCATGATGTTTCCACACTGTTTGTTCATTCTGATACTCACACCAAAAGAAAATCGAGTCGCCATCGCATGCCTCCCGTCATCTAAAAATGTCGAGAAAAGACTGCTTCCCCAATGAGGCTAACCAACATCATATGAAAAAAACCGGAAGACTCAAAACACACCATTCTAAAACGCGTTTTGGTAAATCCCCAGTAGCGACTCCTGATTGACATCTCGCGGGTTGAAGGTTCCTGTCCATTGAACCGCCGCTGCTGCGGCAAGTTCCGGCATTTGATCGGCCTCAACACCACATTGGTCGAGTTTTACGCTTAGCCCCGCGGCTTCGATCAAGCCGGTCAAGAACTCGGCAAGCCCCTCAGCTCCAGAAGACGGGGAGGGCAGGCCGGGCAAGGATTCAGTCGTTCCTAATAATTCCTGGTACCAAGCGTTGAACTGAATCCCGTTGTACCGGACGACGTGCGGCAGCATCAATCCAACCGCTTGGCCGTGGGCAGTTCCATAAGATGCCGTCAATGGATTCGCCAAAGCATGGCTTGCGCCTAACATTGAATTCTCAATCGCTACGCCAGCGTAGGCAGCTCCCAATTGCATCGCGGATCTTGCCTCAAGGTTACCGGGATCCTTCAGGACCGTTTTGAAATTTCCGGCAAGCAATCTCCACGCCTCCCGCGAGTACATGATCGAAACAGGGTTACGACGTTTTGTCACAAAGGTCTCTACGGCATGGGAAACAGCATCTATCCCAGTCAGTGCCGTCACCAACTCGGGCTGTGTGAGCGTTAGCTCTGGATCAAGAATTGCAATCTGACAGCTCGCCTTTTTGTCACCACAAGCCATTTTCACGTGCGTCTTCGCGTCTGAAATCAGTGCGAATGACTGCATTTCGCTTCCCGTGCCCGACGTGGTCGGCACGGCAATCATGGGCAGCATCGGTTGGCTTGCTTTCCCAACACCATGGTAATCGTGCATCGTCCCACCATTGGTGTAAACGAAATTGATTCCCTTTGCACAATCCATCGAACTACCACCCCCGAGACCAATCAGCAGTTCCGGTTCGCAGTCTTTGGCAAACTCAAGCCCTCGGTCAATATCCTCGGTCGTAGGGTTCTCGTGCGCTCCGTCAAAACAATGTGGAGTGATACCCGACGCAGTCAACGACTGAATAGCCCGCTCTACATGCCCCGCGGCAATGATTCCGGGATCAGTTACAATCAGCACCCGTTTCACATTGAAACCAGCGGCTAATTCACCTATCCGATCAAGCGCTCCTTGTCCGCAAATAACGCGGGTGCGAAGGTTGAAATCAAATTCCTGCATGCTATTTCGAACTGGTTAGTGAAACGGACGTGGACTGCCAGGGTCGGTAACAGACTCAGATAAAAACGGAATCTTAGCCAGCTACCAACGCCGCAACTTTTTCTTCGGGCATCTGGTAAGCTCTGGAACGGAATAAGAAATCAATCAGGTTCCCTTCATGCGGCTGCAACCAATTCAAACGATTCGTAGGAATCGGGCCAATGTTCAGACGGTCGATGTTTGTCGCATCGGTTAACTGATCAATCCAGTCCATGTCTTCGGTAATAGCGGTTCCAACCAACGTAGACCCGGCAGCCTTAATCATTTGATTCTGTGGACATTTCACAACGCTAACAAACGGGAACATGAATTCCTTGCTGGCGATTTCACACTGAGGACTATTCGCATGAGCAACAATTGGTCGAATGTACGAACAACGTTCCTGTTCAACCAAGCGATCTCCGTAAGGCTCGGTCGCGTCCCTCACCCCGTCTGCCTCCAAATCCTGTTGCACCATCGCAAGAATGGCCTTGCCAACTCCGTCTGTCGTGAACGCCGCGAGACCCGAATCAGGATGCTCCGGCGGCAGGGGCTCAATTGGACCTAAACGCTGCGCAATTGCATCGGCAATTTCTTCCGTATGACGAGACGCAAAAATCCCAGAACAGTTGATGCAACTCCGGCCGCCGTTCACGTAAACGGACTCTACCATCACGTCGAGATATTTTTCCCAGTCATCCACGCAGTCATCACCGAGGAATATTTTTGAGAATCCCGGGCCATGAACCTGAACCTTAGGATTTCCAGCGTATTGATCAATCGTCTTTTGAGAACCAAAAATCATACTTCTGGAGCAGGACGTTAACAGTGCTCCACCAACGTCGTGTCCGCCGGGGTAAAGTGATATGACTTCCTTCGGTATGCCGGCTTTCTCGAACGCTGAAGCGACTCGGTAAGCCGTCCAAGGTTCCGACGATCCTGGCTTAAGAACCAACCCCATCTGAAGGGGCACGACGGGCAGCCACAATGTGTGAACACCCGGTGAGTTTGAAGGCAAAACAGCTCCCAGAACAGGGGTCTGCGCCTGCAAACTAACCACAACTCCTCGTGACTCCATCCCGTATCCGCGACTAAGAATATTAAGATCCAGACCGCGAGTCAGGCACTGCAAAATCTCCGTCATGTTCCGCATCACGAAACAGTTCTTTTGCATGTTCGAACGGCACATGTGCTCTGGCAACCCAGTCGACGCAGACTGGTGAACGACAAACTCATCCGCTGTCTGAGTTCCCGAACCAAGCGGCAGTGTCTCGTTCTCAAACAGATCGGCAGCCTGCGCCACTTTGGCAATTAGATCTTCGATCGAAAATTGCTTCAGAATTTTGCGAGCTTCACCGGCTTTCCGCATGTCGCGACTAACCAGACCACCGTTGGCCGAACTGACTCTCGCGATCGCTTCACCAGTATTAAAATGAACAACTTCGGTTGTTTCGAGGGACTCATAAGGTTTGCCCCAACGAATGGCGGGTATCTCAAGCACTTGTCAAAACTCCAATTGATTTACGAATCTAGCAATGGCGACAAAGCTCAGAAGCAGAGATGCTCGATCCCCAGCAATCTTAACTGTCGCAAGAATAGTCTAACGCGAGCTAACCCACGTTGAATTAGTTAATAAACACCGACCGTTGTCGCTGCAGCGATTTCATGAAACGGCCTTACACCGCTAACACCATCCCAAGGGAAGGTCTCAAACGGCATCTCCCGCTCCCCTTCGTCCCGCTCTAAAAACCCTGGAACGAAGAACTCAGCGGTCAACGTTGTCAACTTCACGCGTCCAGTTTCGCCGAACCCAACAACTGAGTTGTGATCGTCAAAACTTACGACCTCGGTAACCGCCCGCGGTTGGGGGGCGTAGTAAGAAATTTTGTACTTCTCTTCGGCCGTCACTGGCTTGCTACACGCTAAACCCATCAACGTATTTCCATAGGTCGGTGTCATGTAGATTCCACTCTCCTCGGGCGGACCGCCGAACAATTCCTCCACACAATACCGTGTCCACTGTGGTGTGAACTCCGTTCCACCAGAGAAGATCCCAGTGATCCCGGTTTCGGCAAGCGTCGTTCCTCGCTCCTCAAGACCAAGACAAAGTGACTCGATCAGTTTCGGCGTTCCGAACATGCACTTGATGTTGTGGTTCGCCGTCAAAATGGTCACGGCTTGGTCGATACAATGTTTCTTGTATTCCTCCAAATGTTCCATCCACCCTTTTTTGATCAACTTGACAACCCAACGAGGATCGAGATCGATGCAAAAGCTAATGCCGCCCCGAACCTGAGCCAAATGTTCTACCGCCAACCGGAGCCGGCGCGGGCCCGACGGGCCCAACATCAACCAGTTCCCGCCTTTGGGAAAATACTCATCAGGTAGTGTTTCGCTGAACACTTCGTAATCAATTCGGAAGTCGTCAACGACTACGCGGCTTTTAGGAACACCGGTCGTGCCGCCGGTCTCAAACACGTAAGTCGGTCGATCTGCATGGTCTTTCATCCGCCATCGTTCAACCGGACCTCCCCGCAGCCAATCGTCTTCAAAAAGTGGGAACTTCTTGAGGTCGTCGTAGACTTTGACTTCGGTTAGCGGATCGAAGTTCAACTCTGATTTTTTAGAAAGCCAAAATGGACACCCAGTCGAATCGTGAAAGTGACGTTGGACTGTGTTGTAGGTGTGCTCGTCAAGCCGATCTTTGGCTTGTTTTACAGCTGTTTCAAGATCAATTTGGGTCGTTGACATGGTACTCGCGCAATCAGGTTAGTGCCAAAAAAGTGAATTTTGTGGAGTTACTATAACCGACGATCGACAAACGTCGTAACGCTCATTCGACCATCGAAAATCGTTAAAACGCACAGTCTCCCCATCAGATACGCCGACTCAGTAAATTATCGGCGTAAAAACGGCTTTTGGAAACTATCCACTACCTCCAAGGGATCGGCTGAAACAGAGCAGATCTTCACGATCCCGAGCGAATCCAAATTACAACATCGCCCAGATTTGGATTTTCCGGCAAGATACACGGGGAATTCTACCTATCCGCCCACGCACCTTCTCGCTAAATGAACGTCGATGTTCATCCGGCTTGCTTAATTATTGGACGCTTCAGCCCCGCCGTCCAGTTTGAGCTGGCTGTGAAGGTAATTGGCTCGTTCGACATTCCGCTCGTCTGTGTCCAGCTCCGAATGGCGAAGTTTTTGCAAATGAGCCGGTTGGGTTCTAATAAACAATTGGTTGACTTCGGGTATTTCCAAATCGCCAATCAGTCCAAGATTAATTCCCATGCGAACGCGGGATAGCAAAAACATAGTTTCCTCAGAGCTGATCTGCTGGGCATTTTGAAGCGTGCCGTACGCGCGACTCACTTGCTCAAACAAATCATTCTGTTTTTCATTAATCAAGAAATCTCTCGCCTTGCGTTCGTAATCAATCACAACAGGGATGACATCGCCCACCTGATCAATCAAATCATTTTCAGATTTGCCGAGAGTAATCTGATTACTTACCTGGTAGAAATCTCCCATCGCCTGGGTGCCTTCGCCGTACAAACCACGTACGACAAGATTAATTTTTTGAAGACTCCGAAAGACCTTTTCAATTTGCTGCGTGATCACCAAAGCCGGGAGGTGCACCAGCACACTCACTCTCATCCCCGTTCCGACGTTGGTCGGACAGGCTGTCAGATAACCCAGTTTTGGATGGAAGGCGTACGTCAACTGACTTTCAATTCGGTCGTCCAAGTCGTTTATTTGATCCCACGCTCCAACCAAATCTAAGCCACTTTTCATGACCTGAATCCGCAGGTGGTCTTCTTCGTTGACCATCAGACTCAATCGCTCCTGCTGATCGATTGCCACCGCACGAGCGCCGTCAGAGTTTGCGTGCTCCCGGCTAATTAGCTGACGTTCCACTAAAAATTGCCGGTCCAAAGTTTGCAGATCAGCGACGTCAATAAAAGTTAAGTCTTTCAACTCGGCTTTATTCGTTAATCGTTCTCGAACCGTCGATTCGATATTCGCGCGATCAATGTCAGTACACCGTCGTATGAAAGGGTAATCGGCGAGGTTACGAGCCAAGCGGATCCTACTACTCATGACAATGTCTGATTCAGGACCGCAGCCCTTCAACCATTCTCCGCACCGATTCGCCATGTCATCAAGAATCATTGCGAACCTCCCTCTTCCAGCGGTTCATCACGAGTCATCTCCGAATCAGTTGAATCTCGTCGCCACCCCCCTTTTTCAAGAGTTGCAATCCGATCTCTTAACTCGGAAGCTTCACGGTAATCCTCGCGAGCGATCGCAACGACGAGCTGATCGCGTAATTGAACCAATGCGAACAGACGATTCACACGATCGGCATCCGCTTGTTCCAGCAACCCCATTCCAACGCCCATGCGTATTTTGGAAAGACACTGCATAATGTGCTCGTGGCTCTCACTGTCCTCATCCTCAAGATCGAGGCGACAGAGTTTTTCCAGCGAATCAGCAACGTCTCTCCGCAAACCTTCTCGATTTTGCTCAACCAAAAAACGCCGGGCTTCCTGTTCGTACTTGATCAATCTGGGAACGATCGCCGTCACCTGCTCAATTAGTGAATCTTCATCCATTCCGAGTGTCGCCTGATTGCTCACCCGAAAAAAATCACCAACTGCCGAATCGCCAAATTCACCTCGTGCGACCACATTGAGCCGCTGCAGGCTCCGCATTACCTTTTCGACCTGACCAGTCATGACCAACGCGGGCAGATGCATCAACACGCTCACTCGCATCCCCGTCCCGACGTTCGCGGGACAAGCTGTCAGATACCCTAGCTGCTGACTGAATGCATACGTCAACTGACTTTCAACCCGATCGTCGATTGCACTTATTTGCCGCCATGCTGCCTGAAGATTCAGATCACTTCGGTTCACCGTAATTCGCAGATGATCTTCTTCGTTGATTGAATAACTTGCCAATTCCTCCCAAGGTAGCTCGCGGGAGACCGCAGGCACGTCGGACTCCGAGGAGACAATATCGCCTACTTCACTTGCCCCCGACACTCGCTCAGTCGTTTCCTGCAACGGAGAACTAACAAGCTGCAGATCCATCAAAAACTGCCGCTCAAGCGCATTGAGCTCAAAGGAATCCAATAACGTCAGATCACTTAAAACCTGATCGTTCGCAATGCCCTTCAGAACGACGGACTCAATCTCCAATCGCTGATCATCAGAGCAAGTGCTAATGAATGGGAAATCCGCAATATTTCTTGCAAGTCGGATTCGACTACTGATGACAATATCATTTGGTTCTATTGGAACGTCATTCACTGGCAGACCCTTCGCCTTCGATCTGACGAATCTGATCGCGGATCTGAGACGCTTTCTCGTAATCCTCTTGCTCCACCACTTCCTTCATCTGGCGGCGCAAACGGATTAACTCGGTTTGAGATTCCGTATCCGTAATGCCTCGCTTGGGCTGTTTCCCAACATGCTGGTTATCACCATGCACATTAATCAACAGTGGTTCGAGATCTTCTCCAAAAAAGACATAGTCGTGCGGACATCCTAGACGCCCCCCCTGACGAAATTCATAAAATGAAATTCCGCAGATTGGACATTCTTTCGCATCTAACTCCCGTAAGTCATCCGCAGTCTGCTCAAGCGGTTTCAGCTGTTTCGACATTACGTCGGAGATAACTGGAGCATCGTCGGACGAATCACCTGTCTCAAGGTAGCCCTTGGCGCAATCGGGACAAAGGTGCAACGCAAGCAAGTCATCACCGGTTAGATCCGTGATGTGAAACGTTGCCTGCTTTTGGCATTTTTGGCATTTCATATTTTTATTTGATCGGCCGCAATCCTCAGCCGACATTTCTAGTTTGGGTCTGCTTTATCGATCCATCGGTAAAAGCTGTCTCCAAATTTTATCCCTCCAACGAATAAGGTACAAGGTTTATTGGAAACGCTGGCATTCTCAATATTATTTTTCGAACTCCGAAATTTTAACAAAACGTTCTTCTGCTCAATATAACGCGGACATTGCCGGTGTTTGCTGCCACCGTTAAGCTATTTAGGTCGAACAATCGCTCTGAGTTCAGCGTTTCTCATTATTTTGCAGTTTCGAGACACAGACTGGATTTCGCAGATCTCTCGCGTCAGCAGGCCAACTCAACCTCACCAAGCCCGATCCTCAAGCAAGTTAAAAGCACCCGTCACAATGGCATCTTTTCCCGACCAAAAAACATTTACAGAGATGGCGGGCGATTACGACGCGATTCCCATTTCACGTCGCCTGCTCTCGGATTCACTCACGCCGGTGTCTGCCTTTCGAAGAATTGACAATGGCAGCACTGCCTGCCTTTTTGAGTCCGTGATCGGTGGCGAAAACGTCGGACGTTACAGTTTTCTCGCCATCGACCCGCAAGTTCAGGTTGCTTCGTTTGGCAAGCGAGTCACTCTTACCGAAGCCGGAAGCTCAAATTCCTACGAGTGCGAAAATCCACTCGAAGAAATTCGCCGACGAATTAACTTATACAAAGTCGCCCAGTTCCCCGACATGCCGCCCTTTACCGGCGGGGCTGTCGGCTATGCCGGATACGATGTCGTCCGCTACGTCGAAGACCTCCCCAATGCGCCGGCAGATGATCGCGACCTTCCCGACATGTCATTTGCGTTTTACGATCGCATGCTGGTATTTGACCATATCACCAAGACCATCACGGTCGTCGCTTTGGCCTGGACAAAAAAGCATGAAAATCTCGATGCAGCATTTGAGGATGCCAACCGCCGCATTGACGAGATACTCGACTGTCTGAACCGCCCTGAAACAGATCTCCTTTGTCTCGATGCCGATCTGCCCACAGGAGAACCACCTGAATTTTCTTCAAATTTTACACAGGAACAATTTGAACAGGCTGTTCTTGATTGCATCGAATATATTCGCGCTGGTGATATTTTCCAGGTCGTTCTCAGCCAAAGGCTTCAAATAGAAATCAATTGTGATCCCTTTGAAATTTACCGCAGCCTGCGGGTGATGAACCCGAGTCCGTTTATGTTTTTCCTTCGCACCGACGAAACCACACTCGTCGGCAGTTCCCCCGAAATCATGTGCCGCGTTGTGGACAATGAAATGACGGTCCGCCCATTGGCAGGTACGCGCAAACGAGGAAGCACCCCTCAGGAAGATCTGGAACTGGAACAAGAACTACTGGCCGATGAAAAAGAACTGGCTGAACACGTGATGCTGGTGGATTTGGGACGCAATGACGTTGGCCGCGTCGCGCAGTATGGGTCGATTGAAATCCCTGATCGAATGGTCGTGGAACGCTACAGTCACGTCATGCACATCTCGTCAACTGTGACTGGACAACTGCAAGAATCTGCCGACGCGTTCGATGCGTTAATGGCAAGTCTGCCCGCAGGAACCGTCTCCGGCGCACCCAAAGTGCGGGCGATGGAAATCATTGACCAATTCGAACCCCATCGACGTGGGCCTTATGCCGGAGCGGTTGGCTACATCGACTACTCCGACAATATGGATACCTGCATTGCTCTGAGGACAATGGTCATTAAAGACAACGTCGCTTACGTTCAAGCCGGTGCAGGAATCGTTGCCGATTCCAACCCAACGAGCGAATACGAAGAGACATTAAACAAAGCCCGCGGGCTGCTCCGGGCAATCCAAATGACACACGAAAGAGTTCAGACCTCTTCGTAAATCTCGCAATTCACACCGATTCAAGGGACCAAGGGATGCAAACATTTTTTGATCGTTGCTGGCATTCAAGCGATGAAACATTTGACGTAACCAATCCATTCGACCAGCAAATCATTGACACCGTCCCGTCCTGCACCGTGGAGGACATTGATCGCGCCGTCACTGGATTGACCGGTGGTGCAAAAACGATGCGGGCAACACCGGCATGGCGGCGGGCCGAAATCCTCGACAAAGCTGCAGTTTTATTGAAAGAGAACCGCAGTCGTCTGGCCGAGCAGCTATCGCGTGAGGAAGGAAAACCGCTGCGAGAATCCCTCGCTGAAGTCGACCGCTCCGCAACAACACTTCAACTTTCAGCCGACTTAGCAAAACAAATCCACGGCGAAGTGATACCTCTCGATGCCACGCGGGGTGGAGAGAATAAACTTGGATTTACGATTCGAATTCCCTGCGGCATTGTCGCCGCAATCACTCCATTTAATTTCCCGCTTAACCTGGTTTGCCACAAAGTCGGTCCGGCCATCGCTGCGGGAAATGCGGTGCTGATCAAACCCGCGAGCGAAACTCCGCTGTCAGCACTTAGCCTGACCGAGATCCTTTTGGAAGCAGGGCTCCCCGAAGATTCGATCGCCTGCCTAACGGGAAGCGGCTCGAAACTGGGAGAAGCGATTTGTCGAGATCAACGGATTCGAAAAATAAGTTTTACCGGTAGTCCCGAAGTCGGAAAAAAAATCTGCGCGTCAGCAGGACTGAAACGAATCACGATGGAACTCGGTTCCAACAGCCCAATCATCATTCTCCCTGACGCTGACATGAATAAAGCGATCAACTCCGTGGCCACCAACGGATTTGCGAACGCTGGACAAGTTTGTATTTCAACACAACGATTAATCACGCTTCCCGAGACACACGAAGAGATTGTCTTTCGCGTCGCCGAAGACATTAAAAAAATCACCGTTGGCGACCCACTCGCCAAAGGAACACGCATGGGACCCATGGTGCGAATCGAGGACGCAAAACGCGTTGAGCAATGGATTGGCGAAGCTAAATCATCGGGCGCCAAGATCGTCTGTGGAGGCGAACGAGATTCAGCAATTTATACCCCCACGCTAATTGATCACGCCACCGCTGAGATGAAAGTCGTTCAGGAAGAACTGTTCGGGCCTGCGGTTTCTGTCATTGAAGCCGCCGATATTGACGAAGCAATTCGCATGGCGAATGATTCTCGTTTTGGATTAAGCGCAGGAGTGTTCACCGAAAATATCAACCTTGCCATGCGTTTTGCCAACGAAATTGAATCAGGCAACATCCATATCAACTGGGGTTCGCAGTGGCGAGCTGACGGGATGCCCTACGGTGGCCTCAAAGAAAGTGGCCTCGGTAAAGAAGGTCCCCGATACGCGATCGAAGAAATGACAGAATCCAAAATGATTGTCATCCATTGATCGGCACCGATCGCATATCGACGGCATGCACCCGCGGCGGTTAGACTAGTGCATCACCAAACATCCAAGGACTGAACTATCAGTGAAAATACTACTAAATCAAGATGAACTGGACGCCGGCGTCGAACGACTCGCTCGTGAAATCAATGAGACTTACGGAAACCGCCCCCTTACCATTGTGGGGGTTTTGACCGGCAGCTTTATTCTCATGGCCGATTTAATTCGAAAACTGGAAATGCCCTTGCGCGTCGGTGTCGTCCAAACCAGCAGCTACGAGGGAACGGAGCGAGGCGCCCTAAGCATCAACTCGGAAATGATGCTCGACATTGCGGGACGGGACGTTGTCTTGATCGACGATATTTTTGACACTGGCAACACCCTCCAGGAAGTAACCCAGTTGATGAAAAGTCTCGGCCCCAACAGTTTGAAATCAGCTGTTTTGCTTTTGAAAACTGGACGACAAGAAGTCGACTGGGTGCCAGAATTTGTAGCCTTTGATATTCCTGACGAATTCGTGGTCGGATACGGACTTGACTTCAATGATGAATATCGAAACCTACCTTACTTGGCCTGCCTCGAGCCCGCCGATCTTCCCAACACCGAGAGCTAAATATTTGGGTGTTTCGCTGGGAAGCAAGCAACAGGATTTTCTGCAATGAATAGAACACTTGGCGATCAAAAGGAAACGTCGCCAGTGTTGCCAGAGGATCCTTTGCCGCTGCGGGTTGCGATTGTCAGCCGCCGCTTTTGGCCTTATTCAGGAACCACGGAATTCGCGGTTGCGGATCTCGCCTCTCAAATCAAGCGACGAGGGCACTCGGTTGAGATTTTGACAGTACGCTGGGAGAAAAACTGGCCGCTGTATTTTGATTACGATGAAATTCCAATTCGCCGAATCAATCGATCGCAATCGCATCCGTGGCGATCGTTTCGTTACTTGCGATCTCTGACTCGGGAATTGAAGCAACTGGACCTGGACGGCATTATTGTTTTTGGACTCGACGAAGAGGCATGGGCGGTGAGCCGCGCATTTTCAGGAAAAATTCCGTTCGTTATCCGCATCGACAATCACTTCCCCGGCGCAAAAAAAGGAGGCCCAGAACTAACCCCTCGGCAACTCTCCGCAGTCAATTCTGCCCAGTCCCTTCTAACCGATTCTTGCGAAACTCAAAAGAAGATTTTGGAACAACCAGGCGTAACCAATTCGCAGGTCAAACTGGCTCCCGAGGGAATTTTACTCGACAAAATAAAACAACGTCAGCAATCGCTCCAAAGTGATGCCCGAGTCGCCATCTCAGACGCTCACCCCGTCCTCTTGATTGGCTCCAACCAACCACTAGTCGTTTGCGGAGCACCTCACGAAGGGGATCCTGGCATGCTCAGCCTTCTCGATGCGTGGCCCAAAGTGATCGCTCAATTCCCAAAAGCAAAGCTCTGGATTCTTGGCGATGGGTCAAAGGGAAGAGATATTTGGACAAACATTCTTGAAAAACATCTCGTCCAATCCGTTGTGATGCCCGGCAGTTTTGATGATACACACGAAATATTCCAAGCCGCTGATCTTTACGTTCACCCCTTAAAATCCGATGAAAGCTGCGGGTTCCTTGCCAGAGCGCTGGCTGCCGGAGTGGGGACCGTGGTAACCTCAACCGAATTCACGCAAACGGTGATTGAAAACAATGTCAGCGGATTGGTGGTTCATGCCGACGATCCGCGAGCCCTCGGGGACGCAATCTGTCTTGCACTAGGCAACCCTGACCTAAGAGAACGCCTAGGAGAAGAAGGTCGAATGTCAGCAATCAAACAGTTTGATATTCAAAACTCCGTCGACGACTTCCTTCAACCATTCAAAAAACAAGCGACACTCCGAGCACTAGATTCTAATTCAACTAATGAGGGCAACCAGTGAATTATCGGATCTTGTTTACAATCGAGAGCCTGTTTGAGCTAGGACATGTCGAAGAATTGAAGATTCTCACGGAAGCTCTCTCGACGCGTGGATGCGATGTTCATATTGCCGTCCTCGGCGAGCACCGAAGCGACGCAAATCAATGGATTAAATCCGGGATTAAGGTACACGTACTTAACAAGGATGACCGAACTCCACTTCACTCATTTCGCGACTGCTTTTCGATCGTGCCTGAACTAAGAAAACTGATCCACTCCCTTTCACCTGATTTAGTACACGCCTGGTGCGGGCAAGCCGAATTGCTAACCCTGATTGCGACAAGGAATTTACCCCTGACGCAACCGCTACCCTTTAAACATCTAATCAGTACACGGCTTGCCATCCCCCGCGAACTGGGGTTCAGACAGCAGATTTTCGAAAACTATCTCGGAGACAATCAGAACTTTACCACTGTGGTTCCCCATGCCTCAATCAAAACAAAATTAATCGAACGCGGAAAACTAGAGTCGCAGATCGAAATCATTCCCAACTCAGCCACGTCTCAACCGGTCGCCAAAAAAACATCGGTGCGGGAAACCCTGAGAAAACAACTGGGACTTCCACCGAATTCGTATCTTGCAGGAACGGTCGCCCCGTTGGTTCATCGCAGTCGATTAAAAGACCTGATTTGGGCCACTGACCTCTTAACCTGCATTCGTAACGACTTCCATTTTTTGATTGTTGGAAACGGGCCTCAGTTGAGTCGCCTACAACGATTTGCAAGCCTGACCGAAGCTGCCAGCCATGTCCATTTTATTCGCCATCCAGAACCTTCACTCATTCAAGGTCTCGATTTCTACTGGCACCCTCATTTCCAAGAACCAATCTCAGCAAATTTATTGGCGGCAATGGCTGCAGAAATCCCTGCCATCGCTGTCTATGGGGAAGGAACCGACGAGATCATTCGCCACCAGGAAACCGGATTCGCCGTTAACTTTGGTGCTCGTGATGAGTTTGCGCGTTGGACTAAGTTCCTAATTGAAAAACCGAACGAGTCAAAAATCATGGCGAGACAGGGACGTGAATTGGTAGAACGGATGTTTCCCAGCAAATCGATGGTGGACGACTACATCGCCTTTTACAAAAGAAAAATCACATCCATTTAAACCGGGGTCTGTCAGGAAAACGGGGAGCTTATCACGACGAGCCGTCGTTGCTGTTGTCGGGCGCCTTCCATCAAGCCTCCTTGAACATGCCTAACCAGCCTTCGTCGGTTCGCTTTCCCGCTTTGCTGTTTTGCCAAGGTATCTCAAAAGCAAACCCGTCAGAATTAATCCGCCCCCCACAATCGTCGTCAAAGCTGGAGGGGTGTATTCAGGCGACTGATGCCACGCAACAAATACCCAAACCGGAACCAGTAATGGCTCCAGCAGCGTCAATCCGGATGCCTCGTGGCTAGAAACAGCACTCACACCTCTGGCAAAGAGCAGATAAGGGATTCCGATTTGCAACATCCCAAATCCAGCCAAGTAAATCCATTGATTTCCGGTCGGATAGATATTTGTCTGAATTAACACAGGTGCCAAAACCACCGCGGTGACCGCATGATTCAGGAAAACTAACCAAGCCGCATCGTAATCTTTTAACCACCGCAGCATGACGACGACGCCGGCAAAAAACACGCCTGAGGCCAATCCGTAACGAACACCAATTAACGAGGCACCAAATAGTTCCGCGCGTAAAATAATCAAAACGCCAACCGACGCAAAAACCAACAAGACCCAATCTCGACGCACCGGACGTTCGCCAAACCAAAACCAACTTATTAAAAACACCCATGCTGGTGCGGTGTACTGAAGCCAAATGGCCAGGGTCGACTCGCAATAAACCATTCCTGTCAGATAGGTCCAATTCATCAAAGCAAAAGTGGATACCATGGGTATCAATTTCCACGTCCACTGGACTTTGCGAACCATCACAACGAGGATCAATGCCGCAAAAAACGCACGCCAAAACGCGAGTAACAACCCTCTCGATTCTGCCGGCCACTGGTCAAAAATGGGTGCCTTTGCAAAAAAGCCACTCGTGCTCCACATCAACGCTGCAGCAATGATTAGCAGTCTGCCTCGCCATAACGGTGATAAGTACGTCGAATCCGTGGCGCTATCTGCGGAAAGCATAATAGAAGAGGACCTACGAAAAAGCAGAATGACGTATGGAAATGATTCACGGATAAACTGGGCCGCCGTTTTCGCAACCCAAACAGAAAACGTACCGTTACAGTTGATGAGCCGCTGGGCCCGATTCAATCCGGTACCCGATTCTATCAGATCGCGATGCTACCAGATCGCGGGAGGCGTTTAACTACGCAACCGCGCAGCAACGAACAAACGTGAAGCAGATAAAAAAAGAAAGCAGCGGATCGTCTCTAACGAAGGCTGCAACGCCAAATCGATTGCGATCGATTACTTCTTGCGATGTCGAATTTTGGCTCGCATACGTCGTTTTTTGCGGCCTAACTTGCGACGACCCTTACCGGTCTTTTTGGTTCCCACTCGAATGAACCCCTGTTTTGATGATGTATCGGATTAAATTTTGAACGTCTATCGTAACGACAGAACCTCTTAATGGCAAGACGATATGTCGCCTGCTTTGAATCTTGTTGCAGGAAAATCGACTCGCGATCATGTGAAACAACTGCAGGGATTAAACGGCTTTTATTCCTTTTTAGTCGCATTTGGCCAAATTATTCGGATTCCCCGCAGCCTTTTGCGGGCTGTCATTTTTACTGCTTCAGCGATTGCTGAGCTTCATTTCTAAGCAGAAAACTCAAGATTAAACCAACCAGTACCCACCCTCCAATGATGGCAGTCGCCAACCACAACTCCTGATCCATCATGTAGGTCCAACTTCGGTAGACCATAAACAAACAAGCGCCGACAAATAAGACGGGAAGAACGGGATAAAACGGAACCCGATATCCCTCAAACTGCCCTTTGAAACGGACGCGGTTAATCATCAAAGTAACGACGGTCAAACCGAGAAAAGACCAAAAATAGGGAGCATTAGATGCCGTCAAATTTTCCACACCGTTTTTGTCGTCCCCGAATGTTAAAATGTAGGCGATCGTGACCACCCCCTGCAGCAAAATCCCCCGCCAGCAACCTTTGCCCGATACGTCACCAGCTACGAGACGGAGACTTGGATAATCAACCGCCGTCGCCCAGTAAATTCTTGGACTGGTAAAGATCATTGCGTTGATCGCCCCAAGGCAGGAAACGCACACCAAAATCGAAAGTAGGTCTTTCCCCAAAGGCCCCATGTTCTGCTCGACCAACACGGAAGTCGCATTCTCCCACCGACTACCCAATGAAGCCATCTGCTCAAACCCTAACCCGGCAACCAGCGCCAGATTGACAAGCAGATAGACCAATAGAACCACACCTGTACCCACAACCAACGCACGTAAGAGATTTCGTTTGGGGTTGCGTGTTTCACTTGCAACAAAGGCGATATCGTTCCAGCCTCCAAATGTAAACATCACAAAAACCATGGAAAGCCAGAACCACTCCCAGGTCGATTCGCCAGAGTCCTCGGACGCAGATGCCGAATCAACCGCGTTGCTTATTTGTGCGGGAACCTCCGCGAGCACGTCCTGATCGAGGCCTTCAGCACTCGGCCATACAAGGAATGCTGCCGCAACAACGACTAAGATCCCAGCAACCTTGGCAACCGTCAGTAAATTTTGCGATGCTTTTCCAAAACGCACTCCAATCAAATTGGTAAGACTTAAACCAATGACGCTCAGCCCGGCAAAAGCATAAAGAGGCAGGGAATTGGGGAAAACTGAAACGGCAAACTCACCAAATATCATTGCCATCAAAGCGATACTCGTCGGGCGAATTACCCAAAACGCCGCCCAGGAAAACGCAAACCCCACCCGGCAGTGATAACCTCGCTTGAGATAACCGTAATCGCCGCCGCGATCCGGATAGGTTGTCGTCAGTTCAGCGAAACAGAGTGCTCCCATGAGAGCAACCAATCCACCGGCGACCCAAACCGCTACTAGCCAAGTCACATTCGGAACATTGGAAGCAACGATCGCCGGCATCTTGAAAATCCCAGCTCCAATAATCGTGCCGACAATGATGCAAACACAATCAAAAAGCGTCAGCACGCGGGAAGTTGCTGAATTCGAGTCACTCGACTCCATGGGTTCCTGTGATGAATTCAATTCATTTCCTTAAAAAAGGCATCTTGAGATGTCGACGCATCCACTTCCTATGAATATCACAATCCTAGCACGCTCACTCTCAACGATGCACTCCCAGATCGCAAACCGCCCCAAACCCCTTCAAAACCAAGCGAATGTCCAAAAATCACCCTTCAAATCCCCTACGTTGCTATAGACTAGCTCCACTCTCGGAGTAAAATAGTCCGAATTGAACGTCACCGCGATTTCGAACCTTCTTCGAAGATCGTTTTTTTTGAGAATTCCGAAGGGAATACATGGCCAAAGAAGAAGCCTTTGAAGTAGACGGCACTGTTACACAGGCGCTTGCTAACACACGTTTTCGCGTTGAACTTGAGACTGGCGATGAAGTCCTCGCTCATGTCGCCGGTAGAATGCGCAAGCACTTTATTCGAATTGTTCCCGGCGATAAGGTCCGAGTTGAACTTTCTCCATACGACTTAACCAAAGGTCGTATCGTTTACCGAGAACGATAAGAGCTTGCATTTCGGTCATTTCAGACCAAATCACCAACGAACGATTGGATCTCTTGGTGGTTGCAGGGCAATTTGCCGGGAAATCGAGAACTGACCGCTCGTTCTCCCTACATGCGCCGCTTCAACATTGACCGACAAATCGTGGATCGATCGCCCAAACGTTCAAATCATGGGCAAATCGATCCACTCTTTGCTTAGTTCTCTCGACAATCTAAAACAAAGAGCCTGATTCCAAGGTAATGACTAAGGAAGGTGGTTCTTTGCTAAGTATCACTTCGTAACCGAACCGTTCCTACTTTTGCGAAACATTCTTACATTGCTTTGCTAGTTATTGCATCGAAAGCCCGTTGATGGACAATAAACCGAACGCATGAGCGTTTGATCGTTGTCCGCAAACGCATTTAAGAGATTAAAACAATCAATCGCCAAGATCTATTTCAGATGGATCCAAGTCGATTTTGTAAACCGTACCTAATAATAAGCACCAACCAGAGTTTGGAGACCAAACGTGAAGTCTTTATGTAAACCATTCGTTCTAAGTTTGCTGATAACCGCAATGACGCTGTTGCCAATGAGCAAAGCGTTCTGCCAAAGCACTCCGGAGCCCGCTGTTGTGGTCTCCATCAAACAAATTGACGAGCAAATATCAGATGTAAAATATCTGATGGACGCCGCCGGTTTCGGGCAAATGATGTTCTTCGTTGACGCGATGATCAAGCCATACACCAGCGGAATCGACGGAAAAAAAGACGCTGGCCTGATGCTTTACTTCACCGACGATTCTCCCATGCCTGAAATGGTTGGCTTTCTGCCAGTCACCAACATGGACGCTATTCTCGACACCGTCTCGCAGATGGCCGAAATCGATGAAGGTGACGACATGACAACTATCATCATGGATTCCGGCGAGGAAATGTCCGTCAAAATGGACGGGGATTACGCTTTCTTTTCCATGAATGCTGGAATGCTGGAGTCGACCCCAAGCGTCCCTAAAGACGTCATGAAAGAACTCACAGAAAATTACAATATTGCTGCGAAAATTTTTGCAGAAAACATTCCCGCTGCGATGAAAGACCAAGCGATGGGCTTGATTCGTTCAAGCGCCGAAATGACTCAGTCCCAACTTGGCGACGAGACCGATCTCGATCTCCAGATGGAACAACTCGAGATGCTTATGACCCAGTCTGAGAGCATCACGGTCGGAATCGGCATCGACGAAGATAACAAGAAAATGATGATGGACTTTGGCTTTAAAGGAACGCCAAACTCCGATCTTGCTGCAAAGCTTGCAGACTCTGCCCCTAAGAAGCCTTCGAACTTCACTGGTTTCGTCATGGACGGAGCGGCAATGACTTTGAACCAGTCAGGGTCAATTTCGGGTGAAGACGCTGCAAATTACACCACAATGCTAGGTGATCTCGTTCCATCGATGATGGAAGAACTAGGTTACGAAATGGACTTGTCAGACGACAAGCTCGACACCATCGAAAAAGCAATGAATACCATTGTCGAGGTGGCAGAAGAGACGCTCCAAAACGGTGTCGTCGACATGGGTGCTGTAATCATGATGGATAAAGAGGACGTTAATTTCGCCATGGGCATGCAATTAACTAACCCTAAAAAACTTGAATCGGCCGTAAAGGCACTCTCCAAGATGGCGGAAGAACAGGCTCCGGGAGAACTGGATGTCAATTTGAATTCTGGCAGCCACAAGGATGTTACTTTCCATACTATTAATGTCGATACTTCAACCGCCCCTGACGAATTTCAAGAAGTTGTTGGCTCGTCGCTTTCGATGGTCGTTGGTATTGGAAAGGACACTGCCTACATCGGCCTCGGCACCAATCCCGAAAGCATCATCAAAAAAGCGATGGATGCGAGTGCCAAGAATGATGGCAAAGGCAAGCCGCAATCACCAGCAATGGCAATGAGCTTCAACCTAATTCCGATGCTTGAAATGGCTGCTCGTGTTAACGATGAGCCTATGATGAACGAGTTGATTGACACTCTCAAGGAATCGGGAAGCAGTGAGATCAACATGACTTACGTCATCGACGATGGTATTAACTTCCGAGTTGAAATCCAGGAAGGCGTCTTCGCTCTTCTGGGATCCGCTGGTACTCAATTGCAAGCCCAGGGCCTCGGTGGCAACGAAGATTTTTAATTAGTTCGAATGTAGTCACAGCCGTGACGAAAGCGATTCGAAACAGAAATCCCAAAGGGCAGTCTCCTCAGAGGCTGCCCTTTTTTTTGTTACAAAAAAAAAGGCCGAATCCAATTGGATCCGACCTTCGAAAACAAATACTAGCTTGGCGATTCAAACCGCCATTTTGTACTTTAATTAATTCTGCGGTGCAGGAGTGGGTGTTGGCTGATTCAAATCAAACCCCTCAAGACTCTCGTTGGGGAAAAATGCTTTTTCAAATCTTGCATCGTTCTTTTTTACATTCTTCCGTTGCTGTGCAGCCCAGGCAGCAAGAATCGATCCGTCGCCGTATTTCTGAGCTTCTGCCTCACAACCCCATTGAGACCATTGCTCAAATGTAATGTTTCGGGATTTGCAACTCTCTGCAAAACTAGCATCGCACTGGCTGCAACCACCCGGTTGGCCACCGCAACCCGGGCAAGCAGCCGGGTCCTGCTTCGCGACTTCTGGGCGTGGCGCCAAGAGAGCACGGCGATATGCAAATTCACCGGCGAAGTTGTTCAACCAACCGGTCGTCTCCGCTGAGGTCATCGTAAAATCAATAACCTTAGGGCTGACATTGTTTACTGGTGATTGCTCACTCGAGACATCAATTCCGATCAGACCTGCACCGTCGACACCGACTGCAGCTAATCCATACGAACCGTCTGGGACATCATTAAAAGCAAAAGTACCGTAGTTATCCGTCGTGGTTGAAGCAACAACGATGTCACCTTGAAAGAGCATTACTTTCGTCGACCGAACATCAACCGGCCTTCCGTTAAGAGAGTTCATTTGGTGAACTCGGCCAACCAATCGGCCGTCGGCAAGCCGCGATACCGAGCGGCTCGAAAGCGAGGTCGCAGCAACTGATGTGGGAAGATTTCTTGCAAGTCCCTCAAATCCAAACAGAGCGGCGGGAGCATCTGGCCCCTGTCCCGTCCGATAGGCTCCAAAGACACGGAAATTGACTTGAGGTGAGTAGTACTTGATCCAATCGGTGTTGATTGTCGTGCGATTCTGAAATGCAGTGGCACTAATTCGGTTTCCGATTTCACCTTTGTTGTTGGGATTGTTTTGAAGGATATTCAAACCGAAGGCAAAGAAACCGTTGTTACCCCAACCAATAATCGAATAAGCCCCATGGGTGACGTTATTAAATTCAAAGCGTCCCCCGGCGTTTAGAGTCGTTTGCTTGACCAGTCGCCCACGATTCAACAAAAAGATTTGCATTCCCGAGACGTCTGCGCCTGCTGCCGCGGTGACTGAACCATCAAATCGACCATTCGAATCGACCATGATCCAGTTCCCTCGAAGGGTATCGCTGACGCGATCACCACTGGCAATGTGGGTGACTTCCTGCCAACCGGCAAACCGCGGATTGACGAGGTTCCGCGTCTCTTCCATAAAATCCGCGTTTGCTGACACTTCAGAACCAAGGTCTAAGCCTTCGGGTCCGTCAGGAGCATTCAAATCTTGTGCAGCGACCTGACTCGAAATGAATGGCAGACAGATCAAGGTGGTCAGAATTGAGCTGAAAACGATTTTTAGATTCATGGTACGTTCTTTTCTAGCTAACAGCGATTATCACTCTTCATGGAAGCGAACCTGCACTCACAGATTGATCAGTCACCAAAGGACCCAACTCTGCCAGTAACTTAGCCAAACTTCATCAAACGATTTGCACGATGTTATCGAATGGTTTGGACAGTCCACTTAACAATCGAATCGACTTTCCTTATCGATCAAGCAAGCCGGAAACAGACGATTAACAGGTTTGCAACGAAACCACTGACGCCTGTATCAACCCGGCGCGCATTTTCGATTTCAACCTTTGCGCGCGTCTTGGCGAATACTCGGCTGAAACGCGTCGAATGGTTTCAGCAAGCAAATCACCTGAGGTAGACCTTGAGTGCAATTCCGGTTGTGATGCCGGAGATCGGTCAGAAAACCAAACGATCCCAACAACCCGTAAACTTTGACTTCGACGTGATGAATTACCGCTCGCTAACGCTGAAGATCCGCGACCGTTTTTTTCAGTTCGTCCACGTCCAATCGCAACTGAGCCAATTCCTGCTGAATTGCAGCCCAGTCAATTTGAGGCACACTCGCGATCGACTCTGTTGGTGAGGCAGCCTTCGACGGTCGCTCCAAATCACCCGTATCCAAGGTCGAGTATCGAGATCTCAAACCCTCCAGTTCGCCAGGTTCATAGAGCCCGTGGGTCACGATTTGACCACGCCCCGAAGGAGTTAGGGGGATCACCAAACGCTGCTCAATGAGAGAAGCAATGATTGGCCGCAGCTCTCCTAAATCGGAAATCTTGGTCATTCGAGAAGCTCTTCCTCGTAACTCACCAAGCGTTTGTTCGCCGCGAAGCAATAATTCCGCCATCACAGCAAGGGCCGCCGTATCCACTCCCATCCACTCGTAAAGTTGGTGCTTAAACTTTGGAACGCGTCCGCCCGAATGCACCTCGACAACAGCTCCCAGTTGCCTCAGATCATAAAGTGCCTGCTCAACCTGATCCTCTCGAAGATCGAGTTGCGGACTTCGATTACTTTTCTGGTTCGATGCGGTTTTGATACCGTTTAATGTCATTGGGTAGACATCCGGAGTCGTTTTTGATTTCTCAACCAAAACCCCAGCAACTCGCCGCTGAATATGACTCAACGCACACCAGCGTGCCGAGCCATTAATTGCTTCCTCCGCTTCGTGAGCATTGGATGCATCGTCATTAGAATTCATGTCGAACTACCCAGTCGAAATGTTTTTGAATTAACCGCATCTGCTGGACGAGTCGCTTTTCAACGGGATTACGGATTTCCAGAAGGCAGATGTCCTAAATTATAACCAGATGATTCTTCCGGAGAGAATACATCATCCATGGAAAAACAAAGACCGCTACGATTTCCAGAAAATTGCCGGCCCTCCCGAGATTCCTTACGGACGGCTTGATTTCAACCACCCCACACTGGCATACTGACGCCATGTTCGATCGCAATCAACTTCTCGAAATCGTTAATGGCAACCGAAAGGGCATGGTCGCTGCCATAATCCGCGTTGGTCTAGGGTGTTTCACGCCGGTCTATCGGGCAGCAATTTATCTACGCAATCGAAAATTCAATATCGCCTTGAAACAGAGTAACGATCAGATCATTCGGAACGCTGGTATTCCTGTAATCTCCGTTGGCAACCTGACCACCGGGGGAACCGGAAAAACACCAATGGTTATTTGGATAGCCAAACAACTTCGTTGCAGTGGATTGCGGGTGGCACTTGTCAGCAGAGGCTATGGCTCTGAAAATCGCGACGGAGTCGATGGCCCCAACGACGAAGCCCTCGAGATGGAGCACCGACTCCCCGATGTACCACATCTGCAAGATCCGGATCGCTACCGAATGACTCAAATTGCGTGCCATGAACTTGATTCAGAAATCATTGTTCTCGACGACGCATTCCAACACCGCCAACTGGCTCGCAATCTCGACATTGTCTTAATTGACGCCACCGCGCCTTTTGGGTTTAACCGATTATTGCCTCGTGGCCTGTTGCGAGAACCACTTGATGGCCTGTCGCGAGCTGACCTCATTGTACTAACCCGCATCCATTTGATTTCGATTCCTAACCGCAACACGATCGTCCAAAAGATCAAACGCTACGCGCCCAATACCGCGATTGCGGAAACCCGAACCCGCGCCAGTCATCTTCTACAATTCGATGGACAAACAGAGGAGATCTCTAAACTAGAAGGCCAGCCAATTTTCTTTTTTTGCGGCATCGGCAACCCGGAAAACTTCAAGCTCTCATTGGAAAGGCTTGATTGCAAGATCGTCGGATCTGTAAGTTATGCCGATCATTATCACTATCAACGGAGCGATTTGGAACACATTGGTGATTCTGCAAAATCCAATGGAGCCACGCTGATTATCTGCACCCATAAAGATCTGGTAAAACTCGGCACCAATCGACTTGGCGGGATTCCCGTTTATGCGATGGTCGTTGATGTGGAATTTGTGAGCGGTGAAAAAGAAGTGAAAGAACACTTAGAACGACTGATCAAACCGGCTAGCTAATCGAGACCGGTGACCTATTTCGCAGAAGATTTCCGCTGAGGAACCAGGTTCCTAATTCGGCGAAACATCGGAACTTTCGGCTCCTCAATTTCTTGAATTTCATTAGTCTCGTCCTGTATTGCGTCAGTGCCTAATGGACTGGCTCCGACAGGCTTCACGATTTCACCGACGCTTTGGACTCCCGATCTGACAGGAACATCTTTCAACGCAATAAATTGATCGAGGAACTTAGGCCAATAGCTAGTCAGCAACTGCCGACACCGCTCGTAACCAATTGGATCGGAAAGCAACGGTGTTGTACTCGCCAGCATTTGCGTCATGGCTTTGACATCATTTTCGTCAAACCAACGATCAAAGACTTCCACATTATCGATACTCACTTGCCCGGGCCCCATCAAATCAAACCCAATGCGAACATCCGTCAGCCCTTCAGATGGAAGATCGTCAAAGTGAACCGCGAATCGTTTCCACCGCGCTTCGATTTGATTCGCTTCTGAATCTGGTGAAAGGCTTCCAACTGAGCCAAATCGGTAATAATTTAGGCCTTCGGCTCGCCCTTCGAGAGCTAACCGCAAGGGTGGCTGTTGATCAGGTTTTTCAGTTTTAAGCCAAACCGAAATGGACACCCTTCCTGTTTCAGTGACTTCGAATTTATTACTCCGAACCCAGACCACTTTGCTTTCGTCACCGGTCAGTCGCAGCGAAGCAGATCCTTGAATCACATTAGGATCAGAACCTGCAGGGTGGTTGATCAGTTCCACAAACCCCTTTGGCTGTGGGATGGTGGTCCAACCGATAAAATTCGATTGCCCATCGAACTCAAAACCACTGTTTTCGAGAACGCCGAGCGGCTGGGGACTCGCCGATTTTGTTAATTTTGACTTGAGGGTAAGCACTTGTCTCTGCAGCGCATTGTCTGCCGCGTCCGGAAGCGCAAAATCGAAATCAGTGACCGCTGCTCCCGATTTCATTTTCCCACCCAGCAACCCGTAAGCCGGAATCTCAAAAGTAACTTGACTACTGAGACCCTCGGGGTTTGCTTCGGTCTCGTCAGTTGGTTTATCCGTTGCAACCTGGGCTGTTCGAATAACTTCGAAACGAGAATCGGAAAATGACTCAATCGTCTCGACCGGTGAATCTTTACCACTCAATGACAGGCGAACACGATTCGGCCACGGTGACGAATTGGCGACGTAAAAGTAGGTTTCGTTTTCGAATTCTAATTGCCTCACCGCCAAATGTCCTAACTCTGGTTTTGGAAACCGCTCCGACGAGACATCGGCAAACGGCTCATCAGGCAATCTCGCAAACACTTCCATCAACTCCTGCAGTTCCGAACCCTGGCCAAACGAGAGCGTCACACCGCCATCGATAAACATTCGAGAATCACGAGTCTTAATACTCTGAAGAAATCGTTGACGGCTAAGACCATTGCCCTGAATCATTGGCTGCAAACGCATCAATGGCGACTGCTGCTCTCCAAATGGCACCTGCTCTTCAAGTTGTGCGAAATGAGCCCACGTCGAACGATGCGAGAAGATATCAGCGGGGTAATTCAAATTTGAAAAAAACTGTTTTGCCTGATCAGAATTTTCAACATTAGAATCTACCCGTCGAGACGCCAGCGATTGGCCCGGGGCAATGCGATGAGGTTGAAGAAGAATCAGCTCGCCTTGATTTTCTTTCGCCGAAGCAACCCGACTCAGTTGATTGTCAAATCCCATGTGAAGCATGATTTTTTTGAAATCAGGGTTGGCGTGCAAACTGGGAGAAAACGCCGAAGCTGTTTCATCATTTCGATAGAGATCCACCGGAGCTAAGTACAACTTGCCCGCTGGCTTCGCCCGCATCACCTCATTAGCCAAATCTTGATACCAATGTCGCATCTGTGCTGCCCGCCACTGAGCCCATTGCTCTGCATGGGTGCCCAGCAAAATCTCTTGAATCCCAAGCCATTCCTTAGGAACGCCCTTCAAATCCGACTGCGATTGAATGAATCTCTGAATGGTCAGCGAATCGTATCCCCAATGTCGACCGGGCAATAAGGCATACGTGTCAGGGCGGCAGATGATGCTGACCCCTTCGAATGCCTCAAAGGATTGATAGCGATTCGACAGCTCTGAAACAATCCGCCGGACTGAACGTTGCACCAAAGGATTGAGCGGATTGTAGATTGGAAGGCGATTATTGGATTTCGCAAACTCCCGCCTTTGGCCATTCAGATCGTACATGTCAAAATCAGAATCTGTGCCATCTCGGCGGCGTTCCGCCTCCACTTCCGGTAACGGCCCCGACAACGCCAGTGTAGGCACCAGATCTAAACCCTCGCGCTCAAACATCCGAAACAACATTTCCAGAACATCTTTTCGGATGGGGTCCTGGCCATTGGTAAAAAAGATACCCGTGTCGTGTTTAGGGGAGGGCAGTAGCAGGTTGCTCGGATAAATCGAACTTCCGTCAGAAGCAACGGTGACAAACGCACCACCGTAGCCATTCGCTTTTAAATGCTGGACAAACCTCGTGGCACCCTCGTAAAAAAACTGCCAATCATCGAGGGGTTCACTTACCAGCGGATCGATCTTCTCCAACACTCCAAAATTCTCTGAAAACAGCGGCATCTCATAAAAAGCCATTAACTTGCGATTGTCCGTACTCACCACGTCTTTCGACGGCAAACGATCGGGGCCAGCTTTGATTTTGACCGAACCAACAGTTGCCTTTTCCGTTTGATGACGATTCGCGATCAAAAGATAGGGCGAGTTCGTTTCGGGCCACACGGTCAAACTCAAACGTCGAGTTTGAATTCCTTTTTTTGAACGAGGCAGCAACGATTTTTCAATTTGCACTCCAGAGTCGAACCCATAATTGGGAACTTGGCCGTTAGCATCTGGCTGTAAAAAACTAACACCAATCGCAGTTCCCTCAGCTGCCAAATACTCAATTTCAATAATATGAGGTTGCCCAAGTTCACCGACAGTTAACGGAATCGCCTGCCAACCGCCCGGAGCAAGTTCACCCATCTCTCGGGCGGCTACCCGCACCGGCACATACCGATTGTTGCCATAGACTTTGGGAGACTTTAAATTTGCGAACTGCGCCAGTTGGCTCCACGGCGAACTAGTCTCAGCTTCTCCTGAGAGATTAGTCGAGTAAACTAACGCCCAATCTTTACCATTCGACTTCGCAGATTCACTGGACAAAACCAACACCTGCATGGAGCGACTTACCGGAGGCTTTCTCGAACTGAAAGACGCCTGATAACGCTGTTGTTCTAATTCCAACTCAATATTATAGACACCCTCTTTCAAGGGCATTCTAAATTTCACCGATTGAGGGGAAGCCGAACCATTGGAGTCCGTTTGAAACGAAATTGATTTTGAAATTAACGATCGTCCCCCCACAAGCCCAGCCGGATTTGCTGATACCATTTTTATTCTGCAAGCTACCGCTCGCCCCAAGAAGGGCGTCCGATTTGGAGCAATCGAAAATTCAAATTCCTCACCAGATTTAAAAACCAAATGCGGGCGGGAAAAAGACACGCCAAGCTCGTCTCCTGGAACTCTCGAAATCGAACAACGGTTACCAATCGAATCAATTTCTCCAGCAATCACACCACTCAAAAGCTGCTTTAATGAGAGCGTCTGCTCGTAGCGGGATGCCGGCTGTTCAATCGAACTCAAATCCAAAACGACCCGGGTATCACTATCACCCGACAATGAAAAATCAAATCCGCCATAAGTTGTTTTGGACCACTGCTGGACGTTTAAGACATTTCCAGTTTTTTCAATCGTCGCGTTTGCTTCGGCCTCAAGACCTAATGGCGATGGGTTGAAAAGCTCTCCATTGACCACCGTCACTGTGCCAGCCCACGTTTGAGGCAAACCGCCGCCCCACGAAACCCTAAACCGCAGGTCTTGTTTCTCAGCCGAGCGGGATCCAGCTTCTGAATCAAACCGAAAAATGCTGGCGGTTGGAAGAAGCTTGGTGGGAGATTTCAACGCCAAGGTTGACGGTTGAACTGAGTCACGATCCTGGACAATTCCCAAAGTTACACTTGGTACCAGGATCCAGAAGAGCGCAGCATACAAAGCCATCACAAGCACGTATTTTGCTGTGAGTATCGAAAAAACGAATTTCGGACTTCCTTGTCCGGTCATTCGATTGACCTAAGCTAAAAAACAACTGTAAGCGTTTCAAAAAGTCACCGACTTTTTAGTCTTGTCTATGCCTGCGAACCTTACCAATCCACTTGATGGTCATCTAGCCCAACCCATTGTCTTAATGCTAGCACGCACTCGAATCAGTCAGGTTTACTTGGATGGCACAACCTTTTGCCTTAAACACCGCGAACCAAGGCGACAAATCCATTGGATCAAAGATTCACCTGACCGGATTTAGCAAGCATCGAGGCTATTCCTGACGATCGGCGAGTTCAGCGCTAAGCTTGTATCCCTCTGGCCAGAGGACAACTCCCGACGCGGTCAGGTCATTTATCACATTTTCCATTGATTCAACAATCGAGGGACAGCGACGACTAACGTCATTTACTTCCCACCGATCATCCGGTTTCACATACAGAGAAGTACGATCGCCTTCAACAATCAACTTCCATGCGTGTGTTTGCAAGGCGTTTACGTCACCCGATTTTGTCCACGCAACTTCTTTGTTCTTCTCTGGAAATTGAAACGCGAAATGCCGAAGCGCTTCCTGCATTGGTTCGTCTCCGGAAAACCAATCTTGCAACAATTGCGTGACCAAACTTGGTTGAACAAGCGCGCCTGAACGCAGACTTCGAAAACTGGCATAGCCTTCCCGATCGGGTGTCCGAATCATCATGGGAACATGGAGCGATTCTCCATGACACTGTTCAAAATCATGCGTGGGATCACTTCCCACTATTCCGTGTTCACCCAACGGGTAACCTCGTGGCGACAAAAGGCACAACACCGTTGACTTACCCAAGCCCGTCTCCATCAGGTCCAAGACGACTCCCAGAAAATCATCGATCAGGGTAACTTGCGCCGCGCAGACCTGCTGGTAGCTTAACAACTGATCGGGATCATCATGATTTGGATCAAACCAACCCGACGGTGGTTCACACCAATGAGGCGGCTCTGGGTCTTCTGAATTAGCTAATTGATTTCGCAACTCAAGTGGCGCATCCCAGGCACCCGAAAGCCCGCTTGAGTGGAGCCATAGACAAGAACCGTTTTCAAGGGAAGCAATCGCTTGAGCAGCCTGTGCAAAAAAATGAGCGAGCTCTGTTTGCTCCATTCCACCAGCGGGGCGGTCATTATTTAATTTTTCAAATGGTAAAATTCGGTCGAAATATTTTGACGAATCGTGCAACAATAATTCCGAAGCATCACTCAACAAGACTGGCGAATATCCAGACTCGCCAATCGTCTCCAGCCAGTTTTTCTCTTCTGAGTTACCCCAAAATTGATCGTAGGCTTGTACCAGATTCGGGGATGCGGCAATGGCCTGATCAAACAGCAAACTTTCAGCAGCAAGACGATTAAAATTGGGAGTCTCAAACAAAGTACTCCCGTAAGCGCCAAGGAAATTAGCTCCCAACTGGTCAATCACCAGGACAACGGCATTTCGAATTTCAGTTCCGCTCATGGACAATTTTGGGTTCTAAGGGTGACCGCAAGAAAAAACAGCCGTGGTAAAAAAGAATTAAGCCCGTTAAATCACAGACAATAAACAGGCCTGCTCATTGACGAACTTGGTAAAACCATCATATTGTCACCAGCGTTTTAATCAAACAGCAAGACATCCGGTGAGAATACTGTGTACGATCAACAACGGCTTATTGAATTAGTAAAACAGCACGCGCTGCGTTTTGGCGATTTTACTTTAGCTTCTGGAAAAAAAGCCAGTTATTACTTGGACTGTCGCAAATTGACCCTCGATAGTGAAGGCGCGAATGTTATTGCACAGGGCATTCTCGAGACCATGGGCGACAACCTTCCTGACGCGGTTGGGGGGATGGCAATCGGTGCCGATCCAATTACTGCGGCAGTCATCACTTGCGGATGGCAGGCGGGCAAACCGCTGAAGGGCTTTATCGTCCGAAAAGAAGCTAAATCCCATGGCACGGGTCAACAAGTCGAAGGCCCCATCGAATCGGGGCAGACCGCCGTCATGATGGAAGATGTGGTCACGACCGGGGGAAGCTCGCTAAAAGCGATCGAACACGCCAGAGCATTTGGGTTAAAAGTCGATCGTATCATTGCAATCGTCGACCGCGGTGAAAACTCAGCTGAAATCTTTGATGCCGTGGGAGTCAAATTTACTTCACTATTGCACGTCAAAGATTTAGGGGTTTAAACGCCTCTTTGATTCCGATCGCCAACTCGGACACCATTGCCAACCGAGATGCTGCGTTGACGATTTCAAAAAGTCAATCAATGGCTTGAATCCCTTATTTCTGTCGGGTTTCAACGAGAATTCGACCCCGATGTTAAACTGTGCGGGTCAGCCTGACTTTCACAACTGCCTGAACCTCAACGGTGCCACAGGAGTTACCGATCTGGCAAAGACCTCCGATGATCAGGATTGCTCCGCCTAGTTTTCCGATTTTTGCAAATTTACCGATAAGTCGGGTCGGCATAGTTCCAACGGTTAGACGATGTCAAAACGGGGAGTCTGCTCCCTGGAATCCGGTTTGGATATTTTTGGATGAACTTCAAAAGTGACTTCCCTTAAGGATGTCACACAGGCACGGATTCTAGTGAGTAGAAAAACACTAGGAGAATCGATGAGATATTTTTTGCAAATCTGTTTTACATTGGCTTTGCTCACGTTCTCGAGTCAAACCAACGCACAGTTGAATGAGGATGGTGTGATTGGTTCTTATCAATCAATCCTATCGCGTGCGGGCTATGGCAATGAAGAGCTGGAAGCAGCGGGCATCCAACCCAAACTGGCTCGAAAACAATCGAGTGAAGATTTCACTATCGAAGCCCCTGAAAAACCAAGCAAGCCAGTTGAGGATCGCACTGGTAAGTACGGCATTAAAGGGCCCCTCTTTGGTACACAGGATTCTATCGTTGATTATGGCGGCTCCTATAGTTCGCCAACTTGGGGCAACACGGTGCTCCCCAATCGCGTTGGAAGCAGTCCAATTCAATTATCGAGTTTAGACCCACAAAACGACTTTGTTGCCTCGACCGACTGTGATACCGGGGCGTGTGAACCGTTCGAAAGAGCGAGAAATCGGCAGCGAACCGCCACACTTGTCGGGGGAGTCTTCGGCCTTAATCTTCGCCGCAACTATGAGGACGACCTTTGTTTTGGCTACAATCTTAACGGGGATACAATTGACTCAACCGACGCTGATTTTGGATCAATGAATGGACTCGGGGCCTCACTGGCCCGCCGAAATGAATGTGGCAAAGGCTGGGAATCTATTTTTTGGTATCTCGATGACGAGGTAACGGCAGCTCTCGACGGCACCACTTTCACCCACCTGACGGGCCTCGATTCGATTTCCCACGCTCCTTCCGGCGACACCATCGAAGATATCTACAACGCTGGTTGCTGCTCCGAAATCTATCGGGATACTGAAATTCTAAACTTTGAATTTAATCTGCTTCGCAACGGAGGCATTTACGAAATGCGTGGATGCCGAGAGGCGAGCTTTGAGTTTTATGGCGGTTTTCGTCTATTTAGCTTTGATGAAAGTATTCGCTACGGAAGTCATTCCTCGGATGCGAACCATCCCTATTGGACTGAATACGAAATCGACGCCAACAATCTGCTCACCGGATTTCAAATTGGTTGTCGGAATGAATTTTCAGTAACGAATCGACTTCGACTCGTCCTCAGCGGCAGTAGCGGTGGATATAACAACTTCATCGAGACGCAGCAGATAATCTCAGATGACAACGGTTATGTTGCGATGAACCAATCATCCTCTGATAATCAAATTTCACTGCTTGGCCAATTCGATGCAGGATTGTCGATGCAAATTACCCGTCGCCTTCGCGCCCAAGCTGGCTATCGACTGATGGGCATTTCCGGCGTAAGTCTCGCCGGAGACCAGGTGCCTTACAATTTCGGTCACGCTTACGATCTTGAAAACAGCGATGTGAATGGCAGCCTACTGCTTCACGGCATGTACTATGGTGGTGAGTTCTGTTTCTAAATCAACCACCCAAAAACAAACACGCCGCAGACCTTCAGGCCTCGGCGTGTTTCATGTGGTGTCGAGTTGCAAACTAGTATCGGATTGCAAACTAGTATCGGATTGCAAACTAATAACTTGCCGCAATTCGTCGCTATGACTTATTGGGCGCGATTGTGCAAACCATTCTTCTTGGTTGTTGAGACGGATTGCTTTCAACTTTGCCGTGCTCGGATAACAACTCAATGATGTAGTCCATCACTTTTCGGCCTTCGTCGATGTGTGCATTCTCTCGACCGCGGAAAAGTACTGTGACCTGAACCTTGTCATTGTGCTCCAAAAAGCCAATTGCTTTTTTGACTTTAAACCCGATGTCGTGCTCGCCAGTTTTGGGGCGGACGCGGATTTCTTTGAGCTTTGTCTGGTGAGACTTGTTCTTAGTCTGCCGTTTCTTTTTGTCGTAGTTGAATTTACCGAAATCCATGATTCGGCACACAGGCGGTTTCGCATCGCCTGCAACTTCTACTAGATCAAAGCCCGCTTCTTTTGCTTTGCTGAGTGCTTCCTCAGTCGGTATCACTCCAAGTTGATTACCGTCTTGATCGATAACACGAATAGGTGAGATTCTGATTTGTTCGTTGATGCGGGTCTGTTTTTTGTCGCTCGGAGGAATTGTTTTCCCTTTCTAAAAAAATCAATGGCGTAGGCAGACTGGCCATGGCCTTACGTTCGGTTTCACTTACCGAAAATGGCCTATTTACAGTCGGCAGGTTGCTGAAGATCAAAAACAATCGTCAGCGGTTATCTTCGTTTTATTGTACCCACTCGGGGCTTTCAAGGCGAATTACACCCTTGAGGATACCATAAATCGGATTCAACGTCCGGTCGGGGTTCCTCAGGAACTGGGCGGCTTCGCTGAATTTATTTACGAGCTCTTTCGGCGGACGGTTTTATCAGCCACTTCAGACTGAAATTTAGCGATCGCTTCCTCAACTGGAATCGCCCCTAAATCGCCGTCTATTCGGTCTCGGATCGATACAGTTCCGTTTTCAGCGTCCCTTGGCCCAACGATCATCATATAGGGAATCATCTCCAGTTGACCATCGCGGATCTTGGCGCCAAGCTTTTCGCTTCGGTAATCACCTTTGACACGAATTCCCGCGTTTCGCATCTGAGATTCAACACGTTTTCCATATTCCTCTGATTTATCGCTGACGGTCAAAATCCGGCCCTGTTCGGGGGCGAGCCACAATGGAAAACTACCGGCAAAGTGCTCGATCAACACGCCAATGAACCGCTCCATGCTGCCAAAAGGCGCCCGGTGAATCATGATCGGTCGATGAGGTTTGTTATCGGAGCCAATGTATTCGAGCCCAAATCGTTCCGGCAAGTTGTAGTCCACCTGGACCGTTCCGAGTTGCCATTTCCGGCCGATGCAATCCTTAACCACAAAGTCAATCTTGGGTCCATAAAACGCTGCCTCACCAGGATCTTCACTAAAATCCTTGCCGAGCGTTTGAGCTGCCTCGCGACAGGCTTGCTCCGCCAAGTCCCAATTCGCGGGATCGCCAACGTACTTGGAACTGTCTGGATCTCGCAAACCGACGCGGACCGTGTAATCCTCCATCCCCATCGCACCAAAGATAATTTTCACCAGTTCGATACATCCGATTAACTCTTGACCAAGCTGTTCCTGAGTCACGAACAAATGCGCATCGTCTTGAGTAAATCCGCGGACGCGTGTCAATCCACCAATCTCTCCCGACTGTTCCCAGCGATAAACCGTTCCAAATTCAGACAATCGAACGGGAAGGTCACGATAACTTCTCTGCTCAGAGGCAAACAATCGAATATGATGGGGGCAATTCATCGGTTTCAACAAATAGCCTTCGATTTCTCCCTCATTCATCAAATTCGATAACTCACCGCAAGTGCAACCTTCCTCCGCTAATTGACTTAGATACTCGCGATCTACCAATGGCGTGTACTGACTGTCTTGATAATAAGGAAAGTGACCTGAAGTTTTATAGAGATCGAGTTTTCCGATGTGCGGAGTGAAAACTTGATCGTACCCCTGACGCTGTAAATGTTCCGAAATAAAGTCTTGAAGTTTCTGGCGAACAAAACTCCCCTTAGGCGTCCACAACACTAACCCCTGACCGACCATTTCATCGATGTGGAACAGCCCAAGACGCTTACCTAAAACTCGGTGATCTCGTTTTTTTGCTTCCTCAAGTAACTCCAGGTGCGCATCCAACTCCGCCTGAGTAAAAAACGCAGTGGCATACAGTCGTTGGAGTTGCTCTCGTGACTGATCACCCTTCCAGTAGGCACCGGCGATGGAAAGCAGTTTGAATGCACCAATTCGACGAGGGGAGGGGATGTGAGGTCCGCGACACAAATCGAGAAACTCCCCCTGTTGATAAAACGAAAGAGAGTCATCATCCGCCAAACCGGTTTCGATATGCTCGACTTTAAAATCCTGCTTGAGATCCTTGCACACCTGAATGGCATCTGCCCGCGGACGATCCAGCCGCTCAAATGGCTCATCGAGGGCAATGATCTTTGCCATCTCTTTTTCGATCGCCGGAAAATCTTCTTCGGTTAAAGGTTCATCGCATTCGACGTCGTAGTAAAACCCGCCATCGATTGTGGGGCCAAACGCCAACTGGACTCCCGGCTTAATCCGCATCACCGCTCGCGCCATCACGTGTGCACAGCTATGACGCATGGTTTCCAGCGCGTTTGGATCTTTCTTGGTAATGATTTTTAAATTGACGGGCTCACCCTGCGGAATTTCGTAGTCCAGCTCGACCGGTTGCAGGTCGATCTCGCCCCACAGGGCGTCTTTGGCCAAACGAGATCCGATGCTTTTGGCGACATCTTTTACAGAGACTGCGGAATCAAACTCTTTTAAGCTTCCGTCGGGTAATTTTACAGTTGTCATTTTCTTGCGTACTACTCAAAACAAAATTCTTGCACCCCCGCGTTCACAAATCGCGGTCCTTGGCGAATGGGGAAGTATAGATAGTCTTAGACTTCACCGAAACATCGGTTCCCGCTCTCCGGCAAATCGTCGGCAAACAGAGTTCAAACCCTTGGAACAAGCCTTTTATCCTCCCATCGCCTAATGGGGACTTCCTGAAAAGAACATCCCGCTTAGCTAGAAATCGCCATAAAATCCAGTTATTTCAAGGTTTGACGGACCTCGGGCAGCACCACCGTTACTCTCTGGCAAACATTCGATAACTTGAAGCGAGATAAACTGCCGTTTCCCTTCACATTGCCGCAAGTCGCGGTAGAATGTGACGGCGTTGAAGACAATGCTCAGATAATTTACCCAGAGGAATAACATGCAAATGAGATGGCTATTAGTTCTCGGCTGCCTCCTGATCACTGCTTGCAGTAATCCGGGCGACGAGACATCCCAAACCAAGAATTCTACGCCGGCCCAAGTCGCGTCGAAAACAGAATCTCCGGAAGCAACACCTGCTTCGGAAGAAAAGAAACCGGAACCACCCAAGGAAGAAGCTAAGCCTGAACCAAAGCAGGAAGAAGCCAAGCCTGAACCAAAACAGGAAGAAGCTAAGCCTGAACCAAAACAGGAAGAAACTAAGCCTGACGTTACCGACGCAACACCGGCTGAGCAAATTAAGACAATCATCGCCGAATATTCTAAGGCCCAAGGTAGCCTGATGACCGAGGCAAGAAAAATGCCGGGGAACAAGGGCCGCGATTTCTACTACGCGAAACTTCCCGAACTACAGCAGAAATGCGGAACTGATCTAAACGCAGTTGTCGCTGCCAACGCAGATAATCCCGCTAACTTCGACGCGATCATGTGGATTACCATGAACATGGCCGGGTCGGAAGCTGGGACCAAAGCAATGGACACATTGTTTGAAAAGTACATTGACAACGAAAAAATGGTCAACCTTTGCGGCGTCCTCGCACAAGGCAGAATGCCCGTTAAAAATGTTGATGAAAAGCTCGAGCAATTGATCGAGGAGTCCCCGCACGAGGCTGTGAAGGCTTCGGCAACGATGGCTCTAGCCAAAACCGTCAAAGACGAAACTCGTGCAGAAGAACTGTACGAATCTCTGATCGCCAACTACGGAGATTTGACAAGTCCGATGACTCGCGGCAAAACTTTTAAAGAAGCTGCCGACAATGCTCTCTTCCAACTGAAGTATCTAAGCATTGGCAAAGTCGCTCCCGATATCGAAGGGGAAGACCTTGATGGAGTCGCCTTTAAGCTGAGCGACTACCGCGGCAAAGTTGTCGTACTCGACTTCTGGGGCGATTGGTGACCACCGTGCCGGGCTATGTACCCACACGAGCGGTCGCTCGTAAAAACACTTGCTGACAAACCATTCGCAATTATTGGTGTCAACAGTGATCGTGACCTGGAAAAAATCCGGGAAACAACCAAGCAGAAAAACATCTCATGGCGTAGTTTCTGGAACGGTCCTCAAGGAACCGGCGGTCCCATTTCGACTCGCTGGGGTGTTACCGGATGGCCAACCATTTACATCATCGACGCTGAAGGAAAAATTCGGTACAAAAACGCGCGAGGTCCAAAAATGGACGAAGCACTTACTGAATTGTTAGCGGAAATGGGCCATGAAGTGGATCTCACGAATCATGAAGATCCCGGTGAAGCGCCAAAAGATGACGCAAAGGAAGACGCTAAACCTAATCCGTAACCTGAACTCTTAAGTTCATTTCATAGAGTTTTGCGTTAGCATAATTCTAACGAACGATACCACCATGCGGCCTGAGTCTTCTCGGGCCGCATTTTTTTATCGCTCCACTCCCTCCAAGCTCACGACCGCCAATTCGGTTTCTCCGACTTCCACGACTCTTCCGACGTCGTCATCCAGTCTTCCAAATCAACCCCGAGACCATCCGCGATCCGGTTGATGTAATTAAAATAAGAAATCACCTGAGTCGCGACCGTAATTTGATCATCCGCCAAACCGACTTTTCGCAATCGATCAATGTTAGCCTGCGACATCTCTGCCGGCCGGCATGTCAACTCGACTGCATATTCGCAAAGCGCCGTATCTATCTCACTGAAATTACAATTGCGATAATCGAAAACCAACAATTCTGCTAACTCTGTATTCCCAGACTCCAGACCGAAGTCTCTGGCATGGAACAGCGTTCAGTAAAAACAATCATTGGCGTTACTGACAACCGTCGCCAACATCTCACGTTGCGCCCCGGAAAGGTGATTGTCAGTCTTCATGATGGAAACGTAGAGATTCATCGAAGCGTTCGCACTCGCGCCATCCTGACTCATCACCCGGATAATATTGGCAACGTCGCCTGCCCGCTCAACCGCCGACTGGTATAGCCGCGCAGTTTTTCCAGTCGCGTTCTCAATTGAAACTTGTTCGATATAGGCCATCGGTCACTCTTATCTCTGAAACTCAAAATACTTAGATTTCAAAAACGATTGATTACAATTACATTTAAATCCATTAGCAACTCCAAAGCCAGTGGCAAGCAAATCCAACCTAACTTAATTCGGCAGGCAAGATGACTCGAAAAACATTTTCAACAGATTCTGATTTCGAAAAAAAAGCTGGATACTCTCGCGCAGTTGTGCAGGACAATTGGTGCTTTGTTTCGGGAACCACTGGCTACGATTACACGACCATGTTTATGCCTCCGGACATTCAGACACAAACACAAAACTGCATCGAGACGATTCGACAAACACTTGAGAATGCAGGATTTTCACTCTCAGACATCGTAAGAGCTAATTACTACGTGACAAATCAGTCCGACGCCGAGCTTGCGTTCCCTGTCCTTGGAACGGCATTCGCGTCCATCCGCCCTGCCGCCACAATGATTGTGTGTGGATTGATTCGCCCCGAAATGCTCATCGAAGTCGAAGTCACGGCCTTGAAATCGAAAACTTAAATCGACCGAAGCAAGGGGTTAAGCATTAGAGGCCTAGACGTTTTTTAATTTCGTCCTTCACGACTTGAGTATTGGCTTTTAGGTATACCGGAGGATTGGCACACTCACTTGCGATTCCCTCAAGCGTCGACTCGTGATAGCCCACTTTAAAATCGGTAAACTTCAGCCCATGGGCCGTACTGATGACGACGGTTCGATCATGCGGTTTAATCACCCCGCGATTCACAAGTTTTTCGAGAACTGCAAGCGCGACGCCCGTGTGAGGACAAGTAAACATCCCAGTCAAATCTGCCCGCGCTGATGCCGCAGCAAGTTCCTGCTCAGTCGCCTGCTCAACAATGCCATCCGTTTCCTCGACCGCTTTCACCGCTTTCTCATAGCTAACTGGGTCACCAATTCGAATCGCGTTCGCCAGTGTTTCCCCCGCAGTTACAGATGTCTTGTCCGCGAAGCCGGTTTTGAAGGACTGGTAGAACGGATCTGCCCTTTCAGCCTGGGCAGCAACCAATCGTGGCATCCGATTGATTAAACCAAGGTCCAGCATCAAACGAAACCCTTTGTGAAGGGCACTGATATTTCCAAGATTTCCGACAGGAATAATAATCCAATCAGGAACTTCCCAATCGAACTGACGACAAATTTCAATGCCCACCGTTTTCTGACCTTCAATCCGAAGACTATTCATTGAGTTCGCAAGATAAATACTTTGATCTTCAGTGACCTCCTGAACAATCTTCATACACCCGTCAAAATCGGTATCGAGTGCTAATACATGCGCTCCATTAGCAACGGGCTGAATCAATTGCGCAGTACTTACTTTTCCAGCCGGCAAGAATATGATTGCCGGAATTCCAGCATAGGCAGCATAGGCAGCCAAAGCTGCACTTGTATCTCCAGTGCTCGCACAGGCCACTGCCTGCACTGGATTGTTGGGCATCGTCATCATCTGCTTCACAACACTGACGAGGACGGTCATCCCCAGGTCTTTAAAACTGCCAGTATGACTGTTTCCACAAAGCTTGATCCAAAGCTCCGACAAACCAAGTTGTTGACCTAACCGGTCAGCCCAAAAGAGGTTTGTATTCCCTTCACACATGCTGACAACATTTTCGTCACGCAAATCTGGAATCACCCATTCCCTCATTCCCCAGACACCACTGCCGAAAGGCCAATTCGTGGTGCTCGCCCGAGAATCAAATAACTGCTGCCACTTGTAAGCGTTGCGATCCTGCAACGGCGGGCGATCGTGATAGACCTCTAACAGCGAATTGCACTTAGGGCACCGATAAAGAACGTCGTAAATTGAATGCTTACCTTCGCAACCCGCGAAGCAGCGAAAATAAACCTTTTGATCAGTCAATTCAGGAGAAAACGTTGCAGCAGAGGACATAGATGTTCCTAGATCAATTTCAAATTAGCGATGGCCCGATGATAGAGCAATCGGCACCCTCACGGCAAACGCAATCTAACAGAGAGCCACTTTGCTGAGAATCAAGATCAAGAAAAACTTGGAATAACAGCCAAACTGCGGTCGAAACTCTCAGAACCAATCGATTAATTACGATATCGCATTAATGATGTCCACCAATGCCTTCCGGTCGATCGGCTTGGGGAGGAAACCGTCTGCACCTGCATTGTACGAATTGCTAACATCCTGAGGCTGGACATTGGCGGAGATAACGATGATTCGCGGCTGATCAATTGCCACATTGGAGCGAATTTTCCGCATCGCTTCGTAACCATCCATCACAGGCATCTGAAGATCCATAAAGATCAAATCGTAAGGCGACTTATTTACAAATTCGACAGCCTCTAAACCGTCCACAGCCACATCGGCCGTAAATCCAACCTGACCTAAAATCTTCACGGCCAGCAAGCGGTTTACAGGATTGTCCTCCACAATCAAGATCTTGAGCTTTTTGCTTGTCTCAACTTCGATTCGGTCACTCGGCTCTTCTCGTTGAGGTGAGACAACCCTCAGCGGAAGCGACAATACAAACTCAGTCCCAACTCCAACGGTGCTGTTAACGGTCAAATCACCTGACATCAAACGGCTCAAACGCCTTGCAATGCTCAAGCCCAAACCAGTTCCTTCGTATTCCCTGGAGTGTGAGGAATCCACCTGTTGAAACGGGCTAAATATTTTTTCCATATCCGAAGTTGGAATTCCAACTCCTGTGTCAGAAATTGCAAATAATAAATTTTCAGCCTGAGTCCTCACACTAACGGTAATCTGACCTTCCGACGTAAACTTGATAGCATTGCCAATCAGATTTACCAAGATCTGCCTCACTCGTGGCTCGTCTCCAAGAATGCACTCCGGCACCGACGGATCGTATTTGATGAGAACCGGCACTTGACTCTCAGCATTGGCAGATGTGCAAACCCGAACCGATGCTTCTACCAACGACTTTAAGTCGATTGTGTTTTCTGAAATCCTCAACTCGTTTGCTTCGATTTTTGAAAAATCAAGGATATCTGTAATCAAATTAAGCAAGTGGTTACTTGAATCCCAGATGATATTTGCGAACTCAAACTGCTCAGCGTTTAATGATGTGTCTCGCATCAAATCCGACATGCCGATAATGGCATTGAGTGGCGTTCGAATCTCATGACTCATGGTTGCCAAAAAAGTACTTTTCGCGCGATTCGAGGAATCCGCCATTTCCTTGGCGCTCATTAATTCGTCCGCCTGCGCTGCCAGCATGTCTTGAACAATTTTTAATTGTCGCACAGTCGACTGAAGTTCTTCTTCACGCATCGCATCGGAAATCTTTGTGGCGGCCATGGAGGCGATCGTCACAAGAATCTCTTCATGCTTTTCAGTGTAAAAATTGACTTTGGAATTTTCGGAATCAATGACACCAATGCACTCGCCGTGCAACACAATCGGAACCGCAAGTTCGGAAAGTCGAAATTCATCATCGAGAATGTAACGCGAATCAAGCCGAGTATCTTGAATACGCTCAGGCTTCAAATTTGCAGCGACTGAACCGACGATACCGTCACCAATTGGAATCGTGATCGGGTCAACAATCACTCGTCCCTCGGGACTTTTAGGACCGTAGGCAGCAGCTTGAACCAGCTCGCCGGTCGTTCGGTCGATCAAATAGATTACACAATCATCGAATCCAATCCCGGCAATAGCGCGATCAGCGATGAGCCAAAAAATTTCATCGAGGGAAGATTTTTGCAGCAGATCAAGCGCAAAGGTGCTAAGCAGTTTAAGATAATCTTCAGAATTTAAATCTTCCGACCTGCTCATTCTCAATCCCAGCCCAGTCATTTCTTTTGAATTCGACGCGTCCGACGTTATTGAGACATTCCGCAAATGCCTGATGTCACTAGCGAATAACCTCGTCGTCTAAACGGAAGTACGCACCGACACTGCTTCCGTTCGTATTTACCGCTATTGTACTCTTGCACCTCATCATGTTCCAAATTCGCTTTTTGGCCTAGTTTTAATGAAAATCACAGCTTTATTACCCACGAAGTACAACCGAAGCGCTGTAACCCTTAGAACATATCAACAATTAACCAAACAACAGGCAAACCAGCAGGCTCCTAGAACCAGGGAAAAGCAATTTTAACGCCACATTTACCATTTCGTTCCCTATCTGTTTCATGCCGCCCAAGGGCTAACTGAAAACGGACAACCTTGAACTTATCCTGTGAGTTCAACAAAAACCTGACTTACTCAAAATCAATAAATCCAAAAGACTAGTTGCATGAAGATCGCCCGCTTTGAGACCGAACATTTTTTTGCTCGATATGAATTCAACACCCCCTATCAACTTTGCAACTCTGATTGTGAAACCATGTCGATCGAAACATTGCTCGAACTGGCTGATGTTTCAATCACTGACTTTACTCAACAAACTCTCGGCTACACGGAATCGCAAGGCAATCCGGAACTCAGGCAAAACATCGCGAACACTTACCAGTCGTGCTCACCAGAAAACGTCATCGTCTTGGCGACTCCCGTCGAAGGAATCTACCTGACAGCGCGTGCGCTACTGAACCCCGGAGATGAAGTGATCGTGCTTTCGCCGGCCTATGATGCCTTGATTAACATGTTTGAACACGTAGTAGGAAACGAAAATGTAAAGAAATGGAATTTCCATTCGAGCGATGGTGGTTGGGAATTGAGGATTGAAGAGCTAACTCAACTATTGTCCCCCAAGACAAAAATGATCGTCGTCAATTTTCCACACAATCCCACTGGCTACATTCCGAGCCCACAGATGCAGCAGAAAATAATCGCCATTGCGGAACAAAATGATGTCTGGCTTTTTTCGGACGAAATGTATTTTGGACTGACTCATGAAGGGACCAGTCAAATTCCATCCATGGCCGACCTTTCGCCAAAAGCAATTGTGCTTTCCGGGCTTTCCAAAACCTACGGGCTCCCCGGTTTACGGACTGGCTGGCTCGTTGTCCCCGATGATCAACTCATTGACGATTACGTGAACTGGAAATTTTACACGAGTATTTGCTCGCCGGGGCCGTCTGAATTCCTCGCCACCGCCGCCCTCAAAATCTGGAAAGAATTACGGCAACGCAGCCTAACCCAAATCAGCTCAAACCTAAAGATCGCGGACGAGTTCTTTCATCGATGGCCAAACCATTTTACTTGGAACCGACCTTTGGCTGGATCTACCGCGCTAGTGCGATTTCATGTCAACTCCGTAAGCCAAATTACTGAACGACTCGCGGCAGAAGCCGGTGTGTTAATTCAATCTGGCAAAACTCTCGGCAGCGACGATCAACACATGCGCATCGGATTCGGACGGGCAGCATTCTCCACCGCGCTTGGTAAATTTGACGACTGGCTGACTGACAATCCGAAAATCGTTGAAAATCAAAAACAATAATTGTTGACTATCGGTTAAATTTCATGAGCAGTGCTGTTTTAAAGAATGACTCCCATCGCAATCCTGAACGAACTTGCATTCAACCGTGCCCCGTCAACTCAACATCCTTTCCACTGAAGCTCTCCGCCGACCTTATCCAAGACAATCAAAGAGACCCCACCTAACAGAAAGCATTGATTGTGAAATCTTTATTCAATGAACTTGATTCCACCGATCGCAAATTTGGTTCCGGGTGGATCAGTGGCACTTTAGGAATTCTGCTTTCGGGCATGGGCTTAGCCGCCGTCATCGGATTCCTATATCCAGACCTTCTTACCGTCCAAGAACTTCGGTACGGATTTTACAGAGAGAATTTATTTTGGATTAGACCACTTTTGTTTGCCGTTCTGACCGTAGCGTATCTGCTTGGCATTACCAACTTAGCACTCCGCAAAAACAAAACGTTAGGATTCACTACCCTTGGTCTGGCACTAACAGCAAGCCTCTTAGGTGGCGCCTCTGCCGAATCCGCTCAAGACATCAAGGGAGACGTTTCACTAGGTCTCGATTTCTTTTTCCTAAACTTAATAATGCTTGGTGCACTGTTTATTCCGCTCGAACGGATTTTCAAAAAGGTTGATCAACGGGTATTGCGATACGAATGGCGTGAAGATTTATTATATTTCTTTATCAGTAAACTGTTCATTCAGTTCTTAACCCTTCTTTCGCTCGCACCAGCGCTCACATTACTGGCGAACACACAGTGGGCCAGCGGTCTCCGGGAAGCAATCGCCAGCCAAAATATCGGACTCCAAATCTTGGAGATCATGTTCTTTACAGATTTGGCTCAATATTGGTTCCATCGCTGTTTTCATCGATTCCCACTACTCTGGAATTTCCATGCCGTGCATCATTCAGCACAGGCAATGGACTGGATGGCTGGCTCGAGAATGCACATCCTCGAAGTCATTCTCCTGCGTAGCTTTACGACCCTGCCGATGTATCTAATTGGATATGCTGAACCGGCACTTTACGGATATATTCTGTTGGTCTATCTCTCATCCGTATTCATCCACTCCAATATCGGTATCCGATTCCACTGGCTCGAGTACGTCATTGCCACACCGCGATTTCATCACTGGCACCACGGCATTGAAAAAGAAGCAATCAACAAAAACTATGCGGTTCACTTTCCGGCTCTCGATATGATTTTCGGCACCTACTACTTTCCCAAAGACGAATGGCCCAAAGGCTATGGGATCGAAGGCAATCCCGTCCCCCGACATTATTGGAATCAGTTCTTGTACCCGTTCTTCAAAAAACGAATGGAAAACAAAACTCCAACCCCCAATCTCGTGGAACGTTTGAACGATTCCCCTACATCCAAGGACACACCCACTCCAAATGACTAAAATTGAATCGCGTGATAACAATCACCATTTGTTTGAATTGCAGGCGATTCAAGTCGAGGACACCTCGTGTTGAATTCAAAAGACAATTGTTGATAATCAGACCAATCAATTACCAACCAACGCCTCACCAATAGATGCCGAGAGCATCACACCCGGAGAACCAAATGCTCAGCGACACAATGCAACAGGCACTCAACCAACAAATTAATGAAGAGTTTTGTTCCGCCTTTATTTATCTCGGGATGTCGGCCGAAGCGGATCGCATCGGACTGCCAGGATTCAGCAACTGGTTCAAAATGCAATATCAAGAAGAACTCGGACACGCCGAGCGATTCTTTAATTATATTTTGGAGAGAAACGGTTCGGTCGATTTGCTACCTATCGGAAAACCTGAGTTAACCGAAGAAACGCCGCTCAGCTTATTCGAAAAATCCCTCAAACACGAACGGCATATCACCGTTTGCGTTTCACGATTAAAAGATCTCGCCCGCGGTGAATCGGATCATGCAACAGACGTTTTTCTAGAATGGTTCGTCCGTGAACAAGTCGAAGAAGAGTCCAATGCTCAAAACGTAATTGATCAATTAAGACTTGTCGGCGATAACGCCAACGGCCTATTTTTAATTGACCGGGAATTGGCAACGCGCACCGCCACTCCAGCTGAATGATTTTGACCCAGAAACGCGATCTCGAGTTCTAAATTCTGACTCCCGAGATCTCACAATCAAAAAATCAGCGGGAAGATTGGGCGGCTAGGTGATTTAACGCAATCTTCGAAAATCTCGAAACCGGCTCACACCATTCTGTCGCCAGAGCCACCCCTGAATCGACCTTTAAATATCTTGCCAGGATTCACAACAAGGAATGGGTGCGAGGCAACGCAAACATGAGTGAAAACATATTTTCCCCGGGCCCGTCCAAAAACACGGTGATGGATGCCAGTAAAAAAATTCGACAAGTACCTCAAAACTGGATCCTGCTTCCCCCGGGTGACGCGGCGCTAACGCGACGAACCAAGGCGGCTGGCGACCACTGGATTGTCAAAGAGAAAAAAGGGAGAAGAAATTATTCCAAGGGCGTATGGGCACCCAAAACTACGATCGAACAAATCCGCAAAGACTTGGCTGCCGAACGTTCCACCGAGGGCTTTGCAAAACGAAAGAAAGCAGCCGCCAAACGCCGCATTAAAATCCAAGCTGAATATGTCGATGATTTCCATGGTGCCGTTGTCACCTTCCTCGATTTCCATCCGAATCACACACAGTTGGCGCGTCAGATGGCGTCTGCCGTCACCCAACACGCAACTCCCGTCGGCAGCGGCACGGTTGCCCGCACAAAAAGAATTCCCATTGAACACAGAGCTGAAGCCGCAGTTATCGCCTGGATGCGTCACCAAACCACAGGCTATGACAACATGGTGGTACAGCGGGTTAAAGGTAAACGGCGTGAGATAAGACGAAAATTGGCGAAACGATCTAAAAAGCTCCTAAGCCAATATCGAGTAGGGGAACCCGTTTCGCAGGATTGCCCGCTTCAAATTGCACTGACAAAAACAGCTTGACCATGCCAGACGAAAATCGTTGCTGAAATAGATGAAAACGGATCACCACTTTCGTTAGCTGGCTCAAAAACAAATACTTCCAAACCGTCAAATTAGACCACTCAAACTGAAACGATTGAACCATGAAAAACTTGTTACTAATTCTCCTAGTTGGCATTCTAATTGGCTGCGATACACCGCCGGCAAGCACCACTTCTCAAATAACCACTCCCCCTGTTGAGGACAGGATTTTCTCGGCTAAAGATTTCAACGGAAGCTGGCATGGAATCGCAAAGGTCATTAACAAGGCCGGAAGATTTGACTGCAATCAACACCTGACAATCGAAGTCGATAACGATGGCGGGGTCACTGGAAAAATTGGGTGGAGCATATTGCCAAAGAAATCAGAAACTGACGACAACCAGAAATTTGGAAACAACTCATCTGGAGAAAAAGTAGATAAGCACACCGAAGATATAATTGGCTTGCTAAACACCGAAGATGGCACACTGACGATGGTCGAACAATTTGAATCGGGAACTCTGAAAGGCAAAATGCGAAGCGATGGTACGCTTGAATTACTGAGAACACAGCCCGGAGAATTTCACGTTGTCACGCATGCCATTCTTAAACATGAACAAAAAGATTAGTACGGCTCAATCAAAACAGCAACATCGCCCGAAAGAGGGCACTTGAAAGATACTCTAAATTTTCAAAGAGGTTATCTAGCGCGCCGCATCACCCGGTTTTAGCTTTCAAAGCTATCCGTCCTAATTTTTCGTGGATGTTGTTGTGACCGCCGCCTATATTAAACATCGGGCTTGATGCCGTGAAATCCAGAGAAAAGGTGTAACCCATGAGCCGCCCGCTATCTCCAGAAGAGCATAGAATTCTTAAGATAATTCAAACTCACTACGGATCGCATAATTCAGAGCACTCAATTACCTGGCTCGAAGGCAACGAAGCTTCTCTATGGATTAAAGACTGCACTGGGACGCCTCTATTAGTTGCACAACTAACGAATCTAGCTAATTGGCGGACTGATGTTACGATCGCCGACGATTCAGTGCTACGCGACTGGTTACAAATCGAATCTAAATAACCAAAATACTGAAGCCAGGCTGCGATATTAAAATTACCATTAAAACAATTCTGGAGATTGCCAATGTTGAACGTAAGCTTAGATAGCTCAGTCGGAATTGCAACTCTCGAGCCCGAGGGTGAGTTGACGGCAAGTGATTTCAGCGCTGCCGCGGACGTGATCGACCCCTACTTAGAGAAGATGGGTGAGCTCAAAGGCATCATCATCTACACCAAGTCGTTTCCCAGTTGGCATTCTTTTTCATCGTTAGTCGCTCATTTGAAATTTATCAGAGAACATCATAAGAAAGTAACTCGCGTTGCTTTTGTCACAGATTCACCAATTGGAAATATCGCGGAACATGTCACCAGTCACTTTGTTAGTGCGGAAATAAAAAGCTTTGAATTCTGCGATCTCGCCAGCGGCAGAAAGTGGATACTCGGCGAAACCAATCAGTGATTAAGACAATTACCAAACCACAACCATCACCGGCAATCAGATTAATTATCGCGCTTCGAAAACTAGAAAAGCGTTATGATGCTGCAGATGCTTAATTCATTTCACCAATTTTAATACACCGTGACTTGCGAGTTGCGGTTCAAAAATCATGAAGAAACACGAATGGCGTGAAAAAAACGAAGACGGAGAAGTCCGCTTAGTTACTGCCTCGCGGCACGCCGGCAAATGGCAACTCCAATCCCGACTTAAAACGGAAACGGAATGGACGAAGTTTCCAAAAATATCACTGGAAGATCTTGAGTCTCTTCGCGAGATCATCTGGAATAAATATCAGAGAAGTCGCGTGCCTCATGGTCACGTTCTAGAAATTGACAAATTGATTGCAGACACAAAAAACAGATAACTGGAAACACGTACTACACATTTAGTTTGAGTGCCGGCATCGCGTTAACTGTTCGACTTGGATTGACTCTCCCTGAGCTCTATTTTGCCTGCCTAGCCAGACCACGGTCGTCCCCAAAAGTTGAGTGTCGAATTTGTCTTGGCAGACTCTAATCCGAGTCAAAAGCATAGGTAAAACTCGACGCTCTCCAAGTGGCAACATCCAGTTTCAGTCGATAATTTCCTGCTACAAATTCAGGCCGAACTCCCTATTGGCTATCCGTTCTCTTTTTCACTGAAAATCCACCGTTTGAAGCCAATATCTTTTAGGGGCTGACGAATAGTCGATGTGAACTGACTTTTGAAAGCAGCTTGCAAATGGCGGAAATCCCAAACCGCAACTGATAACGCATTAACAATCTCAAGTCCCCAACTATTCGATTGCTACCAACATGCATGAAAACGCAACTTTGATTACAAATGAAAGCACTAGCCGACCCGTTCTCGATGGAATCGCGCTCCAAACCAAACCGTTACCTTTATACACGACCGATCCTAACCAAAATGGCTCCATTTTTACGTTTGCAATACTGCTCACTTGCTTCAACTTGAAAAAACTATTTGCCAAAAAGAACAACCCGGCCGAAATTCTGCTCGGACACGCTGGCTCAATTTTTTGCGCGAGAACAGAGACTGACCTAGTCTTCATCGCATGTAATGAACACGATACGACACGCGACCTTACAGATGAGCTGACCCGATTTCCATTGTCTGATCTGGCCTCCTGTGACTTTGATAATTATCCGCGCTCAAGTGAAGTGAGGTTTCAATTCAAATCAGGTCAGCAATTCTCGCTCCACTTCGTGGGTCAACAAAGTGACGTCGTTAAATTCATCGCTACCTTGACCGATTAGTTTTGCGGA
>JAQXDZ010000068.1 GCA_029251085.1 Mariniblastus sp.
CTGACAACTGAATGCTTTGAGGTCTACTTAAATCGGCTCAAGCCCAACGGGGTGTTAGTCGCGCACATTACAAATCGATTTATTGATTTACAGCCAGTCATCTTAGACCATTCTCTTCGCAACGGTCTTACGCCAATTTTGGTTGATTATAATTCACCTGACGGTAAGCTCAAAACACGCTGGATATTGATGACAAAGAATAGCGATTTCAAGGATTCGGCGAAGGTGAAATTGTTCGAGCGGGAATGGGTGGATGGGATTTTACCGGTCCAATGGAGCGATGATTATTCGAGCGTAGCGGCATTGCTGAATTGGTCAGTTGGAGTTGATCTTGAAAAAATGAATGCCGACCTAAAAGACTCGATGACCAGCGAACCAGTGGCGGATGGCGTGGGAACTAAATTAAATGTTGAAGCTGGCGACAGCGATGACAGCCAGGATTAGCCGTTGTGGTCGGTTGTTATTTGGTGCCTTTGCGGCGGTACTCTTGCAAAACAAAGATTATGTGAAAAGTTAATGGCATTGCAGAATAAAGAATTTGAGATTGCAAAATTCCATCGCGAGCAAGTCGTGCGGTTCAGCGATAGCATCGCGACTGAGGAGCCCTTGGAAATTCGTGTTGTGTTTGGTCCTGAGGGGCAAAGACGCAGTAAGAATCTTTCCATTACAATGAGAACGCCGGGAAACGACCCTGAATTGGCCGCGGGGTTTTTATTATCGGAAGGCATTGTTCAATCGCCCTGCGACGTGATTGGATTTGAGTCCGATGGGGCAATTCCCCCTGACGCTGACGTCGGTAATACGATCTTTGTAGAATTGAGTGAGACCGCTCAGTTCGATCCTGAGAAATTTCAGCGGCATTTTTACGCAACTTCCAGTTGCGGCGTTTGCGGTAAGGCAAGTCTGGAAACCTTGCGAAACCAAAATGTTTCGCCAATCACCGAGTCGGTAAAGGTCGAGCGGGAGTTGGTTTTTCAGCTGCCTGAATTGTTGCGGCAACAGCAAGGTGTGTTTGATGTTACCGGCGGTTTGCACGCATCTGGTTTATTTGATTCTGAGGGGAAGCTTGTAGCCGTTCGAGAAGATGTGGGTCGGCATAATGCCGTGGATAAATTGATTGGTTCACAGTTCCTTGCGAAAACCGGGCAACCTGGAGGGTTATCACTTGGTGGGCATCTTTTGGTGGTCAGTGGAAGGGCGAGTTTCGAATTGATGCAAAAGGCAGTCGTAGCGAGAATTCCCGTGCTGGTGGCGGTGGGCGCACCGTCCAGTCTGGCGGTCGAATTGGCTAGAGAATTCAACATGGTTTTAATTGGATTTACTTCGGGTGAACGGTTTAATGTTTACGCCGGTGACGAACAAATAAGTTGAGCAAACTAATCGGGGCGTATCTGTCCGGAGCCATGAACGCGGTAATTAAAACAGGTCAGCTGTTCGACACCTACCGGCCCGCGGGCGTGCATCTTTCCAGTTGCGATTCCAATCTCTGCTCCCATCCCGAATTCCCCCCCGTCAGCAAATTGGGTTGAAGCATTGTGCATTAGGATTGCCGAATCAATTTCGTTCAAAAAGCGGGCAGCGGTTTTGTCATTAGCGGTAACGATTGATTCAGTATGTTGTGAGCTAGACTGATTGATATGTTCAATTGCCTCAGCGACCCCATCAACAAGTTTGACCGAAATGATTGCGTCAAGGTACTCGGTCGTCCAATCGGACTCGTTAACAGGCAGGCATCCTTCGACGTTATCCCGGATCGATTGTTCTGCTCTAACTTCACATCCTGCATGCTGCAAGTTTTGGATTAATGCCCGTACATGTTGAGGTGACCAGGCTGTGTCAATTAAAAGTGTTTCTGCTGCCCCGCAGATGCCGGGTCTTCGCATTTTAGAATTAAGCACAACCTGAATCGCCATCTCGAGCGACGCCTCTCGATCGACATAGACATGGCAAATACCATCGAGATGGGCGAAGACAGGGACGCGAGATTCGTTTTGGATTCGAGACACCAACCCTTTCCCGCCACGAGGGACCACGACGTCGAGATTACCGTTAAGCCCCGTTAGCAATTCACCGACTGCAGCGCGATCCGTGGTAGGCACCAATTGAATAGACGAGGGTGGTAAATTTGCCGCGAGAAGGCCCGTTAGGAGGCAATCATGAATTGCGGTAGCGGAATGGTAGGAATCGCTTCCACCGCGAAGAATCACCGCATTTCCAGATTTTAAGCAGAGTGCCCCGGCATCGGCAGTAACATTAGGCCGACTTTCGTAAATCACTCCGATGACACCGAGTGGCGTGCGTACGCGATCGATACGCAGGCCGTTGGGGCGATTCAAGGTCGAAATGATTTCCCCGACAGGATTGGGGAGGTCGGCTATCGTATTCAGTCCGGTGGCAATGCTCTCGACTCTTTCTTCATTTAGTTTCAGGCGATCGAGCATGGCAGAGGGTAGATTTCGCTTTTCCGCTTCTTCTTGATCACGTCGGTTAGCGACTAAAATCTGATCAGATTGACTGATAATTGACGCAGCGGCAAACCGAATCGCTTTTGATTTGGCGAGGTCATCTGTTGTGGCCAAAATTCTTGCTGAGGCTCGGGCGTTATGCCCCATGTCTCTCATCGTTTGAGCAATGTTCATAGCGGTCTGTCTAACGGGTAATATTTCAACGCGAGTAGCGAATGTTTTCTACGTCCAACATCTTAAGCTACATCGACCTGTTCGGGCATCCAGTAGCGCTGGATTTAGGGATAGCTGGAGGCATGAAGCGTTGTCTGGAAAAGTAAAATTGGTCAAATGGCGTTAATCGTTGTATCGATTTATTTCTCTGTGGGCGCGAGTTGATTATGAATTGAGCACGAGATTGTCCCGATGAATCATTGCGGCGCGAATGGGTTGGCGGAGAAGTTTACGAATTTCAGCACTTTGCAAGCCTGAAATCTTGCGGGCATCATGGGAGTCGTACTCGACCAGTCCGCGACCTATTCGAGTCCCATCCGAATCAACGATTTCAACCGTATCCCCTCGTGAGAAGTTGCCGGAAACTTGAGTGACTCCTGCGGATAAAAGACTCTTGCCGGATTTTAAAGCCGCAATAGCGCCGCAATCCACGATAACGGATCCTGTAACATCGAGACCGCCAGCGATCCATTTTTTTCGATCGTTGACTGGATTGGTGGAAGGGGCGAACCATGTCGCTCTGCCTCCTTCTGCAATTTCTTTGATTGGGTTGTGAGGCTTGCCTGACCCGATCACCATGGCGGTTCCGGACGCCGTTGCGATTTTTGCCGCTTCAATTTTTGTTTTCATTCCTCCTCTGGAATTTTGATTGGTGGAATCGCCTGCCATGTTTTCAATTTCAGAAGTGATGATTTCGACTTCTTCCAAAAAAGTCGCATCGGGATTTACTGTGGGAGGTTGCGAGTAGAGTCCGTCAATGTCGGAGAGCAGGATCAGCAAATCAGCATTGACCATCGAGGCAACTCTTGCTGCCAGGCGGTCGTTATCACCGTAACGAATTTCGGCAGTTGCGACCGAGTCATTTTCGTTGATGATTGGAATGACCCTGGATTGCAGCAGTGTATTAATTGTCGCCCTTGCATTGAGGTACCGGCGCCGCGTCTCAGTATCGCCGAGAGTGAGTAAGATTTGGCCACAGGAAAGTTGGTGCCGATTGAGTGATTCGTTGTACGCTCGGCTCAATTCGATTTGCCCAATCGCAGCGGCGGCTTGGCTTTCCTCTAGCTTTAGTTGTTCGGATTTTTGAACAGATTCTAATTGGCTCCGGCCAAGTGCGATCGCTCCCGACGAAACAATGAGAATTTCTTTGCCGGATTGGACGAGGCTTGCTAGGTCATCGATGAGTGAGTTGAGCCAAGTTTTTCGCAAATCGTTCTCAGGATCTACGAGGAGCGCTGAGCCAATTTTGATGACGATTCGGGAGAAGTTATTTAGATTTCGATTCAAAGGAGCATCCATTTGCGAAAAACACGTCGGTGATCGAATTTATTGCGTCAAATTAACGGTGCATGAACGGCTGTATTCTTATATCCTAAAGAGAACATTATTACAGGACTAGTTATGCAAAAACCGAATGCCAACCGTGAGAAAATTATTGAACTGCTGGAGCATGCCGGAGGAGTAACAGAAGAGTCGGTAAGAGAGGTTCATCAGCAAACCGGAATAGCGGAAGCCGATATCTGGGGAACTGGTTTGTTTTACACGCTACTGCGTGAACCTGGTAAGAGGATTCGCCTATGTGACGGATTGACCTGTCAGATGTTTGGGGCTGATTCGTTAGCGAATGAGTTGACCGATGCGGGGAAAATGGTGGAGCGAGTTAGCTGTTTGGGGCAATGTGATTTAGCTCCTGCTTCGCTTGATGAAGATATGGAGCTGGTGACTTACGCGAAACACCAAACAGCAATTTCTCCGCCCAATGAATTTGCAATGAATCTCGCTGGCGAAGTTGATCTGACGTACTCGGCTTTGGCAAAGGTAAGGGCGATGGCTCCCGAGGATGTAATTTCAGCCTTGGAATCATCGGGGCTGCAGGGGCGCGGGGGTGCTGGGTTTCCGGCTCATTTCAAATGGACGTCTGTTCGTCAGCAATCCGTAACCGAACGTTATGTGATTTGCAATGCAGATGAAGCCGAACCGGGGACGTTCAAAGATCGAGAATTGATCCTCCGTCAAACCCACAAAATGTTAGAGGGGCTTGCGATCGCGGCTTGGGTGATCGAGGCAAAAGAAATTTACATTTATATTCGGGGCGAATATACGAACGAGTATCGGGCGATCGAGAGGGCGTTGGGAGAATCAAAAGACGCATTAAAAGAATTTGAGTTTACGATCGTGAAAGGTCATGGTGCTTATATCTGTGGGGAAGAAACGGCTTTACTGGAATCGCTTGAGGGAAAACGGGGGATGCCCCGATTAAAACCGCCCTACCCTACTGAGTCCGGATTTCGAGGCAAGCCAAGTTTGATTCACAACGTGGAGACAATCGCTTGCGTGCCTTCGATTATCCATCGAGGCGGAGATTGGTTCCGGGCACTTGGGAAAACTGAAGCGGGAAGTAAGCTTTACTGCATTTCCGGACACGTCGTCGCGCCGGGAGTTTATGAATTACCGTTAGGCGTGTCGCTGGATGAGTTGGTTGAAGCGGCTGGAGGGTATGTCGGAAACCCAATCGCATTCTCGCCGGGCGGTGCGTCCTCTGGATTCCTTCCAATCACGGAGCGTGATTTGCCTTTGGACTATAAACACCTCGCAGATGCGGGGTCGATGTTGGGAAGTGCGGGGGTGGTGGTAATTAACGACACAGTCGATATGGCAAAAGCGGCAGCCTGGCAGCTTGAGTTTTTTGAGCGGGAGAGTTGCGGTCAGTGTGCACCCTGTCGAATAGGAACGCAGTACATCAGGCGGCAAGTAGATCAATATGTCCAGCTGGGTGATCCTGCGTCGTTGGAAATGACAGGCGATGTCGGTTGGGAGATGGAGGAGGGGTCCATTTGCGGACTTGGGATGGTGGCAGCGAAACCGCTGGAATCGGCACGGAAGCACTTTCCGGATGCCTTTAAAACAAGAGACTGAATTTTAATCACTATTAATGAGTCGGTTTGTAATAAATTACAATCGCGAAAAAGCCAATGAATTATCCGAATCAGAAGCGTGTCGAGACGTTTTCAATTGAAATCAATGGTCGGTCTTGCCGGGCGATTTCAGGGGAGACGGTCGTCGATGTTGCGCGGCGAGAGGGAATTGAAATCCCAACGCTTTGCCATGACACCCGACTTGAGCCCGCTGGGGCTTGTCGCGTTTGTTTGGTTGAGGTTGAGGGACAGCGAAGGCTACAGCCTGGATGTGCCTGGAAAGTACAACCAGATATGAAGGTCACAACGGAATCGGGGCGGATCGAAAAGCATCGAACGATTCTCTATAGCATGTACATGGCGGATCACCAGTTGGATGAGTCTGGGCTGCCGGTGGAGACGGGCAACGGCAATCAGTTAAGAGAATTGTGCAAAACGATTGAACCATTGCCCCTCGAACCCGTTAATGCGCCGCGAGCGGGTCGTCCGGAGGATGTGAATCCGTACATTGAATTTAATCCAGATTTGTGCATTTTGTGTGCTCGCTGCACGCGTTATTGCGATGAGGTTGAAGCCGTTAATGCGATCACACTTTCCAATCGTGGTGGTGAGACAACTATTGCCACCGCGGGTAATCGCGGGCTTCTCGATACGACTTGTGAATTGTGTGGAGGTTGTATCGCGACCTGCCCTACAGGAGCCTTGATTGAGAAAAAAGCGCCGGCGAACCTTGTAACTCTTGAGACAGAGGTGACTCGTTCGACCTGCAATTTCTGTGGAGTTGGGTGTCAGCTCGACTTGCACACTCACAATGATCGAGTTGTCAAAATTACCAGCCCGGAACCGGGGGAGACAGTAAATGATGGGAACCTCTGTGTGAAAGGGAGGTTCGCTTATGATTTCATACATCACGAAGATCGGATCACCACGCCACTGGTGCGCGGCACTGATGGTGAGTTGCACCCTGCTTCCTGGGAGCAGGCGCTAACGGCGGTAGCGAATGGTCTAAAGACGGTAAAGGATAAGTATGGCGCCGACTCGCTTGGTTTTATTTCGTCGTCCCGGTGTACGGGTGAAGAAAATTACTTAATGCAGAAATTGTCGAGAGCTGTTTTTGGAACCAACAATGTCCATCAATGTGCAGCCACCTGACATGCTCCCACAGTCGCCGGTCTGGTGACAATGTTTGGAGCGGGAGCCATGACTAATTCGATTGATGAAATTCGAGATTCAGAGCTGATGTTCGTGATCGGTTCCAATACGACCGAAGCTCATCCGATCATTGCAATGGAAATGAAGCGGGCGCGGCAGAGAGGCGCTAAATTAATTGTAGCGGATCCTCGTAAAATCTGGTTGGCTGAGATGGCTGATTTGCATTTGCAATTGAAACCTGGAACGGACGTTTGGCTGTTGTCGGCGATGGCTCACGTGATTATCAGTGAAGGGCTTCACGATCGCGGTTTTATCGAAGCCAGTACGGAGGGGTTTGACGCGATGGCCGAAAAAGTGGCTGAGTACACACCGGAGAAAGCGGAGGAAATCACAGGTATACCAGCGGATGATATTCGAATCGCTGCGCGGCTCTACGCGACCACGAAACATGCCGGGATCTACTATACCCTTGGGATCACCGAGCATACGCACGGTACCGATAATGTTTATTGTTTGGCGAATCTTGTGCTGATGACAGGTCATCTTGGCGTTCGGTCGGCGGGAATGAACCCGTTACGAGGGCAAAATAATGTTCAGGGTGCCAATGACGCGGGAGCGACTCCAATTTTTTATCCGGGGTATCAATCCGTTACGGATTCTAAGGTTCGAGAGAAATTTGAGAATGCTTGGGGCGTAGAGTTGTCGCCGGATAATGGATTAAATCTCAATGTCATGATGAAAGAGATGGCTGCCGGCAAGCTTAAGGCCGTTTACGTGATGGGAGAAGACATTGTGATCTCTGAACCGAATGTTACAAAAGTGGAAGTTGGGCTGAACCAATGCGAATTCGTTGTTTGTCAGGAGATCTTTCATAATGAGACCACGCGGTTTGCGGATGTCATTTTGCCCGGGGCTTGCTTTGCCGAAAAGGATGGAGTTTTCACCAACAGTGATCGAAGGGTGCAGCGGGTTCGCAAATCAGTAAATCCTCCGGGAGAAGCGAGAGAAGATTGGAAGATTTTGTGTGACGTGGCTCGTTCGGCAGGCTATCCAATGCCGGATTACAAAAATGCCGGTGAGGTTTTTTCCGAGTACGCATCGCTCACACCTAAGATCGCGGGCATTTCTCACCAACGCCTCGAAGAAAATGTGTCAGGGCTTCAATGGCCGTGCCCCGACGAGTCGCACCCGGGGACTCCAACTTTGCATGTTGATGGGCCTATGATCGGTCGAGCTCCGTTTCAAGTTGTCGATTATCGCCCAAGTGCAGAGTTGCCGGACAACGAATACCCGTTAGTGCTTTCGACAGGCCGTACGCTTTACCATTACAATAGTGCGACTCAGACGCGACGCGATGCCGGTCCAGTTGCTAAACAGCGCAGCAATTTTATTGAGATGCATCGCAGTGACGCGAGGAAGTTGGATTTAAAGCATGGGGAGAGCGTGCGTGTGTTGTCTCGTCGTGGGGAAGTCGAAGCCGAAGTTTGGGTTTCTCCGCGGATGAGGCCTGGGTGTATTTGGATGCCGATGCATTTTGCAGAATCCCGAGCTAATCTCTTGACCAATGATGCTGGCGATCAGGTGACGGGCACCGGTGAATATAAAGTTTGCGCGGTGCGAGTTGAAAAGTTGAGTAATCGCTAAAAAAGTTGATCGGTCACTCGTGGGGCGTCTTTCTGACAGTCTCATTTAATTGGATATCTAGAATTCGAGGAACGAGTGAGCGATTCAGCTTTTCCTGAAATTGAGTTTGCTGGCCAATTAAGGCCATCTCAACAAGAAGTATTTGAAATTGCGAAAAAGCAATTGTCTCAGGGGCAGCGTCGTTTGCATGTCGTCGCGCCACCCGGTTCGGGGAAGACGGTCCTTGGGCTGTACTTGTGGGCAGAACTCGTCCGGAAGCCTTGTCTTGTTTTATCTCCCAATTCGGCAATTCAATCACAGTGGGCATCACGTGTTGATCTCTTCAAAATCGAAGGTGACCTTGGTTCGTTTGTATCCACCGATCCACGAAAACCGGAATTGCTGACATCTCTCACCTATCAATCAGTGACGCTGCCCTCTCGGGGGTTGCCCGAGATTGATCGGTCGGGCTTGGAGTTGTGGCGGAATAAGTTGATTGATGAAAATCAGGTTGGGAACTTGGAAGAGGCAAATTGGTGGATTGAAGATCTGCGCGAAAAGAACCCCGGATATTATCAAAAACAGATAAGTGGTTTCAAAAAGAAGGTTCGTGACGAGGTTGCTCGCGGTGGGGATTCCGTTTCGTTACTGCATCGGTCGAGTCGTGAAACGCTGAATCGGTTAGTGGATCTTGACGTAGGGTTAATAATTTTAGATGAGTGCCATCACCTACTCGGGCATTGGGGGAGGGTTTTGGCCGATGCGATGACGATGCTTGGTGATCCCATTGTCTTGGGATTAACGGCGACTCCGCCAGATCGTTCGGGCAAAGACGATCGCGATGTGGAGCGGTATGATCAATTTTTTGGACCGATAGATTTTGACGTACCTGTTCCCGCGGTTGTCAAAGATGGCTATTTAGCTCCCTATCAAGACTTGGCATATTTTGTCCGCCCAAACAACAGTGAATTACAGTTTATCGCAACAGCTGATAAACAGTTGAGTGAATTAATCGAGGAAGTTTGCGATCAGGAATTTTTAAAAAGCAGGCTGGATTGCCTGCCGGAAGAAAGCTTACCCTGCCCTGCCGACCCGCCCTCGAATTTGCCGGAATGGATTAGTAGAACGCTTGCGGAGCTGACGTTGCCTGTTGGGACGGCGACGAGCTGGGCAAATTTTGAACGTCGTGATCCTTTGTTTTCACTTGCTGCGCGTCAGTTTTTGATTAGCCGTGGGATTGAATTGCCGCCGGATGTGCCTGAGTTGGGTGTCGAAGATCTACCGTCGGTTGTGCCCCCGCTGGAGTACTGGGTTTCTGTTCTGGATCGTTTCATTCGGTACTTTTTGAGGCGATCAGGTCAACCTGAGTTGCAGAAAGTGGGAGAACAACTGACACGGAGTTTGCGGACGCTTGGATTTCAGGTGACTGAAACGGGAACTCGGCCTTGCGTTTCACCGGTCGGTCGGGTGCTTGCCTATTCCAAAAGTAAGTCTGACGCTTTGGTGCCTATTCTTCAGCAGGAAATGGACAACTTAGACCAACAGTTGCGGGCAGTGGTTATTGCTGATTTCGAAAGGTCTTCCGCGGTCACATCGGAATTAAAAGACCTAATGGACTGTGAAACGGGAGGGGCGATCGCGGCGTTTAAATCCGTTTTAAGTGATCCAAAGACTGACCTTCTTGATCCTATTCTTTTAACCGGCACTACTATTTTGATCGACGACGAAATAGAAGAAGAATTTTTGAAGGACTGTCGGGCGTGGCTGGCGAAACGCAATTTAACGGTTTCATTGTCGTCGGAGGAGATGTCAGGATTTCGGCAGATTAGTGGTGCGGGTTCAGATTGGGCCCCCCGCGTATACGTTGAAATGATTACTGGTCTGTTTCAAAAAGGTTTGACACGCTGTTTGGTTGGAACTCGCGGATTGTTAGGTGAGGGCTGGGATGCAAATAAAATTAACGTCTTGATTGATTTAACGACCGTTACGACCAAGATGAGTATCAATCAATTGCGAGGTCGATCCTTTCGTCTCGACCCTGCCTGGCGGGACAAGTTAGCCAACAATTGGGACGTCGTTTGCTTAGCACCAGAATTCAATAAAGGTTTTGATGATTACCGACGGTTCAAAGATAAGCACAAACATCTGTACGGGGTGAGTGATGATGGGGTTATCGAAATGGGGGTCGGGCACGTACATCCCGCATTTACGGATGTAAAACCCGAAGGAATACTTGGAGCGGCGTCGGTGCTGAACTCGGAAATGCTGATCCGCAGTCAGGGTCGGGATCACGTTCGTGGACTTTGGAAGATTGGCGATCCCTTTCTTGCGAAGCCGATTAATGCTGTTGAAATAAAAACCTCAAACAAGAGTTTAGGGTTTCCGGTAGGAATCAAAAAGAAACAAATTTGGACAGAGGAGTCGCTCACTTCCGCGATGGCTGAAGCAGTTATGCTCAGTTTTGTTGAGCTTGGTCATTTTCGATCGGGGTTGCGATATCGTTTAGGCCAACTGTCTGGCGGGTATGTACGCGTATTTTTGGAGGAAGCTAATCCGACGGAGGGTTTGCAATTTAGCGAGGCAATTAAGGAGCTGCTTGGACCAATTGATCGTCCTCGCTATCTAATCCCAAGGCAGGTGAAGCGCCGTTACGAAACCTGGCTGTCGAGTCTTCTTCCAGAGCTATTGGGGCATTACTTTGAAAAAACAAAAACTGAAATTGCGATGTATCATGCGGTTCCCACCGTTCTGGCGAAAAACAAATCCGATGTGACCGTTTTTCAGAAGTACTGGAACAGACTCGTCAGTCCCGGCGAGGCAGTTTATGCACACCGGGGAGAAGGAGAAGAGTTGGTTCATCGCGCGCGTAAAAGCAATGGTCAAATCATCGTTCATGAAAAACGTTTGTTTTTGTAAACATGGAAAATCGTTTGAGTGTGTTGCGGTTCAGCAGTGATTTTCATTGCATCGCGGCCGCAGCGGTCGGCAATTACTTGTGGGAAGATCTTGTTTTGCCGATTTTACGGGCTTTCAAGCGAAGCGCTTGCTGGCGTACGGCGGTCATCGCCGTTGGAATTCTAGTCAGTCGACGATTCGCATCGTTCCCGGAAGTGCTGGCATGAAGCTTCCTTCATCACGATTTAAACTCGTCAAAAATCCAGTCTTTGTCGTGCGACAATTTTCTAATAAGGTAGATTTGAGGGAGACTTCGAGCAGAGATCAACCAGAAACAGGGTTTCGAAATGATGATGAATTTTTTCAAGGCGGCGTTTAAAGGAACGAAAAAGCGAACGCCACAGGCGAGCAAACGCAGACGCGCTGCGAAAATAAATAAATTGAGTTTCCAACACTTAGAGGCTCGAAACTTATTGGCTGGCATTTATTTTTCGTCTGGTGAAGTGACGATCGCTGGAGATGCATCTTCGAATGTGGGGAGATTTTTTGAAGTCGATTCTGAAACTTATCAGGCTCGTTTAGATGGATTCCCTCAGCAGAGTTTTTCCAGGACATCTGTCTCCAAAGTTATCTTTATTGGTTTTGAAGGCGATGATGAATTCACCAACGAAACTGACGTCGAAAGTCTTATTCTGGGTAACGGCGGTAACGATACGCTGATTGGTGGTATGGGAATAGATGTCGTCAATGGAGGTGACGGTAACGATACGATTCAAGGCTTTGGCGGTGACGATCGTTTGCTGGGCGGTCTAGGCGCAGATGTAATTGAGGGTGGTGTTGGGAATGACAGGGTTTTTGGAGGAGAAGGATTAAATCGCTTGTTTGGGAATGAAGATGCAGATTTGATTTTTGGCGGCGATGATGTGGATACAATTTCAGGGGGAGACGGTGCCGATCAAATATTTCCGTTGGGTGGGGATGATGTCGTTAATTTAGGCGATGGAGGTTTGCCCGGAGCGACGAATCCTGTTGATGCTGATTTAGTTCTTGGCGGAGCTGGAAACGACGTGCTTTCGGGCGGGCTGGGGCTAAACATTTTTTATGGCGGTGATGGTGACGATCAGGTAATCGGTGGCGATGGTGAAAACCGAATGCATGGTCAAAATGGAAGTGATTCACTTACCAGTGGGGCTGGCAATGATTATTTAGCTGGGCAACTGGGCGACGACACAATTTCAGGCGGAGATGGCAACGATTATATTATCCCGGGATTTGGCGATGACGTCGTTGATGCCGGCGACGGAAATGATTTTGTAGTTTTTAGTTTTGCGTTTAACAGGTTCAACATTACGCTAAGCGGTGATGAACTGGTGGTCGACGATACGGTCGATGTCGAGGGGACCGATCTTGCGAACAACACAGAGAATTTTCGATTCTCAGATGGCGATCGCGTAGCCGAAGCCGATGTGATTGAGCGTGTCACAATCAATCCAATTATTGTCTCTAACACCAACGGCTCAAACACTGCGGAGTTCTTGGGAACAGCGGTAGAAGAAGCAGAGATCAAGCGATTGATTGATGAGATTTACCTACAGGCCCAAGTGGATGTCGAGTGGTTGGCTCCGCAAACGTATGATAATACGTTCGCGAATATTGGTAATGGTGGGACTCGCCCCAACAGCGATCTAACGACAATTGTAAATGCCGGTGATTTCGCTGGAATTGGCGACTCATCAAGTTTGATTATTGATATGTATTTCGTAGAAATTGCCGCGGGGTTTGCTGATACAACGGAAAACACCGCCAACGGTTTGGCCTATGTAAGCGGAAATGGGATCACGATGCATGTCGGCGATAATTTACCTGGTTTCCTCGGTGGAAGAGATGTGGTGGCTCGCGTGGTGGCTCATGAAATTGGACACAATTTAGGTCTCAATCATGTGTCCGACAGTAACAACTTGATGAACGATGGTGCAGAATTAAATGCTTCTCAAATTACTACTATCGTGAATAGCTCGTTCACTCAATCATTTTGAACTGGGTCTGAGTCACGTCGGTTTTGGATTAGTCAGACCGGTATTTGGAAATTGCTGCCAAGTTCGTCTCGGTGTCAAAAAACTCGTCGTTGGGATCGAATGCTGGGACTGGAATATTGAGTATTTTCATTTTGCCAACGGCACGATGGCGGCATTCCGGTTTGATCATCACAGTCATGCCCGGTTCTACATTAAACAACTCGGCATCTAATTCGATTTGCCCACGGCCTTCTAAGATGTAATAAATCTCGGTTGTTCGTTTGTGGTAGTGAACTCGGGTTTCTTGACTGATTTCGACGAGGTGAATGGTTGCGGTTTTTTCTGGCTCCGCCGTAAAGGCTCTTTTGGCGACACCACAGGGGCAATTCTGGCCGGGCAGTTGTTTGAGGTTTTCAATTTTAAATCGTTTTTCAGGCATTAGTTTCTCAATGTTGACTGAGGGCACGTTCTGTTTTATTTCACTCGCTAGAAAATTTCAAACGAAGCTTGCGGTTCAAATGCGTGTAGATAGTGGGCGGTGACTGCTCTTGCTCCGGGAGCCGAACAGACGATGGCGATGACGTCAAAGCGAGTTGGGCAGTCTGTTAAATGATTTTGCTTTAAATAGCGCTTTGAAGCGCGGACGATTCGAGCCTGTTTTTCTTTGCCCACTGATTCCGCGGGGGAACTGTTTTTTATCCGGCTGCGAGCTTTGACTTCGACAAAGACGATGGTGTTTTGATCGACTGCAACTAAGTCGATTTCGCCATAACGGTCTAAGAATCGTCGAGCCGTGATGTAGTAGCCCTGTTTCAACAAGTGTCTTGCGGCAAGACGCTCGCCGTAGAGGCCAAGAGTTTCATGGACGAAGCAGCGATCTAACGTGCGTGCTAATGGTCCAAAAAAAATAATGCTGAAGATCAATCGACGTATGAGCGAACGCATAAAAAAGGACTCCATTCAAGCAGTTTCCACTGTTGAACCGAGTCCTTGGTTATTCAGGCCAGGTTGAAGACTAAAGTAATCGATCTAGCGTGTCTTATTTTTTTTCAGCACTGGGTTGGTCGCCCTCGGTTGCCGCCGGTTTCTCTGTTGCCGGTTTCTCTGCTGCAGGTTTCTCTGCTGCAGGTTTCTCTGTTGCCGGTTTCTCTACTGCAGGTTTCTCTTTT
>JAQXDZ010000090.1 GCA_029251085.1 Mariniblastus sp.
ACTATTTCTGACCGCCACCAAACAAACCTTTAAATCCCTCAAACACTGGAAGCGCAAAACCGGCGGAAGCCCGTTCAACCTCGAGCGTTCCCGTTAATTCAAATCTTTCTCCGTCGACTTCTTTGCTTAACCTCAAATCGCATCCGCGAAACCATCCAAGCACTGGAGCTTCATAATCCTTTGGCAACTCAGGATTTTCAAAATCTGGCCACGCATCTGAAACAATCGTGTCAATGCCACCACCGGTCTTTACAACCTTGTAGCTACCCCCCAACGAACAAACCAATTCAACGCCGAGCAAATCTTGACAAATCGCCTGTACCTTTCTTGGGTCAGTCCCTAACTGCCTTGAAACGAAATTCATGAATTTCACATTCGCAATCGACGTTTGCCAACTGCGCCGGTAATTGATCGAGTTTACCCAACGATTAATGTTTGACTCTGGCGCTAATTCGTTAATTTCTAAATGGAACTGACATCGATCAACCGACGGAATTTTGAGATTTTTAAGTTCAAGCCCCTGCAGTCGGGCGAGGTTGTAGGACACCGCATTGAAGCCTCTTACCTGTGCGCTAACCTCTACCGCATCCGTGCTGTCGCTTAAACGATATAACGGACTTTTTAATAATTTGGATTCTCGAATGACCCATTTTTCATTCCTCTTGACCGTCAACTCGTTTCCATTCTCATCAACAACCAATTCACTTGAACTCTCATCGACAACCGATTCGCGTCGCCCCTCCGGAAAGAACCAATTCAAAACACCTGCGGCAGGATCCGCCGCGACAAAACCGGGAACTTCCGCCAATATTTGCTGCAAAACTGAGGGAGCCTTCAGGTCGACTTGTGGATCGAATTCCGCATCATCATCGACAACCAAAAACAAACGGTAATTAAAATTCGGTTTTAAAATTGGCTTCTTCTTTAAACTCAGATTCAGCTTAACGATTGGTGGGGGGGAGTCAGCACCCTCGTTACCAGAAGTGCTTCTACCAGCGTTAACCCATTCAATCTCACTTTCCATCTTTGGGCCAAGGCGACCTAATGCCCAGTCCAAATCATCTTCACCAATTGCTGTGATTCTCGAATCGAAGGAAACAATTTCAATCGAACGACTGCCATCGTTATCCGCTTTTTCTCTTCGATCGAGATGAAAGTAGACCGGTTCAACGTTCCTAATCGAAATTCCCACTGCGGCTTTTGTTTCTTCATATTCTCCGAACTCCAACCGAGTACAATCCTCAACAACAATATCAGCCAAAGGCTTAAAGAAGCCAAATCGACCTCTTTCTTGATCGACCCAACTCCGACCATTTCGCTCAAGACCCTGTAGATCAAATCCTTTTGGCAAAAATTTCCCATCGACCAACTGTGCAATCACGTTGCCAGCGTCGAACAATCTAACACCTTCGTTTATTGCAGCCAGAGTCGCCATTTCCAACACTTGAATTCTTGCAGACAGGCGGTTACGTCGGGCTAGTTCAATCTGAAAACTAGGTTTAAATAAATTTCTTAAAAAGGCATTTGAAGCGAAAAACAAAATTCGATTGTTGTTTTCTTCGTTAAAAGGATCTTTGGAGCGGAACGCTCTGAAATCTACCGATTCCCCAAGTGATACGCCCTTACCGTTTTGAATTGCCAGAAACTGCTTCACAATCTCAACAGAAGTCGTTATCAGATGAAAATCACCTTTGACGACATAATACGACCGGTAAAACACCCGCTCCTCAAGCGTAGCCTTCAACACGTTTTCGTTTTGTACATCGGCGCGTTTAACACGCGTTTCGATAAAATTCACGTTGTGTCCAGCGAACTTATCCGCCTCGCTGACGCCTTGCCACACGCTGTCGATGTCATCGATTGTTAAACCACTCTCCTTCGGAATCCTCTTAAAAATCCGTTCCTTAGCTTCTTTAACAATTTTCTTTCGTTTGTTTTCGAAATTCTTCCTTAAAGACTCAGTCTGATTTGGCTGCGCTTGCAAAACGACGCCCACCCCAGCACCGCTACGAAAATAAAAATCAGATCCAATGAGCGCGACATCGTTCACTTTCGTCCCGCCAAACCACTTATCAAATGGCCCCGATTGAACGCATAACTGTTCTAAGAACTTCGATTGAACGAGATTCTTATAGCCCCGCACCGTCAACATTCGACTAAGATCACCGCCGTACTCCTCGATCAGTCCTTTGAGCCAAATTTGGTTGTTCCAATTACCAAACCTCAGATAAAAACAGTTCGCTGGCACCACCTTCGCGATCTCTTCGACGATTGGAGCTTGAGCCAACACCGGACTTCTCTTAACCGGCAACTCGATTGGCCGAGGCAGGGAAGACCGAGCGAGGAGAACGTTCTGAGGGGGATTCATCGACTCAACAATTAAGTCGCTTCGAGTCGATTCGAGATCCAACAGAAGCCCAACCGTTCTCGATAATGATTTGACTTTATCTTTCTTTTTATTTCTCGAGTCCTCTTTTTTGATCCTAACTCGCCCGAGCAGCATGCTCTCTAGATAATCCTCTAAGATGGGCGGATAATCGTTGATGGCTCGCTGTGCTGCCATCGCTTCTACAAATTGCTTACGCCACTTCTTTGCGTACTTTCTTTCGAAGGGATCAGGCTTGCATGCCTCAATCACAACTCGTAGTTCGCGCGACTCACCAGAACCGCGCATACTCAGCCGCAACGGTTCACTTGTGTTTGAGCTCTTAAATAGGAACCAAATTTTATGAACGCGAATTTGGTTTCCCATCGGAATCTGCAAAAAGGTTTTAAGCTTTCTCAGGGCCGGAGCTTCCACGAACGAGTAAAAGATTCGATTGTCAGCTTCAACTAATTCCGCAGCGCCGATACGCTCAATTGCCTCGTCTCCCTCTTGCAACATAAATGTCACATACCCAATTCCAAATTCGTCTTTATCGGTATCAGAACTGACGAACGCACGCGCTCCGGTTAACGCAGGTTGATTGTCCTGCCGTTCGATTTGGCGAAGCCCGATCCCTTGATCATCCTGACCAATCGATAAATTAGAACAAAACAGAACGGTCAAGACCGAAGCCACTAGAATTCGGTTGCCCCAAAATTGGCAACTAGCAACCAGAGGATTAAAATTTGCTAAACTGTGGGTGCCCAAAATAAACCTCTTGAGTGAGTAAAACCTCCGATTGCAGAATGGCAATTGTCATCTGGATAACGAACAAATCAAAGCCCAAGTAAAATTTTAAACCAGGCTTCCAACATGCAACCGTACCAAAGTGACCGAGAATGCTACCAAGAAGCAGCTCGTATTATTCACAACTGCGATGCCGTATTGATCACCGCAGGCGCCGGTTTAGGAGTTGATTCTGGCCTACCCGATTTTCGTGGGACGGAGGGATTTTGGCAAGCTTATCCAGCGTTTCGACAAAAAGGTTTAGATTTTTTCGATTTGGCAAACCCAAGATGGTTTAAAGACGATCCACAGCAAGCATGGGGATTTTACGGCCACCGCCAAAATCTCTACCGTGCAACAACGCCTCACGCAGGATTCAAAATCTTGTTGGATTGGGTTCGGAAAGTCGACCACAATTATTTTGTATTTACCAGTAATGTCGATGGACATTTCCAGAAAACAGGATTTTCACCCGAGCGAATTCACGAGTGCCACGGCAGTTTTGAATTTCTCCAGTGTAGCGATGCCTGCACAACTCAAACCTGGAGCGCGGAAAAGACGCATTTACAAATCGACGAAGAAACCTTGATCGCAAATCAACCAATCCCCAAGTGCCCCGTTTGCGACGCCCCAGCACGACCCAACATTTTAATGTTTGGGGACTCCGGTTTCATTCCTGATTACCATCAAACGCAAAACCAAAAATACAAAACTTGGCTCTCAGATCTTTCCGCCGAAACAAAAATCGCAATCATTGAAATTGGTGCCGGCACGGTCATCCCTACGGTCAGATCCGAATCAGAAAAAGTTGCCCGTGAATTTAACCAACCAATGATTAGAATAAACCCGCGTGACAACAAAGGCCCGGAGTTCTGCATCTCAATTGGTGATGGCGGCCTAGAAAGCTTATGTCAAATCGAGAATGAACTGCGACTCATCAAAGAGTAAAACTCAGTGCATGATTGCATCAAGAAATTACAAGTTGCTGCTCTCTTAAAAATTGAATTTAACTCCACGGCGTCTAAGATCACTGGCCAGCTTCCTGACGGACTGATACTGAACGGCCTCCCAACCAAGTGCCCGTGCGCCCTCGACGTTCTCTAAGCGATCGTCAACAAATAAACATTTTGACGGTTCAACCGCAGCGATAGCCAACGCCTTTTCATAAATGAGAGCATCCGGCTTCATGGAACCTATTTTAAAACTTAAAATAAAATCACTGAATAGTTCATTCAGAATTGGAAATCTCGCCAAGGCAAATTCCCAATGCGCGATACAAGTATTTGATAAAATCCCAATCGAAAAATTAACAGTTCTTAATTGAGCGATCAGTGGAATCAATTCGCGGTTCAGGGAAAATATGTCACTAATCGTATGGATTAAAAAATCGTGATCGAGATTGGAATCCGACATTTTGGAAAAACGCTCGCAAAACACCTGCTGATTGACTTCGCCGCATTCAAATGCCTGCTGAAGACCAGAATCAAAAATCCACTCAATCACTGACGACGGAGAAGCATCGATCGCATCCGCAATTCGCGCTGCTGCAAGCGCATGATCAAATGGGAGGATTACATTACCGAGATCAAAAAACAAGTATTGAATTTCAGCCATTCGAACTAAACTCCCACAAACATCAGGCTGGTAATGACCCTCGCACACTCGCGTGCTCACTTTGCCCCGCCAGGGGCCAGTATTTTATTATTCCGAAATAGCACGAATTCCAAAACCCCATGAAACCCCCGAGCCATAATCCGTCTGCCTATTTAACAGACTAGCTGATTAATTCCACAATTTTCAACGCCGAACTGAATTTCCATCCGGCAATAGAGGATATATTGTTGTTTGCCTTCGATTTATCCGGTCACTTCCACGGGTCCGGCTTTCCAGATACACCGAAATCCATCGGTAATTTGTTGCCCGTTCAGACTCACGAAACAGTTACTATACCTTGAAAATGAATTACCAAGTTATCCGCGACCATTCTAGACGCGGCGACCCGACGGGATCATCACTACCATGCAATCAACAAAAAGCTCGGAAATAACTAACCTTGCCCAGTTAAAAGAATCAGGTTGGAATTCCGAATCTGTGAAGTCAGAGATTCGGCGTAATTTCCTCCAACAACTCGCTGCGGGCGAAGAACTTTACCCCGGCATCATCGGCTACGAAAATACTGTAATTCCAGAAGTTAACATTTCCTTAATTTCTGGGCATGACATGCTGTATCTTGGCGAGAAGGGCCAAGCGAAGAGTCGGTTAATGCGTGGCTTGATTCGATTTCTTGATGAAGAAATCCCCTACCTAGATATTCCAGAAGCACCGTTCCATGAGGATCCGTTAAATCCGTTAAGTAGTGTTGCCAAAGTATTCATAGCAAATCGAAGCGACGACGAAATCCCAATCAAATGGTGGCACCGTAATGATCGATTCGCTGAACGTCTTTCTCCCGGAACAAAATTTGCGGACATCATTGGCGAAATTGATCCTGCAAAACTGGCAGGCGGGGCGAGCATGTCCACCGAAGATGCTCTTCACTTCGGGCTGATTCCAAGAATGCACCGCGGCATCTTCGCGATGAATGAACTGCCCGAACTTGACGAACTGGTTCAAGTTGGATTGTTCAACATTCTCGAGGAGAGAGATGTGCAAATTCGCGGATATCCGGTTCGCTTCGAGATTGATGTTATGATTCTGTTTTCTGCAAACCCATCCACTTTCAATCGAAGCGGCAAAGTGATTCCGCAGTTGAAAGATCGAATTGGGAGTTCGATACAAACCCACTATCCCACTGAACGTGATCACGGAATCCAAATCACGGAACAGGAGTCCGGGATAGACCTTGAAGGCGACTATCCCGTTCGAGTGCCCTATTTCATGAAGGAAATATGTGAGCAAATTACCGTGCAGGCGAGAAAGTCAAAGTATGTTGACCATCAATCCGGTGTGAGCGCACGATTCAGTCTTGCGAACTATCGAACAATGATTTCCAGCGCCAGACACCGCGGAGTAATAACCGGCGAAACCCCCGCTGTCCCAAGGATAAGCGACCTTGGTCACCTTCACACCTCGGCACTTGGGAAACTGGAACTCGACCTGATGGGCAGCCATCAGATGTCCGAAAGACAGGTACTCGACAGCATCGTTGCCGAAGCAATTCAAATTGTCTTTGAAGAGTACGTTTCCGAACATGGGCTATCCGAAATCGCCGACATCTTCTCCAAGGGCATAAAAATTGAGGTAGGAGATTTAATTCCGTCAACCCAATACGCTGACCGCCTCCAACGCGTACCTCCTGCGTGGGAAAAGGCATTTGAAATTAACGCATCTAATGACGCCGCAGTGCGTGCCTCCTGTGTCGAATTTGTTTTAGCAGGCCTGTACTCTCTCGATAAAATCTCGCGGAACCAATCCCACGGTCATTCCTCTTACGAAATTTAATCTACAGACCGCCTAAACGCCTTAGGATTTTCGATGGCAAGCAATAAAAAAGTTGGTGGAATTGTCCAGACGTATATGAAGTACGACCCTGTCAAATTCCCAAGCCCAACCCAACCTCCGCCGGATATCGTTTCGTCTTTAATGAATCGGATGCTGGCGACGGGGGATACCCGCGAACTTACTGCCGAAGAACTTGCAAGGGCGATCCGAATTGACCCCGAACAGTTTTCGGGTTTTGGCCCGAGCATCGACCAGATGCAAGCCGCACTGGAGGAAAGAAAACGCAAGATACTGTCCACCTACGAAACGAATTCTGTCCATCTGAAGGCGAGAAAACGATTCCAAAAGCATGCGAAAAATTGCCCAAAGACCGACCCTGAACTGAAAAAGAATTTGCTGCAAGCTGTTCAACAGGAACAACTTTACGATCTTGAGCGAATTTACTACCTCGCCGGAGACGACACATCCCCTTTTGCCCAGCACGTCGCTCAACTGATTGCCCGTCTAACAACGAAATATGAAATTGATGAACTCGTTTCTAAGTATCATTTTACTGGCAACGAATCTTTACAAATTCCAGAAGCAATTGACGTTAAAGAAGAGCTAGAAAAAATTGACGAATTGCTGGAACAATTAAAAGAGGCCAAAGACACCGCACAGATCGGAATTATAGACATCGAACAGCTTAGTGAATTTATGGATCAGGAATCCATGCAGGCACTCGAGGAGATTCAAAAGTCCATTGAAGAATACGTGAAAGACATCGCCGAGCAACAAGGACTGGCTGCCAAGAACGGAAAGTTCGAATTAACACCTCAGGCTTACAGAGTTTTCCAAGGTAAATTGCTTTCCCGAATCTTCAGTAACCTCAAGGAATCCAAAACCGGCCGACATACTGGAAACATCACGGGGGAAGGGGCAGTTGAATTACAGTCGACCAAGCCATACGAATTTGGGGATTCCTTGACTCACATGGACATCCCACAGACGTTTGTCAACGCAATGCTGCGATCAAATAGTAAACTTCCAATTCGATTAAAGCCGGAAGACATTGAAATCCATCGCACTCGCAACAATCCCAAATCAGCCACCGTTGTCGTGATGGATATGAGCGGATCAATGCGGTACGACGGGCAATACATCAATGTCAAAAGAATGGCGATGGCGATGGAAGGTTTAATCCGCAGTGAATTCCCCGGCGACTATCTTAACTTTGTTGAAATGTATACCTTCGGTAAAATCCGATCCTCCGGTGAAATCATCGATCTGATGCCGAAACATGTCACCATCCACGACCCATGGGTCCAACTGAAAGTGGATATGGGGCGCGAGGATGTCAGCGAGACGATGATCCATCAACATTTTACCAACATTCAACATTCCCTCCGCCTAGCTCGTCAACTTCTCGCAAGCCAGGACACCCCCAATCGTCAAATCGTCCTAATTACCGACGGACTGCCAACAGCTCACTTTGAAGACAACATGCTGTACATGCTTTATCCACCCCACCCACTCACAGAAGCCGCGACCATGCGAGAGGGTGCGTTGTGTGCTCGCGACGGAATCACAATTAATACCTTTTTAGTACCCAGCTGGTCTCAGTCGGAAGAAGACATTCGATTTGCTCATCGGCTGAGCGAGCAAACCAAGGGACGCGTTTTCTTTACCGCCGGTGGGGATCTCGACCGTTTTGTCGTTTGGGACTATCTGAATCGGAAACGTGAAATTCTTGGCTGATTCTAATCGAATCAAGTCTCCGCAACTTCACCCTCAATTCTTGCCCAGGCAGAGATCTACATTCACGGCATAATCATTTTTTTCAAGTGATGGTACCTAGAACGCGAGACGCAACTTCTAGAATTCCACTTCTGGCAAGTCCACTCGCTCACCGTCAGCAATTAACTCCATCCAAAAAAAAGGTCTATTCTCTATCAGATCCTCAACGGGGGAAAAGAATTCCGCCAGCGAGGCGAATTGGTCTTTTGTCAGGCTACTGCCATCTTCCTGAGCTCCGTTTTTTGACACAATCAATACTTGATAGGGAACGCCAACGACTGCATTGGAGTCAATGGTGACTTCGAACTGACCGTTCTCATCTGCCCGAACAACGGCACCGCCTAGCCGATGGATCCGGTCAATAGCTTCATTATCCAAAGCTTGAAACGAATCTGGGTGTACCAATGCACCTTGTGATCGTGCGTTGGGTTTTCTACTGGCCGGCAAAATCAAAACCACGGCACCACGATCTGCCTTTAGATCACCGTCATCACGATAGGCGACCGCGCCATAAACTCTGCAATCCAAAGTTCGGTTAAAATCGGCCGACGTTGGCGAGGTCAACCCGCTAACCAACAACCCCATCATGAAAAAAAGACCCGCTGTAATCACAAGCAACAAAGCCTGCGCGTAAACCACCCAACGTGGAATTTGAATCAATTCACGAAAAGATTGCACCTCACCTGACTCGCCTTGCTCACCCAGATTGTCACCAGAATGTCCACTTGCCATTTGCATCTCTCTCGAGTTTTTTCCCGTTGGTGTATCAGTTCTGTTCAAAATCTTTCAAACCACAAAAAACCCGATTCCCCCAACAACTTTCCCAAGCCGTTATTAGTTATCTCACACCAACTCGGGAAGGAAACAGAAAACTCTCTATTTATCCCAGTTTGCGGTTTGCAAAACAAGCTTATCGCAACGAGCTTATTTGGCTAAGATTGTAACAAATCGCATTGGTGACATTGTTATCCCCCGCAGCTTTGTACTGCAAACAGGATCCGATTGTAATAAATTTAGGTACCGCGTTCATCTTGATCGCGGAAACATTGAAAACAGGACGCCATGCCCATCATCCAAATGTTTGCCGCTCAAATTTCGAGTCCCACCATGCTTAATCAAAATCGGACGACTCAAATCAAAATATCGCCAACACAGCCAAACTTAGAGAAAAGCCAAATTACGTGCAGGCCACTGATCGGTTTCGCAATCTATTTGTGCCTTTTCTTGCCATCGATCTGCCTCGCACAGGCCGATCGACCGAGGGTCGTGACCGTCGATACTGGCGTACAATTTGAAGGAGAAGTGTTTACAGTTCGCGAGCTGCGAACCTCAACCACATCCTACAACGCTTACGGTTCATCTCGTGACAACATCGTTGTGATTACCGATGGTTTGCGACGAGTGTTCATTGGAGACAGTCACGTTTTAAACCTTGGCGACTCCGGGCAAAGTGACGAGATAAATTTCGACATCGACCAAAAAGCGTATAACGGTTCTGAGGGCAACGGAGCTTTCATTGGCGTTGGCCCGTTCAATCAATATGGGCATCGCCAGTTTTCGATTGGTGTTCGCTTGCCTGATAAAACATCGATTCGCCGGACCTACACTCAGGGAATCACAAAGATCACCCCCCGCTATTGCGTTCTGGAAACCCTCGTAGGAAATCCGACCGCTCCCCTTAAGCAATGGACGATGCATATCGCGACGGGAACTGTACCAAAGAACATATTGAGAAATGTTTTACTTTCACGGATCAAAGACCCAAGCAAACCTGATGAGTTTTTTGACATCGCCTACCTTTTTCAGCAAATGGGCGATTACAAACTTGCCAGTGAAGAACTCCGACAGATCGAATCTAAATTCCCCGGCCTCAAAGACCAAATCCGCACCCAACGCGATCGGATCGGCCAACTAAAGGCAAGACAAATTTTACGGGAAATCGACCTACGCAAAGACTCCGGGCAATTTGACCTCGCACTTCAAATGGCCAAGGTTCCAGCCAAAGACCGTCTCGCCGGCGAGATCAAGGCGGAATTCGACAACGTTGAGTCAGAAGAATTAGCTGCCCGCAAGCGGGTGGATCAAACACGATCGTCGGCAATTGAGCTGACGAAACAGGTTCAAAATTTAAGCAACGAACAAATTGAGGCTGTTCACCGTTTTCGAGATGAAATCGAAGTTGATTTAAATCGCTTCAACGAGAGCCGACTTGCCGCTTATATTCGTCTCGCAAACGATGTCTCGATGCCCGCCCAACAAAAGCTCGCCCTTGCGATTAGCGGCTGGCTTTTGGGGAGCAACAATGCCATCGAAAACCTTGCGGTCGTCCAGTCGATGTTTGCCGTCCGCGATCTAGTTCGTGAGTATCTTGCTGAAACCACAACACTTCAACGGCGGACTGCTATTCTCAAAGAACTCGCGAGTATGGAGTCGGGGACTCCTGCGATTCTTGACGCAATGATTCAACAGATGAAACCAATCGAACCCACCGATGCAGTTGACAACTACACGGGTGAGACAGCGATCGAATTTCAAGTTGAAGTCCCCGGCACCGCGGCTAACCCCGAGCCCGTTCAATTCCGTTGTCTGGCTCATTTACCCCCGCAATACAATCCCTATCGAAAATACCCGATGATCATCTCGCTCCCCGGCGGCACCCAACCGCTCGAGCAAAACATGGAGATCTGGTGCGGAAAATACAACCAGAAGTTAAAAATCCGCCAGGGGAATGCACCTCGCAACGGCTACATCGTCGTCACCGTTGACTGGCGAGCCCCCGGACAAACGGGGTGGGCGTATTCTGGACGCGAACACAAAGTTGTACTGGATGCCCTGTATCGAAGCCTCAGAATGTTCTCAGTTGATTCGGACCGAGTTTTCCTATCAGGCCACCGAGAGGGCGCTGACGGTGCCTATGACATTGGGATTTCCCATCCAGAGCATTGGGCCGGAATTATTGGCTACTCGGGTACCTTTGCCAAATACATCAATAAGTACTGGGACAATGTCCATGTTCAGTTACCACTGTATTGCGTCAACGGCCAAAAGGATGTCGTCTCGATTGCAAAAATGGAATTCGCAATCAACAAATGGATGCGTCCCAAATACATTAACCCAACGATCGTTCAATACATTGGACGCGGCAACGAATTATTTATGGAAGATCTTCCCTTCGCATTTAAATGGATGAAGGGGCAGAAGCGACCTTGGCCCGATCGCGGCGGATTTGAATTTACTTGTAATGCTCTACGACCTTGGGATACTTATTTTTGGTTCTTTGAACTCAAAGGAATCCCTGACGACCGCATCGTTCGCCCCGAACTGTTCAATCAAACAAAGAAATTCAACAAGGTCGAAATTTCCGGCGAAATCAGCAGCCCCAATAGTTTTCGGCTTGGCCCCGCCAGCATGGCGATCAAGTCCGACTCAACCCTCTGGCTGTCCCCCCAATTTGCCGACCTCAATGAGCCAATCCAAATCCGGGGGCGAGGGAATTTCAAAGGCTCCGTGACGGCCTCTCGAAAAACGATTCTCGAAGACGTCTTGCGACGAGCAGACCGCGAGCACATCTATCACGCAAAAGTCGATTGCATCAATGGAACATGGACAACTTCCGAGTAACTCAAGATGACTCGTTAACCAGGGACTAACGCTGCTGCGAATCGCCTGACTTGTCACTTGTTTTCTGAACCACCTCGGTCAACGCCTTTTTTTTTATGATGCACCCCGTGATTCGCCAACCGTCTTCGTGAGTCTCCATGACCCAACCCATCGGGCCAAAATATGGGGCGATGCTAACTTCATAATTTTCAGGCAATTTCGATCCGTCTAATTTTTGCTTCCGCACGGCGTCCGCATCAAGTTCTTTTCCTTCTGCTGCCGCTTTTTCTTCGGCCTGTTTCTTGAATACCTGATTGACGACTCTCGCAAGCACGGTTTGCGACGACGCCATTTCACCGCGTCGAACCATCTCGTAGTTGGCCTCTAGAGCAAGGTCCATTCGACCGAATTGACGCCAGCATACTGCTGTTCCATCGGTCAATTTATCGATCGCAGTTTTGACTTGGATATAATCCGGTGCACTCGCCAATTTTGACTTTTTCTGACTAAGAAGTTTTCGGAGATACCCCTTGTCATTTGCGATCAATAAGTTGCCACCATGAACTACAAAATACTTTTTCGCGAACAGTTGAAACGCCGGTTCTTCTTCCTCTTCTTCTTCGTACTCTAAATCACCGGGCAATTGGAAACCATCGAGATCATCCGGCAACTCTTCTTCCATTGCCGCAGAATCGACTTCAATTACCTTGATTCCACCTAAACTGATCACCTGGCCATTAGTCGCTCTTCGCAGACTTTCAAACACGAAATCAGGCTCGTCCTTTACAGGAATACCAATGACGACCCGCTCGCTTGTCTCTGCAATTGGACGCTCAACAGCAGAGGCGATTGTCAAACGGTTATCCAGCAAACCAACCAGTTTCACGATATCCAACTGCATGTCTGGATCGACCTTGAAATCATTCAAAGTCCGCTCGAATGCGCCTTCTTCGTCTAAAAACCCGTCGTACAAACCACCGACACTGCCGAGGGCATCAGAAAAATCCCAGTTACCAATGACTAACGCCGAAGCTTCTTTGGGAACCCAGCTCGCAGGTTCCAGTGGTTTAGAATTACCGGCAAAATTAAACATCTTGAAAATTTGATCACTGTTATCGATCTTCTGGCCGCGAGGAGCGTAGGTGAAACTGCGGTGGAGCAGTTCGTGCTCTCCCGTTGCAACGGAGACATTGCCTCCCATCGCCTTAAACGCTCCAAATCCCTGATCCTTGAGCACTTTGGAAAAGTCGTTTCGGGCCTGTAGATCTCCGCGTCGCTCATCCTCGAGAGCCTGCGCCAACTGGATATAACCAAACGGATCTACGTACCAACGAAAGTGGGCGTCAAACTCATCTAGATTTGTCTGCTTCATGATCCCCTTAAACGAATCCAAAGAGGCCAGCGTCTCCGCTTTTTGGATCTGTTGGGGCGCATTTAACCGACCCAGCACGTCACGGAAAATGGTTTCGTTATCAGAAACCAACATCCATCCGTTGACCACCGCTTGATGATTCGTGGTGCTGAAACGGACAGGTTTCTGATGCTTAAGAACCGCTTTTGTTGTGGGAACTCCATTGATTTCCTTCTCCGTAACTTCAGCGCCCTTTTCCTTAAGCATTGCATTAATTTTCTTCTGCAAGGCCTTCGCTTTGTCCTCGGTTTCAGACACATCAACCAAAACAACCAACCCGTGCGTCCCTTTGGCAATTTGCTTTCCGGTTACGTCAGGCACGACCCCTGCGATACAAATCTCACCCGTTTGAACGGCGTCCATATCGTCGATCTTCAGCCCCAAACTGACGTTCTGCCTATTCATCAAATCCTTCACTTGGTCAGCCAAGCTATCGATGAATGGCTGAATCGCCGGATCTTTGGCGAGTGTGCCAAATTGGGTCGCTTTAAATTGCTCTTCGAGCTTGACCGGATCGGGAACCGAAATCCAAAATTTCGTTGATGCTGGAAGAAACTGCTCACTACCAACAACTGGCTTTGCTGCAATTTTCGGTTCCGGCTTCGAGGGCTTTTCTTCTGCCGCAGGCTTTTCTTCTGCCGCAGGCTTTTCTTCTGCCGCAGGCTTCATTGGTGTTTCTGCTTTCGGCGTCTCACCAACTGAACCCTTTCCCGGATCCTGTTTAGCCTCTTTTGGCTTGGGATCCTGTTCCGCTTTCTTTTCGCCTTTGGTGTCGACGTTTGCCGATTTGTCCTGCTTCGTAGCAGGTTCACCTGAAGCTTTCGGGTTTGGCTCTGCTTTCGCCGGGTCTAACTCAGGCGACGGAGTTTCCTCCTGGACCGTGTTCGCGGCAGACTCGACCGCAACGGCAGGTTCTGTTTGCTTCTCATTCTCTTGGGCGAAACAAATAGCCGTCTGATCGGCAAAAGAAACTCCAAGACTCAAACAGATTAGGGTAACGAATACTCGTTTGACCACAGAACTCTCCTTACGAAGTAGCCTTACAATTTCGGATTAGGGAAATTGGAGCAGCGACGTATACAACGGACGGAATTGAAAATTGATCGCAAACGGCAAATTCAGAACTTTCACCGTAATTGTCGGGAAACTTTCTTCATTTTAGCCGTACCACATTTGTATCGACCAAAATTGTCAGAATTAACAAACCAAGACAACTGATTCATAAACCTTCGCAAAACTCCCTAACCCTCATAATGTTATCGAATCTCATGGCACCTCGTAAACCGCCGGGATTCGGTAAAAACCGGCTTGGCTTTCATTTTTGCCGGGGTTAGCGAAATATGCCGTTAAATCGATGAAAAATCGTCTAAAAACTTGGAGAACGTTTGAGGATTCTTCGGCAGCGCCCCAAGTTTTCCCCACGTTTCAGAACCAAAACTCGAAACCTGAGAATTGTGGCCTTACGCTCCCTTGGGACATTAAATTGCTGCGATACAATTTAAGTCTGACTAGACAGTTTTAACCAATCGACCATTTTAACAATTTAGACATGATCCCTAACATTCTCGCTGAACGGTACGCATCCTCTGAAATCAAGTCCATCTGGTCTGCCGAGGGCAGGGTGGTTCTCGAACGGGAACTGTGGATCGCTGTCATGACGGCACAACAACAACTTGGCCTGGACATCTCCGAGGAGGCAATTTCTGCGTACCGCTCGGTCAAAGATCAAGTCAATCTCGAATCGATCATGCAGCGGGAACGAGTGACACGCCACGACGTCAAAGCCAGAATCGAAGAATTTTGTGACCTGGCTGGTCATCAACATATTCATAAAGGCATGACCTCCCGTGATCTGACCGAAAATGTAGAGCAGCTTCAGGTTTACCGATCTCTACAGATCATTCGGACCCGAACGATTGCCGCCCTGGCTCAACTCCGTGAGGCAGCTGAAAAATGGCAAGACTTGTTTATCACAGCCCGCACACATAACGTCGCCGCCCAACCAACAACCTTTGGTAAACGCCTCGCCATGTTTGGCGAAGAATTACTCATTGGCCTTAGTTCGCTCGAAGCACTCCTCGAGAATTATTCTGTTCGCGGACTAAAAGGTGCTGTCGGAACTCAGATGGATCAACTGAGCCTGTTTGATGGGGATTATGAAAAATCCAACCAGCTAGAACAGTTGGTAGTGGAACATTTAGGAATCCCACAAAGATTTGAAAATGTCGGACAAGTCTATCCACGAAGTCTCGATCTCCGGACCGTCAATTGCCTGACCGAACTTGCCAGCGGGCCCTCATCCCTCTGCAAGACGCTGCGTTTAATGGCTGGGCACGAAACCGCAAGCGAAGGTTTCGCGAAAGGACAAACCGGTTCCAGTGCGATGCCTCACAAGATGAATTCTCGATCAAGCGAGAGGGTGAATGGATTTCACACAATCCTAAAAGGATACCAAGCCATGGCCGCCGGTCTTGCTGGTGACCAATGGAACGAAGGGGATGTCTCCTGTTCCGTCGTTAGAAGAGTCATGCTGCCCGATGCATTCTTTGCGATCGATGGCTTGTTTGAAACTTTTCTAACCATCCTTGGCCAAATGGATGCCTATCCCGCGGTAATCGAGAAAGAAAACAACCACTACCTTCCATTTCTTCTGACAACCACCATCATGATGGAGGCGGTCAAAGCAGGGGTTGGTCGCGAAACGGCTCACCATGTAATTAAGCAACATGCTGTCGCCACGGTCAATGATTTAAGAGAAGGCACCATTTCGCAAAACGATCTTCTCACCCGGCTTGCCAATGACGAAAGTCTAAACTTGAACGAGGCAACACTCCGGGAGATTCTCGAGAACGGGCGCAACAATGTTGGTGCGGCACGTCAACAAGTACAACAATTCACCGCCAAGGTGGATGGGTACCTCGAGAAGTTTCCTGAGGCTGCCAAGTATTCACCAGGCGGAATTCTTTAAAATGGACGGTCGGGGGATTTCTCGAACAGAAAATTTAGAGTCCGAGAATTCCTTCCTCCGCATTTTTCCCAATCTGGCTGCGGAACGGTTCTTTACTTTCAAACCGTTTCAACTGCTGTTGGCAGATACTCTTTTTAGCGGCAGGCGCAATCTCAAGGGCCTGCTTGGCCCACTTCACCGCCGAATCAAAATCCCCCGTTTCGGCAAAAGCGGCGGCTAACGTATCGAGCTGGTACCAATCTTTATACTGAGTAAGGCCACACGCTTTTTTAGACTTCTCAATCGCGAGCTTTCCATTTCGAAACGCTTCGTCCGGACAGGTCGCTAAAAACCAGGCATATCCGTTTAAGGCTTCATCTAGTTCCGGAGCCAATTCTTCCGCCGATTTGAAATCGTCTGCCGTCTTCTGATAATTCCCCAATCCCAACCACGCAACCGCTCGATTGGAATACGCCACCGCACTCTCGGGATCCAATTCAATGTGGCGGGTGTGATCAGCTACTGCCTTAGAGAAATCATTTTGCTTTACATAACAAACGCCCCGATTCGCATAAGCCAATGGAAACTGCGGAGCGTACTGGAGCGCCCGATTAAAATCACCGATCGCCTCTTGGTTCTTACCCTGTTTAAACAGAATCCAACCGCGCGCGTTCAACGCCATCGCATTCCTGGGCTGCAATTCGACAGATTTTTCAGCATCCAAGATCGCTTGATCAAAATCATTTCGCAATAACGCGAGGTTGCACAATCCAACGTATGCATCAGAGAGCTTTGCGTTCAGCTTCAGTGCACTTCGATAATCCTCCTCCGCTCCTGGAAGATCCCCAGCATTCAGCTTGGCACTTCCGCGACTGACAAACCAAACCGGATCATCACCATTTAGTTTGATCGCCTTATCGTAAGCCGCGATCGCCTGTTCAAAATCGCTTAAGGTATAAAACGCCAAACCAATATTAAAATGAGCATTCGCTAACTTTGGATTAATTCGAATCGCTTCATTAAAATCTCGTGCCGCGAGCAGAAACTTCCCTTGAGCCTGCAAGACTACGCCGCGGTTCATCCAAACCACGGGGTTATTGCGATTGATAGCAAGTGAACGATCTAAATCCGTAAACGCAGAAACTAAATCACCTAATTCACGAAACACCATTCCTCGATGGGCCAAAGCGATAGAGTCTTGTTCGTTCGCCACAATCCTTTTTGAAAAGTAGTCTTTTGCATCGGTTAAATTCATCAAATTTTGAGCTGGCAGCCAGCCTTCGATGTTATCGAGCATGCACCACTTACCATCGACTCGGGAAATCGTATGAATCCCACCTTCGAAGACCTTTCCAACGTCCTCTTTTTTGTATTTGGTTGCAAAGTTTGCAGTCGCAACGACCCTATCTCCAACCTCCTGTCCAAACGCAGCGCCTAACAAAAACAGGGACACCAGCGCGATCGAAACCGAACAACAAAACAATGACTTCATGGATGAGAATTTCAAAAAGACAGACAGATGGACTGATTCAGGCTAAATCGAAAACCTGAAAAACGCAAACGAGTTCTCAAATTTCGGCCGTTATCGTGGCAACGGAGAAGAACTCAGGGCTATTTACCAATACAAAATCTACCAAAAACAAGGTCGAGAATATCATCGGTATAAATCGCCCCAACAACTTGGCCGAGAGCCTCCAACGAACGACGGAGTTCCGAGGCGACCAACTCATCTCCCAGGTGATGGATGACAGCATCTCTGGCGTGCCCCACCGCTGCGGTGGCATCTCGCAGGCTTTCCGACGCTCTCAGTACTGTCGTTCCCACAATCGACTGATCGGCCGATTGAGAATTGATGACCGCCAAAGAAATTTCATCCGCAAGCAAATCCAACCCAACGCGTGAATGACTGCTGGTCGCCACCATCGGGCCGTCGAATCCAAGGGATCGAATCTGTTGGGACAGTTCAGTCAACCGCGTCGATTCCAAGTCATGCAAATCAGTTTTTGTTAAAACCACGACACACGCGTTCGTCAACTTCGATAGCTGCTCTTTTTCCCACGGCGTTGGGCTTCGCTGGCTGTCGATACAAAACAGACGAGCGTCCGCCTGCTCCTGTTGCTCAACGCGGTGCTGCTGGGCTTGTGATGAAACGTATTCCGATCGTTCTTCAGCACCCGCCGTGTCGACTAAGTCGAGCTTCATTGATTTTAAAACAAGTTCGCCGACTAAAAAATCGGTCGTTGTTCCCGCCACCTCAGTCACAATCGATTCCTGGGTCCCCAGCAGAGCATTAAACAAACTGCTCTTGCCCGAATTCGGCTCTCCCCACAACACCACCCGAGACGCCTCCGACCCTCGATCGCGAAGACTTATTTGCTGCTGAATTGTCTCTAATTTCTGTCCAGCTCTTTCAAGCTGTTCTAGCAGTTGTGAACGCGTGATGAATTCAATGTCCTCTTCGACGAAATCCAAACCTGCTTCTAATTCTGCCAGTGTACCCATCAGGTCATCACGAATTGCCCCAAGAGGTCCTGCCAGTCCTCCAGCCATTTGCCGCAGGGCGGTGTCAAGCTGTTGCTCACCCGACGAATCAATGACGGCGAGAACTGCCTCGGCTTGGGTGAGGTCAATCCGCCCTGAAAGAAACGCACGAAGTGTAAACTCGCCTGGTCTCGCGAGCCGAGCACCACAACCACACAACCTGTTCAAAACCATCTCAAGTACCGGCCGAGAGCCAACTAGGTGGAACTCAGCAGTCGGCTGCCGGGTATAGCTTCGTTTGGTCGGCCAAAGATATAAATCGATGTCCACCTTAAGCCCCTCGTCGACGGTTAGTTGGCCACGCGTCGATGTGGGCCGCAAGCGATTGGGAAACGCACGCGAATCATAAATTTCGAACAGCGCTTCCACCAACTCAACTGTTCGGGGGCCACTGACGCGCACAATCCCTCTCAACCCCGAACCGGGCGCGGAGGCGATTGCTGCAATGGTATCATCGACATCTAGCGAAACCATGACTTAGTTACCGCGTTGCTTCAGCTTTTTCTTCCGTTCTGCGTTTCTTGAGCGTCGCGCTTCGGCCTCGGAATCACGCTTTTCTGTTTTTGCTGCCTCGGCTTTTAGTTGCTTCTTCAAAGCACGTGTATTACCACCATCCAGAGCGAGTTTGTCCGTATCCAAAACAGGCTTAGGCAGCAACTTCCTTTCAATGATCCCCCAAAGGCTGGACGTAATAAAGTAGATACACAATCCTGCGGCAACCTTGAAGAACATGACGCCCATAAAGATCATCATGAAGGTCATCATCTTCTGCATCATCTTCTGCTGGTCGTCGGTCGGCGGTGGGGTAAATAACTTCTGCTGAGCGATGAATAAAATCATGGTCAGAATCGGCAGAATGTTAAAGTAAGGTCCCAGCCAACCAGTTGGCGAAGCGAGGACTGCCGGCATCCAATTTTCCCAATAGAACAACTGATCCGGTGCCGCGAGGTTACTGCACCATTGCATCCCCGGGATGAGCGGTTGATCTCGCAGAGCGATATCCACATTCAAGGCTTTATAAAGACCGTAAAACACGGGCAGTTGGAAAAACATCATAAAACAGCCGCCGAACGGATTGAACTTGTACTTTTGATACAGCTCGCGTTGGGCCGCTGCTCGCTTCTCCATGTCGTCTTTGTACTTGTCGGCAATCTCTTTCATTTGAGGCTGAAGATGCTGCATCATCTGAGCATTCAACGCTGCCTTGCGAGACAACGGAATCATCAAACTTCGCACGAGAACCGTCAGCAAGATAATTGCAAGACCATAACTCGTCTTGAAAGTTAACAGATAAAAGAAATGCAGAACTTTGAGAAGTACGATCGAACACCATGAAAACCAGCCAAAGGTCCGCACATCACTTAGCCCATACTGCTTCAGCACAACAGGGTCTTTGGGGCCAATGAAAACATCAAACGATTTGATCAGACTGCCGCCAGGAGCAAGATCCGCCGGAGCAACCATTTGAAAGGTGCAGTCGACGAGTTTTTGCAACCGAGCATTCTTGGGGATTTCTGGAAGCTCGCCCCGTCGACTGTTAACGTAGGCCCAGACACTATTAGTCATAAAAGGCTCGCCAGGCTTGACGTTGGGGATCATGGAAACATTGAAGTAGTGCGAATCAACGCCGACCCATTTAAGTTCCCTTGCCCGCACATCGTTATTGCCCGGATCGCAAATATAATCGACTTGCGTGATCGTCTTTTGGGCTCCCTTGACAATTTCGGGGCACCCATAAAACACGTAGGAATTCACTCCATTTGCACCGACAACATCGCGAGCACCGGCAATGTAACCAATCGCCGTTTGCCGACCGTGAATTTTATTAGCGTACCACCAAGTTTCAGCTGTCAGACCCGTCGGGCCATCCATTTTGTACGCTAGTTGCTGTGATTGATTGGATCCATTTTTAATTTCAACTTCAAGATTCAGATGAAACGTTCGACTGGTCAAATCAGCTGGTGCGTCAACGGGCACCTCTGGCATTTTATAACGTTTGAATACCGTGATCGGTCCTTGATAACCAAGCTCATTCAGCTTGGCTTCCGAGAGTTCGAATTTAAGTTCAACTAAATTCTCTGTCAGCTTGGACACTTCCCAGTTAGCATCTATCATATCGCCATCAAGCTCTGGCCACGCTTCGTCGATTGCCCCCGGCTTCACTAACGAGAGAATAAATGATTCTGGAAAATCAAATTGATCGTCGACCAATCCAGGCTCGGGCCGAATCACTTGGATTGGCTTTTCTGTCAGACCAATTTCGAATTGCTTCTCTGTACCATCTCGCTTTACCGAAATTTTGACCAAGCTACCCGGCTTGGTTCGGCTTTCTAAATAATCTTCAAAATCATCCGCTGAAGTAATTGGCTCTTCATCGACCGACAGGATTAAATCGCCAACCATTACGCCCGCTACCGACGCAGGCGTACCTTCACCAACGGTTCGAACACGAACGCCCTCGGGTGTATCTACAGGATCAAGACAACCGATATAGCCGCCTTCCCAAATGAGATCTCGATAAGTGTAGCGCCCGTCAGCATCGCGGACGTTCAATTCCACTCGAGAGATCGTACCTCCAAGCTTGTTGATGGTGACCAAATAACGATCCAATCCATCCGGGTTGAGGGATCCCATCGTGACGAATTCGTCTGAGAAGGTTCGAGTCGGCGTTTCCACTGGAGCCGTCTGAGCTTCAGGTTCCTCGACTGGCGAAGTTCCCGCAGGTTGCCCAGCAACTTCTCTGGAAGCGGGGGTGGAATTACCGTCGTCAGTTTTCTCTGTGTTGTTTTCGACTTGAGTCGCCCCGTCGCCACCTTCAACCTGTTGGGCAACATCTTCTTGCGGTTCAGGCATGAGGTAATTTTGCAGAATTACCGCAGTCATCATGAACGCTGATGAAAACAAAAGAAAAGTCAGGAAACGTCCGCTATTCACGTAATTAATCCGATGTGAAAAAGTGTTTTATCGCCACAAAGCTGGTGATTGAAAATTAGTCGAAAACAATCTTCGGAAAGGTCGACCTGATGAAGCCTTTCGGCAATCAACTTCAACCGCGATTAAGAATTGCCCATTGTCTGATCATCGACACAGATTGGAAAGGGGATTGCAGACGGTTTTTTAAGTCGCAACCTATTGAAATTAGGGGTGATAACGCCCAAAGAACCTTCGACGAGCACAGAAACTATCCAAATTGAACCGGTTAGGCGTTGGCAAGCGAAAATCCTGCTTTGCAGGTCAGAAAACTCAAGCACCTCTGATACGCAAGCCCAACAGAGCTTGGACTATCGTCCCTCGAGCAACCGATCTCCAAGAAAATCGTCTAACTCAGAAATACCGAGTATTTTATTTCGGGTCGGTGCGGGATCGTACTCCACTCGGCGAAATTCCACCTCGTTTCCTTCGAGAATCACGTAACTCCCACGCGGATCACTGTCTCTCGGTTGCCCAACGCTTCCCACGTTGATCATCAGCTTTTGCTCGCCCAGCGTGTAGGTATTGCTGATTTCGCTTGGAGAATAGAACCGGAAATTCTCGGTAAAAACCCCAGGAACATGCGTATGCCCCTGAAAACAGTATTTCTGAATGAAACCAAAAATCCGTTCAATTTTCCGCTGATTGTAAACGTCTTCGGGAAAAACATACTCGTTCAAAGGGCTCCGGGGGGAGCCATGGACGAACATAAAATCACCTTCGCGATGCGTCCGCGGAAGACTGGCTAGAAAATCCCATCGCTCTTTCGCACCATCGTGCTCCGTTTGTTCCAGTTGGGAACGTGTCCAGAAAATTGCCCGTTCGGCACCACTGCTGAACCCCTCTGGGTCGAAAAGAGCACCGTTGTCGTGGTTGCCAAGTAAAGTCAGAGCAAATTCACGGCATCGATCGATACATTCGCGAGGGTTGGGACCATATCCAATTACATCGCCAAGACAGTAAATCTCAGAAATTCCCTGAGTTTCAATGTCTGCGAGAACAGCGGTTAAGGCTTCGAAATTACCATGGATGTCGCTGATAATAGCGCGTTTACCCATGAGACATCCTAGATGAGCGTTAATTGTGATCAAACCAAGCGGCTATCCTGCATTTCCCTTTTACTTGGGTGCACTAAACTGCCGCGACGTGGTCGTATCTTAATCACTTTGTTCGATGACGGGAATCACAATCAACGATGAAAAACAGTTTTTCTTATCGCCCGGTCATCAAGCGATCGCCGAGCATATTGTCGAGATCTGGAATCCCATAAATTTTTTGCCGAGTCTTTTCAGCATCGTATTCGACACGGTGGTAGCGAACGGAACGCTCTTCTGTGTCTAAAACAACGAAACAGGATCGTGCGTCGCCGTCCCGCGGTTGTCCGACGCTTCCCACATTCAACATACATTTCCCAGCATCTAGCCGAAAATAATGGTCGCACTCATCCGGCGTTACAAACGCGCCAGACTCGGTAAAGATCCCCGGAATGTGGGTATGCCCCTGAAAACAGACATGCTCAATACGACTCATCAAGAGGGCGAGCAAATCACGTTCGTAAACAGTTTCGGGAAAAACATACTCGTTCGTGGGATCTCTCGGCGATCCGTGAACGAACAGATAATCTCCCTCATCATGACGACGTGGCAATTCACCTAAAAAGTCCCAACGTCGATCTGCCTGCTCCAGGTCAGCGGTGTCGTTTTCCAATTGCTCCCGAGTCCAATAAATCGCCTTCATTGCAATTGGATTGAACCCATCAGGATCAAAAATTGCCGCCTGATCATGATTACCGAGAATTGTTAACTGGCAACGATCAATGATCGTGTCGAGGCATTCCAAAGGGTTTGGCCCGTACCCAATGATATCGCCAAGGCAAATAATTTCATCGACACCGATATCACCAATCCGACCCAGGACCGCAGTCAATGCTTCAAAGTTTCCGTGTATGTCACTAATGATTGCCCGCTGCACGGAAAAGCCTTACTTGATTCAAGATGAAAACCGCGTCCGAGCCAACCAGCAAAAATGCTGGTTTATATAAAACTCGACCACTCTTATTCGTATTTCGATTTGCTAAACTAGTTCTTTGGAATCCGATCAGCTAATCCTGTAAACTAGCAACCGGCACTCGTAAAAACATAGTCCGCTGCGATAGTCTACAAGTATCGACAATCCTATGCAATTGACTTGATGACTCGTAAAATATTGTGGTGGGATCATTTGTAACGGTCGTTTCAAATGTGCGAATTAGTTGATCCTCCAATCTAAACGCAACGCCAACGTCCGCCCGACTGAAATTCAACCAACTTCCGAATCACCACTATCGTTCTTCATCCAACCCACTCATGGCATCGCTCACACTAGCAATTGACTCATCTTCGACAGTGCTTTCAGTAGCAATTGTTAAAGATACTGAGGCTGTATTAGAACTCGATTCAATCCAATTCCAAGATCAATCGAAACCATCTAGCGGTCGCTCCAACGCCGGGGATGACGATTCTCTTCCCCATGGCTACGTTCGCAAGCGTTCGAAAGGGCAGGGGAAAACCTCACGGATATTCCCTCCCGGCGCTTCCACGTTATTAGCTCCCATGATCAGGGCGGCCCTCGAGCAGTATGGAACCACCCTTGAAGGTATTGATCTGATTGCCGCCACCAAGGGCCCCGGATCCTTCACCTCGCTTAGGGTCGGCGTCGTAACTGCAAAAACGATCGCCTACGCAAGAGACATCCCAATTCTTGGTATAAATACGCTCGAAGCCCTCGCGTTCGGAGCAGCAGAGCTCTCATGCTCAACAGACTCCGCTGAAATTCCAGTGAGGCTGAATATTCGACCAGTCGTAAATGCCCAGCGAGGGCAACTTTTCTCGTCGTATTACCAAGCCTATCTAGACGATAAATCAACTTGGCAAGTAGCAGAAACTTCCGCCAGTGAAGTTACCGAATTTGAGAACTGGAAATCATCGATTCTAACCGGCGACATCATCACGGGGCCCGGCATCCCCCAAGCCCTCACATCTGACTTAGCAACTCAAATCGGATGCAAGTTGTTACCGGAGCCCAACCGAAAATGCTCAGCCTCTTTGATCGGCCGACTCGCTAGAAAAAAATACGCCGCCGGAGCACGAGATAGCCACTGGAAGCTGGAACCTATCTACTTTAGGCCCAGCACCGCTGAAGAAAAATTTGACCGAAAACAAGCTGAAAATCAAAATTGATTTCGGCAAATAAAAGTCAGTCAAACGCCTAAACTCAGAATTCTTGTTAGCTGACTGAAATTGCGCCTGACAAGATGGCAAGCGTTAAGCCGGGAGTAAACTTCGAATTGCAAACGCCACGATTGTAAAGGATTGAATTCGGCCATTGTCAATTAAATGGCGTGAAATGCATTACTAAATCATCCGCATATACCAGCTTTGCCCGAAATCAGACCAGCCACTTCTTAACGGCACGCAATTTGCAACCCCTTAGATCAGGAAAATAAAAACTCACGAAGGAGACCACAATTCAATTGCGGTCTTGTTCAGACAGTTTTGCACTACCTCAAGTTCATGTTTGACCAAGGGGGGGGAATTCTTGACCGATCGCTTCAACAGTTCAGAACTGATGCCGTTTGATTCCAATCCAGAAATCCATCCTGGCTCTCTTCTCATCGCCACTGAATCAATTTCTGACACTCCTTTTCACCAGGCCGTCATCCTTATTCTGCAAAGCAACGAGGCTGGCACGATCGGGGTCACTCTAAACCAACCAGCCAACGACGAAATTAAACTTGCATGGCAACAACTAACGGGACAGAGATTCGACGACCGTTTTCTAGTGAGAGGTGGGCCGATCGACGGGCCGGTCTTTGCAATTCACCAAAACCACCACTTAGGCGAAATCGAAATGCCAGGAGGTATTTTTGTGACCGCACAGGCCAATAAATTTAAAGAACTGGCTAATCTTAAAAACACTCCCTACCGAATCGCTTTTGGCATCGTGGGGTGGAAACCTGGACAACTGCAATCAGAGGTCAATCACGGCCTGTGGTACTGCAGTGACAGTAGTAACGCCGACCAAATTTTTTGCGATCCGGGGAATCTATGGGAGGAAGCCATGGATCGCCACGGAAGAAACATCCTTCACGACATACTCAGCAAAACAAATTTCAAGTTTCCTAACACCCCACTGGACAACTAAAAACACCCCCTAAATTTGTGGATCAATCAGGTAAATCGCTCAGTCTTGAACAAGATGTAATGCGAAAACGTAGTGCCCATAGCGAACCTTTTTTGGGTGACACTGAGAGACGGTCAGGCTTTACAAACAAACAAAGGGTTCGGTGTTTCCATTTTGCGAGGGAACTCTATAATCGAATCTTCCTTTAGTCCTAACTTGCTTGGATGCTTTCCAACATTAACCTAGCGTCAGCTAGAAACAAGAAATTGAATCTTTTATCTGGAGTAACAATGCGTATCAATTCTGCGTCGTCACTAATCGTAGCAATGTTGGCGGTAGCCGTATTTGCCGTTAGTGGTTGCGACTCAACCGGCGGAAACGGAAAAACTAATGGTGGTGCGGCAAACAATGCCGATCATGACCACGATCACGATCACGATCATGGCGATGACCATGACCATGACCATGCAGATCATCCGGCACATGGCCCGTTTGGTGGTCATATCTTTGCCCTCGAGCCAAACGACATGCAAGGCGAATGGAAAAAATACCCCGACAGCAACGTCATCAAAATGTATCTCTTGGACGAAGCAGGCAAAAAAGAGGTCGCTCAGAAAGTCGACAGCTTCACTGTTACTCCTAAAGTCGGTAACGACGAAGAAGGGTTTACATTAGAGGCAGAGAAGCTTGACGACCAGGGACTTTCTGCAGTCTACATGCTTGACGACCAAAACCTTTCAATTGCTATTCCGCTCGGAGTAGACATCGAAGTTAAAATTGGTGATAAAGTCTACAAGGGTGAGATCAAAGCTCACGAACCTCTGGATCACTAAACCAGGCCATTCTGGTACTACCGCCTCTCACCAAGGCCATAAAAATTAAGGCGGCTTCTCGATTGAGAAGCCGCCTATTTTTTTGCGATTGGTTGGCATCACTTGGTTGGCATCACTTGGTTGGACATCACTTGGTTGGACATCACTTGGTTGGACATCACTTGGTTGGACAACATTTGGTTGCATACAATTTAGTTTTGGGTTGATGAATCAACCTAAATCAGATCGACTTTTCGACGCTCTCGTCGGCGTCCGCGTCGGCAATCCTCACAGACGCCCGATACGATCAACCGGTGACTACGCACGTCAAAGTTGTGAGCCTTACCAACGTCGCTTCGGATTTCCAACAACGAATCACTTTGAAATTCAATCAGCTTCTCACACTTGGTGCAGTACAGATGGTCGTGTTGAGGGTATCCATAATCGTGCTCGTAGACACTTCTTCCGTCCAACGAAAACTTACGCAGCAACCCCGCGTCGACAAATTCACCCAACGTTCGATAAACGGTGGGACGGCTGACGTAGCCCTTCTCACCCTTGGCGGGGAGTCGCACCAATAATTGATCCGCATCAAAGTGGTCATGTTCGAGAAATACCAACTCCAGCATCGCTCGACGCTGTTCCGTATTTCGCATGCCGCGACTCTGTAAAAAGTCGCTGAATCGCTGCTGAGGCGTGAGCGCAACGTGAACGGGAGCGAGTGTTTTTAAATCAGTTTCTTGGCTCATAGAATCTTCGGCGTCCACGCAGGAAATATCTAGCATTGATGGAACCATCAAGTTCAAGAATCTAATCTACCAGCCTTATTGAGACTGACAACCAGAAATCAAGCCAAAACGCCCAGAAAAACCGTTCACATTCTCAACAACGAACTGAGGTTGCATCCGACACACGATTTATCGCTGAGCAGGATTTTCAAGATTGAAGTTTTTACTTTGACTGAAAAAATCTCGTGGGTTGTCGTAAACCACCTTTTTAATCAGGCTCTCTTTATGCCCCCTCCGACGCATTTCGAGCACTAAATCCGGAACCGCCGTTGGTTTCGATGGCCCCCAATCTCCAGCGGAGTTAACGCACAATCGCTCAGCACCATGCCGCTCGATAATGTCAACCGCTCGCGAGGGAGTGCATTTCGTTACCGGGTATAGCGTCATACCCGCCCAGTACCCCGCTTCAAGCACCGGTCCCACCGTGTGCTCTTCGACATGATCCACTAACACTCTTGAACGATCGATAGAGTGTTCACCAAGCATGTCCAGGATCATTCGCGTTCCCTGATACTTATCTTCCAAGTGAGGGGTATGGATCAAAACTTGCTGTTGGTGAGCAATCGCAAGTTCCATGTGTTCCTGGAAAATTATCGCTTCGTTTTTAGTGTTCTTATTCAACCCTATTTCGCCAATTCCCAACACGTTTGGGCAATCCAAAAATTCAGGGATGATTTTAAGAACCTCTCTGGACAACTCGACATTCTCGGCCTCCTTTGCATTAATGCAAAGCCAGGTAAAGTGCTGGATACCATACTGAGCAGCTCGTTTTGGCTCGACTTCCGTCAACTGCCGAAAATAGTCTCGAAAACTCTCTCCGCTCCCCCGGTCGAACCCGGCCCAAAACGCCGGTTCACTGATGGCAACACATCCCATTTTGGCAAGTGTTTCATAGTCGTCTGTCGTCCGCGAAACCATATGAAGATGCGGGTCAATGTAGTACATAAATCCGTCTTTCTTAAAAAACCTGCCGAACCGGCAAGATGATACTCAAAATTGAAGGTACAACTGAAATGAGTCGCCGAAAACCAAAATCGGGGACGTCTGCGGGCCGGCAATCGTCTGGTTAAGATCGTCCTGCCGAGATTGCCAACCTAGGAACGTGAGGCGATGGAGAATTCGTTGCGCCACTGTTCATCGTAAGCTCTCGAAAATAGCAATTGGATTTTCTCCGCTCGGATAGGGTTCGAATGCTCACTTGCGATAACGTTGATTGCATCGGCAATCAATGCCATTCGAGGGTCACCGGAGACATCTCCCTCCGCCCGCTCGATCCGATCCAGCGCTGCCGCTACCTCTAGTATTTTCGCGCGAATCTCTAAAAATTCGCGATCGAGGATTTCATTGGAATTCATAAACATAAACCTTGGTACAATGTGATCGCCTTACACTATATTATTCTGAGAACCCTCCGCCGACCAGTTCTCTTTGACGTTGAGATATTCATTTGATGATGAAAACAGTAATACTAACGTTCGCGGTCATCGCCAACCTTGGTTTCCCAATTGTTCGCTCTACACCCCATCGATTTGAGGATGACTTTGTCGAGCGCACTCTCGCTATCATTGTCCGGGGAAACAAAGCTGAAATCACCTATTCCATCGGGCTTAACAAGAAAACAACGGAAAAAATTCTAAAAAAATGGTCAAAGCTCGACGCGGACCCTCCGTCTTCAGAAACAACCGCCGTGCTGCCGAAAACCGAAACTCCCGCAACTGAGATTGATTCCAACGATGATTCCGGGCACGTTTTATCCCCCGAACTGACCAAACAATTCCAGGTCGCCGCTGGGAAATTCATTAGCAAAAACCTCAACGTTAAAATCGGCCAAAAGCAACAACCGCTTAAATTAATTTCAACGGGTCCTGCTCCGCGACATCCATTTGCAATTACTCTTAAATGGGAACTCGCGATTCCTGAACAAAAAGTCGTTGACCTTGAAATTATTGACAGCAATTTCCTAGACTTAGACGGAGCCTCGAGAACCGCTATCAAAGCTACTGGAGATGCGATGTTACTACAGTCCAATGCGTCCCCCATCTTGATTCGCGCTCAAAGAAAGTTACTGGCAGAGCTGACTCCAGGGGAACGAAAAGACAAAATGGCCATTCTTGCTAAAATTGGTTTTGCCAATCGTCAGTAAGTTTTTGGAATACGATTAGCCTAATAAATCTCTCACTATTATTTTTGCGAATCCATCCCCTGCAACAGCTCATAACTCTACGAAACGTCCAAACCTAGAGTATCAACCTTGTAAGGTTGAGACCGTCCCCTATCATTGACTCTTTCCCGTCCCCCCGGTTGTCCCTGTTCAAAATGTCTCGAACCATTGCCATCGGCGATATCCACGGTTGTGCAGTTGCACTCCAACGCTTGATTGACGAAATCGAACCAACTTCCAATGACATCCTGATTGGAATGGGAGATTACGTTGATCGTGGTATGAATTCTGCCGGCGTGCTTGAGATTCTAATCAACCTTGTCAGCACGTGCCGCTTCATCCCCCTGATCGGCAACCATGAACTAATGATGTACAAGGCGCTTTTTGGTAATAATAAGCAACGCGATTTTGAATTTTGGTATCAACACGGTGGCAGCGCGACACTGGCAAGCTACGGTGGAAGCGTAGAGGGCATTCCTCAACATCATCTCTCATTTTTGAACCATTGCCTCCGCTACTACGAAACCGAAAACCATTTCTTCATTCACGCAAACTATGTTCCCGACCTTCCATTAAGCGAGCAACCGGACCAAGTTAGTTTTTGGAAGCACATGCTGGGTTCGCCAACCGCACCACATATCTCTGGTAAAACGGCCTATGTCGGGCACACCCCTCAGTCAGACGGGCATGTCACAGATCATGGCCACGTAAAACTAATTGACACTTATTGCTACGGGGATGAGTGGCTTTCGGCGGTCAATGTCGATAATGGCGAAGTCTGGCAATCCAATAATTCAGGCGATTTCCGGTCGGCTAAAGTCGATACTTCGGCTGAAAATCAATAAAAACGGTCGGTAGTAATTTTCAAAACCGTCGATCACTTGGCGGTGCTCGTCTGGCTCATTAGAATGCGGACTCAATGACTGATGTTCCGTCGCACGCCCTGACTTCCAAGCGTCTACTCGCTTTGTCAGAAAATTTTGCTCGCAGCAAAGACTTTATTGCTTGTGTCGATTCACTCCGGCGGGGTGAAACGGCAACATTCGATTCTGTCTGGGGTTCGTCCTGCGCGCTGCTGGCAGCCTCTTTGAGTAAGCAGTTCAAAAACATTCTCATTGTTGTCGCTGACGGTAAAACTCAAGATGATTTACTCGATGACTTGCCAACATTTTTCGAGGGAATGCTCGAGCGATTTCCGGCCTGCATGCCAGCTTCCAGTGCGGGAGTGCATCTTGACCTTGAATACGGCGACCGCCTCCGTTTAATCAAAGGGCTCCTCGCTGGAGATAAAGCGCCCGTAATTGTGGCGACTGTTCCATCGCTTTTGCAGCCAACTCCTTCTCAAGAATCGATCTTTGGAAATTCCAAACGCATCTCAGTCGGTGATCAAATCGATACCGATGGATTCGCCACTTGGCTGCTTGAACAGGAATTTCACCAAACTTCAGCAGTCGAATTGCCGGGTGAATTTTCTATCCGAGGCGGGATTGTAGATGTCTACGCACCCGACTGGGAGAACCCCGTTCGGATCGAACTCTTTGATGACGAGGTGGAGTCACTTCGACAGTTCGAGTGTGCCAACCAACGAAGCTCTGCAGAGTTACAACAGATTGAAATCACGGTTGTCACGCAAGACGGACCGGTCAATGGTTGTTTGTTGGATTTCGTTCCCGACGATACGTTATTGCTATTACTCGAACCCGAAGCATTGAACGAACAGGCGCAGAGGTACACTGAACGCATTTCCAGCTCGGAAACAATTCACAGCTGGGAAGAAATCAAGCGTCGCTGGGCTAAACTACCGGCCGCAACCGCGAGTCGAGTTACCTCCGGGCATTTGGGCGCGGTTTATCAGTTGCCGATCGATACAGTCGAGCGCTTCAGTGGAGATTTTGGCGATCTGAAACTTCAAGTTGACCGACTCGCCCGAGACCCTTCAGGGGAAGAATACGAAATTTTTGTGATGGCTCGGGTCGAGGGTGAAATTCCAAGAGTACGAGAAATCCTTTCATCGACGGCAGCCGCCGCTGGTGGGCGACTTCAGATTGGCCTCGGCTGTGTTCATCAGGGATTCCGCAATCGCGAGTCATTCCAAATTGTAATCGGCTGCGACCAGATGTTTCATCGCACCGAATTGCGGCGCAAGGGCCGCCGCCGGTTAAGCAAGGCTATCGATAGCTTTCTTGACCTTCGCGAGGGCGATCTAATTGTGCATTTATCTCATGGCATCGGCCGCTTTCGCGGCTTAGAGATGCTTGATAAAGATGGCCAGCGAACCGAACACTTGGGACTCGAGTTCCATGGCGGAACAAAGATATATGTTCCCGCCACTAAGATCGACCTGGTGCAAAAATACATCGGCGGCTCTAAAACTCGTCCGACCCTGGCAAAAATCGGAGGTAAGTCGTGGGCCAAGCAAAAGGCCTCCGTCGAATCCGCGATTGAAGATTTAGCCTCCGAGATGATCGAACTACAAGCGAAACGGGACGGCCGGCCCGGAATCGCATTTTCGCCAGACACTGAATGGCAAAGCGAGTTTGAACACTCCTTTCCCTACCGAGAAACTCCGGATCAGTTGACCGCAATCGAAGCGATCAAACAGGACATGCAGCGGGCACAACCCATGGACCGACTGCTCTGCGGAGATGTCGGTTTTGGAAAAACCGAAGTGGCAATGCGAGCCGCCTTTAAGGCAGTAGAAAATGGATACCAGGTCGGCGTTTTGGTGCCCACCACTATTTTGGCCGAACAGCATTATAAAAATTTCAAAGAGCGAATGGGTGAATTCCCACTGGACATCGCAAAACTCAGTCGCTTCTGCACCACGCAAGAATTGAAAGAAAGTGTGGAACGCCTTAAAAAAGGCCGCGTTGATATCGTAATTGGGACACATCGCTTGGTTTCAAAAGACGTGAAGTTTTTTAATCTTGGACTGGTTATCATCGACGAAGAACAACGATTTGGTGTCGAACACAAGGAACGACTTAAATCGATTCGCAGTTCTGTCGACGTGCTCACGATGTCTGCAACGCCGATTCCCCGCACACTTCATATGTCGCTCGTCGGCGTTCGTGATATCTCCAATCTCGAAACACCTCCTGATGACCGATCTGCCGTTGCGACGAAAGTCTTACGGTTTAACAACGAAACTATCCGAACTGGTATGCTTCGGGAACTGAATCGAGGTGGGCAAATATTTTTTGTCCACAACCGTGTTAATGATATTCATTTGATTCAACAAAAACTCGAATCGTTAGTTCCAGAAGCGACCTTTCGATTCGGTCACGGCCAAATGAACGAAACCGAACTCGAAGGGGTGATGACCGACTTTATCGCAGGAAAGTTTGATGTCCTGATTGCGACAACGATCATCGAAAGCGGGCTCGACATCCCCAACGCAAACACTATTTTCATCAACGACGCCGATCGGTATGGCCTCTCTGATCTACACCAATTGCGAGGAAGGGTAGGGCGGTACAAGCACAAGGCATATTGTTACCTTCTGATTGAGCCACACAAACACCTCAATCCAACGGCCGCTCGAAGACTGCAGGCAATTGAAACGTTTAGTGATATGGGAGCGGGTTTCGCAATCTCAATGCGTGACCTTGAAATCCGCGGAGCGGGAAATCTACTCGGGACCCAACAGAGTGGGCACATTGCCACCATTGGCTATGAATTGTATTGCCAACTTCTCGAAAATGCGGTGCGACACCTTAAACATATGCCGGCGAAGCTATCAATTCATGTCGAAGTCGATCTGCCTGTTGCCGCTTTCCTTCCGGACAGCTACGTCGTGGACCGACGCCAAAAAATTGACCTTTATCGTCGACTCACTCGTTTGGAAAGATTCGACCAAATCGAAGAGCTGCGTAATGAGCTTCGAGATCGATTTGGCAAAATACCCCCGCCTGTTCGAAGACTACTTACTCTTTCAGAATTAAAACTAGAAGCAGCCGTCTACCAAATTCTTTCCATTTCAATGGAAGATAAATACCTTACTTTTAAATTTCAGGACCGCAGTCGCTTTTCACAGCTTTCAAAAATCAGGCCGGTCATTCGCATTATCGACGATCAAACGGCGATGGTGACTTTGAAAGAGGGAAAGATCCACCCGACAAAAATGCTTGCACTTGTGAAATCACTCTTGCAACCAGCTACCTGATTTATCTATTCTTCCCCGCCAACTTCTGCGCGGAAGTTGCGAACCGAGGCGAACGCAGCTGCGTACGCTCAATGTTTTAAACTGACTTTTACCGATACGGCGTGATCAGCATGCATAAAAATCAATACTGTTTTAAACCAGTTTGGGCATTTCTAACTTCTGCCTTCGTTTTCATCGCGCCGACTTTTACTATGGGGGCAACTGTCCAGTTGCAACCGCAATTGGAAACAACCCCGGACCCCTATTATTCCCTCGAAGAAACCGCCAACCAAAAACCCCAAACGAACCCCCTAGCACCAGCCACCGTTCCTTGGGGGAAAACCGCGCCGCCTGCAATCAACCCGCCAGTCAAATCACCGTATTCCAGTACAGAATTTTCTGGGTTTAATCCCCAAGGGCCCCTGACCACCGGTCAAGTGCCAGCCAAAAAATTGCCAACCAACACATTCAAACTTGATAATCAAACGCCAGCAGACTCTATCATTCGTGAACGAAAACAAATCACGGCTCCCCTGCGCATGCCGGACAGCAGTGGTAGTAGCGCGTTTCAACCGATGAAACCAAAAGATGCACTCCCCAAAAATGAATTTCAGGAAAAATCACCGACCAGTTCAACTTCTCTTTACGAAGCACGTCAAACGGGTGCGACGTCAGAGATAAAAGCGGAATCTGTTTCTTTCGAACCGGGGCAAGTTTTAGCACTGGTTGGCGGGTACCCCATTTTTGTCGGCGACCTACTGTTTGAAACTAATCAAATGATCCAACAATTTATGCCCCAAGCATCCGCATCGGTAAAAGAGCAAGAAAGAAAAAAACTAATTCCCAAGATGTTACCCAAGTACGTGGAAGCAAAAGTCCTCTACGTGGGTGTCGTCCAATCTCTTCCCGAAGGTGCTGACTTTGGACAAGTACTCGCTCAGGCAGAAGAACAGTTTGACAAAAGTGCTTTACCTGAAATGCTAAAAAACAGCGGACTGAAATCGCAAAGCGAATTGGATGCCAACTTGCGAGCACTAGGAAGTTCGCTAAGGCAGCACAGAAAAAGCTGGGCAGAGGATCAGATAACCAAGTACTTCCTTGGACAACAGCTCCGAAAAAGCAAAGAAATCACCCACCAGGAAATGCTGGACGTCTACCGCAAAAACATCAAGGACTACGAAAATCCGGCAAAGTGCATTTGGGAGCAAATTGTTATTCGTTTCGATCGTTCGAAATCACGCGAGGCAGCAGAAAAAGCAATTGTGGCTTTGGGCAATGACATCGTTTATGGTGGAAACTTCTCTGCCGCTGCCAAAGCAAGTTCGCACGGCTTCAAAGCTTCCAATGGCGGCAGATACGATTGGACGACCAAAGGTTCGTCGGCTTCGAAAGAAATCAATGATTTTCTGTTTAGTGCCCCGGTTGGAGATTTGAGCGACATTATTGAAACCCAAAACGGGTTCCACATTGTTCGCGTGGTCGAAAGAACCGAAGCATCCCGTACTCCATTTTTGGAGGCTCAGACCGAAATTAAGAAGCAGATTAAATCGACCCAAGGATCCGAGGCCTACCGAAAACATCTGTTAAAAATTAAAAAACAAATTCCGGTAGAATACTTCATTAACGAAGATTAGATCTCGGCGACGCTTCGAAACTGAATCAGCTTGGGACTTTCTCTTATTGACCCCGCTGCTACTGCTCTGAATCGACGCCCACGAAGCGCCTTGATGGCTTTCCCAATCGCCCGCCGCCCTTGAAACAGGCCACCACGCCATGCCTGTTTTCAACGAAGAATGCCCGATTGAATGCAACAATTACGTTGTATAACCGATATTTCCTAATATTCGGGCACGTTTCCTTTAGGGAAAAAAACAGTTAGACTTGTTGCCACGAAAGATATTTTTCGGAAAAGAGTGTATTGGGCGGGCGATCGCCCCGATCATGCTCTCATACCATAAAAATGCGAGTTTTACCGTAACGTCAGGAACAAGATCTATGTCGAAAATGGCCAAAATTGATTGCGAAGGTCATGAGTTGGAATTTCCAGTCGTCGAAGGGACGGAGAATGAAAAGGCGATCGATATCAGTGCGCTTCGAAAGCAAACGGGACTCATCACTATCGATGAGGGCTATGTAAACACTGGATCCACGCAAAGCGGAATTACCTTTCTCAATGGAGAAGAGGGGATTTTGCGATATCGTGGCTACCCGATCGAAGAACTGGCAAAGAACTGCGATTTCGTCGAGGTCGCCTACCTCCTGATTTATGGTGAGCTACCTAACCAAACAGAGCTCTCGGATTTCCGAGATTCAATCCGTCACCACACAATGCTTCACGAAGACATGCGGTTGTTCTACAACGGCTTCCCTCGTGATGCCCACCCGATGGCCATCCTGTCATCGGTCGTGAGCGCGATGTCAACCTTTTACCAGGATTCACTTGATCCTCACGATCCAGAGCAGGTTGAAATCTCGATTAGGCGACTGATGGCGAAACTCCCCACCATTGCCGCCTACAGTCACAACAAGTCGGCGGGTCAACCGTTCGCTTACCCGCAAAACGATCTGTCCTACTGTGAAAACTTCCTTCAAATGATGTTTTCCGTTCCTTGTGAACCCTACAAGGCAGATCCGACGTTCGTCGAAGCGCTGAACATGCTGTTGATTGTTCATGCCGATCACGAGCAAAATTGCAGCACTTCGACCGTTCGGATGGTTGGATCGGCTGATTCCAACCTGTTCGCTTCGATCTCGGCTGGAATTTGCGCCCTCTGGGGTCCTCTCCATGGAGGAGCAAACGAGGCGGTTGTCTCGATGCTTCAGCAAATTCAGGACGATGGTGGCGACGTAGACAAATACGTTGCGATGGCGAAGGATAAGGAGAACGGCTTTCGTTTGATGGGCTTTGGTCATCGTGTTTACAAGAACTTTGATCCACGAGCCAAGATCATCAAGAAAGCCTGCGACCAACTACTCAACAAACTGGATCTGGACGATCCGCTCTTCGAAATCGCCCAGCGACTCGAGACAGTGGCTCTAGAAGACGAATACTTTGTAAAGCGAAAGCTTTACCCGAACGTCGACTTCTACTCAGGAGTGATTTACCGAGCCATGGGAATCCCAGTCGGCATGTTCACTGTACTGTTCGCCATGGGACGTTTGCCTGGCTGGATTGCTCACTGGAAAGAAATGCATGAATCGCCGGCAAAGCGAATCTGTCGTCCACGGCAAATTTACAATGGCCCCAATGTTCGAGAATTTGTTTCGATCGAAAATCGTTAACAGATTCAACCCAGCCGCCCTTTAATTCAAAGTACGCAACCGACGTACCCTTCGGAATCAACTCCCCCCAAAAAAAACGCCCTCGTAAGAGGGCGTTTTTTCGTATTAGCAGTTACCAATCGACCCCAGAGGTCGATCACTGATTACTGAGTTAGGCATCGAAATACGTTCCGGAAACTTCAAACTCTCCGTCATTAGCCGAACCTCGCCAACTATCGGCAGTGAACGTTAAATCGGATGTAACAAATCCAGATTTAATGCCATTGATCACATCATCGGTTCCTACCAGCGAACTAATGGAATCTGCGTCAAAATCAATCTCGGCGAGCAATCGGTCGTTCTCTTGGATAGTGAACGAATGCCAGTTGTAGTTATCGTTGTACTCCCAATTTCCACCGGAAAAGCGGACAGCAACCAAGTTGGTTGATGTTTGGCTAAACAGTGGGTTCGCCGAGAATCGACTCGATAACAAACTCTCTGAGTACATCATGTATCCGGTACCGGTCGCAGCGTCATCCACCGCGATTCCGTAATTTGGATCGCCAATTTCAAATCTTAATGTTTCCGTAGCTTTAAAGAACGTTCCCGTTATTCCAAACTCTCCGAAGTTATAACTCGATCTCCAGCTATTCGCTTCGAAAGTAATGTCCGAAGCATAGAATCCTTTTTGGATACCACCAACCGAACCGTAAACGCCGTCCATCGAAGTTACCGTATCATTGCTAAAGTCGACCTCGGCAATCAAGCGATCCCCGTCGGCTTTTGAGAATTGTCGCCAAACATAGTTGTCGTTGTATTCCCATTGTCCACCGACAAAACGAGTCGCGATCACGTGCTTCGCATTTTGGCTAAACGGTTGATCTGAACTAAATCTCGTGAAAAGGTCCTCCACTGAGTACATCAGGTACCCGGTACCGGTGGCGGAATCTGTGACCGCTACACCAAATCCAAGATCTCCTAGATTAAACCGCCCGGTTTCCTCCCCAGCGGTTACCCCTAATACATAATTACCCTCACCTGCCAACGCACTAACTCGTACTTGATAGGTTCCGCCAAATTCGGAGTAGTAATCCAAAACTTCATCGCCAGTGGCCACTACTGTACCGTTGGGAGATATTAATTCGATTTGCAGTTGGCTAACTCCGCCATCCAACAAGCCATTTTCGAACAAGAACTCACCCGCTCCCGGCAACGTCGCAGCGATATTCACCAAATTGTTTGGCTGAACATCGACTGAATAATAATCTGCCGCTTCTTGTGGCACCTCGTAACTAATCGTGTCCAGCGGAGTCACGTCATTTTGAAAACCGCTCGCAACGATATAAGCAATCTGACGCGTCGGACTGTTAACCCGAATCACTTGAGTTTCCCCTGGATTCAACGGACGACTGAACGCCTCATCGATCTCGACGCCCTCGACATCATAGGCACGAATTACTCCCATATCAGTTTCGCTCTCTTCTGCCCCCACAAGAATTGTCACATCCGTTTGTGGAATCGCAAAATCAGCTCGAAGCTCATCAACACCTGCCTGCCAGCCAGATCCATTGGTTGGAGACGGAGCAAACACATGTAAACCAGAAGGAGCATCGAAACTTGTACGGACCGCATAAACACTTCCGCCAGTGATGTTATTTGATAGCGTCATTCCATCAAAGAAGTTATCCATTACTTGGCGATCCGAAGCCGCGTCCGGGTCGGCAACTCCTTCAGAAACAGTATCGATGTAACCGACAACATGACCCGGTAGAGTGATATCTTGTGGTGTTGTGGAACTAGATCCCGTGTCGAAATCAGCGCCCTTCGTCACGACGAGTCCGTAGGAAGTAACCGATCCGACAAGGCGGGCAAAGTAAGCATCGGTTTGGTCAGCTACAAATTGGCTGATGTGCCCATCCGACCCCGAACCCGAAGCACCGGTCTGCAGAAGCATCCCCGCCGAATCGTAAAGTTCCAGATCGACATAGCCCGCATCGCCAAGTTGTCCAACTGCAAACGTCGCAACATCACCTGCGGTCAAATTAACCTGATACCAATCTTCCGACTTTTCAGTTTCAGTGATACTGATACCGTCGTAGGCTCGCCCATCAGACCCCAGCATATCGTCATCGTATTGCTGAAATTTCACTTGAAAATCTTCAGTTAACTGCAGTCCAACTGTGTCAGCCAAATCCCCAAGATTGATTGAGATCTGCTTCCAGTCGCCACTATCCGTCACGCTATCGGTCAAAATGGTGTGCCAGGTTATTCCGTCGTCGCTTACCGAGACACCATCACCATTAAACGTTCCGTTGAATGAGGCAGGAAGCACATCATTCTCATCGTCATAGTTGGCATGGTAAAAGTTAAGGAACGGGTTCGAACGTGTGGACAAATCGACCGACCAAATGGCTTCATTTAAGTTTGAAAATCCTGTACCGGTGGTGTCCATGAACATTCCAAAACTACCTTCACCTGTCGCAAGGCTGTCGATGATTTGAATACGCCCTTCGGACTGCGTCGAGGTCGCTGTCCAGCCGCTACCAAATTCACCTGATTCAAAATTCTCTCCGGCAAAGAAAGGAATCTCACGAATTTCAAACTCGCCAAAAGCGCCCATCCGCTCGGCAGCAAAAGGCGCGAGATCCATGCTAGAACTCATGATATCCTGAGCCTGAGCCAATGATCCGTTATCGACCAAAGTGACCAACTCATCTTCCATCGAAGCATTGAGTACAACCTGTGCCTGAAAGCCACCGTTAACCCCGTTGGTCGAATCAATCTCAATGGTGTATTCACCCGCATCGGCAATCGCGACAACATTCACCATCGCACGAACCCCTGTCGCCGTGCTTGACGCAAGTAAGGTTCCCGCTGGATCGTAGACATCAATACTTGGAGCGATTCCCGGATCAGCGTCGACGATGACCGACAATGTTTGGCCCGCATCGAGTTCAATCACAAGATTTCTCGCACCAATTTCCGGAATCGTTCCGACGACACTTGAAGCGTAAATCATTGAACCGGGGAAGACCTCATCCACCGTCTCAATAGCTACGTCTTCGGAGTAAACACCAACTGCATCCCAGGCATCTTTGGTCGCGGTGTGCTCTGGCGAATTTTTACCAAAAATGTCTTCAGCGGCCTGCACACCAGCCGCCCGAGCATTCTGATACTGGGAATTCACAGACAAATACGTGTTGAGTGCCCGATAAGCGATTTGAGCAGCATCTTCGATTCCAATGCCGGTAACATCGTAGTCATCACCATTATCGTTGGTGCCAACTTCACCGGCACTTAAAATGTGAAACCACTTGTTCTGAACTCCAGAATTAAAGTGTACGCCGCCATTGTCTCCAGGACTCGTCCACCACAAATCCCCTAAGTAAGTATCAGGTTGATTGTCTGAATTAGGAACGAGAAAATTCCTGATTCCATCGCCAGCAAAGTGAAGCTCATCTCCAATCAGCCAGTCGTTGGTACCAGTCGTGTAAAATTCAAGAACCTCACCGAAGATGTCAGAGAACGACTCGTTCAGCGCGCCAGGTTCGTTTCGATATACTAGGTCGGCCGAAAATTCGGTCACTCCATGAGCGATTTCATGACCAACAACGTCCAGAGAAACGAGAGGCCCAAAATCAACCCCATCGCCTTCTCCGTATTGCATCTCGGAACCATTCCAAAATGCATTCACAAGGTTGTTGCTTACATTGACATAGGAAGTCAATGTTGCACCAGCGTCGTCGTAAGAATCTCGACCAAACCAATCCTCAAGCATGGACAGCATGTTTTCGGCACCCCAGTGTGCCGACACCCCTGAATTTGCATTGGGAGAGTCGAACAACGTGCTGCTCGAAGTAATGTCAATCGCATTGGTAAAATCACCTACGGCGCCAGTTTGATTGTCAAAGGTGATCACACCATCCGTGACCTGCTGGAGCCGAAATTGACCGGTACCAAATTCGTCAGCAATGAAATCGACTACGCCGTTGTAGTGGCTGTCTCCAGTCGCTGCGACATCGGCAAACTTCATCCGACTCTCAACCGCTTCAATGACACCACTATTTGCATTGACGTAAACATAATCTCGAGTCCCTAAATCAAGGGCATACATGTCAAATTTATAGGTGGGTATGCTCGAACCGTCTGCGTTGGTTACGTAGACAATCTCGCCGGTTGGTGTTCCCTCAAGCCCCATTTGGCCTGCGCGTATTGGATCCTGCCAAGCGTATTGTTGAGCACCAATGAACCCCGCAGCAAGTGAATAAGCCTGTTCGTTGTTTAACGAAATTTCGGAAACAGGATTTTGGATACCAACACGATCACCACTAACGGAGACAATCATCGAATCCTTCATGTGGATCGAATAACTGCTCCCTTGAATGCGGTGTCCATTAAAATATTGCTGATATTTTGCGTGCTCAAACCCATAGGCATCGCTCCATGATTTCTGCAATTTGATCGACTCGTTTTCACCCAATCCAAGATGCTCTCGAAGCATCGTGATTCCATCGGCTTTCGAAAGCGGTTCGTCAAATATGAGTAAATCAGTTGTACCAACGTAATTTACAGTCGGAAGCAAACTTGCATCCATCGTCTGGTAGTTGTCGACAGAGTAACCATTGTTTGCCGAAGCGTCTTGCTGAGTTGTCATCATCGCGGGGTTTATCACCTCGACCATGTCGTTCGCGACCACTACCGTCGGAAACTGACCAAGATCTGCCGCCAACAGCTGCCGAGGTTCAAGATTGTTGTAATCAAAACTCTTGCCTCCTTTGTCCCGGTACCTTTTTGCGCGGATGGGAAGCGTCTTTTTTTTGCGAGACTTCATTTGGATGCCTGAATAATTGCGGGAACAAACTGAAAAACTTGACGTGATGAAAACGTAAAAAAGACGGTAACGCAGCTCTCGGGTGCACGAATAAGTAACGATAAAAACGATTCTGCGGCCGAACTGTCCTGTAAAACGACGATAATGCGGTAAATTCGATCACAAGTCGCCGTATTTTACAAGTAATCGTCCTCACAATCGGTACAACCGGCATGCCCATCTGAAGGCCATGTTAGTTCAAATTCTCGCATTCGCAAAAATTTCTCGGAACATATAAAGAAAAAGTTTCGGCCTGCCTTTTGGCTGGAATCGCCTGTATTCACGACGAAAACCGAACATAAAAACAGTCAATCCTGGGGGGGTCAAAGGTCTTCTCCGCCGCTGCTCGGTAGCCCAACAGGAAACTTAGTCAGTCTTGTGAAACGACGTTAAGACAAACGTCCATTCTGAACGGCTCATCCTTCAAACTGTAGACAGAAGTCGATATCGCCAAAGCGGTGCAGCCCAGGCAGAGACGTCCGCGAGAAGCGAATTAACGTCGATCTACATGCAATCTCTGCCGACGCAGTCGTCCAAACAGATACTCGGGCGAACAAAATGTATTCTCGCTACTTTCGCCGCTAAACTAAGCTTCAACGGACTTTCCGAGCTAGTTTTTGGCGGGAAATCAAAAGTTATTCGTTTGACGATCGACGGCAAAATTTCGAAGCCAACATCATTAATCGGTGATTCCCACCGATTTAACATTTGCCCTGCCATTTGATTTGCTACTCAAGGAATTGCGTGAAAGGCTTGCCAAACGTGAGGTTTTCAAAGCTAGAAGCCGGTGCGTCCCAGCATACCGCCAGAACGACCAATTTTAGAACCTTTCTAACCGTGTAGTTAACGGTCAATCTTTGCCAGTCAATCTTTTCCAGTAATTCGGGGTAGCTAATCACCAACGGTCTCATTCGCGACAAAGATTACGAATCCTATTCGCCAATCGTTGTAAATTCGTTCAAGCTTTTTTATACTCACGCACTTGGAGTGGGGAAATTTAGGCCAATCCTGGTCGGTCTCCTCTGACTTTGACGTGATTTTTTGCTTGAATCGCTTAAACTCAGGGGCAAACTAGAGCGCCGCACTATCACTCCAAGACTTGGTTTTAATCTTGTTAATGACCAAGCCGTTCTAAAACAACAAATCAATTCGATCCTCACTCCTGGCGGATCGTCTGCGACAAAACAACCTGAAACGGGGATTTTTAATGAGCGACGCAAACTCAATCGAACTTCCGGAAATTACGGATAAGCGATTTTTTGGTCACCCGATGGGACTCGCCGTCCTCTTTTTTGCCGAGATGTGGGAACGATTCTCCTACTACGGAATGCGGGCACTGCTGATCTTTTACCTAACTGAGCATTGGCTTTTAGGCGAAAATTCAAACTTGGTTTATGGTGCCTACACCTCTTTGGTATACATCACACCCGTTTTGGGCGGTTACCTCGCCGACAAATTTCTCGGCCAAAGAAAAGCAGTCACCTACGGGGCCTTACTGTTGACTCTTGGCCATGGCCTGATGGCCTTTGAGGGAGACGGAGGGTCTAGCGGATATTCGATACAAATCTTTTACCTCGCCCTCGCGTTTATTATTGTTGGCTCAGGATTCTTGAAGGCTAATATTTCTGTAATCGTTGGTCAGCTTTATCCAAAAGCGGATTTCCGCCGAGATGGTGCTTACACCATTTTCTATATGGGCATCAACTTAGGCGCGGCACTAGGTGCCATTGTCTGTGGCTACCTTGGGCAAAGTGATGACTGGGGGTGGAAATACGGCTTTGGTGCGGCGGGAGTCGGCATGCTACTCGGACTGGTAGTTTTCGTCTTAGGCAAACCGTTACTCCATGGTCGAGGCGAGTCAACCCATCAAAAACTAACCTTCCCCTTAGAGATGCTCCTTTACGTCGTGGGCATTGCCGCGGTCATCGTTTGCTGGTTGCTTGTTCAAAATCAGGCGGTTGTAGGCTGGCTACTGGGAATCCTAGGTCTTCTCCTTGTCCTCTACGTTATCTTCACGGCTGTCGTCAAACTTACGCCGGTTGAGAGAGATCGAATTTTCGCCTGTATGTTTTTGATTTTCGGCTCGATCCTATTTTGGGCTCTGTTTGAGCAGGCAGGATCCTCACTCAATCTGCTGACCGATAAAATGGTTGATAAAAACATTTTTGGATTCGACGTTGCTGCTTCGATGTTCCAATCGATCAATGCTATTTATATCGTTCTTCTTGCCCCTGTTTTCGCATTTATTTGGATATTTCTTGGTGCTCGGGGACTTGAACCGTCAGCCGGTGCGAAATTTGGACTCGGCATGATTCAATTGGGAGCTGGCTTTCTAATTTTGGTTGTTGGTGCTAACTCGGTCGAGCCTGGTGCCCTGATCCCGGTTCTGTTTATCTTTTTAATCTACCTCCTTCACACCACGGGTGAACTTTGTCTTTCTCCGGTTGGCTTAAGTGCGATGAACCGCTTAGCACCCGCCAATCTTGCATCTATCATCATGGGAACTTGGTTCTTTGCTGCAGCAAGCGGCAATTTCGCAGCGGGCTTGATCGCGAAGGCAACCGGCGGCGAGGGAAGCCTTGAAGCTTCGAAAGAGATTGTAGCTGGTAGCCCTGAGGCTATTGCTTACATCGAAAACGTCAACTCGGTCTACACGACCATTGGTTGGGTCGCTGTGGCTGTCGGCGTGGTGCTGATTTTGCTCTCGCCGCTGATTAAAAAGCTGATGCATCTCGATACGCTTGGCGATGCAGACCATTCCCTCGCTGGACAAAGCGAGCTTGCTGAACCACAAGCAGCTGGAATGGATACTTCTGGAGAAAGTATCGATATCTAATCTTTTAAGCGATCGATAAACGGCCGTTCCTTTATCGGGAGCGGCCGTTTTTTTTGTTTGTGCTGGCTGTGGAACCACAATGTCCACCTGAACAAGTCGATTCCCGACTGATCATACCTGAGCTGTTATCGCAGCCCCCGAAACAACGACGACCCCACGCGAACCAACGTTGCGCCTGCCTCGATTGCAACCTCAAAATCCCTGCTCATCCCCATCGACAATTCACGAAGTTCTACGTTCGGCGGGGCGCTCCCCCGGTTTGACTCCAGCAGTTCGCGAAGCAAATCAAATTCCCGGCGCACATCTTGCTGACCACTGCCTAACCCAGCCATACACATCAACCCCGTCACTCGCAAACTGTTCAGCGGTTCGATTGCCTCAATTACCGACGCCATTTCATCCGGAGAAAACCCGTGCTTCGCCACTTCGCCAGACACGTTAACCTCCAGCAAAACGTCTACCAGTTTACCGGACTGCAATCCCGCTTCTTGGATTGACTTAAGCAGCCTGAGACTATCGCATGAATGAATCAGCGCAGTCGATTCAACCGTCCGCTTTACTTTGTTCCGCTGAAGATGCCCAATCATGTGCCAACGCACATCGAGGTCCTGCATTTCACTGGACTTTTCCCAAAGAACCTGAGGGCGATTTTCTCCGAGAGTACGACATCCTGCGGCAACCAGAGCCCGAGTCGTTGCTACGTCGACATATTTCGTGACGCCGACGAGACAGACATCCGAAGCATCTCGTCCGGAACGCTTCGCCGCCTCGGCAATTTGTTGCTGAACCGCCGCCACGTTTTCTGCAAGTTGTTCTTCCATGATCTAATCTCGATACTCAAGCCTTCACGAACGTAATTCACCTTAGCAATTCAGCCTAGCTCGGTGTCTGATCCAGGCCAACCACGGCTAAGCATCAACCCAACAAACTCTCAACAATTTTCACTCAATCTCCATTAACCGTTCTACCGAACCGTTTTTCGAAAACTGGCTAAACAAGAATTCTCCAGTAAAATTTTCCCCAAAGAATGTCCGATTCCCTTTGGTCGCCAACGATCGGTAAAAGAACCATTGCTGTTTATTAAGATGCACTCGAAAGGCAGCACCGTCATCGCTACGGATGCGATTCAAGTTTTCAGCGACGGTTAACGACCGCCAGGTCCTCTTTTTACAACTTCGTTTAGGGGCCAGATCAAAAAACAATGGAGCGTAGAGCCCGCTTCCGTGACAATTCTGCGTTAATTTGATCGCGTCTTCGACGATCTCGAACGAATGCTTGGTTCGCGCCACCTTCCACTCGGGCAATGCCAAAGGAAGAACGAGTGATTGTATCTTACCTTTCCGCAATAAATACATCTCCGTGGTTTCAGATTCTCGCAGACCTTCAATTTCCTCCGCAAGTGGAAATGAACAGCGATAACTTAACTCCGCCTCTGCGGGAAGGACCACTGCGTCCGCGATCAGTAAGAATCGGTCGACTTTAGAAAGCAGAAATTGCCGGGTCAACAGTCCTCCGCCGTCAAGCTTTTTCTCCAACTCCAAATACTCAATTGCCTCATCGCTTTGGGTGCAGCTAATTTCAAACGCGGCACTAGAACTCAGCGGCTTTCCGTTTGCCAAAATGTCTGGAGTGGTTTCACCACATATGAGCCCGCATTTACGGCTTAGCTCACTGAAGATTTTCCCATTCGAAAAATTGACGGCCAGTCTAGGCGAGTTTCGATTCCAATCTGAGCGCATTAGCGCTGACTCACTCCACTCCGAGACATTACTGGCGTCGATACCAAGGGCATTCGCGGAACCGGATTCCTCTGATGCTTTTTCAACTTTCCCCCGCGCTTGTTTTAATAATATTTTGTCATCGCTGTCACTTGAGAGCTTTAACAAACATCTCAAAAATGCTTTACTTGCTGCCGATGAATCATGGTCTGAAAAAACTAGTTTTCGATCAAAACGCATCATTCTTATTACTTGACGCACCATCCATTCCAACTGAGAAACAACATCAAGACCAGTGTCTTGCGTCAAGACTGACTTATCTTTCATCGCATCAACGATCAACTGACAGCGCACCCAACTGGCGGCAAGCACTCCAAAACTGGGCAGGCAACGCGTGGTGGGCCAACCGTCATGATCAAGCAATTCTGAAATCGAGAGACTCATCTTTCGAATTGCTTCTAGTGCCCAGAGTTGACGCCCATCCCATTCTGGAAATTGGCAAGACACCACCAGCGGTAACTCAATCGCCAACCACTGGTAGGCTTCCATGGAAATTCCAGAATTACTCTCTACTGCTTTTGAGACATCGAACAGGCGGTCCACAGTGCCTTGCCATTGAACAAAGTCAGATTTCCCAACGAGCTTTCGAACCGAATAAGAGGCGGCTAAAACAAGGTATGCCTCGGACACACATGCAGAGTTCAGAGAGTAATCTTGAACTGCTTTCACAACCTCATCGGCAACCTCTGCGACCTGAGATTGCAAATTTAAATTAACACGCCAGCGTTCACCGGAATCAATCGCGGCGGGGCTTACTTTGCCATCAACCATCCAGGAGCAAGGGGATTTGGCGTTCGACGTCTTACCACAGCTTAACAACTCGGAGAGACTAATCGCCGCTGGCTGAACAGATTCTAAAAACTCGCTGTTTCCCCAATCCATTTCACAAAACAAATCTTTTGGAACACTGTTTGCCGAACTTGTTGCCAAGTTTTCTTCAAATTTCTTCGTCATAACGCTACTCGATCGCACGAGGAGCCTTTCCTCGGTCAAATCAAATCCCCTTCAGTTCAATCTTTCACAGTTACGATATCAGCCTGTGTAATTCAAACATCTTACCAACGAGGCTCGTAGGTGATAGAACGAAACGTAAGAATTTAATCGATGCTGTCCCGTCGATGGGGCTATACCTCGGATTTTAAAACCAGCCTTAGTCCAATTCCTCCAAATCGAAATCTGACCATGACCTCCAATCTCTTTATCTGGCAAGCCATGTTAGTTTCGACCGGTCTTTGTTTTGTTCTCACTGGCTGCGCTCCGCGTTCCGAAACAAAACCCTCCGATCCCAAGCAACCAAACTCAATTAAAAACACAATAAAAAACACAACTCAAGAGCAAGCCTCCCCAGCAGCCGTTTCTCCGGCCTCCGAATCGCCCGCTGACTCAGAGAATAAAAAACCTGAGATCAAGAAACCGGCGATTGATCCGGTCGAGCCGGCGGCCGATCGCGTGATGGATTTACAAACAACACCAGACCCGCAGCAACCCGAATCCAATCCACCAAAAGAACTGCAAACCATCGACATCCCTAAAACCTGGAAGCGGCTTGGTAAAAAGGAAGAGATTTGGATTGACATCAACTCAAAAGAAGTAATCTTCGCGGGACACGTCTGCCTCAACGCCGGACCTTTGGAGATGTTCGTCTGTCCTGCACAAACAAAAGAACACGAATCAGTTATCTCAGCTCACGCGACAGCGCTCCAGGTTCACCTGGCCCTAGTCGCGCTCGGAGCAAATCCTGGCAAAACGACTTCTTGGGATCCGGAATATCGAGCAGCCTACGGCCCTACCATTGAAATTACGTTGAAATGGAAAGATGCAGAATCCGGAAAAGTCAAAACGACTTCTGCAAAAAACTGGATTCGCAACGTCAAAACAGAAAAAGCAATGGAACAATTATGGGTCTTTGGCGGCAGCCAGTTCTGGGACGATCCTGCTTCCACACAACAGATTTATTATGGAGATGCTGGCGAGCTAATCTGCCTCTCAAACTTTTCAACGGCGACCATCGACCTCAACATTCAAAGCAGTCAATCGAATGAGGGCCTCCTATTCGAAGCTTTCGAGAAAAACATTCCACCGCTGGAGACGAAGGTCTATGTGATCCTCAAACCTGGCAAAAGAATTGAACCTAAAAAGTCAAAAGAGATTCCAAAAGAAAAAGGCAACGAGGAGATTAAGGAATCAAAATCTTAAAAACTCACTGCCTCGTTCGCTAACTCTCAATGGCTTAGCTAAACACTTCCCATCGGCTATACTAAACGCGGTTGGGAACGGTGGCCTACCTTCAGCGGTGTGCTCACCTCGACAAGCATTTCTCCAACAACTTCATCCGGCCTCTACTTTTTACTCAAAGAACCAAAACAACCGTGCAAGACCGCAAACGCGCTCAGCAAGTCGACCGGGAAATCGCGATTGTCGTTCGCGTCCTCCTCCCCGATGATCCAATTGAATTTGACCCACTCGATGAAGTCCAAGGCCTAGCAGAGACTGCCGGCGCCATCGTCCTTTCCGGCTTGACTCAAAAACGAGAGAAACCTGACACCGCAACTTATCTTGGACGCGGTAAAGTCGAAGAACTAACGCAACTGGTCGAATTCCATGCTGCCGATGTCGTTATTTTTGATAACGATCTGTCGCCCGCCCAGAATCGCAATCTTGAAATCGCACTCAACGTCAAAGTGCTTGACCGGTCTGAGTTGATCCTCGATATCTTCGCCACACATGCCCAAACGTACGAGTCCCGCCTTGCGGTTGAATTGGCTCAACTGGAGTACTCGCTCCCACGCCTGAAACGAATGTGGACTCACCTTTCCCGATTAAAAATGGGTGTCGGGATGAGAGGGCCGGGTGAAAAACAACTTGAAACTGACCGCAGATTAGTTGAAAAACGGATCCATGACCTAAAGGTCGAGTTAGGCAAAGTTGAAAAGCGTAAGGAACGCCAAGTCGCATCGCGACGTGGCACGATGACCGTATCGCTGGTTGGCTATACCAATGCTGGCAAAAGCACCTTGATGAATTCGCTAACTACCGCTGACGTCTTGGCCGAAGACAAACTGTTTGCCACCCTCGATACCCGCACGCGGCGCTGGGCACTGCCCAATTGGGGTCCGATCTTATTAAGCGATACCGTTGGCTTTATTCGCAACCTACCGCATAGCTTAATCGCCAGTTTCAAAGCAACGCTCGAAGAAACACGGCAAGCCGATCTGTTGCTGCACGTCGCCGATGCGAGCAACCCCAAAGTCGGTGATCAAATCAGTTCCGTTTATGAAGTTCTGACAGAGCTCGGTGTCGAAGCCAAAGATACACTTTTGGTTCTCAACAAAGTCGATCAGGTAACGGACGTTGCCGTGCTCGACTCAATGCTCAACCGGTACCCCAATGCAATTTCTGTAAGTGCGAAAACGAAACTTGGGTTCGAAAATCTTCAGTCTGCTGTTAGTGAAGCGCTCAGCCGTTCATTTCAAGATGTCGATATTGAATTGCATGTTGGGAACGGAAAACTATTAGCGTTCATTGCGGCCAAAGGCGAAGTCATTTCCACTCAGTACACCGATGACATGGTGAAAGTGCATTGCAAACTGCCTCAAAAATATCTGGGACAAATCGACCCCACCGACACCATTATCACGCCGCACAGTCCTGCAGGCTGGATCAAGCCGGACGAGGTACTGGAGAACAGCAACCCTGAGTCATCAGAGCAATTGGCTAGACCACAAGAATCCAGCCCGCACACTCCTGAAAAAACAGATGGAGACGGAAGCTAAAAAATTCCCCACTGCACACTTCACACCTTACCGAAGATGTCTTGCCCAATATGCCGTACCGAAATCTTCAAAACAAACGTGCCGTTGTTACCGGTGCCTCCAGTGGCATCGGCTGGCACCTGGTTCAACAATTAGCAGCCGAAGGCGTTTCGGTAATCGCGTGCGCTCGGCGGGCTGAATTACTTGACGATCTTTCAAAACAAATTCAGTCAAAGGGTGGCACCTGCATCCCGTTAGTCGGAGATATTACATCCGAAGCGAGCCGGCAGGAAATCATCGACGTCGCTGATCGAGAATTCGGTGGACTAGATATACTTGTTAACAATGCCGGAATAGGTGCAATGGGGCGATTCGATGAGTCAGCCGAGAGTAGGTTACGCAAAGTGTTCGAAGTTAACTTCTTTGCGATCGCAGAAATGATTCGAGTATCGCTTCCTCGACTAAAGCAAGGTCACTCGCCTCTCATCGTAAACATGAGTAGTGTCTTGGCCCACCGAGCGACTCCTCTAAAAAGCGAATATTGCGCCAGCAAGTTCGCACTTCATGGTTTTAGTGACGCGTTAAGAGCGGAATTAGCAAACGATTCGATCGATCTACTCCTCGTTAGCCCTAGCACCACCGATAGCGAATTTTTTGACCACGCCATCGAAGACACCACCGGGAAGAACTGGAAAACCCGCGGCGCAATGCCACCGTCGATCGTTGCCTCAAAAACAATTCGAGCAATGAAGAAGGGAAAACACGAAATCATCCTGACTCTTGGCGGCCGATTGATTGTTTGGATGGATCGCTTGATTCCTGGAATTGCCAATCGAATTATGGCTCGCTACGGACAGTGAAACGCGACACTCAAGCCGAAATTGCACAAGGTCCTTACGAAACACTAGTCAAACGACATTAAAACCGGTGAAGATGCCCTTTTCTCAGGGCTCAAAAGCCAGATTATTAGCGGATAACGGCCCGTCTAGCTCAAATCTCGCCGTTCAGCGTTCTTTCGATTCCCACCTTCGACAAATCCGGTTGTTTCT
>JAQXDZ010000097.1 GCA_029251085.1 Mariniblastus sp.
GGAATGTCTATCGGTTTTCGGAATGTTTTGCTAGGATTCCATCAGTATTCGGAGTAGCAGGATATTTCAATAGAGCAATCGCATGAAACACGTTCGTAATTTTTGTATTATTGCCCATATTGATCATGGCAAATCGACCTTGGCCGATCGGTTGATCCAAACGTGTGATGGTGTTGCTCAGCGTGACGTGCACGCGCAAATGCTGGATTCGATGGATATTGAACGTGAGCGTGGTATTACGATCAAAAGTAATACGATGACGCTAGATTATACGTCAGCCGACGGAACTGAGTATCAATTGAACTTGATTGATACTCCAGGTCATGTCGATTTCTCGCATGAGGTTCGTCGCTCGTTAATGGCGTGCGAGGGTGCTCTGATCATCGTCGATGCATCTCAGGGTGTTGAGGCTCAGACGGTTGCCAACCTTTATCTAGCGATGGAACACGATCTCGAGTTGCTCCCGGTTATCAATAAGATTGACTTGATGACAGCGGACATCGATCGGGCGCGCGAAGCGATTGATGCGGAGTTGGGGCTTGATCCGTTTGAGGCGATTCCGGTTTCGGCGAAAACGGGTGAAGGGATTGAGGACGTGCTGGAAGGAATTGTCGAGAAACTGCCCTGCCCCACTGGCGATTCTAACGCGCCGCTAAAGGCGCTCGTATTCGACGCCCATTTTGATAAGTTCCGTGGCGTGATTCTTCAGGTTCGCGTTATGGAAGGTACCCTTAAGCCTCGTGACATGATCCACTTTATGCACTTGGGGCGAGATTTTAAAGTTGATGAGCTTGGGTACAATCAAATGAAACTTGTCCCGAAAAAACAGCTCACTGCCGGCGAAGTAGGATACATCGTGGCTGGAGTAAAAAGTGTCCAAGATATTGAAATCGGCGATACGATTACACAACTTGATCGTCCTGCGGATAAGCCCATCCCCGGTTATCAAGAAGCTAAGCAGGTTGTGTTCTCGTCGATCTATCCAATGAGTGCTGATGAGTACAAGGATTTGACAAAGGCACTGGACAAGCTCGCGATTAACGATGCTGCCCTGACTTACGAAAAAGATAGCTCCGCCGCACTTGGGTTTGGGTTCCGTTGTGGTTTCCTCGGTTTGTTGCATTTGGACGTGATCCAGGAGCGATTGCAGCGAGAATTTGATATCGGGCTCGTGATCTCAGCTCCGTCAGTCAAGTACAGGTTGACTTTGAAAGACGGTTCCGACATTGAGGTCGATAATCCAAGCTATTGGCCCGACCCAATGCAAATCGAATCGTGTTCCGAACCGTTCATCAAGGCTTCGATCTTGACACCTGAAGAGTACGTGGGTCCGGTGATGGAATTATGCCGTGAGCACCGTTCCGATAGCCAGACGATGAATTATTTGTCCGCTGGTCGACTGGAAGTCACCAGTGAAATGCCGCTTGGTGAAGTGCTGTTCGATTTTTACGGCAAGCTGAAAATGATCACCCGTGGCTATGGTTCCTTCGATTACGAACCGATCGAGTACCGGAAAACGGACGTGGTTAAAGTTGACATCTTGGTCAACAAAGAACCTGTCGACACGCTTTCCTATCTCGTCCACCGCGAAAAAGCACGAACGCGAGCTTTACGTTATTGCGACCGCCTGGCCAAAGAGATTCCTCGGCACCAGTTCAAGATTCCGATCCAAGGCGTCATTGGCGGCAACGTTATTGCTCGTTCCACCATCGCTCCGTTCCGAAAAGACGTCACCGAAAAATTGTACGGCGGCGATGTGTCTCGCAAGAAAAAACTTCTTGAGAAACAAAAGAAAGGAAAGGCGAAGATGAAGCAATTCGGAAGCGTCAATATTCCTCAAAAGGCTTTTGTTTCTGTGTTACGCGCTGACAATGATTAGGATTTGGGGGGTAAAGGCTCGGTTGCGATCGAAATTTCAAGGGTAACGGCGTCTTTGGCTGTGAATTGAGAGGGGCCGCATCTGAGTTTGATCGCGAGGGGTTGGAACTAGATATGGCTGCGCTTTGCTTGGCATTGCGATTGCTTGGATTAAAGCAGTTCCGTCATTGTCGTTGTGGCGCGACCTGAATCAGAATTCGAAATCAATGCCAGATGAGTCTCTAAAATGGTGACCATCCGTCCATGCCACTCAAAACCCAGAGCGGATAAAAATGCTCTTCCACTTTTCATTGAGCGTTCCGAGACACCCCTTTCAAGACTGACGCCCGAAAACTATGAGGACATTGCCAAAGGGCACGAGATTGTCCATTCGGTTCCTGGCGTTAAGGTTCCTCTCTTAGGAATGGGCGGAAACCGAAGCCTTCCTTCAACTACTTTATTTATACTTATGGAACGGCCAATTGTGATTGGAGTGTAGACTCAGTTGAAGCAAACTTTCTGCGGATGACTGCGAAGATTAATCGTTATCGTTCCAGCGATTCGACCAAATCAGCAATACCCATAAGAGATTGAAAGTATTTTTTTTATCACGAGACCTATAAAGGCTTGTTCAACTACCTTCTCAAAGTTGCTCGAAGAGTTGAGGGTGATCTAAACGAACCATCCGAGGACTTGGAAAGCACTCAGCAATCCAGTTGATAGGTGTAATGGTTTAAGGGCGAGGACGACGAGCCAAGTAAAACAGTGATTGAAAAATCGCATTTCTTCGTAAAATTTAATTCTATTAAGAGTTTGAATGTAGCGGTGACTAGTAGTATTCTGATGGACGACGCCAGTTACATAAATTTGTGAAACAGCCTCAGAGTTTTCGCAATTGTGATTTGCTTTTCTCACTTCGCCGCCGCTCAGTGTCTAAACGCGGTGAAATGAAGTCGAGGAAAGTCAAAGCTTGCTCAAAAACACTGTGTGTCCCTTTTTTGGAAACTGACTCTCAAATTTCCCCAACAAAATGTGGGCGTCCCCTATTTGTCGTTCACTTGGAAAAAAATAATGATGTCTAGTCAAGCGAGTATTTATAGCCTGTTGATTTTTTTATTCTCGTTTTTGCCCTGTCGTGCCGATGACTCGGTGGGTCCCTATTTAGGGGCCATTACGAAAACCGAAGCGCACTTGCTGTACAGTCCGGGGAAAGAGGTCGCCCAATTACGACTGACGATCAGAGATGATAAAGGCATCGTCGTAGCGAATATCGAGGGTGAGAGCGAATCGGAGCATGATTTTGTTGCCAAGTTCCATATAACGGGACTGACTCCAGGCAGTAGTTATCGCTATAAAATCGAAAAAATCGAGGCCGGCAAGGCAATACTGATTGCCGGAGGCACGGAGGATTTTCAGTTCTCTACCGTGCCCGAACAACGTCGCGGTCAGTTGGTCACCGCTGGTTTTGTTTCGTGCGTGAATGATACTACCGATCCTGTTTGGCAGGAGATGGCGAATCATGGACTCAATCTGTTGTGCCTCGGGGGTGATACGCCGTACGCTGACACCGGAAACCTGGCTGATTTACGAAAGAAGCACCGGCATCT
>JAQXDZ010000102.1 GCA_029251085.1 Mariniblastus sp.
CTATCGCGGCCGACGGCCTCTGACTCAATTGGCAACTAAACCTGTTCGCGAAGCGTGAACCAGCTCATCACAGCCAAGAGCAGCGAGCAAACGACAAAAACTATGTCGATATACATATTCGCAAACTTGAACGGCGCAACCTGTTGCATTCCGGAAAATCCCAGAACTAAGTCGGCAAGGAATAAAGCGAAAACGATGATAGCGATCGTTAGCGCGGCGATACAAAGCCCCTTCTGCACAGAAGTTATCCTCAAAATTGCGTTCGCGAGTCGGACTTGCCAAAGACAGCTATCCGATCATCGCCAAAAATAAACAGCCCAGTTCAAATGGAACCAGAATGCCCGTTACTAAATATTAGACTCTACGTCAGTATAATTGGCCTTTGGGTGGTGTCACGATGGCATATCAAAGAGAATGCGATGAACCTGTTTTCTAGTATCGACGATTCCGGTTATCACGCGTAGTCCTTCCACAGAAGGTGGGCTTGTAGCACTTTTTCCAGTGTTTCGGCATGAGCATCGGATTGGTTTTCTATCGCAAACCCGTTTCAACGCCATCGTGAGCTTGATTATATGGATTGAACCACCAACAAACCAACCTCTTTCCCAAAAAATCTTTCCTTGTATCGCCGGAAAAATGGCCTTTTTGATTTTCAATCAGCCGATATCCCGCCCGCACTCCGTTTGAAACGCTTCGATTAGGTACACTACAGAGCATCCAATGAAGCCAAAGTTGGCTTCATTACGCAACCATTCAACAGGACAATTTCCTTATGAAGACCGCCGTTTATACCGGCTCGTTCGATCCGATCACTCTCGGACACCTTAACGTCATCGAACGAAGCAGTCGCCTCGTTGACCACTTGGTTATCGGAATTGGTGTCAATATTGAGAAAACGGGTCTGTTTCAGTCAGACGAGAGACTGGACTTGGTGCACCGGGTGACAGCCCACCTGGACAACGTTCAAGTCGAAACGTTCGAAGGTCTGGCGGTCAACTTCGTTAAAAAATGCGATGCTAAAGTGATGATCCGAGGCGTGCGACCACTGACCGATATCGCCGCTGAATTTACGATGATGATGGCCAACCGCGCACTCAACGATGAACTCGAAACCGTCTTTCTAATGGCAGACGGTGAATATGCCCACGTCTCCAGTTCGCTGATCAAACAGGTCACCCCGCTGGCAACCGACGAACAGCTTGCGAGATTCGTACCGTCCGAAATCATCCCGGATCTAAGGAAAAAATTAACGCCATGATGGACACAGCTCAACCGCGATCGATTCTCTCAAAATACCGGGCGATCGCGGTTGCGATTTTTTTGGCTGAAAATCCCCAGTAAATCAAACTGGATCAACGGGCACACTCAGCCCATGTCTTGGGGGTTTCATAAACTCGAACCCGCTCCAGAGTCGCCTCTCCGAAGTGGCCATCAAGCCACTCAAAAACTGCTGCGGCAATGTTTTCAACGGTCGGATTAATCTCTGCAAAATAATCAACATCGTGATTCAAATGCTTGTGATCAAGTCGTTCGATCACTCGCTCTTTCACCGTCGCTTCGAAGATGGCTAAAGAAACAATAGCCCCGGTCTGATTTTCAACCTGATTCGACAGGGTGACATCGAGGACGTAGTTGTGCCCGTGCCCCGCCGGATTATTACACTTTCCGAATAACTGCCGATTTTTTTCATCCGAAAGCTGACTGCAGTGCAACCGATGGGCCGCTGAAAATTCGAACTGCTGGGTTAGCTGTACCGTTACATTTTCGTCTGCAGTTAAATTCATATCTTGCTCTAAATGGATTGAAAACTCTAAGTACGGATTAGTCGCGAGTGAAATAGACACCAAATTAGACGCATGTTTCCAACGCTTCAAAAACTCTCGACAAATCCCCCGTATCATTAACTCACCGGTAGGAAAACGCTGAGGATGACAAATCAGAAGATCTGTCGCGATCGACCTTAAAAGCCCATCGATCTGTGAGACGTCGCAGAGATAGCCCGATTCCGCATCCGGTTCTCCCTCAATCGTGCAACGCATCACAAGCGAAGGGACCACTGCGTTCGTTGAAGGCCAACCCGCCCAAGAATTCTTAGACTCCACCGCGCCGAGATTGTCGGGTGAGACAAGTGAAAATCGAATTTCTCGGGAGAGACGCATCATACAACTTGCATTATTTTCGTGAGTAAGAAAAAACTAAGGTTGATCGGTGACAGTAAACGCCTCGCCGCTCGGATAGTCCTCTGGTGCAGAAACGCACCCCCAAACCGCTTCCGCAATTCTGCGTGGTTGAACACATTGTTCGGAAGGAAAATCAGGAAATAACCGTCGGAGCATTGGTGTCTCCACCGCTCCAGGGCGAATGGAGCAAACTCGAAGCCCTAATTCGGCACCTTCGCTGGCAAGAGCCTGCGTCATCAAATCCATCCACGCCTTGCAGGCCCCATAAAAACCCAACCCGTCGAACGGGTCAACCGCTGAAAGAGATGAAATATTAACGATCACTCCCGCTCGCTGCATCCTCATTTTCTTCCAAATCGCCTGCGTAAGATAAAACAAGCTTCTAACGTTTGTATTGATGGTGGTCTCAAATGTCTCCGGCGAAATCTCATGAAATGGCGAAAGCGGTGAGGCAGCGGCATTATTGACCAATACATCGATTCGCCCAAATCGACTCGCGGTCTCCTCTGCCACCTCGAGAGCTCGCTCCGTATTTTCTAAATCAGCCACCATCGCAAAACACTCGCGGCCGTTCAAAACTGCGTCAATCGCCTCTTTTGCTTCCAGCAGATTCGATTCTCGCCTCCCGCAAATTGCAATGTCGTAGCCTTTTTCAGCGAAAAGCAACGCCGTCGCCAAGCCAATTCCGCTGCTCCCGCCTGTCACCAAACAGACTGAATTTTGAGTTGTTTCGAGATTCATAGGCCAGCTGTCCAATAATTGGAACTTCAAATTCGGATCGACGGGTGATTGTGTTACCTTACAGACGATTGAACAAGTTGCCAATTCCCGCGAACCAAGATAAATTCCGGGTTTTGCTTCGCTCGATTATTAGAATAGCCCAAAATGTTTGGGGTCAAGTTTTTTCAAATCGATTCTCCTATCGGAAATCGATCCCTGCATCGTAGTCCACTTTATTTAACGGTTTATCGTTATGCCTAGCTACCGCCGCCTCGGTGAAATTCCACCCAAACGCCATATGCAATTTGAGAATCAGGGCGAAAGCTATTTGAACGAGGGACTGTTCTATGAACATGTGGTCACGACTCAGGGGTTCGATCGCGTCTACAGCATTCTCTATCACCGCCGACCTCCGACGCGAGTCGTGTCAACGGAGACCGTCGGCAAACTCGAAATTGAGGCTTGCCCGGATCAAGAACTGCGGCATCACCACATTAAATCCGGGGATCTCGTAAGAGGCGGTGACCCAATCACCGACCGCATCCCCATGATGTTCAACGAAGATCTCACTGCTTACCGCGTCCGCCCGGACCGACAACAGGCTGAGATTTACCGAAATGCTGCTGCCGATGAAATCATCTTTATCCACCATGGCCAGGGATATATCGAGACTACCTATGGGCGGCTTCCCTACCGTCGTGGGGACTATTGTGTCATTCCGAGAACATGCAACTATCGCATCGTAAGCGAATCCATTTCGCAAGAAGACCATTTGATTATCGAAAGCAACGGACCAGTTCGGATCCCACAGCAGTACCTTAATCAAGACGGTCAGATGCTCCTCGGTTCACCCTACAGCGAGCGAGACTTTCACAGTCCACTTGAACTTGATTCAAAGGACGAAGAAGTCGAGACCTCCATCCTTATCAAAAACGGCAGTCAACTAACACGAGTCGTTATGGCTAACAACCCATTCGACGTCGTCGGCTGGGACGGCTTTCTTTATCCCTATACTTTCAATGCCTGGGATTTTGAACCACTCACCGGCACACTCCACCTGCCACCTCCTTACCAACAAACATTTGAGATGAGAGGGTTTGTGATCTGCACATTCGCGCCAAGGCACCTCGACCACCATCCCAAAGCAGTCAAAGTGCCTTACGTCCACAGTAACGTCGAAGCTGATGAAGTCTTGTACTACGTGGAAGGCGAATTCGGTTCTCGTAAGGGAGTCGATGTAGGCAGCCTGACGCTTCATCCGGGTGGGATTCCACACGGGCCCCATCCGGGAACCATTATGAAAAGCATGGGGATGGATTTCACAAACGAGATGGCAGTCATGTACGACACTGACCGCCCCCTTTTCCTCACTCAACAAGCGATGGAAATGGACGACCCAAGCTATCCCATGAGTTGGCTTTAAACCAAGCACTTTCCCGCTGGACGTATAAACACCAACCCGTTTCGTGAATCTGAAATCATGTTAATTGACCCTGCAGCCGAGTCAGCATCATTTGTTTACTCAACAATGATTCGCGCGATTACGCCTCGGCCAATTGCTTGGGTATCAACTGTCTCGCCAACGGGAGTGACAAACCTCGCGCCGTTTAGTTATTTCAATGGAATTTGCAGCTCACCGGCAGCGCTGATGTTCTCTCCCGTCAACCGCCCGGACGGTTCTCCCAAAGACACGCTGGTTAACATCCGCGACAACGGGGAGTTCGTCGTGAATGTCGTCCCGTTTTCAATCGCCCAGCCAATGTTCGAAACCGCTGGCGATTTCCAATACGAAACGAGTGAGTTCAGCGAAGTTGGCCTTACTCCCGCCCCAAGCAAAAAAGTACAGCCACCGGGTGTCCAGGAATCTCCGATTCAGTTTGAATGCGAAGTCATCCAGATTGTTCCTGTCGGAGAAGGACCACTCGCAGCCAATGTTATCATTGGCAAGATTGTCCTGATGAATATCGCGGACAACATTCTGGACGACGATCAAAAAATAGATCCCGCTAAATTAGATACGATTGGACGCATGGGAGGGCGAAGCTATTCCAGAACGACCGACCGGTTCGAATTAAAACCGACCGGCTCGACAAAGAAATAGCATTCGTTCGCGCAAACTTTGAAACGCATTTACAGTAGCTCGCTTCGACCGGGAGAAACTATTTGTCGCCGGCTGCCCGTTTCCCAACCGATTTCATATAAGCCAATAAATCGAGGATTTCGTCTCGCGTCAGAGTATCGAGCAATCCCGTTGGCATCATCGAAACTTTAGAAGGTTTCATCACTTCAATCTGATCGACTTGGACATTGGTAAATCTTCCTGGATCGATCATGTTTTCCTGAACCATGTATCGATTTCCGTTAAGGTTAGCGACCCTTCCGGTAACCATTGTTCCGTCGTCGAGCTGGAAAATTGTGGCCTCATATTGATCGGAAATTTCTTTACTCGGATCAACAATGGTCTCAATCAAATCGCGAGTGCTAAAGCGATGTCCTGCCGGTGTCAGGTCTGGACCAACAATCCCGCCCTGCCCCTCCATGCGATGGCATTTGTAACACGTGGCAAGCGCGAACATTTTTTTTCCGTTTTCAAGATCTCGACTTGCAAACACGGTTTTCTCGTCATCAACGAAATCATCCATTCCCCATTTTTTGACGACCGGCCTTGCCTTGAGATCGGCATACGGATCGCTGACCTCTGGCTTCAATGCCAGAACTTCTGCCAAATCTTTTTTCTCTTGATTCGACAATTTTCCAACCGCGTGTTTTTTTATGTTGTTGATATATCCACCAAACGAATTACCGCCTTTCGTTTTTGCCGATTCTACAAACCAGCGAAAATACTTTTCCCTAAGTGCGTTATTCCATCCGGTTTGTGCGTCACTCAAAATCATCGCGTAGGCGATTTGCGGTTCTTGAGCGCTGGGCGTCAACAATTTATCGACAATTTTGGCAGTCGCTCCCTCCGCTTTAACGGCGACCAACAGCTTGGCCAATTCGCGATCCAACTGTTCGTCGTTGGCTGGAAAATACTGGGATAGTCTCCGGATGGACGCTTGAGTTGATTCGGTCACCGGTCCCAATCGGCAAAGCGTTAAACCATAAACTCGAATCAAATGAAGCCTCTGCTCTTTCGAAAGTTGATTCCAATCTAAAGCCGCAAGCTGCTCAACGACCTTCGCCTGACTTTGCTCATCACCACATCGCGCTACTGCTGTCATTAACTCCAGCACCCGCTGGGGCCGGGTCGCAGAAAAAGGATCCCGCCAGTTATTAAAATCCTGCAATTCCAGCGCCGTTCGAGCAGCATAGCGAATCATTCGATCTGGATCTGCCAGCTTTTCCCAAACCATCGACCAGTCTACCGCTGCACCTGGTGCATGAAATGACTCTAGCTTTCGCCTTACCGCTACTGCACTTTCAAGCTCGGGATAAACGGCAGGTGCGACTGACTTATCGCCGACATAGGTAACGCGGTAGAGCGCCGATTGAGAGCGACGACCACCTACTAGAAAGTACATCGCACCGTCAACGGGATTGATGACAAGATCCGTCACAGGCAACGCCGGTGCAGAACAGAATTTTTCTTTGGTCGCCTGATAAGTCGAGCCATTGGAAGACATTCGAACGGCATAAATCATGCCGTAACTCCAGTCAGAGATGAACAACGCGTTCTGATAATCAGCTGGGAATTTCGCCCCGGTTCCGAACACGATCCCCGTTGGACTTCCCGGCCCAATGTTTAATACCGGAGGAACGCTGTCAGGATAATATTCTGGCCACTTACCCGACCCATGCCGCCATCCAAATTCACCTCCACTAACAACATGACAAACCCGTGTTGGTCTGTACCAAGGCAGCCCAACATCCCATTCCATATCGGCATCATACGTAAACAACTCACCATTAGGATCAAAAGCGATGTCGTATTCGTTTCGAAACCCCATCGCCACCAACTCAAACGACTTCCCCTCGGGGTCGGTTTTGCAAACCCACCCCCCTGGCGCGAGTCGACCGGCTGCGTGCCCTCGAGCGTCCGGCAGCCGGTTTAGTACCTGGTCTTCTTTCCATAACATGGGGACGCGTGTCGTTTCAGGGTTGGGAATCTTTGTGGCGTTCCCAGCACAAATATAAAGTGACTTTTTATCAGGACTGAGGATCACCGCATGAGGACCATGCTCCGATTTCCCGACAAACTCCCGTAGCAATTCGACGCTGTCATATTGGTCATCCTGATTCGTATCCCGTACGCGATACAACCCTGCGGGTTTGGGGGCTATCTTCTTGGTTGGCTTACTCCCTTTTTTTACTTTGGGAGGACTAATCCCGTAGGAGACCACGTACAAACTATCAAACGCACACAACAAACCCTGCGCGAATCCGATACTCAAATCAATTTCCTCGACCTTAGACGCATCCCCATCGCCGGGAGTGATTCGGTAGAGTTTTCCGTACTGATCGGAGGCAATTAATCGCCCTTGCGGATCCGGAGTCATCGATACCCAAGAACCTTGCTCACTGGGCACGCGATACAACAACTCACCCTGAAAACCGGTTGGTAATTTCAAATCCTCTGCACTGGTCGTCTGAGCCTGTGCATTCCCGGAGCTAAGGGAGACCAATAAAAAAACCAGTAACATGGCAAAGAAAACGCTGTTTTGGCTTCGCGCAAACACAAACTTGGCCGGTGCAAATCGAATAATCATAGATATTAACCTGAGTGGCATTGATAAAGTTCTCCCGAACGTGTGGAATACAGTTTGAAACAGAAAGGAAACAATGTCCAGTTCACAACAGAAAACACTCGAAGATTTTATCGCCCTTAAGCATCGAAATGCACTTTCCCATGCAATTCGAGCTGCAGTTGACCTCGGCGTTATCAACGCACTCCGTAATGGTCAGCGAACCGCTGCTCAACTCGCAGATGAACTGGGCGCTCACCCAGAAGCACTCGCCCGATTATTGGATGTTGTGGTGGAAACTGAGCTCGTAGAAAAATATGGTGATGATTACGCGCTCTCTTCGATTGCCAGATTAATCCCTGATCGTTTTTACGATTTTGGTGACGAATACTGGAAGCACCTCGTACTCCATACCAAGACCGGCGCTCCGCTTCCTGTGTGTGACGAGATCCCGGTAGAAGACATCGATTACGTCGCCAACAAAACCAGTGAAGAATGGACTCTCACGCCAACCGCGATGGTTGCGGCCCAGGCACTCGACATCGGCAACACAAGAAAAGACTTGCGGATTCTGGAAATTGGATGTGGCTCTGCCATCTTCTCCGCGACCCTGACCCACTCTGATCCAGGAGCAAAGATCACGCTTCTCGATCGCCCGATTGGAATCCAAAGAGCCCGTAAAACGATCGACAGTATCGGGTCTGAACACGAAATCACTTACGTGGAAGCAGAAAACATTCTCGACCTTGACTCCATTCAAGAAATCCAACACGATTCCTTTGATTTAGTGTTGATCGCCGGACAAATTCATCGAATGACCATGGCTTCCTGCCAAAGACTTTTCAGTCAAGTTCACAAGCTTGTGAAACCTGATCGTGAATTCGCCATCGTCGATGTCTTTCCGGGCCAAGAAAGTGGCGATAAAAATCTAGCCATTTTCAATCTTGAATTAGGTTTACGTACTTCACAGGGACGTCTGCACGACCCACTGATCCTTGAGAATGAACTTCGTTCCAGTGGATTTGCCCAAGTCCAGTTCGCTCATTTACCAGCAACACCTTATTACTGGGGCCTGATTCTAGCCCAGCGAGCATAAACCAGAGAGGGAACGCTCGCTTTACTTAAGAGAAAACCGAGGCTGCTCTGCCTCGTTTTCAAAATCGACAAGTTCGTCGAGTAACAACTGAGTATCGATTTGAGCTTTTTCCATCCAGATCATTCTGGTTGACTTCGGCATGCTATTTGAGTCGAATCGATCTGCTGTGAAAAAGTCCAAAATCCCGGCAGCCAACTCTCGATTAAGATCTGGGTTGGCGGCATAGGGTGTTTGATCTCGAACAACATCGACCGAGAATGAGGCGGCTATCACGCGTTGACGCATCACAATTTCAGATTCTAAAGCGTCGTCCTGCTCGCGATTGAAATCGAGTACACGGCTACGGTCAAAACCAAAAACTGAAGCTTTTTCCCCATTGGGAAGTTGTCCTAAAAACATATCTGTCCAGCGTTCCACTCGACGCCGCAACCGATTCAACCGATCAAATACTGCTTCGTTTTGCGGGCGGGCATGAAGTAAGATTCGAATCGCCCGGTTCTTAGCTTCGATGTGAGCTACATGAACAGAATGAGCCACTCCGTGCATTTCATCTTGTTGATGGTACCAGTCATGGGTAATGACCGTCGCCGACCATACCCGCGTCAGCAACTCCGAAAGTAAAATTTCCTGAACGACAATTTCAAATGCCGGCCAGGGATCATGTCCCGGATCGCAATTGGCAAAATCTTGCTCAAACATCTTCAATGCCGCAACCCATCGCTGGAGCCGTACTTTCGAAGCTGTCCAATAATTTGTAGCAGCAAGCGAAGGCTGATGATTTTCGCCGTAAATAAAATTACCAGCATGAAGTGCGATCCAACTTCCAAGTTCTGCGAGTTGACTGGCGTGCATTGTTTTTTTCTTCAAAAATTTACAGGAATAATGAATGAGGCTTCCATCACTCCAATTGCAAACTTGATGCCGAAGCCCGCCCCTCCCTTAAATCAACAAAAACACTTGGTTTTTTCAACATTCCCCCAATTTGCCGTTGAGGCATTTTTGCAACGTGTCGATAGGATGCAACCTGTTGTTTCATTTGTGCATCCCCACTATTCAGTTTTTGAGACAACAGAAAACTGATACAACAAACCACGTTCACGTCACCTGCCAACGTAAATTTAGCGTGTTTGCACCGGGTCACTTTAACCCTCAATCTAATCCCTGATAGTTCCCCCTGAAAAAAGTCACTGCTATGTCGAACTCCCCCATTTCTGATTTCCTGGAACAGAATTTTCTGCATTTCAATGCGAGAGAGACAGTCGCTGCGGCACGCGGCTACAAACAGCATCTCGCTGGCGGCGGTAAAATGCTGGTCAGCTTGGCTGGGGCGATGAGTACTGCTGAACTCGGCATTTCTCTAGCCGAAATGATCCGCGCGGACAAAGTCCACGCCATCTCCTGCACCGGCGCTAACCTCGAAGAAGATGTCTTCAATTTAGTCGCCCACGATGAATATCGTGTCGTTCCGAACTATCGAGACCTTTCACCGAGTGACGAAACCGCACTTCTCAAAGAAGGGTTTAACCGAGTCACCGATACCTGTATTCCTGAAACCGTGATGCGGCATCTTGAAGGGAATTTCATGTCTCTCTGCGCCGAAAATGCCAACAAAGGAACAAGCCTGTTTCCCTTTGAGGTTTTTTACAAGCTATTTGAAACCGGTGTGCTCGAACCTCACTTCCAGATTGACCCATCCCACTCTTGGCTTTTGGCAGCTTTTGAAAAAAAGATACCGGTTTACTCACCGGGCTTCGAAGATTCAACGCTTGGAAATATTTTCGCTGCAAGGTGCATTGAAAAGAAAATTAAATCCCACCATGCTCTGCGGTCAGGGACGGAGCAAATGGAACACCTTGTCAACTGGTATCTAGAAACGGATGCCAACGCTCCCATTGGATTTTTTCAAATTGCTGGCGGGATTGCCGGAGACTTTGCAATCTGTGCGGTTCCAACGATCATTCAAGATTTAAAAAAAGACATCCGACTTTGGCAGTACTTCGCTCAAATCTCGGACTCAACCACTTCCTACGGTTCTTACTCCGGCGCCGTACCGAATGAAAAAATCACCTGGTGCAAATTGGCTGCTGATACACCTCGGTTTATGATCAATTCCGATGCATCGATTGTCGCGCCGTTAATCTTCGCTTACATCCTTGAGAAATAGCGATCGTCTGGCGAGTGCAGCGGCGACTAAAGCAATTCGTCAAGCGTCGACCAATCGATATCATTTCTGGTATTAATCCGCTTTACTAATTCCGGCGCGTCAGGCTGACTCTCCAGCAAACGAAACGCAACATTGGCAAGCGGAACATCCTCACCTTCAAAACAGAGAACGAAGTTCCCTTGAGTCCCATTGACCGCGCAGTTCTTTAATTTGAATTTATTTTCCAATATCCTTGGCAGCATCGACTCACCGGATAACACCGGCATCCCAACCATCAACCGACAAGTACCGCCGCAATCATCAACCTCGGGTCTCGCTTCACGTATCCGATCTTTCACCCACTTCACTAATTGCTCGGGACCAATATTTTCTTTTTGAACTACATCATCCAAAGAAACTTTTTTATAAGCATTGGTGAGCACGCGCTGAGCTGAGGACCTAATTTGCTGAGGCAATTGATTTCTCATCAGCGAGGCATCATTGAACACACTGACATAGTCGCCCCAATCTCGAATGAGTGATTGGTAGACCTGTAGTTCCGTTTTTAATATTTGTTGATCGAGATCGCGATTGATACTCTCACTGAAGATCTGATTCATATTGAAATCGTCAGTTCTCTCTACCTCTTCAACTTCTTCGATGGATTCAAAATCAACCTGAATTTTCTCAAGTTTAATTCTAAACTTGTTAATCATTTCGCGAGTTGATTCTAATTCACGAGCCACGGTTCGGTAGTAAGAGGTGGTAAAACGCCGATAAAACTCAGTACACCTCGCATCACAGTAAGCGCTGACCGCCCGATCAAACCTCAGCTCAAACTCTTGACTCGATCGTGCTCGTTCGTCAGAAAACGGACGCAACTCATTCAGTTTGTTTCCTAAATCGGCACGATGCTTACGGATGGACTGTTTGAGTTTAACCTGAATGCCGTCGAGCCTCGCAAGCAGACAGTCAATTGCTTGTTGAGCTTTAAAAATATTCAGTTCCTGACTACTGACCATTTTATATATCTCAGCCTGCAGTAACTCTGCATCCTTCCCGGCCATTTGCTGAGTGAGTTCTTGCATCTCATGACAAACTTCCAGCCCCATGCCCTCGGCATTGATCGCGTCAGCAACGCCAAAAACACCATCTAGAAACTCTTGTATCGTTACTCGCGAATCAACCGACGTCGCTAAAACTATTTCTTTTGCGTCAGATACGATTGTCTCAATTTTTCCTTCGAATACTTCTTTTGCAACAACAGAAATTCGCTCGACTAATTGAGATTCTCCCAAACCCGCCAGCTTCATCTGACGGTCAACAAATTCATTGGCGTTGAACTGCCTGCCGCGGTCACCGCCCAACCATCGAGAGACCAATCCGCTTGCCACACGACCAACGGCGTCCTGTCCGGTTTTTGAACTCCCAGGACCTGTGGAACTCATACCAAAAGTTCTCAGGGAAAAGTGATCAAATTCAGATTCGACATCTCGGCACTTATCCAAAAACTCTGCGCATCGCGAGGTGCTCGATAAATAAAGGTACTCCGCGACTTGATCAAGATTGTGATTAAATTCACTCTCCCGCAAATCATGCCCTAAATCATTGAAGTAGGTAAAATCAAAGGGTGGCTCATTTTCAAAATCAGGCAACCCGATCGTAGGATCTCCAGTAAATCCACCCTCGACAAAATGTCGCATCTCCGTCAAAAATGAAATTGAATTCGCAGTCGAGAGCGTCGGATCTCGCTTCTGCTTGCAAGTCGAATGCAACAAAATCCCCGAAAGCGTACTGGAAGCAATGTTGTTTTCATTCATCAGTAGTCTGAGCGTGTAGGCCAGATCTAAAGCCATCCCACTCCCAACCCCTCCACTGATTGAGGTCACCAGAAAAACCCGAGGCGATAATTCCCCAGGATCCATATTTAATTTATCTGCTGACTTTGCCAGATTTTCAACCGCCATGATTTTCCGCAGGCTCTCCTGAATGCGATTGCAAATCATGTCGAAGTGGTCTGCAAAAGCCAGCCTTCCAAGGGGACGCAATCCCTCTGTTTGCAGTGACCTTGGCACATTGTAAATCCAGCGTCGGCCCAACCAGGAAAGTAACGAATGTGTCCGGTCGCGATAAACTTCCGGCTTTCGCAAGGGAACGTCAATCACCTCGCTCACGCCTAACGCACCACTAACACCAATGGCACATAATTCATTTAACGCCTGACGGTCGGTGTCGATTGCAAGGATCTCGGTCGATGGTAAATCCGCAAGATCTCCATGCCGACACCCAATTTGCTTTTTTAATTTGTGAGCAATTCGATTAGCGGTTGCCCCAATCGTGACCACTAGAGTTGGTCGCAATGTCGCCTGTTGAGGGTTGCAATCCGGTGGCCCCAGTGATTTCAGTGCAGTTCCCTTGTACGGCAACCCCATTCCGGAAAGCGTCGGTGTGACCTGCTGACTATTATTAGAACCCGGCAAGGTCATGGTGTTCGAATCAACATCGAGATGAATATCTGATCGACGAATCGACTTTTTGACCGTTCTCTTCTTATTGACTAACTCGTTAATAAAATCGCGGCAATTGGAGTAGCGAAGCGTTGGGTCTTTGGAAAGTGCTTTGGCAACAATCAGCTGATCACCTTTAGGTAATTGCCTCAGGTTAGGTTTTCCATGGAGATGCTGCGCTGCAAGTTGGGCGGGCGTGTTGCCTGGAAAGGGACGGGTGCCGGTAAGCATTTCCTGATAGACAATTGCCAAGGAGTACTGATCACTATGCATACCCGGACAGCCGTCGAATAACTCCGGTGCGGCATACGCCGGCGTCATCCCGGACATCAGTGAATGAGAACCAGCTTCTAGGTCTTTTATCAATCCAAAATCGGCGACCTTTACGTGATCTCCAACTAAAAGTAAGTTTTCCGGTTTAATGTCGAGATGCTGGAGCGAGTGCTCTTCACGCATGTAATCAAGAGCTTCTGCAACTCCGCGGAGGTAACGCAGCACCGACGCTCTGGGAATTCCCAACTGCCCTTTCGCCGTGTATTCGTCGAATGCCTCAGCAAGGCTCTTGTCAGCTAATTCCGAGACCACCACTAATTGGCCTTCGAAAACCTCGATTCTCTCAAGTGAAAGCAGAAACGGATGCCTCAATGCCTTGACTCGATCGAGTGCCTTCAGTTCCGACTGTGCACGTTTTTCATCATGAAACCCATAGATGATTTTCAACGCCTTTGAGAGCCCACCCGGCGCAACGGCTGACCAAACCTCACCAAACCCGCCGGTACCAATCCGATCCTGAAGCGTGTAGCCGAGAATGTCGCGTTGAGATTCTAGTCGTTCAGATTTCAAAGGATTCCCTTTACCGAAATTTCGCCGTTCTAAGCAGAGTTCGATTACCAAGCGGCGGTTTTAAGCGTGCGAAGTATCTCGGAAAGGTAGCTTCTTGTTAGAAACTGAGTTGAAAACCGGCCAATATTCCCCCGAAAAACCACTGACCCCTCCAAAGAACTGGAACATCTGCTACGACTGTCGGACTTTTGGGCAAGCGCAAAGCGTCAGCCGAACGGGATCTCGCCAGCCTTCTGGGGAACGAATTATTTGAAAAACGCGGCCCGACAAGGCACTGCGGCATGAAACAGCGATTCGATTGAAACGCCCTGAGCGATCACTTAATCCTTGCTTAGAACGTCCGTAAAATAGCTTTTGACGACTCGGTCAAAATATTCTGGACGAATTTCGACAGGCAACTCATTGTAAGCGCAGAAATTTCTAATCTGCGTCAAAAGATCTCTCGGATGGCACCGCCTCAACCGCCGTGAGGCCAAGGTGAAATGCGTCTGAATCAGATAATCAACTGCCTCAACGTTATACTCAAACCCTAATTTCTCGCAATAAATTTCAAACAAGACATGAAATTCTTTGGTGGAAGGATCGCTAATCTCAATCTTGTACGGAATCCGGCGAAGAAACGCTTCGTCTACCAAATCACTCGGCTCGAGGTTCGTCGAAAAAATAATCAACTGCTCAAAGGGCACCATTATTTTCTTGCCCGTTGCCAATTTGAGAAAGTCAACTCGACTCTCCAGCGGGACGATCCAGCGGTTTAACAATTCTTGAGGCTCAATTCGCTGGCGTCCAAAATCATCGATCAAAAGACAACCGCAATTACTTTTCATCTGCAGCGAAGCTTCACTGACGTTGCTGTTAGCATTGTATCGAATCTCCAGCGAATCCATTGTTAATTCACCGCCAACGACGACTGTCGGCCTACGTATTTTAACCCAGCGTTTGTCGTAGGCGGCATCATGAATCAGTGAATTAGAGTCGTCTTGCGCAGGTTTATGATAAGCAGCATCGAAAAATTTGATGATGTGACCATCTTCATAAATCGCATGCGGAACCCAGATTTCATTGCCAAAACATCGGGTTATTCGATGAGCCAGCGTCGATTTTCCATTCCCTGGCTCTCCATACAGAAATAAACCGGCGCCCGAATTTATCGCGGGACCGAGGTTCTCAAACAGCGCCTCGTTAATCGAAATATCACCGAATGCGCTTCGAAGCTGTTTCCGCTTTGGTGACTCGGCCCGTATCGTTTGGGCTTCGGCGCTGAGTACATAGTCCATCAGAGGAACCGGAGCCGGGCCACCATAAGAACAATGCTGACTTGCAATCGCCGCCCGCTCGCGACCGCTTTCAGTCAAGGTATAACTGTAATCGTTTAGCGGTGCCGAGCCGTTATGGACAATTATTTGTCTCGATCGCAGTTGCCCAAACAGCTTTTGTAATACGCTAAACGGCAAACACAGATCATTAGAAAGCTGACGCCCGCTACTCATTCCTACAACAGCGAGCCGCTTGATCAACAAATTCTCAATTAGCGAATTTGGCAAACTTGTTTCTGGTAGCGAATTAGGTTCGGAAGGACGAAATGACTCGTCGGCCAAAATGGTCGCGAGCAATCCGGAGCCCAAGCTTGGAGGGGTTTGAGTAAACATGGCGATATCTCAAATTGCGAAAAAAGCATGTACCAGCTGATCTTTCGTGTATGAGAGCTTAATCGTCACCTAAGTGCCAATTCTCGCAACGAATTCCAAAGGAACGATCTGGATGGATTTAAGCGATTCCGCCTCGACCGAAAAGGATGCAAAACTAGGATCAACTGACACCATCGCTACAAACCATATATCCACCGCAAGATTTGCCGACTCCTCCGACCTATCCCGCGTTAACTGGGGAAAGCTTAGCAATTCATTTCTCGACCTTGAGGATTTTGTCTGTTTTGTTCCAACCGACCGTTTATTTAAAAGCTACAAATCCTTACAGAGAAGAAGGATGCCTCAAAAACCTCGGCCGGTACCACCAGTTAACGTGTCCGTGTTTGTTTCGTCGGTTGGAACAAATCACCTCACTTGGTTCCGGAAGACCGAATTATCCATTTACGATTTACACCAAGTCCACTCATGATCGACCTGAATGCAATCAGCTCAAATTACCCTCAACAACAGGGAGAGTCGTCGAGCAACTGTCGTTGGTTTCTGACCGGGCAAATTGACCCTGAACAGCCTAACCGCCAATTCCCAATCCATTCGACGCCATTTTCAGTTGGCCGAAGATCTGACTCATCGCTGCACTTGCCCGACGGATGCATTTCGAAAAATCATGCTGAGATCATCGTATCGGACGATGGACGATTAATGTTGCGTGAATCTGGAAGCACCAATGGAACGTTCGTCAACGGTGAACAAATCTCTGGTGAAAGAGAAATTCAGGAAAACGATCTTATTCACTTTGCCGCGCTAGTATTCCGCGTAGGCGTCCAACAGGAAAGTGCAACTTCTTATCACACCGTTCATGAGGACGTTTGTGATCAGGCACTTGCGATGATTCAATTCGAAAAATTGATCAGCGATGGTGGACTTTATCCACACTTCCAACCGATCGTCCAACTCGAAGATCAGGCATTTGTCGGTTACGAAGTTCTTGGGCGTAGTCGGCTATTTGGCCTCCAAACGCCGTACGAGATGTTCCATGCCGCATCACAATTAAATATGGAATCTCAATTGAGTGAGGCCTTTCGGTTGCGTGGAGTTGAAATCGGAACTGCGTTCGGTCCAGACTCAAACCTCTTCGTCAATACACACCCGAAAGAACTTAACAATTCGGCACTCTACGATTCCCTTAAAGAAGTTCGCGAAGCGGCACCCGAGCAAAAAATCACGCTCGAAATTCATGAAGGGGCTGCGACCAATATGAACATGATGGGCGAACTTTGCTCAGTACTTAAAGACTTGAATATCATGCTGGCTTTTGACGATTTTGGCGTTGGAAAAGCTCGCCTCGTGGAACTTGGTGAAGTCCGCCCGGACTTTCTCAAATTTGATATGAAGCTGACGAACAACATCGAACACGCCTCGATCAAACGCCAGGAATTAGTCGCTTTGTTTGCCACTCTCGTCAATAACCTCGGGATCCAAACTCTTGCCGAGGGAGTCGAGACGCGGGAATGCCACGAAATTCTGGTCCAGATGGGATTCCAACTCGGTCAGGGTTACTACTACGGACGTCCCTCTCCGATCTCGAAGTACGAACTCGAAATCGAGAAAAAAAGCGAGGATTCGCTGCGTGATTACCAGGATACCGAGTCAAGCTCGATCTTCACTCACGACGACTAATCCGGTGCGATTCGACCCGACTGGGTCTCTTGAAAAGAAATTGGAAAGCCCGCTTCCAGTGCTTATTCCAGTTTTTCGAGTTTCCAAACTGGCGGATCTAGGGAAATTTCCAAGCAAACTGCCCAATGCCCCGATTTTATTAAATTTGTACCTTACTCAACTCGACAATAGTTGATATACTCCGCGACTCTAATTTGTTCGGAAATTCAGGGACCTTGAGGTTACCCATGGCAGGCAAAAGCAAGAAAAAACTGGAAATCGTCCATCTCGTTTGCGAAGAAACAGGTGATTACAACTACACCATTCGCAAAAAAGGTGGTGGTGAGAAGCTTAAACTGAAAAAGTTTTCTCCACGCCTTCGTAAGCACACCGTGCACGTCGAAAAGAAAAAATAGCCCAACCAGTCCACGACTGGCTGTTTGAATACGTAATGACCACGCTCTTCTCGCGTGGTCGTTTTTTGCGCGCTGATTGTTATCTGCGGTTCCGCTGCAGCCTAAGAACGCTGCCTTACCGAAGCGATTGCTTCGCTTTGATTTTCCACCGCTTGCTTGCCGCTAGAATTGGTTTTCTTTACGATATGCTCGACTGAACAAGTGAGAAAAGGAGAGCACATGGCAATGCAATGGTCGATTCGCCCACACGACGCGGAAGTAATCCAAGCGATTGAACGATCCACCAACGTGTCTCCGGTCGTCGCTCAAATCTTGGCGCTTCGGGGGCTGACAAATAACGATCAAATCAATTCATTTTTAGATTTAAAAATGACGGGTTTACGACCGCCGCAAGAGCTTCCGGGGGTCAACCAAGCGGTCGACGTAATCGATAACGCGATCAAAAATCAAAAGAAGATTTTCATCTACGGCGATTACGATGCTGATGGAATGACTTCGACAGCGATCTTATTTCGTTGCCTTCAATTGCTCGACGCCGATGTGTCTTACTTTGTGCCCAATCGACTCAATGATGGTTACGGGCTGAGTATCGACAACCTCAAAAAATTAAAAGGTCGCGGAGCGAAATTAATCATTTCGGTCGATTGTGGAATCGCCAGTGTCGACGAAGTCCAATTTGCCCGTGACGAAGGAATGGAAGTTGTCGTCACCGACCACCATCACCTGGGGCCTTCACTCCCACCCGCCAACGCGATTGTGCATCCTGGCATTCCCGGAACTAATTACCCATTTACCGGACTCTGTGGTGCTGGTGTGGCATTCAAGCTCGCTTGGGCGCTTTGTCAACATCACTGCGGCTCAGCCAAACTACCCGAAAAATATCGCAATTTTTTGTTTGGTGCGATCTCACTGGCCGCCATTGGTACAGTCTGCGACGTGGTTCCTCTGCTCGATGAAAATCGAATCATCGTGCACCATGGACTTAACTGCATGAGACAGTACTCCAGTCAAGGCTTGAAACACTTAATGCGTCTAGCAAAATGTGAAGACAAACCCAAGCTTAATTCGGAAGACATAGGATTTTCAATCGGTCCAAGGCTGAATGCTGCGGGCCGGCTTGGACAGGCCCAATTAGGCGTTGAACTGCTAACTTGCGATTTAGAAGAACGCGCCGAACAGCTTGCCACCTACATCGAAGAGCTCAACAAAAATCGCAAGAAATTAGAAAAGCGTATCACGGATGGTGCCAAAAAGCTGATCAAGGAAAACCATGACCCCGAACAAGAACCAGCTTTGGTTTTAACCGAACCGGACTGGCACCTCGGGGTCATCGGAATCGCAGCAGGAAGAATCGCATCCACCTACCACCGGCCGACGATCGTGATCTCCACCGATCCGCTTAACAATCGCCCGGGAGTTGGTTCCTGTCGAACTTCGTGTGGAGTTGACCTCTACAAAGCACTTCAGGGGTGCCAACAACATTTGATTAAGTTCGGCGGTCACAAAGCAGCCGCCGGAATCAGTATCGATCCGCAGAATATTGATGCATTCCGTGAGGATTTTTGCGAACAGGTCATCAGCCAAATTGGTATAAATGAACTCATCCCTGATTTAGAAATCGATGCCGAGGCGTTTATTGGACATCTCACGATCGGCATGATGAACGAACTTGAAAAACTCGCTCCCTTCGGACAAGACAATCCGCTGCCTGTGCTATGTGCTACCCAAGTGCAACTAGTTGACCCCGCAAAAACAATGGGAGCCGATGGAAGTCACCTTTCCGTTCAATTGAAACAACACGATTCGACGATTCGCGGAGTTGCTTTTGGCAAAGGCGAATGGGCGGCGGAGCTGAGCGATATCGACGCATTTTTTGATTTTGCCTTTCGCCCTGTGATTAACGAATTCCGAGGTCGCCGCAATGTCGAAGTCCAACTGATTGACTTCCGTCCAAGCCAGTCGCCGGTTGCAACCGCATGAACCGCTCACTTTTTCCTCCCGGTTGGCCCACAGAAAGCGACTGGACTGAAGTGCTTGATTCGGCACTTGCGAGTCCAGACTTTTTGGAGTTGTTTCAATTCATCGAAACTGAGCGATTGTCGCAAACGATTTATCCATCGGAACAAAATGTTTTTAATGCGTTTCGCCTAACTCCCTACGCCCAAACAAAAGTCGTTATTCTCGGACAAGATCCTTATCATGGCCCCAATCAGGCACATGGGCTTAGCTTTTCTGTCGAAGAGGGAAATAAGCTCCCCCCTTCTCTCAAGAATATCTTCAAAGAACTATCAGCAGATTTGGACATTCCGACGCCAATTACTGGAAATCTATCCCCTTGGGCTCAACAAGGTGTTTTTTTATTAAACACGGTGCTGACCGTTCAAAAGAGCCAAGCAAACTCGCACCGCAAAAGAGGTTGGGAACGTTTCACCGATCAGGTAATTCAGAAATTGGACGAACATCCGAGTCCGATTGTTTTTGTTCTCTGGGGGAAACCCGCCGAAAAAAAAGCGAAGCTTATCAAACAATCTCAGCACATTGTGCTCACAGCGCCTCACCCTTCCCCACTCTCCGCTTATCGGGGATTTTTTGGCAGTCAGCCGTTTTCGAAGATCAATCGCGAGTTGACTGAACGCAGCATTGAGGCCATCGACTGGCGACTCTAACTCGGAGTCACACTTAATCGACATCGACTCATCACTTCTCTGCGGGCAAATACCCGAGCAACTGGCACGGTTCTCTGGCAGATTGCTATCAAACAAACCGTAAGCCTGCGACGCGAATCAGTCTCTTTTACTAATGGCGTGGAATGACAGCTCCATTTTCATCGCGCTCAATCGGATGCTCATCAAGCCAAGCCTGCGTACATTCGAGGTCGCACATAAAATTATCCTCCCAACTTCCAGAGATGCGGGCGATTAGAGCTTCGTAACGGACCGACTCACCGCATTGCACACAATTGATCGAAATAGGCCAGCAGAACAGGCCAGCGACAAGCGTGACGATAAAAAGAATCATTAGCTTTTTGTTTTTCAATTCATCCCCTCCAAATTATTCTTGGCAAACCCGCCTTTGGACGGAAATTACTGAACGGTATGTTAACCCTATCGAAGATCGAAAACTGTAAAATTTTAATAATCGATGGAAATCGTTCAATTTGCTTCAACTTTCAACCCGGGCTCCGGTAAAAACCCGCCTTCCCTCATGGCCCAAAACAAAAGGCCTCACTAACCATCCAAATTTAAATTGGTTAGCGTCTGCTGTCGCACCCGTGCTCCGAGAGTTTTTAACGTTGGTTCATTTCTAATAAATCGCTACGATCCAAAGCGACCATTAGTATGCAGATCGAATTTAGACTTCGACTAAAAAGCCGAGGCTGATCCGCATCAAATAAAGACTGGGCAAGGTCGAATTACAAATCGTTCAATCAAAGAAAACGCTTTTACAATTCGCCAAATGTCAACTTTATTTCATCATTTTTGTTTAAGATTTCAACTCTGTTTTTTTCAATTCCATCTCGAAAAAACCGAATCAAAAGAAGATTTTATTTGGCTGCGACTTTACAATAGTGGGTGCCGGCACTCGGAGTTAATTCACTTCGTCTCGCCTGTTTACTTGCGACCCTTTGAAAGTTTACTGTGCTATCCGTTCGTCCAAAAATTACCGACTTAAATTTCCACTTGTTTGCCAGGAACATTCACCCCGAACTGTTCCAAGTTTGTGCCTCGCGACTCATTGAGCGGGAAAATTACTCACTCAATCTCAAAATCACCACGGATGGCCATGCAATTAGCTTTCATCACGACTCCATCATTCTGACAGAAGTGAGTGCCGGGGCACATCATTTGTTACCCAGCAGTAACATCCTCATCTCACATCCCATTGAAGGTACCACGATCGACCAAGCCGTTTACGACGAACAAGTTGGTTTTTCCTCTAAGGTTCAACTTGAGTGCGTACCCGCTAAGATGTTTGTCTCGATCCAACAACAGCTCGATCAGAGAGTTGAGTGCGAAGGCTTGGTACAGAGATTCGAATCGAATGGTAGAATCGCATTTGGCGCGATTAGCTATATCAATGTTCAGGCATTCCGGAAGCACGTAAAGGTTCGAACCTTTCACACATTTCCAGAAACCTGCTCGATCATCAAATCAGATACGCAGTTTAAATTAACGCAAAGCGATGATTAAAGTTCGATCTACGAGTTAGCTGCGACTCGGTCGCGTGGGACGTTTTGGCGGATCGTAGGTACAGCAATCCTTGGGACAGACATCCCAGTTTGCCGGCATATTGCCAATCGCACGCTTCTCTGAGCCAGTCATTCTCTCCAAGATCAGTTCCCGAATCATTTTGATGAAACTTGGGTGAACACCAACGGACTTCGCGCGAGCCATCTCAATCCCCAACTCATCGCACACCTCTTTGGCTTCGGTATCAAGATCAAAGAGGACTTCCATGTGGTCAGAGACAAAACCCACCGGCATGATCACCACTTCGCTAACGTCGTCAGTCTCCTTGATTGTTCGCAAATGGTCGCAAACGTCGGGGTCTAACCAGGGCTGCATTGGCGGTCCCGAACGACTTTGGTAGACAAGGTCCCACGGGTGATCTCCGATCGCCTCCATGATCAAACGGCAAGCCTCGGTTAATTGTGTCGAATACTTACATCCCTCTGCCATCGACATCGGTATACTATGCGCCGTAAAAACAAATCGAATTGAGTCTCGGCGCGATTCGGTTATCTGATTTATCGCCTCGCGGACCCGCTCCACCGATGCTTCGATGTAGAGCGGATGATTGAATGACATCCGAAGTTTGTTTACCGAAGGAGCGCCTTCGCCAATCGCAGCCTGTGCTTCGGCAATATTCTCCCGGTACTGGCGGCAACCGGAATAACAACTAAAAATAGAAGTAAAGAATGCGAGCGAATTTTGCACTCCGTCAGCTTTCATTTTTTCGAGTGCCTCCGGAATCATGGGATGCCAATTTCGATTCCCCCAGTAGACGGGCAGGTCGATGCCGTGATCTTTCAATTCCTGCTCGATTGCGGCAATCAACTCTCGATTTTGGGCATTGATCGGACTGACTCCGTCAAAGTGACGATAATGTTCAGCCACCTCTAGCATCCTCTCCCTCGGAACATTCTTCCCACGCAAAACATTCTCGAGGAATGGCATTACCTCGTCCTGCCCCTCAGGTCCGCCAAAAGAAACAAGAAACAATGCGTCGTAGGTAGGTTCTGCTGTCATTTGAATATCAATAAATGGTTGGAGAAATTAAAATGGATTAAACCGGTGCTTCGGCAATAAGATCGGGTGAGCCAGTCAGGGCTGCGGTCACAAAGTCAGGAATTAAAATCGCAAACGGCGGTGCTTCATCTGGAAAGCGACAAAACGCCGCTCGAAATACTCCTTCGACGATTACTTCACCAGCCTGATTACAAATATCAAAACAGTACGTCACCTGCTTACCATCCAACTCGGTCAACTTTAATTTAACGAGGACTTGCTCTCCGAAGCTGACTGGGTCAAAAATACTGATGCCAACATGAAGTCGGGGGAACCCCATCGTGCCCCGCTCATCGTACAATACAACCCGAAGTCCACGACTTCTGAGGAATGCGTACTCCGTTTCCTCCATCATCCGCACGTAGGAAGAGAAATGCGCAAATCCCGTCGAATCAGTGTCAACCAATCGAACTTCGCGAATCAACTCAAACTCGGCGATTAATGGGGATGGATCAGACACAACATCTCTGAGTGGAACTCGAAATTAAAAACAACACCAGCATATCATTTTGAATAAACGTAGGCACTATGGAACCGTCAGAAGAGCATTGGCACAACCGCGCTGCATGGGATCGATTGGCAAAAAAGCAAGATCGACTCGCAAAACCAGCCCGCGATATCGATTTCCAGAATCCACTGCAGTCAGTCGACGGGCCGGGATGGCTGGGCGGTGACATTCGAGGACAACGCGTGCTATGCCTGGCTGCCGGCGGAGGCCGGCAGGGGCCAATTTATGCTGCCGCCGGGGCAATCGTGACCGTCGTGGACATCAGCCCTGCCATGCTTGAACTCGATCGTCGCGTCGCCGGTCAACGACAGTTAAACCTCCAGACCATCGAAGCTTCCATGGATAACCTGTCAGCCATCAAGAACGACTCGTTTGAAATTGTCATCCATCCGGTGAGCACCTGCTATGTCCAAAAAGTTGCCCCCGTTTATCAAGAAATTGCCCGGGTCCTCTGCCCCGATGGCATTTACATCAGCCAACATAAGCAACCGACAAGCCTGCAAGCATCGCTGAACGCCGAACAAGGTAATTACCGTATCGAACACCCTTACTATGATCCAAGTCCCCTGCCCCCGAGCCCTCACCCTAATCTAATCCGTGAAGACGGAACTTTAGAATACGTCCATCGCTGGGAAGAACTGTTAGGAGAAATGTGTCGAGCAGGCTTGGTCATCGAAGATATCACTGAGCCGATGCATGCGAAACCTGATTCAGAATCCAATAGTTTTGCCCATCGCTGTCAATTTCTTGCACCCTACATCCGCGTTAAAGCGAGGCGGACTGGAAAACCAAAAACGAATCTATTTGTTTAACCTTTGCGGCTATTATTTGCTGACACCCGTATTTCCTGGCACCCAAAAAGTGTCTGACAGACGGTCAAGCAACTGGTTTAGGATCGAGGCCAGCAAGTCAATGCATGAAAAAACGCTCCAGCGAAATGTTTCGCTGGAGCGTTTGACTTACCATCAAATTCGATTGTCCGTCATTGACTAAAAATCGCTGCTGCGGTCGCCACCGCGATTTCCACCTCGGTCACTCCCGCGGTCGCCACCACGGTTTCCGCCGCGATCGCCACCTGCCCCACCACGATCGCCACCCGGTCCACCACGTGTTGATCGCTCAAACTTAAAGGCGTCGCCCATCATCTCTTTGTATTGAGCGCGTTGATCGGCCGTCAGTTCGCCCAAGAGCTCATCCTGCATTTCTGCTCGCAGTTTCGCAATTTTTTCGTTCATTTCTTTTTGGAGTTCTTCAGCTTTTTCACTAAGCCTCTCTTTTTGATCTGCTGTAATCCCCAGTTTGTCCGCCAGACTCCCTCCCATCAAAGACCTTGCCCCTCCCTGTGCGGAGGCTTGGTTTGCAATCTGCTCCAAACGCTCAATTTGGTGCGGTAGAAGAATATCGTCTAGTTCTTTTTTCATCTCTGCAGTTCGGCGATCGCGCATCTCTCGCATCTTCTCCATCCGCTCCTCACCCGAAAGACCATCGAGCTCAGCCATAATTGACTCACGGTCTCCACCGCGTCCCTGCGAAAGGCCTTCAATGAGTTCTATTTGATCGCCGGATAATTCTAAGTCCTTCTGGACCGCTTCGTTTCGCAGCAATCTCGATGAACTTTCTTCGCCCCCACCCCGTCCGCCGCGACCGCCGCGACCGCCACCAGGTTGAGCCATCACGTCTGTTGCACAAAGTAAAAAAGCAAGCGCCATGACAGTACATGGCAAACATAATTTGAATGAAAATTTCATAAATTTCTCCGACAAAGTTTTCAATTTGGCGTGAAAACACCAACCGTTATTCGCAAAAAATTGATCCGGCAGGAAAAGGATATAAATACATTCCAACGCTGGAAAGCTGCCTGAACCTCGAGATAGGCTACACGCAAGACTACCCAGTTCGCGACACTATTTTTTAAATGTTTTTTCGATTCTCAGGTTGTTGTTGCGAAAGACAATGAAACGAGCCCAAACCCACCGCAATATTTTTTGACGGCAGTCCCAAAATTTGCCTTTCCGGAAACAAAGGGCGCAAAATTTGCAAAGCTCCTTCATCTTCATCTACCCCAAATTGGGGGACGACTACCAGTTCGTTAGTAATCAAAAAATTGCAATAACTCGCCGGTATCGCTCGCCCACAGAATGTGAAAGGACTCGGCAAGGGCAACGATATCAACCGATAATGCTCCAACCCATGAAATTCTAGTTGTTGTTCTAAGTCTTTACGATTTTGCTTGAGACCGTTGCGTTGAGGCCCAACGGTTCCGCCATCAGCCGCCACAACAATGGTGGTTGGATTTACAAATCGAGCAATTTGATCGATATGCCCATCGGTATCATCTCCCTCGATTGCATTTCCAGTAAGCCAGAGACAAACCTTTACTCCGAGATACTGCTTCAAAATTGACTCGACTTCCTCGACATCCATCCCGGGGTTGCGGTTGGGATTTAGAGCACACGAGCGGGTGCAGAGCAGCACGCCTCGATCATTTACCTCGATCGCGCCACCTTCGATACAAAGTGAAGGCGAGGCGTAGGCACCCCCGAGATATCCAGCCACTCGTTTTGCCACCTGCTGATCAAGATCGTAAGGAGGATATTTCCCGCCCCAGGCGTTGTATTCCCAATCCACCGCAACCAGTTCTCTTTGCGAGTCGATTACGAAAGTGGGCGCATAATCGCGTGCCCACGCGTCATTGGTCGGGATGTCGACGCAAGTGACATTTTTCCAGCTACCCAACGTCTTTACAGCCACCTCATTTTGCGTGAAATCGACCATCACCATGACCCGCTCGGTCATCGCAATTGCGCGAACCAAATCAGAAAATTCACGCTGGGCTGCTTCGAGGTTTTCAGGCCAGGTCTCCTGATTGTGGGGCCAACTCAACCAGATTGCGGACTGTCGCTCCCACTCAGCAGGCATAGTCAATGGAAGAGGATGCGTCATTTAAACCACCGCAACGATTGGAAAGTTGAATTCAGAATTAGTTTAGTTGAGCCAGCGTTTAGAAAGATCTCCGTAGGCGTCAATTCGACGATCCCGGAAAAATGGCCAATGCGTCCGGGCAGTTTCAACTAAAGAGAGATCGCAAGTGACGACCATCGTCTCTGGTTTTTCAACCGCTGCGGTTTGGAGTACCGAACCGTACGGGTCTGCCACAAAAGAAGATCCCCAAAATTCAATGTTTTCTTCGATGCCAACTCGGTTGGACGCGACAACAAACACGCCGTTGGCAATTGCATGAGATCGCATCATTGTTTGCCATGCGTCCAGCTGACTTTGACCGAACTCTGCTTTTTCGTCCGCCTGCCATCCGATCGCCGTGGGGTAAACGAGAATTTCAGCACCCTGCAGCGCGGTCAAGCGAGCTGCTTCTGGAAACCACTGATCCCAGCAAATGCATACGCCGATCTTTCCAACCGACGTCTCGAAACACTGAAAACCAAGGTCTCCAGGTGTGAAATAAAATTTCTCATAGAAATAAGGATCGTCAGGGATATGCATCTTTCGATAAGTTCCCAGAAGCGAACCATCGGACTCAATAATCACCGCTGAGTTATGAAATAAACCGGCAGCCCGTCTCTCGAATAGCGGAGCGATAATTACAATCCGCAACTCCCGGGCAAGCTTCGACAACCGATCAGTAATCGCCCCGGGGATCGACTGCGCTAAATTAAAATGCTCATGATTCTCCGACTGGCAAAAATAAGTCGACGCAAATAACTCCTGAAGGCAAATCAGCTTTGCCCCAGCCCTCGCAGCGTCCACAATCTGGCCAACCGTTACGTCGACATTCGCTTCCCCGTCGGGACTACATGTGGTCTGAATTACGGCGATATCGAGAGTGGAATTCATGTTTTTATCTCGGGGAATAGAAACCATAAATATAGAACGTCCAAATTTTCTTTGCTCCGATCTCTTCCCCAACCTGATTTTAATGTTGATCTTAAAGGGAGAAGACGCGATATTCCGACTTCCTATCTGGACGTTATTCCCCTCAATGGTAGTCTTAAGGCATGTTAAAGAAACCACCCTTCGGATTGTTCATCACCGGCACGGATACCGAAGTCGGCAAAACCTACGTTGCAACCCATATCGCCAAGGATTTAGTGGCGGCGGGACATCGCGTTGGCGTTTATAAACCTGTCGCCAGCGAATGCGTTTCCGACGGACGACAGCTTGTCTCCGAGGACGCCGTTGCCTTGTGGGAAGCCGCAGGACACCCGCTGACGCTCGAAGCGGTTTGCCCTCAACGTTTCCAAGCACCTCTCGCTCCGCACCTAGCCGCCAGAAACGAAGGACGCGAACTCGATACAGAGTTGATGAGATCGGGGATTTCAGCGTGGGCCGATGAGTGCGATATTGTCATTGTCGAAGGCGCAGGCGGACTCATGTCACCGATCAGTGACGATGAGTATTTTGCCGATGTCGCATACGATCTCGGCTACCCGACCATCGTTGTTGCACCGAACTCAATCGGAGTGATCAACCAATCACTCTCGGCTTTAATCACCGCAGCTTGCTTCCGAGACGGAATTCCAATCGCGGGTGTCATTCTTAATGACGCAAGAATGTTTGATGGCGATGTCAGCATGGAAACGAATCGGGAACAAATCTCAAGCCGCTCAGTCTCCCCCGTTCTAACGAGACTTCGTTATGAAGGGGATGAGTTTGATGAACAAATCGACTGGATGATGGTTGCTCAGCAAACACTCAACGCGACTGAAGCCTAAACCTAATCGAATTTGATTGATTTCAAAAATAGATCGATGATCTGATTGCCAGCACGACACCAGTAATGGCAACACTCCCAACCACTGCAATCCGATAGCCCCAACTATCTTTGACACCTAATTGCTGAAAGCGCCCTGCTCTTGAGGGTGAGAAAGTAAATCGCCAATGTCTTCGCCTACCGATGTGGAATTTTCGAAAATCATTCGTTGCCCCGTCACAAAATCGCCACTCGAAACTGCTGATCCCGCTTTGATTACATCGCTTAACCAACAGATTCTCGAAAAAAAACTCGTCAATCGAATCGGACAAACCGTCGCGACACCGCTCGAAGGCGGATACATTAATGAGAGTCAAACGTTGCTTCTTCCCATCCGGGGAGGTATCGTTATTTTAATCGAGGACCAAGCCATCGATTTGACCCAAGCCAACGAAGAACAAGCCTGAACTCTTAAATTTCCAACTGCGGAACTAGTAAAATGACGAGCGAAGAAAAAACGATTTTCAAAAAGATAATCGACGGCGAGATCTCCGCAGACGTTATCTACCAAGACGACTTGTGTCTCGCGTTTCACGATGCGTCTCCGCAAGCACCTGTCCACGTCCTCCTAATTCCCAAGCAGGAAATTGTGAATGTCGATTCACTCGACGCTGCCCACCAGGAAATCGCGGGACACCTTTTGCTAACGGTACCCAAAGTGGCACGATTGTTGGGGATCGAAGGTTCGGGCTATCGTGTTGTTGCAAACTGCGGAAAAGACGGGGGACAATCTGTCGACCATCTCCACTTGCACATTCTCGCCCGCCGACCACTCTCATGGCCGCCCGGTTAGACCGCTTCGAACTACCCTAGGTTTGACAAGCAAAAAGTCTGCCAACCACGAAGTTCATCACACCTGCAAATCGACACGACTCAATGCGGAAAAACCACTTCCCGAAAACGCCAAGTGACTAACGTCGTCTCTGGCTCGAAGGGACAGCATTTCGGTACGAGACGGTCCTCGAGGACGGTACATTGTTTCTGGCAGATCGCTGTACTTCTTGAGAATACGCCGCCACATCGACCGACTTGCTCGTACGGCAATTAGGACAGTCGCATCCACTTGTCATCATGGCAACCGTAGGCTCAGCCGTCTCTGGCATGGCCTCGTCCTCCATGTATTCGTGTGTCATCCCTTGTTCGCAATCACATCCGACATCAGAACCGCAATCATCGCAGTAACGCACGCCATAGAGCCCGCGAAGTAAAGACCCCGGTTGCCAGCAGCCGCTCCAACAGAAACCACGACTTTCGACACAGCCCTGATCGCAGCAAGGGTCTTGTGCATCAGGCGGAGTACTTCTCCATTCACCGTAGTACGTTTCAGCACAACCGCTGCCACATGCCCAACGGCCGCGAAGTTGTCGGACACCGTCGAGGGGGCGATAAACAGGTTCAACGCAATCGACGCCACCACACCCGTTGTGACCCATCGAAATATCCACACCACAGCCAATCGGCCCGCAGCAACCAATTGACATCGCTGAAATAGTCAAACCTGTTAAGATCAAGCAAAATCGCATCATTCGTTCATCCCCCAATGAAATTAACATGCAAAGTGCATGCTTCGGATTTATCGACCGTTATTTGTTCGCCAATCAAATAAAACCATACAATTGGTAAACTTTCACAATTTTCCTCTCTAGCTTTCAATTCACCCAATCTATTTTTTCAAAGCAACTCGAATGCAGGTTCTTATAAAAGTAATTTTTGCCAGCGTGCTTGCATGCACTTTGACTGGATGCAGTGATGCTAATCGTTCAAAAATCATTGGGACTTGGGGGATCCAACAAGCCGATACTGTGATGGAGCGAATCAATGAAGATGACCCGACTGCGACACTCGACCCAGACGATTTCTCAGTCAATCCAGGCCCTCCAAAAATGTTGATCCGTTTCAGTTGGAATGGGCAATTAGAAACTTCAACAAAAATGGGCGAGATTGATCAGGGTAAAATCGGAACGTGGGAATTTATTTCCTACGATGAATCGTCCGATAAAATGAAGGTGTCATGTGACATCCAAAGCCAGAAATCCGAACACGAAATTAGTTTCATCAACCCAACGACGATTAAATTAGTGCCACCCAACATGGCTGGCACCCGCACAAAAATCACATTTACAAAACAGCCATAAAGCGATTGCTTATTTCGTGGTGAAAGGGAGTTTACCATGTTGAAAGATAGATCTTCACGAACACACTTTTTATTTAGCATCCTCGTCACCGGCTTCGTGGTGGGGGCGTTAGGCTGCTCTGAGCCACCCTCGGAAACATCAGCTAAAAGTCAAACCACAATTAGTCAAACCACAACTCTCGATAGCCAAGTCGCTTCCGAGACCACCTCTGCATCGACCACTGTCGAAACCAAGCCTACTTCGAATGACCTACCAGGAATTTGGCTTGGCAATGCTGTTATTGATAAGGCAAAACTGACACAGAAAATTTCGTCACTGACTCCAGAGCAGCAGGAAATGATCCTTGCCAAAGCCTCCAGTTTTCTCTCGACAATCATGGCAGTTGAGTACAAAACAGACGGCACACTCGAAAACGATCTAGAAATGGTTTCGATGGATGGACAGGTCATGCGGGATGGCTCTCAGGGAAACTGGCGAGTTCTCGAATCACGCGATAGTGGATTGGTCATTGAAACATCTGAAACACTGCCCGACGGTACCATTGCCAAGACCGAATCTTTTCTGAAGTTTTTTGCCGACGGGAATCGCTTTGTTACCGCTGTTACCCTTGGCCCAGACCTTCGAGATTGCGATGCGATGATCGTGTTTGAAAAGCAGCAATTAACGGGGTTAAATGTTGCGGATCAGAATTTGGAAACTGAAAGGCGATAACCCACCAGCGATTACTGGCAAGGGGCACTCGGGTTCAAGCCTCGCGGCAACTGGCCTACAATGCGATTTTCACAAGCTCAAGAAACCCGCATGTCCCAACCATCCTTGCCACCCGCTATGTTACTGCGAAGTTTCCTCACGGTTGCTTCCGGTTACGTGATGACAGTGCTGTCGCTATTTTCAACATTTTCATTACTAGGTTATTTACTGTTTCCTAGCTTCGTAAATTTCCTGAGCTTAACGGTGGAAGAACAAGAAACGATTATGGCAACCGATCCCTGGTCCGCCATTCCCATTCCAATGTTTTGCCTTGCTGTTGCTGTTAATTGTCTGTTATGTGCCACGATCGGATGGCTAGTTGTACGGACCGCGCCATTTGCTTTTTTTCCACATGCGGTTTTTGTTGCTGTTCTGATGTTTGTTATGCATTTGCAGACAATCATCCAGGACACTCCCGCAAAAAAAACAATGACACTTGTATATTTGCTTTGCTTTCCGGTAAGCCTATTGATGGGTGCTAAATTTTCAGCCAATCGATTGATTGAAACAACTCCGGAACTTTAAATTTTTGCTGTCCAATTGGGATGGCCGTTTCAAAATTCAGAGTAATCCTCCGACCATCCGACTGATCTCATGAATTTCCGCATCCTTTCCAAATTGCTTGGCGTGCTCACAATTCTGATTGGCACCTTTATGTTGTTCAGTTTGATTTGGGCTGATCCAAATATTGGTTCCCACACTGATGCAGCAGTCAAAGCAACTCAGCTTGAGAGCAAGGGCATCTGGGCTCTCGTGTACAGTGCGTTAATTTGCTGGGTTCTAGGCGGGGCGATGGTTCAATACGGGCGTTCCGCTGGAAACGCAAAAATTTACCGTAAGGAAGCGATGGCGATCGTCGGACTCAGCTGGGTTTTGGCCAGCGTGCTCGGTGCCATGCCTTACATATTTAGCGGCACGATTCGCGGCCCGTCGATTCGCGTCTTTCATGAACCCGATACAGTGGTCGTTGCCTCATCTCGCTGGAGAGTCTGGGAGACCTGGCGAGAAACCGACCAATGGAAAGACAACGGAGATCAAGATCCTGCTAGTCTCAATAACGCTGAAAATTTAATCGTCCTCAAAACACTTGCCAATGCAACCGCTCGGGGACTGTCGACTCGAGAACTCATTGAAGCTACGGGGCTCTCCGATGCCCCCGCAATATTCTCTCGGCTGAAGCAAAAATCACTATGGAATGAATGGCTAATCGGACCCGGTGAAGAATCGGCTGCCCCCGCAGATCGAGCAACCCACTATCGTTTGAAGTGGGTCAAGATGGGACTCATCGACTCCCTGTTCGAATCCCAGTCCGGTTTTAGCACTACCGGAGCGACGGTTATTTGCGACCTCGAAGATCCGCATCTCGTCCCCCACTGCATTCTGTTTTGGAGAGCCAGCACTCATTTCCTCGGCGGTTTAGGAATCATCGTCTTGTTTGTAGTTCTGCTGGGGCAAGGATCTGCGGGAAAAGCACTGATGAGAACCGAAATGCCAGGGCCCACTTATGAAAGCTCGCGGGCAAGAATGCAACACACTGCTTGGCGTTTTGCGGGCATGTACGTCCTGCTCAACATCATCCTCGCGCTCATTCTATTTTTCCTTGGAATGTCACCTTTTGATTCCATTTGCCATGCCTTCGCAACGATGGCGACCGGAGGCTTTAGCACTTACAACGACAGTCTGGGGCATTTCTTTCATCAAGGGCTCAATGGACGAGCAATTGAGTATGTGGTCATCCTATTCATGACTTTGGCCGGCGCAAATTTCTTATTACTGTTTCCCATTCTCCGTTTAAAAACGAAACAGCTATTTTTTGATCTTGAATTCCGCACCTATCTTGCCATCATCGCTTTTGCGACCGTCTTAGTTGTCGTATTTGGAATGCGAGCTGGTAACGCTGATTTCCAGCCATTCGAAACCGCTTTTCGAAATAGCCTGTTTCAAGTCGTTTCGATTATCACCACGACTGGCTACGGAACCGCAGATTTTGATCAATGGAATCAGCTCGGTCGAGGGCTACTGCTGTTGTTAATGTTCGTTGGTGGATGCGCGGGTAGCACTGGTGGAGGCATGAAAGTAATTCGCCACATCTTATTTTTCAAAATTTTGAGAATTGAAGTCGAAGGTTCTTTTCAGCCCAAAGAAGTACGCCTGTTAAAACTTGGCGGCAAGGCGACCGAAGACCAAACCCTACGTCACTCGATCCTGGTCTATTTCGGGCTAATCATCGCTCTATTCGCCTTTGGCTTTCTGTTCGTAGTCGCGTTTGAATCAGATTTAACCTGGGGGACGAACCCACAGAACAAACTGATTGATTCCGCAAGTGCCGTCGCTTCGACGCTCAACAATATTGGGCCTGGCCTTGGCGTAATTGGATCGACTGAGAACTACGCTAATTTCAGCGTGCCTTCGAAATCGCTATTCATCTGGCTAATGATGCTTGGTCGATTGGAAGTGTTTCCAATCCTCGTCCTGTTCGCTCCAAGATTTTGGCACGATCAATAAACTGGATCGATGAGGCCGATCCGATTTACTTCCCGCCCAACATGGTACTTTCCTGAGACAGTTAGATATTCGCGAATCACGCAAGAATGTCATGCAACACATTGCCATGGACATCCGTGAGACGAACATCTCTCCCCGCGTATCGATACGTCAATCGCTCGTGGTCAATTCCAAGCTGATGAAGCACAGTCGCCCATAAATCATAGACATTGCAGGGATTTTCAACTGCGTGATAACCGAATTCATCGGTCGCACCATAAGCCGTTCCACCCTTTACACCACCTCCTGCCATCCAAACACTAAATCCAAAAGGATTGTGATCCCGTCCATTGGATCCTTGCGAAAAAGGCGTACGGCCAAATTCCCCCGCCCAAATAATTAAGGTGTCATCTAACAATCCTCGTTGCTTAAGATCTGCAATCAGTGCTGCGATTGGCTGATCCACTTGATTCGCCATTGCACCGTGCCCTTTTTCCAACGCGCCATGCTGATCCCACGGGTTGGCTGCCCCGCCGGCACCAATTCCTTTGGTGATACAACTCAATTCGATAAACCTTACCCCCGATTCAACCAACCGCCGCGCTAAAAGACATTGGCGACCGTAGGCTGCTTTATCAGACTCCGCGGAGTTTAATCCATACATTTCCCGGGTTGCCTCGGTTTCCTTGGATAGATCACAAATTTCTGGAACTGCCGTCTGCATCTCAAAGGCAGTTTCATAATTCCGGATTGCCGCCTCGACACCGGCATGATTTGCACTTGCTTGATATGACTCATCCAACCGCTGAATCAGATCGAGATGCTTCCGTTGATCCCGCAAACTTAGACTTGGTCGAATATTTCCGACGGCAGGACTGCGATCAGCTTGAATAATCGAACCTTGATTTTGTGCCGGCAAAAATCCATTACTAAACAATCCTACCCCGCCATGGGGCACCACCGCACCGCCACTTTGCAACACTACGAACCCGGGCAAATTTTCGTTTTCAGTACCCAATCCGTAGTTGCACCACGCTCCTGCACTTGGATGCCCAATAAACGGAAAACCCGTGTGCATCGCATAGTTACCTTGCGCGTGCTCGTTAACCGCTGTTGTCATTGATCGAACGACTGCCAGTTCGTCCGCGAGTTCTCCAATTTTTGGGAACATCGAACTAATTGGCAAACCAGATTCCCCCCATTGTTTGAATTTGAACGGAGACGCCATCACGTTGCCATTTTGATTGAACTGCGTGCGTTCCACCTTCATCGGCATCGGCTTGCCATTCTCCTGTTGCAATCGAGGTTTCGGATCGAAAGAATCCACATGGGATACTCCACCAGACATGTAGCAGAAAATCACATGCTTCGCCTTAGCCGCATGATGTGAAACCGGTACCTTATCGTCAGCCATTCCTGACGATTTCGCTGATTCCAATGGCATGGCGTATCCGCCTTCCGACATCATTGCCTGCAACGCGAGCAGACCAAATCCAGTCGATGTCTGTCGCAACATTTGTCGCCGCGTCAGCACACCCCTCGTATTGGCTTTATTAAACGTGACTTTATCGAACATATATAAACTCTTTTAAGTTAAAAATAGCATGGGCGACGCGAGCCAGCGGTTCCAGAGACGGTGTTGTTTCTTTGAGTCCTTGAAGCTCGGTGCTCGTTTGTTCAATCGATTTCTTTAACAGAGAAACCTGACCTTTATCCTCTTCAGATAACTGGGCAATCGCATCGGCTTGCGAAACGACTGGTTGCCTCGCAAACGAAGCCGCGATTTCATCCTCGCTCAGTGCTCGCTTATGCAAACGGACATCGAACACTTTCCCTCGTAACATGCGGCCTTGGGACGTTTGATTGCCATGGCGAATTCCAATCGCAATTCGGGAGCGATTCGCATCAAAAACTGCCGCACCCGATTTTTTGATGGGATGGCCGTACGGGACACCATTTCGGTAACCAACAATCGTACCGTCTGCCGCGAAAGTAATTGCAAGATGAACTGGTTCTACGCTACCGGACTCTTCCCGTGGCCCATCGAAAGGCAAAGTTCGGCGATGATTATTAGATCCTGCAAGCCACTGGCGATCGCTCAATTCAGCTAAAACAATCGAATCAAACTGATTACCGCCAAGATCTTGCAAGGTAACAACGCCGCCCCCCTTTTGCCCCAAACCGTCCAACTGAACCCAAGCCTCCAGCGTTTTTTCTTTGATTCGTTCTGCGATCGGCTCGCTCAATGCAAAACTTTGACCGTTCAATACTAGGGCTCCGTCCTCAATTTTTGCTCCTGATTTCAGATTTAACTGGGAGCCGCTCAAAAGGTCTTTCACGCCTTTGGAAAAATCCCACCGATAGAGAACGCTAGAAGAATCCAAAGCAACTTTTTTCGCACCCGCCGCTTCGAGAAGTTGCTTGCGAACAGGCTCAATAATTGAATTTAAACTTGCGGTGAACTGCTCTCGGCGTTTCAACAACTCATCGACTCGTCGCTGATTGTTTTCCGCAAGATTTCGTGTTGATTCGAGATAATCCATCAACATTTTTAATTCCTGCGGCTTCGCTGGCCGCCCCAGCCCTTTTTGGAACATCCGCTCAATTTTCTCCTGATTCGATGCTTGGGGAAATTCTGTTTTCGTCGAATTGGCCCAATCCTTAGCAAGTCCCAACACAAACGGGGAATTCATCATTGTTAAAGATTGTGCCGGCACGTTGGTGGCATTTCGTTTGCCCGTCGTCGCAAAAGGGACGGGCGAATCAAACACTGCTAAAAATTTATCCAGATTGTTTCGCTGGGACCGAACATAGACTGCCCTTCGTTTAGAACTGGAATTGGGTGAAAAACTAGGGCCGTACATTTTTGAATCTAACTGCCCGGTCGTCGCCATCATGGCATCCCGTATCGACTCCGCATCCAATCGCTTCGCGTTGTAGTGAGTGATCCAACGGTTCTCTGGATCGACGCGAGCTGATTCAGGCGATACCTCAGATGACTGTTGCCAGGTTTTTGACAGAACAAGAAAACGGACCATTTTCTTGATCGACCATTCCTGCTCAATCATTCGATTCGCGAGAAAATCAAGCAATTCAGGGTGGGTTGGCTTAGCACCGAGTCGACCAAAATTATCCGGCGTCACCACCAAACCGTTGCCGAACAGATAGAGCCAAATCCGATTCACAATCACGCGCGACGTAAGCGGATTGTCAATGCGAAACAGATCGTCCGCCAACTGCATCCGACCACTCAATTCTGTTTGATAAGGAGTTGAATCAATGGCTTCAAGGAACCGACGCGGGACAGGTTCTTTAAGCCGTCGATGATCACCGCGTTCCATCAAAGCTTGATCAAACGAGTCAGCCTCTTGAACGCCAGGCACGCGAACGGGCGGGTTCAACTCTTTTTCGATTTCTCGATATTGAGAAACCAACCCTCTGACCGATGGCAACTCGCGTGAAGTATTAGGAAGCATGCCGTCTCTTAATAAAGCGTCGAGCAGTAAAGCCTGCGAATCACTCATTTCGTCTGCTGCCCAAGCCTGAATCGCCAATTCGTATTCATCACATAAACGGTCGCCCAAGTCGGCCAGAGATTTTGGCGAAATTGCCTGGTCCGATCCAAGAATCGATTCCCATTGTTCCATCGAATAATCTACCGGAGAGCCAGATGCTGTCTTTCGGACGACAATGTCTCGCACACCTAACCACGACCGATCCGAATTACGCACCTGCAGTGGTGCATCCTTAGCAGTTGCCAGTTCAAGATGCACTTGATCGCCCTGCCAATAATCGAGATTGAAACGCTGCCAATGCCAGTTTTTATTTTTGAGCTCGTTAATTGGGTAAACGGTGCCACTGCGTGGATAGTTCTGCACAACGTACCTTGCGGTTGCCTGACCACCTCCAACGCAGCGAACCCAGGCTGTCATTTTTTCATCCACCGTAAATCGTGGAGACCCCAGCACTCCAGGTAAACGATCCGACAACAGACCGGAGAAAACACCGCCCGGATAAATCGAAGAAACAACACTAGGCCCTGCTGAAGCAATTTTCATTTGACCGGGGCCACGCGATTGAAAAAAATCAAACCCTTCGCCGAACCATTTGTCCAAATCATCTGCATTGGCTAGGTCCCAGTAATGCGAAGCATCGCGGCGTTCCTTGTCTCGATCCGTTTTTTGTTTTAGCCACTGTCGTTTCAACTTCCCCCAATTCGCTTGCCAGCCTTTTTGCTCCCCCTCATGGCGTTGCATTTGGTTCCAAAGAAACAATACGTGAGTTGGAGCCGATGCTTCCTCGGCGGTATTTTTTAAAGCCTTGTCTTGCGCGCGAAACTGTTGCCTCAACTGGTTCACTCGTTCCTGCCAGGCGACCACAAGACCCGACTTGATCTTCTCCTTCGTTTCAGCGAGTTTTGATTTGGTGTTTAACCGCAAGGAATCAATCGCCACATCTCGCATGGCTGGCCGAGTCGACCCAATCACACCAAACAGAGCGTAATAATCAGCCTGGCTAATGGCATCAAATTTATGATCGTGGCAACGGGCGCAAGAAATCGTGAGCCCTAAAAATGCTTTCCCAAAAACATTAATTTGATCATCTGTGAACCGAACCTTTTCATCCAGTGCATCCGTCGGAGCAAAACCATGAAAACACAAACGCCAGTGCGCCGGCCCAATCGCTGATTCATTGATTCCAAGTTCATCATTGAGACGAGGCTTTGGCAACAAGTCGCCGGCAATATGCTCCCTGATGAGATCGCGATAAGGCACGTCTTGGTTAAACGCTCGAATCAAATAATCTCGATATTGATAAGCATTAGGAATCGAGGGGTCTCCCTCAGACCCATGCGAATCAGCATATCGAACAAGATCCATCCAGTGCCGAGCGAATCGCTCGCCATATTGATCCGAATCGAGACACTGGTCGACCAAGGCTTCGATAGTCAGTTCACCGGACGTCACGGACGACAGTTGTTCAGGCGAAGGCGGCAAACCAGTGAGAGCAAACGTAATTCTTCGTGTTAAAACAGCATCCTCTGCTCTAGGCGAAACAGCCAGTTGATTGGCTTTTGCCCGGGCATAAACGAAACGATCCACAGGGTGATCGGACCAGTCATTCGAATTCGGCACTTCCGGATTTAAGATTGGCTGAAAACTCCACCACTTTTTGCGTGCCTCCAGTGTCGCATCCCAAGATGTCGCTTTTTCAAGCTCGTCCAGAGAGGGCGGTTCATTCCGTGGGTCGAACGCGCCTTCGTTAATCCATTTCTCGAAATCAGCAATCACACTCGGTTCCAGCTTGACGCCCCCTTCCGGCATCTCAAGCCCTTCGACTTCATGCTTAATTACTTTCAGCAAGAGGCTTTCACCAGAATCCCCCGGCACAACACTCGTGCCATGTTCGGTTTCAGTTCGAATGCCCTGCCGCCAATCCACCGCTAGTTCAGCTTCCGCCTGATTGGAGCTATTGTGACACTCATAGCAGTGTTCGACCAACACGGGGCGAATGCGAGATTCAAAAAAATCCGATGCAGATTGCTGCTTCGCCAACCCCGGAACACTCAAAACACCAGTCAGACAAAAAAAGCTAATCAGACTGACGGTTGTCCGCGGCGACAAAAAACAAATAGGCAAAACCATTTTAGTTCTTTACTGAATAATGAGTCCTGAAATAGAAAATTATTTCCAATAATATCCTACCTAAATGGTTTTCAACTTGCGATCAGATTAGTTTTTTTTCGTACAATGGGGCACTTGCAATTACCACGAGCAGTTGAAGGTCTCAGAATACAACGCGTGAACAACCCTAACGAAAACGCCGATCCAGCAATGGAAAACGAAGCTACCGCGCCGGTGCTCGCAACCCTTGCAAATCCTAGGATCCACCAGAACATTGATCAGATCGGACACCTGGTCTTTTTATCTTTCGCCTCCGTCATCATTTTACTTTCAGTTCTGATGAGCACGGACGGCAAGCAGGCTGTTTTTCTTCCAGGTTTTACGAGTGCGCTTCCAGACAGTTGCTCAAGTCGGCGATTGCTTGGAGTCGATTGCCCAGGCTGCGGACTCACGCGAGCTTTTATTTGCATCAGCCATGGACAATTGGGCGAGGCTTGGCGATTTAATCACGCTAGTTTTGTTATTTACTTATTCGTCGCAATTCAAATCCCCTGGCATACCGTTCAGGTTTGGAGAATTCGAAATGGAAAGTGGCCCCTGCACTGGCCCTTCATTTACTGGATACCCATGGCTGTTGCGGTCATCCTTTTAATTAATTGGATCTGGATGCTGACTCGCTTTCTATAATTACAACGTCGAGAAGATGCATAACAAAACACTCGCCATTCGCGATGCCAAGATAAATGTAGTCGACTCGGGCCAAGGCTCTCCCGTATTGCTGGTCCACGGCTTTCCACTGAATCAAAGCATGTGGGAATTCCAGATTTTGGAATTCGCGAAAACTCACCGCGTCATCTGTCCAGATCTCGCCGGTTTTGGACTAAGCCAGTGTGACGAACCACGCATTGACCTTCGAAGCCACGCGCAAGACTTAACCGACACCCTGGATGCATTGAATATCCAAGAGCCCGTAGTTTTCTGCGGTCTCTCGATGGGCGGTTACATCGGCTGGGAATTCTGGAAGCAGTATCCGGAGAAAATCAGCGGAATGATTGCCTGTAACACACGTGCCGCCAACGACAGCCCCGAAGTCGCTCGGGGCAGAAGAATCGCTGCCAAGTCAATTTTTAAAACCGGCACACAAGTCCTGGCCCAACAAATGGCACCTCGACTGCTTTACGGTGACCCGCAGGAACGAAAGAAACAAATTCAATCCAATGTCGAAAAAATAATCGAATCGACATTACCAGACTCAATCGCCGCTGGGCAACTTGCGATGTCCAATCGCCCCGACGCAACACCTTGGTTGCCCACCATTGACTGCCCCGCCCTGTTTATCGGTGGCGAGTACGACGAAATTACGACGACGCGGGAGATGACCAGCAACGCTGCCTTGCTTCCCCATGCCCAATTCATCGAAATCAAAAAAGCAGGACATCTCACCCCACTCGAGCAACCTGAATCATTCAACCACCACGTTCTGGAATTCTTGAACGCGAATCGCTTTTGTCAGGATTAAATTTCGCGGCAGTCAAACTTCACTCGTACCAAGCGAACGTACCCTGCTCAATGGCGACACTTCCCTCGATCGCCATCGCCGAGCGAGGTCGCGCTGCCTCTTCACGACTACGCAACATTTCTGCCTGAATTTCATACTGGCGAATCAACCGAGGTAGCAAATCAGAAATGCTCTGCAAACCCGTTCGGTTCTTCGCAGCAGACAGTTGAGGTGTGTTTAGTGGCTTGATCATATTCAGCTCCCGCGTGAGGTTGTTTCAAATCGCATCTACTTCAAACCAACATTGTTTGAATTCACAAAACGCTCACAAAACGCTTTGTCTGAATACAACTATTGGGTTACCGAGTGACACCTCTGGTCGTGCTTGAAATAAATCCTTGAAAAAAATATTTAACTGCGAAAAAACGACTCCCCCACAGAGATTTCGTCGCCTTGCCACTTGCCCTTTCGCCCAACTGACCAAACGTGTCAATCACCAACACCAATGCTACCGACACCCTGTTTTGTGAATTATTTACTGCTTGGCGATCAAATCGAGCAATCCACTAGGAGGCTTAACATTGACTCAATTTCACAGCATCTTTAAAATAAGAAATTCAGGCGAATCGGCATTAATGGAATCGAATGACCCATCCCCAAAAAAGTTCCGCTGCCGATCTACCTCCGGGGGCCAAGCCACTCGGAATTGGCCTTCGTTCTTCAGAACAAGCGAAGAAGTCGCTACCGGCGTGGTTGCTGTCGCTCCTGTTACACTTGAGCTTGATAGCAGGCTTAATTTTTTTCCTGACGCAGATTCCAAACGGCTCGGGCGAGGTAGACAACCGAACCGGCGGAATCGTGCTTGTCGACATCCAATCCGAAACGTCTGAGTATCTTAGCGAAGGCGACATTGCTCAAAACAGCAACCCCGCGTCAGCGCCCGACTCCTCAACTCCATCCGTCGACCTCGAAAAACGCCCTGAATTGCCCGGAATGGAAGTCACAACCGGAGAGGTCGTCGGAACTGAGGATCTGCTTGCTAATAAGCTACCGAGTGCCGATTCGTTAATCGTTGGGTCCGTCGCCAACGGAAAGATTGGCGGAAAAATGACTACGGAAGTCTTCGGTATTCCGGGAACAGGGTCGCGATTCGTTTACCTCATCGACCGTTCCAAAAGCATGGAAGGATACAATTTTCGGCCGATGCTTGCTGCGAGACAGGAACTCTGGAAGAGCGTCACCTCCCTTAACGAGTCGAACCAGTTTCAAATAATTTTCTACAACAACGAAGTTGACATCTTTCGTCGCAAACTGAGCCTTCACGCAGCCAGTGAAGCCAATAAGGATGCGGCGAAACAATACATTGAAAGTATTCGGCCCGATGGCGGGACCGACCACCTCGCTGCCTTAAAAACCGCTTTCAAGCTTAGCCCCGATGTCATTTTCTTTCTCACAGACGCCGAGGGAGGGTTTACCGCAGATGAAATATTTGAACTCAGCCGTCGGAATTATTCTCGGGCAATTATTAACACCGTTGAATTTGGAGAGCGGCGGTCTAACGATCGATCCCTCGAAGCCATCGCCAGAAACAGCGGTGGAAAATATATTTTCAAAAACATCAACACACTACGAGTGGAATAAAGGCTTCTTAGCATAGACGCTTCGAACCGAAGTCATTAAAAAAGGCAGGGTTGTGAATCCAACAACCGCACCCATCACCGGATTACAAATGCGACTGATTATTGCAATTTTATTCCTTGGCTTAAATTTGCCTGCATCGGCAATCGGACAAACCGATACTGTCGTGACGCAACGCAAATCAGATGCGCCCCCCGTCACTCGAAAGGGAACGATTACGCAATGGATTGGCGATTCGTTAACCATCAACTCCAAGGGAGTTGAGCGGAAAATTGACAATGACACGATTATTAAATTTGAAACAGTCTGGGGCGACAACTACAACGAGGGAGTACAGGAATTAGAAGCGGGAAATCCCAGTTTTGCTATCGTTCAATTTGAAGAAGCATTATCCAACGAAACTCGGCCCTGGGCAAAACTCATCATTCGTACGCAACTCATTGAGGCCTATCAATCCATTGAAAAATATGCGGATGCTATTCGTCATTTTGAAGCAATCCTTCGCGAAGATCCACAGACTCGATTTCTACCTCTTGCTCCGATCTGTTGGACCGGTACCGGAACCGTCATGGCAAACACAACAAGCCGACTCGGGAATTCTCGCGACTCATTCCTTCAATTAATCGGCGCAAGCTGGATGCTATCCAGTCCCCAACGAAACACTGGCATTCAAATCTTGCAAACACTTTCCGGAGATATCGACCCTCGCATCAAAAACATTGCGATTGTCCAACTCTGGCGAACCCGGCTGAATGTCACCGACAAGCAAATAAAACCTTGGGAAAAAACCATTCTGGGTTTGCCTCGCGAATTCCGCGCAGGCCCCTACCTTGTTCTCGCAGAAGCACAATCGCGAGTCGCCCAACCCCAGGCTGCGATTGCCAACTTAATGAGAATCCCCATTTTGTTCCCCGAGCAGAAATCTCTGGTCGCAGCGGCATTGTATCGAGTGGGTAATTTACTCGACAATCAAGGCAAGTCGGAACTCGCCCAATCAATCTTCAACGAGTTGATCACTCTGTATCCACAAACGGTGTGGGCGAAACAAATAAACCAATAATTTCATTTTGCCATTCAATTTTAAATTCACTTTTACGACAGCCGGAGTGAGACACTCTCCACAGAACAGGAAAGAAGCATGTCACTGAGTCCGAGGCAATGGTTTTCCGTTGGCCTAAGTCAATTCTTGATTTTTATGCCAACCCAGATGCTACTCGCACAAAATGCCAGCGAGGTAGATGCTTCGGCGGAAGCACCCTCTGGATTTCTTGCGATCCTTTTCTCCGGAGGAATTGTCGGGGCGATCATGATCCTGCTGTTACTCGCACTATCGATGACAGCCGCCTATTTGATTTTTGATCACCTCATGACGATCCGCCGAAAAGACCTTATCCCAGAAGGGCTAAGCGAACAGGTTCGCCAATGCCTTCTCTCCGGAGATGTGTCAGGTGCACAGGCGGCCTGCAATGGACGCCCCAGCTTCCTCTCGTTTGTTTTGATGCACGGCATCTCTGAACTCGATTTTGGTTGGAACGCCGTTGAAAAATCAATTGAGGATGCACTGGCAGAACAATCAGCAAGGCTCTTTCGAAAAATCGAATATCTCTCCGTGATTGGAAACATTGCACCGATGGTCGGGCTCCTCGGAACCGTGATTGGAATGATAATAGCATTCCAGAATGTTGCGACTACGCAAGGAACAGCCAGCGCGCCGCAATTGGCAGAAGGTATTTACCAAGCACTCGTCACCACCGTTGGTGGGTTGATTGTGGCGATTCCTTCGATTGGTGCATTTGCTATTTTCCGAAACCGGATTGATCAATTTGTCGCCGAAGCAGCCTACATTGCTCAACATGTTTTCACGCCACTTCGAAGGCGAGCCAGCAAAAAATAGCCTTCCGCATCCGACGGCTTAAATCCGCTCGCAATCATCCTCTCGCTTATTTATGCAAATCCCACAACACAAGTCGAATCGCAAGTATGGCTTCAACATCACACCGATGATTGATGTTGTGTTCTTGTTGATTATCTTCTTTCTCGTCAGCAGTCACTTGGCGAGACAAGAATCGCAAATGGAACTTACCCTCCCGCAGGCAAGTTCAGGCCAAGATGACATTGACCTCGAAACGCCGCGACTGACCGTCAATGTGAAATCCGATGGAACGCTATGGTTAGCCGGAAGGCCCATTTCTCAGCAACAACTCAAAGCTCGATTTACGGAGGCTCGAGACAAAGAAGGCGAGAACATTGAAGTTCGGATTCGCGGAAGTCGCGAAGCGCCCTACTCTACTGTCGAGCCCATCATGCTTGCGTGCACTGCGGCAAAAATCTGGAAAGTTACCTATGCGGTTTATCGGGAGGAGAGCCAATGAAACGCTCCAGCCCGTTCATTCGCCGAGGAAGCGACATCGATATTGATGAAGCGATGACGCCCATGATCGACGTAGTATTTTTACTGCTGGTGTTCTTTGTCTGGACCGCCAGCTTTCAGCTAATTGAACAGATTCTTCCCAGTAACATGTCAGAACTCTCTGGATCCGATCCAATCAATCAGGTGGAACCGCCGGAACCAAAAGATTTCGATGACATCGTTGTGCGTATCGCCTGGGATGGCCAAGCCCCGATCTGGAAAATCAACGACCAACTTTTTGGTTCCGTGGAAGAAGTGAAAACGCAGTTGACAACGATCGCCGATATACAAGCCGAAGCAATTGTGGTTCTTCACCCTGATCCGGTTGTCCCTTTGGGAATTGTGATTGGTGCCTATGATACGGCCAAACTCTCTGGATTCTCCGAGGTTTCCTTTGCAGTTAACCCTCAGGGGGGGCAATGAATACAGTGATCGACAAATCACAAATTAGGCGATGGCTCCTGGGGCTGACACTGATACTGTTCAGCCCCGCTTCTGGCTTTAGCCAAGCCGATGACCCTGCCGTTCAACGTCAGGACACATCCGCCCTGGTCGAGGGCCTTCGCCAACGTCGACTATTTGCAACCGCAGAGTTCTATTGTCGAGAACAACTCAAGAAGCCAGACCTCGATCCGACCAGCGAAGTTGGGTTGATCATTGAATTAATGAAAACCCAAACAATGCAGGCGCTTCTTTCGCCTCCGACTGAACGAGCCGAAGCGTGGAAAAAAGTTGAATCGACATCGGCAAATTTTTTAAGTACCGAAATTGATCATCCTAGAAAGATCCTCGTTCAAGTCCAGCAAGCGTTGAGCCATTTAGCCCATGGTCAGATGTTAAGTCGAGAAATCGAATCCCAAATGGCCGACGAGTCCGCACGCACTCAGGCACTGAACGAAATCAAAATAGCCCGAACCAGTCTCAATGATTTACAGCGAGATATTTCAAACAAAATACCGGAGCAACAAGGTCGAACCCTCGACTCAAATGAATTAGCGGTCGATCAGTTGCTAAATCTTAAAAACAACATTCAGTACCAACTAGCTCAATGCAATTTAATTCGAGCCCAGCTTTATCTGCCCGATGACCGCCTCAATCGCATCGACGCACTCGACGGAGTATCTGAAAAATTAATTGAAGTCCAACGTTTGACCTCCGAGGGGCAAACGCTTTGGTGGAATACAAAGCTGGGGCAAATTGAGTGCTACCGCCTTCTTAATACGCCCGACCGCGCTCGCACACTTGCCCAGTCGCTGGAAAAATACAAAGCTCCCTTATCAATCAAACAGAGACTTGCCGAGCAAACAATTCTTAATGCCATCGCCATAGGTGACAGAACCTATTCGAAATCCAGCTTCGAAAAGTTTGAAAAATTTCGACCGCTTACCCCGGATCTAGAGCTCGCTTTACTTGAACTCGCAATCGACCTGTCCGCCAGCACGACGGAAAAACAAAAAAAACAAAACTGGATCTCACTCGCGTTTAATCGATCTCAATCAATTAAACGTGAACACGGGCCTTACTGGGGCCGACGTGCAGAACTGATCCTCATTAATACAGTGGGAGTTCCAGCAGCAGCCACAGGAATCAATGCAACTGGAAATGATTCCACTGGAACCTCTCAATCCCCCCCCAATGTCACCAATCAACCCAACAGCATTGAACTGGAATTATTAATTCGATTGGCAACAGAGGCAGAACGTAAAAAAGAATGGGACGACGCATTAAACGCGCTCCAACGGGCGTCAGATTTAGCAAAATCTCAGGCCAATTCCAAAACGGTTTTAAACTTGCAAATTCGTCTCGCCAAAATCCTTGAAAATCAGGGAAAACACAGACTGGCAGCAGACCGACTAACCACCAACGCCATGGAATATGCCGCTGAACCTGTCGCCTCGGCAGCGCATCTAATCGGTTGCTGGAATTACGCCAAATCCATTTCAGCCAAAGATCCCGAATCGCGTCCACCATTTCAAACGCTACTCATTCAACACCTCCAACAATGGCCGACGGCCGCCAGTTCCAACCAAGCTAGAATCTGGTTGGCACAAGAACGTATTAATCTTGGCGATTGGGAACGTGGACTCGAGCTTTATCTAGCAGTTACCAATTCGTACCCTCAGTTAAATCTGGCCATCGATCAGGGCATTACTTGCGCCCGCCAGACTTTAAAGCTTTCCAATGCCGCAACGCCTCAGAAGTGTAAAAAATTAATATCCCAACTCTCTTCACGGGCAGAGGCACTGCCTCCTGATACGACACTGCGAACCAAACTCGAATTGGCACAATGCGAAATTGACTGGCAATTTGGCTCACAGCAGCTGCTGAAGAACAACCGAGAAAAAATCGCAAAAATTGCAACAGGCGACAGCACGGGCGACTCCGCCTTGGCCAACGCATTGTTGGTTGCCCTCTATGCGGAATCCGACCCTCAGACGGCCACCCAACGCCTCGCTGCCATCGGAGATAATTTGGAAACGCTGCAGCAATGTGAACAGCTTTTAAATTCCACTCCTGCAGAAGCAACGGCGAACCAAAATCTTCACGCCGTTAAACTCGCAATCATCAACACAGTACTTGAGTTGCCAGAAATTCAGCAAACTGACAATGCAAAACTAAAAGCCAACTGGAGACTTAAACAAGCAGCGGTGTTGATCGCACTGAGACAATACTCAAAAGCATCGCAAACGCTAACTGAGTTGGAGCAAAAGTATCCTAGAAATGCAGAAATTCAAATGCAACTAGCGCGAGCACTGACCGGAGAGCTGGAAGAATCCAGCCCCGAGATCCCGCTTAAAAAATGGCGGCAGATCGCAACTCGCTTGAAAAAGAACACCCCGAATTGGTATGAAGCCAAGTACCAAGTGGCACGCTTGCTATTGAAATCAGGCGATCGCGAAGGCGCAGCCAAACTGTTGAAATACATGAAGGCGATCCCGCCGGGCTGGAACCAATCGAAACGAAAACCGCAATTTGAGTCGCTACTGCTCGAAAGCACGCAAAAATAAATTGACGTCCGTAGTTTCACTTAACTGGCAATTAACTCGTCGGCGCGTCGAACCGCACCCTCCCAGCAAAGCATATTGATTCAGCCGTTTAGTCGATTGCCTGACTTCCTTAAATGCAGCGACTTTCCTTTACGGGGCAACAAACCGTCACGGCGAATGGGATCGTGATAATGCTTCCGATGGCTAACAAGATTGGAAATAGAAACATGATTTGGACTCCCTTGATTAAAACCTAACAAGGGTACCTATTTGCATATTTCAGGCCATTCGTAATTATCGGTCAAAACATTAAAAAAGCCCGAGGAAACGGGGCTAACCGTCGCTTCGGGCTTTGGAACGATCGTCGTCAAAACGATGTCATCCGTCTCTTTTCGACTACCAAGGAGCACGTACTGGGTAGATTCCAAATTGCTCTGTGCTATTGGGCCAGTAGGGCGTCTTTTTGTAGGACGCAGCACCCGCACCACTAGTTGGCACGCTCTGACGGCCAAACTGATGAACGATTGGAGTGCTCTTAGTCTGACCAACTCCCCAGCCGTAACTGGTCTGATAACTCGCAGTCGGAGGCACGATCAAGGCCGTTGGCTGACGCCACTGCCATCCCATGTACTCACCATGCCACGGAGACTGTGCGGCTTCGATCTGATTTTGATGATGCAGACGACCAGCGTTCAGCCCACGATTACTGTAGGTGTAAAACGGAGCAGGCGAATACGAATTGTGGGACGCCATCTTAAGTGATCGTGCCATGTTGACTCGACCTTGGTAGCCGTTCATTGTCATCCCATCTGCATCAGCAGTGGTATAGACGGGCACTCGATTTCCTGACGCACCTTTTGACATGCGTGAATGAAACCGCGACTGAGCATTTGCGTCTGCTGACATCGAAACTAGCATCGCAACCATTACGACGCCGATAATAAAACTAATTTTTTTCATTGGATTGACCCCAGGTAACCGTATTGATTGAGGATAACCGTCTATCAAACGGTTTTGCGTGAACTGAAAATCGGCCTATCGATTTAGCGTTAGATCGCTCAAATTTGCTGAGCAACCGCTGTCGCAGGAACTTTTTTGACCACACTCGTTGCTTCGACATCCCATTTTGCCGTGATTGAAAAACTTTTTCGATCGACCGCACTGCCCACCGCAATCGTTATCGCCGCAGTTGCCACAGTTGAGACCGTACTTGTGAGCCTGTAGGCGGTACGTCAGATTTGACAAGCAATGACTCTGCCGGATCGGAGCAATGTGATTCTGACCGCTTTGCCATCGAATCGAAGTCTTTGTCAATGAATCCGGGTGACCGCATTGATTGGTGTTGTAATAGTTGAAATAGTTACGAGAGTGGGCATACATCATCTCGTGTGGCATCAACGCCTGGTAGGTGTAATAGCTATGTCCGCCCAGTGCAGGAGAGTAATGAGGCGCTGGATAAATTCCTGCGTTGATGGCACTGGCACCACTCGCCGACGCGTACTGCGAAAACATGTCGTTCGGCAAATGTGTTTCTGTGTTTTGCGCCACTGCGGTTGCTGCGGTAAGGCACATAACCGCTGCAACAGCGGTTGAGATCATGTTACGAATCATCGGGTCGACTCCTGAGTTGGCCCTGCAAACGCAAATCGCGGGCAATTTAGCTGGCAAAAATGTGGCAAAACCACTCCCGTTTGCTCTTCGGCGTGCTGGCTTGTTCAGTGATAGCAAAAATGCCCCCGTGTTCGTGCATTCCTGAATCGCCCATAATACAACCCTAAAAACCGTCTGTAACCGATTTGACCTGATTGGTATACTCTTCCTAAACCACCCGTTTTTTCATTGAACCTCACTTTTCATTCAGCTCGAAAAAACGATACAAACCAAAAAAATCCGACTTAAACCCATCAAGATGCGGGGGCAAGCGGGTTTCCAATTTCTCTACTTACCGGCCGATCAAGCCGCCAGTGGAAAGAATTAATAAGTCAACAAAGGATGGATTGACGTGGCAAAACGCCGGCCTGCGAAAAAGAAGACGAGCAAAGTCTCAAAAGAGACCGCGACTAAAAAAGTAAAATCAAAAAAAGCAAACCGCGGTGGCGATAACTCACTTTTTGATGACAAGGAGTTGGCGGGTTATGAACCTGTTCCCTTGCGACTGGCAGCACAAACACGCTATCTAAATTATTCGCTATCCGTAATCACCTCCCGGGCGCTTCCGGACGTCCGTGATGGACTCAAGCCCGTTCAGCGGCGAATTCTATACACGACTCGCCAGCTCGGGCTCGATCATAATTCTAAACATCGTAAGAGTGCGAAGGTCGTTGGTGACGCAATGGCCAATTACCATCCGCATGGCGATAGCTCGATCTACGACGCTCTCGTGCGGATGTCGCAACCTTTTTCATTGCGGATGCCATTGATTGACGGCTCGGGGAATTTTGGTTCTATCGATGGCGACAATGCCGCGGCCATGCGATACACCGAATGCCGTCGCACACAAATCGCCGGCGAAGTACTCTCTGATTTGGCAACGCGAACCGTCGCGTTTCGACCTAACTATGATGGCAGTCGCGAAGAACCGGTAGTTCTTCCCAGCAAAATCCCCAATCTATTGCTCAATGGGGCAACGGGCATCGCGGTTGGAATGGCCACTAACATTCCACCTCACAACCTCAAAGAACTCTGTCGCGCCCTTTTGAAGTTATTGAAAGACCCGGAAACCAAGCCATACCAATTGGTTGCGAATGATGCGGTTCACGGGCCCGACTTTCCAACGGGCGGTCAAGTCATTAACACCAAGGAGGAGCTCAGGGAAATTTATCGAACGGGTCAGGGCGCAATCAAAATCCGGGGAACCAGCAAACTCATTGGTGGAAACAAAAAAACAGGTCGCATCTTACAAATTAATTCGATCCCCTATGCCGTCAACAAAGCGGTTCTCGTTGAGAGGATTTCCGAGTTAGTATACACCGGTAAACTTCCGCTTGTCGTTGAGATTCGCGACGTCTCTACCGATGACATTCGAGTTGACCTACATCTGAAAAAAGATGCCGATGAAAAAAAGGTTCTGGCATTTTTATACAAAAACACACAGTTTCAAACCAACTTTAACGTCAACCTCACCTGTTTAGTGCCCACTGAAAACCCGGACGTTGGGCGGCCAGAGCGGCTCGGCCTCAAAGAAGCACTTTGGTATTTCCTACAATTCCGCCTTGAGGTTGTTACTAAACGTCTGGAAAACGAACTGGAAACGTTGAGTAAACGAATCCATATCCTGCGTGGTTTTGTAACCATTTTTGATGCACTTGATGAGATTATTCGAATCATTCGAAAGAGTGATGGCAAAGCGGATGCTGCTGCCAAGATCATGAAGCGATTTCCAGTCAAGGAAAACCGGGGAAAACAGCAGGGGCTTGATGCCGAACAAACAGACGCCATTCTCGAATTAAAGCTCTATCGTTTGGCGCGCCTGGAAATTAATTTGGTGACTGATGAGCTTAAGAAAAAAGAAAAACGAGCGCGGGAAATTCGCCGACTCCTCAAGGAAGATACAGCCGATACCAACGCCTCGGGTTGTTGGAAAATTGTCAGAACCGAAATAGAAGATATCGTTAAAGATTTCTGCAGTCAGCCGGAAGCCAAGCGAAGAACAATCATTCAGGCCGCCGGTCGTGAGGTTGAGATCAATGCAGAAGATTTCATCGTTGCCGAAGACTGCCATGTTTTGATTACGAAAGATGGTTGGGTAAAACGACAGCGTAACATTGCAGCTCCCGCCAAAAGCCGATTACGGCAAGGTGACGCGGTACTCGCCTGCGTTGCTGGTTCCACACGCAACACCGTCGGCTTCTTTTCTTCGACCGGTGTCTGTTACACCGCAAGGATGATTGACATCCCGGCTTCGACCGGATTTGGCGAACCAATTCAAAAGTTGTTTAAATTAAAAGACGGGGAAAAAATTGTCAGTGCAATGTCCTTCGATTCCCGTGTAATTGGTAATATCTTTGGTGACCCCAAACAGCCCGACTACTGTCCCGAGGTGCATGGACTTGCGGCCTCGAATAATGGCTATGCATTGAGATTTGGACTCGAAACCTATGTCGAACCCTCGACTCGAAGTGGACGCAAATACGCAAGAACCTCAGCAGGTGCAGAGTTAATTGGGGTGTATCCGATCGAGGGCACGGAGACCATTCTCGCTATTTCTGCAGATTGCCGGGCCATGGTTTGTCCAGCCGAAGATATCAATTACCTTTCCGGCGTGGGCAAAGGGGTCATGCTCATTAAGCTGGCCAAAACTGACCGTCTGGTCGGCTTCAAGCCGTCTAAAGGCGACCGAGATTTACTCCTCGTTGAAACCAATCGCGGGGCGCAGAAGACAATTTCCACGACTAAATACCGAGTCACCTCGAGAGGCGGCAAAGGAAATGAAATTCAGAAAAATGGCAAAATTTCGAAAGTCGTTTGGTCTCCCGTGGAATCGCCCGGTGAGCTAAAGCCTCTGAAAAAGAAATAGATTCCACTACTCAAATTCGCCCTTCACGAAACCAAATTTCCTACCGGCCACAAAATCAGCATGAGCACCGCAACCAATAAAAAACGCTACGACGGCGACAACATTGTTGTTCTCGAAGGGCTTGAACCCGTCCGAAAGCGTCCGGGAATGTACATCGGTGGAGTAGGTACCGCTGGTCTTCATCACCTGATCTGGGAAATCCTCGACAACTCAGTCGACGAGGCAATGAATGGGCACGCAACGGAAATCACACTCCAACTCCACAAAGATAATGAGACTGTGACCGTCTCTGATAATGGGCGTGGCATTCCAGTCGACAAACACTCAAAAACAAAAAAGAGCGCCCTGGAAACTGTTCTTACTGTCTTACACGCAGGCGGAAAGTTTGATGGCAACAACTACAAGACCGCAGGTGGACTGCATGGTGTTGGTGCATCGGTCGTCAATGCACTTTCAAAAAAATTAGTTGCCATCGTTAAACGCGGTGGTACTCAGTACAGAATGGAGTTCTCCAAAGGACATCCACAATCAAAACTCCAGAAACTCAAAGGGACTGTCCGCGGAACGGGAACCGCAATTACCTTTTCTCCCGACCCCACAATCTTCCCGCGAACGGACTTTAACGCCGCAACGATCCGGCATCGACTCGAAATTGCCAGTTTCCTTCATCGGGGAATTAAGGTTCATTTTGTCGACGACGCTAACAAGTCAAAAGAAACATTTCACCACGAACAGGGCATCGTAGATTACCTCGGCAAAGTCCTCAAAGAACGAAACGCCCGACCAATCCACGAATCAGCGTTTACAATCCGCGTGGATGATCCAGCGCGAATCGAATTGGCACTGCAGTGGACTGAATCGACAGACGAGCATTTACGGTCTTATGTCAACGGAATTCCAACCGGCAATGGGGGAACCCATGAAAACGGATTCCGCTCTGGGCTCAACAAAGCAGTTCGTAACTACTTTGACATGCACAGCCTAGTGCCCCGTGGCGTAAAAATTGCTCCCGACGATATTCGCGAGGGCCTTGTTGGAATTATTTCACTGTTTATTGCAGAACCGCAGTTCCAAGGGCAAACCAAAGATCGGCTCAACAATCCGGAAGTACAAAGCACGATAGACGGTGTCATCCGCCCGGCACTTGAGCAGTGGATGAACAACAACCGAAGCGTTGCCGATGGCATCATTGCAAGAATTATTGCTGCCGCTCGCGCCCGTGCTGCCTCGAGAGCCGCCTCTGCTGCGGTCTCGCGAAAAACAGGTGGTAAGCGTTCGATGCTTCCCGGGAAATTAAGCGACTGCCTGAATTCAGGAAGGGGCGACTCAGAGCTCTTTATCGTCGAAGGTGACTCCGCGGGTGGCTCAGCAAAACAGGGGCGAAATCGCAATAATCAAGCGATCTTGCCGCTCCGGGGAAAAGTCCTCAACACCGAGAGTGCCACTTTGAAAAAAATGATGGAGAACAAAGAAATCCAGGATTTGGTGACCGCCATTGGTTGCGGCATCGGGCCCAAACTAGACCTCTCCGGATTAAGATACGAGCGAATTATTTTACTCGCGGATGCCGATTCTGATGGTCACCATATTACGACCCTTCTGCTCACCTTTTTCTACCGCCACATGCCGCAATTAATTTCCGACGGCAGGCTCTTTATTGCACTTCCACCGCTGTATCGCATCGATATCGGTAAACAAACCTACTGGGCGGCAGACGAAGAGGACAGAACGAAGATCCTGGCAGATCATGCCGACGGACGCTCAAAACCGGATATCACCCGGTTTAAAGGACTTGGCGAGATGATGCCAAAAGTTCTGTGGAACACCACGCTTAATCCTGCAACACGGCGATTATTAAAAGTTGAAATCGATGACCAACTGGAAACTGACCGTGTCATTAGCGATCTAATGGGCCGCGATGCCTCAGCCCGTTTTCGGTTTATCATGGACCGTGCCGAAACAGCCAGCGAAATTGACGTCTAAATCGAAAAATTTCCGTTCGTAATCCAATCGCACTTTTGCTCCACGCAATATCTGCCTGCGCGAACCGTAAGATTTATTACGCCTTTGCGACACCAATTTCGTCTCTGGTGTCTCATATTATGAACCGATCTGTCGGCTTAAGCCAGATTTTCGAATTTTGAAAATGTGCCGAAGACCGGCAGAAGTAATGATATTTAACCGATAAAAACAATTTTTAAAAATTTGGTTTTTTTCCAATCTATCGCCGAAGTTTTTGCGGATATACGAATCGTAACAGACGCAACCAGCGTTATTAATTTAACTCAAGATAGGAATTTGGAAATGTTGAAGAAGTCGTTGACGATCGCCGGAAAATTACTCGTTGCTCCAGCCCTACTAATGATCGCAAGCCCGTCGATCAGCAGTGCACAAAATCAGTGCCCCATCCAGCAAGCTAAAATGGCAGCCGCACGCAAGACCATGAACGTGTCAATTGCAGCACCTGCCGAGAAAGACATTGTCGACACCGCAGTTGGTGCCGGTTCATTTAACACACTAGTAGCCGCAGTAAAGGCTGCCGGCTTGGTTGAGACCTTGAAAGGCGAAGGCCCTTTCACAGTTCTTGCCCCAACAGATGCCGCATTTAAGAAGCTGCCAAAAGGAACAGTAGAAACACTGCTGAAACCAGAAAACCTTAAGGCACTTCAGGGAATTCTGACCTACCACGTCATTCCTGGCTCAGTAATGGCAGCAGATGTTGTGAAGCTTTCGTCTGCTAAGACAGTCCAAGGCTCACCCGTTTCGATCAAAGTCACCGACGGTGGTGTCATGATCAACGGAGCCAAAGTTGTCACAACCGACATCAAATGCAGCAACGGCGTCATCCACGTCATCGACTCAGTTATCTTGCCACCAAAGAAGGCTGATATTGTCGACACAGCTGTTGGTGCAGGTGCATTCAACACGCTCGTTGCCGCAGTCAAGGCTGCTGGTTTAGTCGAGACTCTCAAAAGCGAAGGTCCTTTCACAGTGTTCGCACCATCAGATGCAGCATTCAAGAAAATTCCTGCTGCGACAATCGGAGAGCTTTTGAAGCCAGAGAACAAAGCAAAGCTTGCGTCAATCTTGACCTACCACGTTGTACCAGGCAAAGTAATGGCTGCTGACGTAGTCAAGTTGTCATCCGCTAAAACTGCGAATGGCCAAAAAGTGGCGATCAAAGTTGTCGATGGTAAAGTCATGGTCGACGGAGCAACCGTTGTTAAGACCGACATCGAGTGCGAGAACGGTGTCATCCACGTCATCGATTCAGTTATCATGCCTAAGTAGGTTTTGCTGCTGAAGATCAAAGTTATATCTCTGGCTCGGATTTATCCGAGCCAGATTTTTTTTTGGAGTGACGGTTGCCGTCCTCTCTTCCGACAACGCTCGCTTATAGCCTCTTGGCAATTCGCGACATGCCAACCGTTCTAGAAACGAACCAACCTCGCGGGATCAAAATTTCTCTACCTCTTTGATTCGAGCCACCGGTCAGTGTTGACCACCTGTCTAGCTACCATCGGATTACCGCCCCCAAAAATCGACTTTGCTGAAAATTCCTCGAAAAACCAAGATCCCCCCATTATGAAGCGATACCATTTAGCACAACACTAAGATTAGGTTTTGAACACTGAGCCGCAACTCGTTAGACTAAGGGTTGAAATTCCATCTATTCGGAGAGTTCACCCATGAAGTTCGGCTGCGATAATCTTAAATCTCGAGGGCGAGCCTCTTTCAAACTAAATTTTCTTATCTTAGCAATCGCCTTTGCGATCACTCCCCAGGCCAACGCTTGGCAGAGTGATGAAGTGCAGGACGAAATTCCTCCTGTCGCGAAACTGAAAATTGAAGCAGCTCAGGTAAAACCAGACATAGCAGCTCAGGAAGAGGATGAGCCCGAAATAAGTACGACACCTCGACCGAACGAACAGAAAAAGATTGGAAAACAGTTTGCCCAACTTCACCTAATGGATGGCTCAATCATTGGTGGTGATTTTTTAACTGTCGATATCGATGTAAAAACCAGCTACGGAATGCTCAAGATTCCGATTTCAAGAATCATCAAATTTCAGCCCGGTCTCAGCACCCGCCCCGATTATGTGGAGTCCATTTCATCACTTTTTGAAAAAATGGGTGATGCGGATGAAAAGACACGTACTGCAGCGCAGAAAGAAATACTATCACTTGGCGTGAAGAACCGAATGTTGCTTGAGCAATTTGCATCTCAAGCTAACGAAGACCAGAAAAAATTGCTTGCTGAAATCTGGAAGACCTTCGAAGAAGAAGCAGAACTTAATGAAGATGAGATGCTTCCCATTGACCAACCCTCTGCGCTCAAGGACACCATTGTCACTCCCGATTTTTCCATTGTTGGAGAAATTCAGCAGAAACAGTTTTCTTTAAAAAGTAAGTTTGGCGACCTTAAAGTCGAATTGAGCGACATCAAATTCGCAGATCGAAGTATCGAGACAATCGGACCGGATGTAAAAAAGACCGTCGCGGTTCCCGCAGAGGCTTTCTTTCAGCGGACTCCTAAATCGACAAAAATCAGAGTCAACAAAGGGGATCAAATTACCATCCGAGGAAGTGGCACCGTTCAATGGACCAATTGGAATAACACAAGTTCACCAGAAGGCCTGACCAACCGCAGCCAATGGAACGGCATCAATTCTGGCAAGCTGACAGCGAGGGTCGGTAAAGACAACTCTCGCTGTGTGGCAATTGGCACCAACGGTAGTTTCGTTGCCAAGTCGAGTGGCATCTTATATTTAGGAATTGCCATGCGAGACAGTTATGCAGGCAATGCAAATGGGTATCGGTGGACGGGAGAATACCAAGCTAAAATTGTGGTCAGCCCTGCGAAGAAGTAAGTACCGAACGACATCGGCGGGTCCTTCCTCGGCGCGGCATGTTCTTTCCAACAAACGAACTCCTTGTGATTATCAAGACATATTTCATCTGCCAAGGACTCCACGCCTAACAGCAAGTCTTTTCAATTTGGAATCAACTGAATTACAATAATTTGCTGTCGCGAAACCGCTAACTGCATTGGAATCAAATCGTGAAAACCGCAACCGTCCTGTTCTTCACTCTACTGACCTGCTGGACGGTTCAGGAATCGCGACTGCAGGCGCAAACTAAACCAACGGTCACGAAATCCTCACCAGAAGCAATTCGAATCGAAGGGATCGTTACTGAAAGGAGAAAGTACTCGATCCGCGTCAAACAGGATGATCAAGAATTCGACGTCAAGTTGACTGATGACGTTGCGATTGCATTAAAAATGAATCGCCCTTGGTACGACTGGGACAACCAACAGGTGGTGGTCGATGCAATTGACGAAAACGTCGCCCAGACAGATTTAAAACGAGTGGGAGTCCCACTGCCAGCCAAGCAGTTATTTTTGATATCTCGTCTTGGGAATGCCCAAACAATGCGATCCACGATGGCCGAAGAAGTCAAGCGACTCAATTTCTACTTGGTGACGCCCGAGGATACAGGACAGCACAAACCCACCGAAGACGAACCCTTTCTCTCCGGCAAGTTATCCGTTGAAAACAAACAACCGCACTTGATCGTAAATGATGAAAAGATCCAAGTCATGCTAGGGTTTCGATTTGCCACAATGAATGGGTTTTCAGTGAATCAACTCAAACCCAATCAAACGCAGGTTTTTCTGACAGGGACACGTGGAAAAAACGAATTCGAAATTCTCACGTCTCGAATTTTATTCCAGCCAATCCAGAAGAAAACAAGCGAGCAGGCCAGCATCACTAAGCAGGCAATAAAAATTGCGAACGACTAATAGTTATCCAGTTCTTAATTTTCACCCACTTCTTTAGATGGAACTCGTACTCAATTTCCATTTGACTCAACCACAACGATTTATCTCAAACTGTTGCCTTTATGAAATTCTCGATCCTGCACAGCCTTGTTCTTTTTACTTTGTTAGTGAATCCAGTTTTTGGGAACGAAGACGCCCATAAAAATTCGCCCAACGTTTTATTCATCGCCATCGATGACATGAATGACTGGGTTGGCTTTCTCGATGGCCACCCGCAAGCAAAAACGCCCAACATGGATCGACTGGCTAAACGCGGGGTCAATTTCACTAACGCGCATTGCATCGCCCCTGCTTGCTCTCCATGCCGCCTAGGCTTGCTCCTAGGGATTGAGCCATTCCATTCTGGCCTTTACCCATTCTACGATCAGAACAAAATCCCCGCTTCGGTTTTGTCAAAATACACGAGCCTACCCAAACTGTTTCGACAAAATGGCTACCAAACCTTTGGGGCAGGGAAAATTTTTCACGGGGTGAAAGAAAATACTGATGACTGGGATCACTACCGAACCCATGTACCTCAAGGCCTCAGCCGAGCAGTTGAAAAAGGCTACCAGCAAAACAAGTCATCTAAAATGTCGTTTTGTCCAACCACCAATCCACTCTCTGATCACCCGGATTACCAGGTTGCTGATTATGGAATCAAAGTGATTGAACAACAGCACGACCAACCGTTTTTCCTGGCGGTTGGGATTGTGAAACCGCACCTACCTTTCATTTGCCCACAACCTTTTTTCGATATGCAGGCTGAGACTATTGAGCCACCCCCGATTCTCGCAAATGACTTACAGGATGTGCCCTGGGTTGGAAGGTCGATGGCCAAACTGGGGGATGATTTTAAATTCCGAAAAGATAAATCATGGGAGAAAGTCCATCGTGCGTATCTCGCTTGTAATTCCTGGGCGGACTACAACGTGGGGCGAGTCATTGATGCACTGCAAGCTAGTCAGTACGCTCAAAACACGATCATCGTGCTTTGGTCTGACCATGGTTTCCATCAAGGAGAAAAACGCAGTTTCCGAAAATTTTCTCTATGGGAAGAATCGACCCGCGTGCCATTTATCATCCTTGACCCACGCCCCGGACAAATGAAGAAGGGTGTTTGTGATGAAGCAGTATCGCTCATCAATGTTTACCGCACACTCGGTGAGCTAACCGGAATTGAGGTTCCTAAATATGTCGACGGAACCAGTTTGGTAAATCAAATTCGCGATCCAGCCACCAAAGTTAACAACCCTGCCATCACAACTTGGGGACGAGGGAATTATTCTCTCAGAGATGACCAATGGCGTTACACTCGCTATTTTGACGGTACCGAAGAACTCTACGACCACAGGAATGATCCCAACGAATGGAATAATCTCGCAGAATCTCCCGAAGCTGTATCCATCAAGAAGAAATTGACAGAGTTCTTACCTAAAAATGAAGCACCCTTGGTTCAAACCGGCATCTCACTCTGGAATAGCGTTGATGCAGATCGACCAGAAAAACGCGAGCAATTCAAAAATACGACCTGGCCCCAAATGAAAAAGAAACTGAAACCAAAAATTGAATAACGCTCCAGTCGTGAATCCAATAAAAACTATCTATCCGACTTACCATCGGATGCAACGACCGCTAAATTTTTTCCGTCGGGACTAACCGCCACACGTGTTGGTGATTGCATTTTATACTCCGCAAAATCCGCGATGGAATTCCACTTACTGCCGGGCTTCCATTGCTCTAACTTGGTCCCTTGAGCCATCAAGATGCTGCCATCGGGTGTCCAGGCGTAATGATGGTTCGCACCTTCAATCATGACTAGCGGGCGAATCGCGAAAGTCTTCGGATTCAATTCCTTGATCCATACCTCTCCGTTTCCTTGCCGATGCACAAAACTAAAATTAATAGTTCCCGGAATGATTTGTGGTGATACCGGAATGGCATCCCCCGTCACGTATCGCGCAGTATCGTTTTGAAGATCGACTAACTGCAAACTAAACCCATACCGTGACCAAAATAAAATTTGTTCTGTCGATCGATTCCAAGCGTAGTAGCCAACAGGCTCCCGCTCACCAAGGTTCTTCAATACCCAATTTAAGTTTTTACCCTGGCGATTACTTGACCAAATGCTCTGATTCGCGGTTTCACCATCGGTTACAAACGAAAGCGTTTGGTTATCTTCGGTGACTTGCGGGGAATATTCTTGATCAGGACTATTAGTAAGTTGTCGAATCTCTCCCGACGCCAATTCGAATTCAAAAACATCCGTCCGATCGGGTTGATAATTTGCCGTAAACAAAAATGTTTTTCCGCTGGGAGTAAACCAAGGTTGATTATCGTAACCGGAGCGTTTGGTAACATTCCGACCATTTGCAATCGAACTTAAATCCCCCGCTGCCACGAGATCGAATAAATAAATATCACATTCTGGCAATTCCAACACTTGTTCTGGCGGATCGTTCTGGACAGCGAAAGCGGATACCGCATTTAACACAATTGCAATTAAGAACAGTGAAGGTTGTATTACGTTTTTCATGAATTTGATTCTTTCGATTTCTCCGAGTCTTCCCTTGTGTCGGCAAGCCATTGGTCAGTGCTGCTGGGATCGGCAAGGCGGCAAATTTCTTCTAGCTGGTCAGCGACCGCAAATAGATCTTCCCGCCAAACGTCTTGCTCAACATCCGCAGGACATAATTCTGCCATTTCGTCGATCAGCAAAATAAATCGGAGCAAATGTCGAAATATCACGCCTTCTTGCTTTTGCAACTTATGACTGGTGATGTATTTATTAAAATCCGTGCCGTATTGCAATAATTCTCCAACCACCCACACCGGCGTGATTCTGACATCGTGGACACCGGGAAAATCATGCTGAAATAAACGCTGTAGCTTATGGGGCAAACTCAAAACAGGAACGTAATCGTCCTCGTCATACCATCCCCGTTTTTTATCTTCATCTTCATCCTGCTCTCGACTTCCTAGTTCTTCCGCGGTCGCCAAACCTAGTTTTAGAAGTTGAGAATCGAGCCGTGTGGTTGCCAGTGGCCCTGGAGGCAATACGTCAGGACGCGGGATCCGAATCGCTTTCCCCAATGACCGTGAAAGCTGGAGGATACTTTCGAAAGCCATAATGCGCTCATTCGTATCCGCAATCCCAAGATGATTCATCAAAAACAGAGCGTAAAGAGGATGCACACCTCGCAACTTTAAGAGGTCAGCCATCTTCTCAGTCGGGGTCGCAGTATCCGGCTGGTATTCCACTTCTCGAGAACCCGTATCAGCAGCCTCTCGATTTTTCTTCGAAGCTTGCTCCACCGGCTGGGGATCAGGGGCTGAGCGGCGCTGGCCTAAATCGAGCGTCATTGCAGACGCAGGCTCCTGCTCCACCTCGGTTTCACCCGCAACCTCTGACTCAACCGACTTTCCTTCGTCTAGTTCAGCCAATGGCGGTTTGGGGTCGAGCGTCAAATAACCGCCCCGCCACAGAGTAACCAACTGTTGATTCAGCCGTTTTTGCGCTGAAATCTGTTCTTTGGGCGCGAGCAATCGGCCCGCTACTAATTTACGAATTCGAGCAACATCCGGTGACGCATCGAGCATGTAGACCAACAGTCTCCAAGGGAGCGGTCCACGGCTCGCCAAATCAGCCGAAGGGGCAGTGATCAATTGCTGAAATTGTTGCTCCGACCAATATTGTTGCCCCTCGCGTCGTTTTGGCTGTTTCTTTTTGAGTGCCTTCTTCGCTTTCCGTAAGCCAACATCTTTGGTGTCCTCCGGAATTTGATCGTACTTTTCTTTCCACTTTAGAATTTTCACATCGTCTTCGTGAGGCAATGCAAAAACATACCCGCGGTCGTCAAATTGCGGTCGCCCTGCCCTGCCAAACATCTGATGCACCGAACTTGGCTCGATCAACTTCATTTTGCCACGGGGACCTTTGATCAAGGTTGGCAACACAACACTCCGCGCGGGCAAATTGATACCCGCCGCAAGCGTTTCAGTACACACGCACACACTGAGTAATTTTTCCTGGAATAACTCTTCAACAATTTTTCGGTATCTTGGAAGAACTCCCGCATGATGTACGCCAATGCCGCGCACCAAAATTTGCTTTAGCTTAGGACCAACACCCTGAGACCAGTCGAATTGGCTCAAGCGATCACTTAATAATTTTCGTTGTTCTTGATCAACGCACTTCTTTCCTTTAAGCGTTTCGGCAAGAGTCCAGCATTGCTCGCGATTAAAACAAAACAGCAACAACGGTGTGTAACGCGCATCTTCTTGACCTTGAAACATCGCCTCAATTTGATCCGGGAGAATCTTATCCTCTATCCAATGGTAGGATAGTGGAACCTTTCGATCACTACTCTCAACCAGTTTCAAATTGCGGCGATGCACCCGGTTCAACCACATCGCAAATTCGCGAGAGTTTCCGACTGTCGCCGAAAGTAACAGCGTCTTGATATGCGATGGCAGCAATCCCAAGCCAAATTCCCACACGATCCCTCGTTCTGGATCGTTGAAACTATGGAACTCGTCCATTACGACGGCCCAAACATTTTCAAAATCAAAGGCCTCCGGGTGCAGCAAACGGTTTAGCAGTATCTCCGCGACAACAACCTGAATTTTCGCGTTTGGATTCACCTTACGGCTGCCGGTCACCAACCCAACATCGTCAGCAGAAAACCCCCATTCCACAACGGTTTTTTGAATGTCGCGGAATTTCTGATCCGTCAATGCAATCAAAGGCGTGGTATAGTAGGCCGTTTTTCCAAGCTTGAGTGCTTCGAAAAGGGCGGCTTCAGCTATTAATGTTTTCCCCGTCCCCGTGGGCGCACAGACCAGCACCCCCTGATCCGATGTAAACCACGAAAGTAACGCCTCTTCCTGTACCGGGTAGGGTTCGAATACCAATTGATCGAAATACAATTCTGCAATTTCGTCGCGACGGTCTTGTAATTCATCCGTTGAAATAGCGGGCTCCACTGACATCAGGCTGTTATCAAATTGATTGCGTCAACAATTACAACTGATTGTTACGACCTTGCCAGCAGTTGCAACTGCTGTCGGATTCGACTCCAAATTTTCAGGAGTATTATTGAATCACTGCATAAATGACAACAATCGTCTCCTCGCCAGTTCCTTTGGCACTTCTTTTGCTCAATCAACCATTGCGTCTGACCAATCCCGGTCAGGAATTGATATTTACCAACGAACAGAAAGGAATGTTGATGTCACGTCGAACCAAACCAAAACGAATCATAAATTTCTTGGGTGCTTTTCTATTAGAGACCATCGCCGTAGCGATGTTTTTATTTCTCTTTTTACAGGCTCGCGCTGAAAGACAAAAATCATCCCATCTCGAAAGAGGCCGATTCCCCTTCATTCAAGAAATTACACAGCAATTGAATGTTTCTGGAATTGAGCGATGGAGTTGTTTGTCAAAAACCCAATAGAACCAATCAATCTGAATCAGATTTTCTCAAAATGAAAATGTTACTCAAGAAGATTAATGCTCAATTAAGATTCGATTTGGAAAAAGAGTTTTCAAGAATCTCTAACCATTTTACTGATCGTTTTGTTTCATTCGAAAACAAACAACCTATGCAATGATGTCTTTAATCACATTGCCATAAACATCCGTCAATCGAAAATCCCGTCCGGCGTAACGATACGTCAGCTCTTCATGATTGAGCCCCAATAGATGCAAAATGGTAGCATGCCAATCGTGAATGTGGCACTTTCCATCTACTGCGACCGCCCCTAATTCGTCAGTCCCTCCGTAGCTAAAGCCGCCCTTCACACCTCCGCCAGCCATCCACGTTGTGTACCCTTTATTATTATGATCCCTGCCGTCACCACCTTGCGCGTAGGGAGTGCGTCCAAATTCGCCAGCCCAGATCACCAGCGTTTCGTCAAGCAATCCGCGACGTTGAAGATCCTCAAGTAGTCCCGCAATTGGTTTGTCAATTTGATTACAGAGCTGAGGTAATCGAGTTGTCATATTGAAATGGGTGTCCCAGTTATCGTGTGAAATTTCAATAAATCGCACACCCGACTCAGACATGCGTCGAGCAAGTAAACACTGCTTTCCAAATTTATCAGTTTCACCTTGACCAATTCCGTACAGGTCAAGCGTTTTCTGATCTTCCTTGGATAGGTCAAGCAAGTCTGGCATTTCCGCTTGCATCCGAAATGCAAGTTCATACGATTCGATGACTCCCTCAACACCGGGGTGCTCTTCTTCCCGACGAAGCTTTTCTTGATTTAGCTTCTGAATAAAATCAAGCTGCTGTCGTTGCTGCCGCGTGTTCAGACGTGGGTTGGCAATATCTGGAATGCCTCCCCCCGTACTCTGACCTCGCATCCTTCCCCCCCCACGAGAGCCGCCTAGCTTCGTTCCTTGATAAATGGCAGGCAGAAAAGAGCTACCATAAGTTTGGGCATTTCCAGCTCCAGGATTAACTGAAACAAAACCAGGCATGCTGTCATTCTCCGTTCCCAAACCATAAAGAGTCCAAGCACCCAACGAAGGCCGAACAAATTGTGCATTACCCGTATGCATTTGAGTCAATGCGCGTGGGTGAACTGGAAGATCAGTGTTCATCCCTTTTAATAAACAAAGCTTATCCGCCTGTTTACCGAGGGCTGGAAACAACTCTGAAATGCGCAGACCACTTTCTCCGCAGGCAGGAAAATCCCAGGGAGACTTCAGAATTGAACCGCGAAACTTCCCTGTTTTTCCATGGTTTTTGATTAACTCAGGTTTGTAGTCAAACGTATCGACGTGAGACGGACCGCCTCGCATACAGAGAAAAATTACGCGTTTGGCTTTGGTTGGAAAGTGTGGATCTTTCATGGCAAGTGGATTTCTGTTCCCACTCTTGTCGTCACGCGCTTTTGCCAGAGTTGCTAATGACGAAAAAGCGAGGAACCCAAATCCAGACGATACTGTTTTCAACAACGCGCGTCTTGATAGGAACTGCGAAGGATTAATTTCTGTATTCATCACGGTCTCTCCTTTTCTACTTTCCACTCACCTAGGTAAAACTGAACTCGTTCTAATTAAAAGCGTTCTAATTAAAAGCGTTCTAATTAAAAACGTTCTAATTGACAAAGCGAAACTCTGCCGATGCCAGGATCCCCTGACACAAAGCACTTAGCTTCTGAACATTTGACGATGGGCCAAACCGACTTCGACTTGTCTCAAAATTACGATAAAACGATTCGGCCGCCCGCAATTCCGTGCTATTCGCCCGCCGTCCAAAAGCGAGTAAAAACGCCAACTTAATTTGATCCTTGATTTGACTTTCTTCTTTGATCAAACGAGTCGCCATCTTGTCGGCTTGTTGAATTACAAATTGATTATTCAAAAAATAGAGTCCCTGATCGGGCGTATTTGAAGTCTCCCGAACCCCAATCACCATGCTTGATTCAGCGAAATCAAACACCTCCATCGACCGCGTTACGTTGTCACGAATCACAGGTAAATAGACACTGCGATAAAGTACCGGTTGGTCAATTTTTGCCAGTGATGGGGAAGCTGTTGAGGTAGATCCCTGCATCCCTCCATTACGTTTCATTCTTGAACGACCACCCGGACTGCGACTGGGAAGTCCAGTTTTGACATCGGGATTGGATGAGCCAATCGTGGATATCAATACACCATCCCTAACCAAAGCCGTTCCTATTTCTGAAACTAAGGATCCCCGAGGTCGATCAGGATCTAGATCTCCGCTAATTCTTAAGATTGAATCACGCAAAACCTCTGCTTCCAACCGCCGCGGTTCCATTCTCCAAATGAATTGATTCTCTGGATCGGCTTGGAAACTGGACGCACTGAATTCAGAATCAGATCGATAAATCCTCGACGTCGCAATTTTCCGAATCAGCGTCTTCACACTCCAGTCGTTGTTCTGAAAATCAAGTGCCAAGTAATCTAGTAATTCAGGGTGCGTTGGAGCCAGTCCTGTGGCTCCAAAGTTTTCCGGCGACCTGACAATCCCATTGCCAAACATATGCTGCCAGACACGATTAACCATCACGCGTGCGCTGAGAGGATTGTCATCACTTGCCATCCACCTTCCTAACTCTAAACGCCCAGACGCTTTGGCTGGAATCGAAGCTGGCTCATCAATCAGGACTTGGGGAAAACCTCGCTTGATTTCTTGAGCAGGTTTGTCAAACTCTCCCCGCACAAGCAAACGCGCGTTTTCAGGCCGCGACTTTGTCTGCACTCCCATGAAATAGGTATATGGATTCCCCTGATCATCGTATTGCTGTATTTTCGCTCTCAATCCACCCACCACCGCAGAAAGCCTGGCGATATTGGCAAAGGAAGCCTGCGAATTGCTCGATTTATCACCTTGACGCTGAGCCCGTCTGGCTGCTTGTGCTTCTCTTAACTCCCTCTGTTTTTCAGACAACTGAGACTTTAGCCCAGCCAACTGACTCGCGGGAATCCGCTTGTCAAAAGGATTCAGATCGTCTGTTGGCAAAACCAGCAAATTGCTGGGGTGCCGATTTTGCAAGGTATCAATCGTCCCATAATGCGTTGTCGTGCTGTTGAAAATACCCGCCATCGCATAGTAGTCAGCTTGGGGAATCGGATCAAACTTATGATCATGGCAGCGAGCACAAGCAACGGACACCCCGAGAATCACGCGAGTGGCGACGTCGATTTGCTCATCAATCAAATCGTGATTGAACTGACGGCTATTTTGTTCAGTTAATGTCTTCGGACCGAGCGCCAGGAATCCAGTCGCGACAAGATTTTCAGACCATTGCCGATCAGTTTTTACCGGCAACAGATCACCGGCAATTTGTTGTTCGATGAATTCGTTGTAAGGCTTGTCAGAATTGAAAGCGTCAATTACGTAATCGCGGTACCGCCACGCTTGAGGGTAGGTAAGATTCAATTCCTTCCCGGTCGACTCGGCATATCGAGCGACATCAAGCCAATGTCGCCCCCAACGCTCACCAAATTCATCCTTCGCCAACAGGGAATCTACAATATGTAAAATTGCCTGTTCGCGATCTTGATCCCAACGTTTTTCGAGCCACTGAATTTGCTCGGGGGTCGGAGGCAAACCAATCAAGTCGAATGACAATCGTCGCAAAAATATTGTCGCCTCGGCATCTTTCGAGGGCGTTAATTCTTGCCGCTCCAGTCCATGCAGAATAAACCGATCAATATCCGAAATTGGCCACTCCTGATTTTTTACCGCGGGCGGTGAGTAAAAAACAGGTTTTTGGAAGGCCCAAAACTGACGGCCTTTCTCAATTTCCTCCGGGGTAATACTTGTGTTGATTTTACTTTCTTTAAGAACGCGTGGATCCGGCGCTCCCATTTCAATCCACTTACGGAAATCAGCAATAATCTCATCTGACAATTTTTTTCGCGGCGGCATTTTATAATCTTCATGATTGATCGCGCTCCACAGCGAACTTTCATCGAGATTCCCAGGAACAATCGCAGGCCCGGAGTCGCCGCCGCTCAACGCTCCCAGTTTCGTGTCCAACCACAATCCACCTTTGACCTGGCTTCGTGTTGAATGACAGCTATAACATTCACGGACCAGTACAGGGCGAATCTTTGTTTCAAAAAATTTCGTTTGATCAGCAGTCAATGCGACAGACTCTACTTCCATCTGCTGAGCTTCGAGTCTCTGCGATGTCCCCATCGCAAATACCATGAGGATCCATAACTTAGTGAACCGTTTTTTTTGAATGATCATTTCATCTCCCTAAGAAACCTCGCCGCCAAGGGCTCGTTGACTCTAATGTTTTATCGTCCTTTTGAGCTTCCTTGGCACTGAAAAATCTCGGCAACCGTCTATTTTTTTCGCCGACTCTGGTCGCCAGCTCGCGCCTTCTCGCTGCTTCGCGTCTTTCCCCTGCTCCGGGCGTTCTCCCTGTCCTGACCACTCTTGCCGCGATGTTCCATTTCGGGTTTTCCTCGCCTTGCGTTACCTTGGTGGCGTTCCGATTGATGCGAGGACTTTAAATCTCTCCCCCTGCGTTGACTTTGAGGACCACGCTCCATTTCACGAGAAGGCCCCCCACGATGTCCACGCTGATCAGCCTTTGGCCGAGACCGTCCCATTTCCGGCCTCCGGGGGGAGTCTGAGTTTTCCCCTCGCATCTCTCGAGAGAAGCTACCCGGGCCTCTTCGTTGTCCAGCATCTTCGCGGGTCGATGAAGGCCGACCACGATGCCCGCCCTCCACGTTTCGCTGGGGACCTCGATGTCCAGTCGATGGACGGCCATCTCGACGATTCGATTCAGATTGGCCTCGGCGATACTGAGCACCGTGATCACGACCAGTCCTTCCATGATCACCTCGCGAATCAGAATGTCTCTGCATCCTCTCCGATGAACGATGGGGAACATTTTCCTTTCTTGGATGAGATTCTTGACCACTACGACCTCTCTCTTGACCTCGATTTGATCTCGAGTGCATCTCCTCACGACGTTCTTGTTTACCTTTCGAATCATCCGCAGATTTTTTCGATCGCTTTGATTCTACTTTCGCAGGTGGCGTCTTTTTTGAATCGCGTTTTTTTCGTCCACTGGATTGAGCAAACAATTCTGATGCGCCCAAAGTCACACCCAACACCAATCCAAGTACCAGAAAAATGTTTTTCATTGCAGTATCCCACTCGTTTAGAAAATTGTTTCGTTAACCCAACATCCCTATCTTGAGCACGCGAACAAACAGAATAAAAGACAGTAAAATTCTTCAAATATGAATATATATGAGGAACTAAACGGCGGCGGAGGTTTTTAAGCAATAGAATTAATTTGCAGATTATTGCCCAGGGATGTCCCTGTCCTCTGTTTTTTGCGTGCCAAACTAATAGGACGTAATCGAGCTAATCATGGTTGACGAACAACTGCTGCCAGTCCGCGACGAAATTGTAGACGCACTTAAACGGGACCGCGAAGAAGCCCTCGCCGAGTACTTTTCAATAGTCCAAGGTCGTTTGAAACGAATCGTTAACTTTCGCCTTGACTATCGCCTAAGCGGACGGGTCTCTGAGTCCGATGTAATTCAGGAAACCTACGTTCGCGCCGCCAAACGAATCGACAGCTTCCTTGACAAGGACGACATGCCATTCTTTGTCTGGCTACGCTTAGAAGTCAATCAAAAACTACACGAAATCCACCGCCACCATTTTGGAGCAGAAAAAAGAGATATCCGAAAAGAAATCAAACTCGGCCAAACGAATGATTCAGGCAAAACCTCGATGGCATTAGCCGCCCACATCGTCGCGCAACTGACATCACCCAGTCGCTTGATCGAACGTGCCGAGCAAATTTCAATTTTGGAGAAAACGTTGGCAGAGATGAATGAATTAGATCGCGAAGTAATTGCGCTCCGACATTTTGAAGAACTTTCAAATATTGAAACTGCTGAAATTTTGGCGATCGAACCATCCGCCGCAAGCAAGAGGTACTTGCGAGCACTGAAGAAACTTCGAGAGATCATGGAAACTGCAAAGGGACACAATGGTAGCTAACTCCCCTGACAATTCGCAAAGCGACCCTGAAATACTTGAACAGATCGTTGACCATTTCACCAACCGTCTTCGTGCAGGGGAACACCCTGCCATCGCTGAATATCAAGACCAGTACCCTAAATTCAGAGACGAAATTGAAGACTTGCTTGCATCCGTAGCAATGATCGAGCAGCTAAAATCTGATCCGACCAACTCACCCTCTAAATCGAGGTCACTCGATGAAGTCTCCGGCCTCGATCGGATAGGGCCTTACAAGATCAAGGGAGAGATTGGCCGCGGGGGAATGGGAGTCGTTTTCGAAGCAGTTCATGAATCGCTGGGAAAACGCGTCGCAATCAAAGTGATGCCAACGCCACTGATCAACAGTAAAAACTTCGTCGAGCGATTTAAACGAGAAGCACAGTCGGCCGCAAGATTACACCACACAAATATTGTTAGTGTATTTGGGGTTGGCGAGGGCGAAGGGTACCATTACTACGTGATGGACTTAATCGATGGACAGACACTAGGTGCCGTCATCAACGGAATCAATGCGTCCGATCCCATCAGCACGCGGATAGACCGTTATGAAACCCGATTGGATTTGAGCGGGAACCTAACTCTCGCTCTCAACGCCTCCACTCCTTTAGAAGAATCAACAGCAACATCGCACGGACAAACGGCGACGGATTCCTCTACCGCCAACTCTCAAACTCGACCGACCAAGAAGGCCAACCACTACCGTTGGGCGGCAAGAATCGCCGCAGATATCTCCGATGCGGTCGCCTTTGCCCATGATGCCGACCTCCTTCACCGGGACATCAAACCCTCGAATATTATCCTCGACCAAAAAGGCCAAGTCTGGATTACTGATTTTGGTCTGGCCAAAGATACACGCAGCGAAATCAATCTCACAAAAACCGGCGATGTCATCGGAACTCCCCAATACCTCTCCCCGGAATCACTCGAAGGAAAATACGACTGTCGCAGTGAAGTCTACTGTATCGGCCTGACGCTCTACGAACTGGCCACACTGCAGCCTGCATTTAACAATGGAACCACAGCGGAAGTCATCCGGGCGATTGCGACATCCTCTCCGCCATCACCTCGCAAAATCAGCCCAGACATCCCGATCGACCTCAGTACGATTATCGAAAAATCAATTTCGAAAAATGCGGAAGAACGCTACCCAACTGTCAAGGATCTGCAACGAGATCTCATCGCGTTTGTGGAAGACCGTACGATCGCAGCACGCCCACCGTCAACGATTGAAATGGTGAGCAAGTGGGGACGTCGCAATCCGCTTGCAGCTTCACTTTCAGTCATTTCTTGCATCCTCCTGCTGCTCGTCGCTGTCGCAACCTCCTTTGGCTATCTTTACACCAAAGACGCACTGGCAAAAGAAGCAAAAAAATCAGCGCTCTTAGAAGATCAAATTATAAAGACGGAGAAAGCTAACAATAAATTCCAGGCAGCTTACAAAAAGCAAGAAAGTGAATACCAACGTGCCGAACGCAATGTTGATATTTCCATTCAAGCGTTTGACAAGATGTTCAAACAACTCGTCGCCAAAGACTCAGCCAATTCAACCGAACTTAGTATCGACGGACTTGAAGACCTGCAAGGAATCGAAACCTCAATTACGAAACAGGACGCTGTCTTCCTGGAAGAATTCCTCGCCTTTTACGACAAATTTGCGACTAACAATTTTGACAACAAAGATCTGCAAGCTGAATCCGCTCGAGCCTTTCGGCGCGTTGCAAACATCTATCAATTACTGGGGGAAGTTGACCGCTCCTTCGATGCTTACAAAAAATCAATCGAGTTGTACAACAAAGTGCTCGTCGAATCACCCGAATCCAAGGGGTCGTTAATCGCTTTGGTGCAAACGAAAAATGAACTCAGCCGAGCCTACCGACGTGACCAAAACCTTTCAGAAGCGATCGCTCAAAACCAAAATGCGATCCAACTTTTAAGAGATGTTCCTGTTGAGCAACTCGACAACCAATTGAAACTGGAACTGGCGAAGACATTCAACTCCATCGGCTCCAGCCTTGCCATCAACGCCGTCATTTATGACAGTCTTGAAGAAAGCCGTTTAGCCAAGAATGGAGCGCCGGGATTCCACCGTCGTGCCGAAGGGCATCGACCGCCAACTTGGACCGAATTGTATCTCGAAAAAATGCGATTTCGGCGCCCTCCACCGCGAAAGGGGCAAGATCTAACAAAACGGCCCAATGCTAATCGACCGAACACTAACCGGCCTAATCCTACCCGGCCTAAAGATGGTCCCGGGTTTCTCGCTCGCGGCCCCGGCAGATCCCGCAATCACGAAGCCAACCTAAGACTCTTACGGCGAAGCAAAGAAAATGCAGACAGAGCAATTACAATCCTCGACCAGCTAATTGATGAGGAACCGAACAATGCCGATTATCGATCAGCCCGCGCTGAATGCTACTGTTGTCTCGCGTGGAGTTTTGTCGAACCCGACCAAAAAGCTGCCTTAAATATGCGTAGCCTCGCGATTGAGGAACTCGAATCGTTAATCGCTGAATCCCCCGGCAACTCGAACTACCGCTACCGCCTCGCCATGGCCTATTCACTGAGCAACCCATCAGATTCTCCAGAGAATCGAAAACTGATGCTGGAAAGCTCCATCAAAATAGCCAACGATCTCAAAACCCAATTCCCTAAAGTCCTGGACTATCACTATCTATTTATTTCCGTCCAGAACATATTGGCAGTCAATTTTGTTTCCGCTGGAAATCTAGACGAAGCATTAAAGGCGTTCCAAAACTCGAAAGATACTTTTGACGAGATTTTACAACTGAACCCAGATGGCAGTGCGCTCCGGCAGACAGATCGTTTTTTTGGCGTACAGCTTCGCAGCCTGGTCGAAGCGGCTGAGAAAAACGCTGATGAAAAAATCGCCCGGTCAGCCAAGGACATTCGCGAGGATTTGAATAAAATGATCTCGGAATATCGAATTCGTCAAGAATCAACAACTCAGAAGTAAATCGTGTACCCCGCTGCCATTGAACTGGCAGCCTCTAAAACAAAAACACGACGACCGACACCACTTAAAATCCAATGCGACAGCGGAGCCGTTTCGTGGAAGTTATTAACGACAGTATTTACAATCACCCGCGTTACTACGACCTTGTATTTGGCGCTGACTGTGCGGCTGAGACGCGGTTTATTTGCGACGTCAATCGCAAGTATCTCAACAATCAAGCGAGTCGTCTGTTTGAACCCGCCTGTGGCACAGGCCGATTAATGTACAGCCTCGCCAAACGCGGGTTTGAAGTCGAAGGGATCGACTTGAACCCCAAGGCAATCGAATTTAGCAATCAACGATCCGCCCGTCATGGCCTGCCACAAACAGCCTTCGTGGCCGACATGGGCGAGTTTCAAGCAAAACGAAAATGGGATTTAGCCTTCAACACAGTCAACAGTTTTCGGCACCTAACCGACAAAGCTTCCACAATGTCTCACCTTCGCTGCATGGCCAAGCAAACCAAGCGAGGGGGAATCTATCTAATCGGATTTCATCTCACCCCCGAAACTGAGGATCCAACCGACTGGGAGTCATGGTCAGCTCGCCGCGGGAACCTCTCAGTCATCACGAAAATGTGGACAATCAATCGATCCCCTCGCAAACGGCTCGAAACTTTTGGAATGCACTTCGACATCTACACTCCGACACGACAATTTCGAATCAGTGACGAACTAAGCATGCGAAGCTACACTAAGAATCAATTCGCTTCGTTGATTGAAGAATCAAACTGCTGGGACATCGCTGGAACCTACGACTTCACTTACGACATTAATCAGCCAATCAATATCGATTCGGCAAGCGAAGACGTCGTTTATATCTTAAAAAAGAAACAAAACTAAAAACGAACGTAAGGCCGGCGCCCCCTTTGGTTGTAAATGCTATCGACCTTCCAAGTTCAGAACTCGCTCTTTTGAACGCGTATTCTTTTTCCCTTTTGCATTACTGTACCCTGGATCGATCTGTTTGTTTGGGAACTGACCTTTTGTTCGCAGGCTCCTTAAGCGGCGGCGCTGAGCCTTGGTTAATCGCTGCGACCCCGCTGCGACCGAAGGCTTATTCGACCGAGCCATCTTGGGTTTACCCGGAATGGCCTTCACTTTCGCCGGAACAACCGCCCTCTCGGTCACTGCATCGAGTGGAGGAAAGGTGTCGCTCGACCGCATCGCCATCTGAGTCACCGCAGGTCGTCTCCCATCCGTCCCATGCAGATAGCCCATCAGACCAATTTGGAACAGCATTAACGAACCAGCGACTGGAACCGCCAATCGACTCCAGTATCGAAACAAAAGAAACAAAATCGTCATCACCGAAATTGTTCCCAGTCCTTTACCAACCAGAAATAGAGAAACGTACTCAGGTTCAAGGCTGATCAACCAAGCACAAAAAGGATTTTGCTCTTCGATCACTGCACGGTACTCATAAACTAACCAAGCGTCATAGAGAGAGACTAAACCAATCAAAAAGACGGTTGCTGGGTATATCTTGCCAAGAAAAGCCTGGCTTTGAATTTGATTTTTTAATTGACCTACAGGTAACGCACTGGCATCCACTGAATACATATCTACTCGTACTTTCCTTACTTGGAACACTCTGTTTCAAACTGCTTAAAGAGAGCAACGACAGAGTCTCGCAAAAAAAACTTCAAAACATAACAAATCAATGCACATACATTTAAACGGCAGCATTGAGTCCGAAACATTCATCAGACGCTATTTTAAATTTTGGAAAGTGGTACCAACTAGATGCGACAAACCACTATTTAATTGAAACAATTTAAATAAAAAATCATTCAATTTTCACAGGGACAAATGTAACCAAGTAACTGATCACCTTCCCAATCCCTGGCCACTAAACTCTTACAACTAGTTGAATTTTTCGTTGTTCTGTCAATCAATACTATTTCTCCTCCTTACTCGTTAACAGCAAAGAGTAAATCATGACGCCCAAATGTTAAAAAACATGAATAACGTTGATGGCACCTCGGCCGCGACCGGTAAATCGCTAACGACATCGGTCGAAAATTCGTCACAATTCAGTCCCAACATCGAGGCAAAATCACAAGGTAAATGCCGAGATGGGAATGTTCTTTGAATTTGACGAACAGCTATTTTCACCATTTTTCGATCCACACGAACAAACCCTTCCGACCTTCACGGACAGGCCCCGGATAAATCACCGACCCGACTCATTCCGTGGCGAACGCCTTGATCTGCCACGCTGGGATGGACGCAACTCTTCTTTTGATAAATTCCCATCGGAATTTTTGTCCAATGTTTTCAATGACTTCGGAGCCCCTTCGATTTCATCAACCGACAATTTTCCATCTTTATTAAGATCTAAAGCGATGATAACCGGCATGTGCATGCTTGAACGACGAACTACCGGTGGATTCACTGGGCTGTCGCCAGAATCACCTGCCGCCTCTCTTCCAAGTTCAACCCGAATTGCCGCCCGCAGTTCATCCGGTTTGAAACCTGAAGGGCCTCGGCCCCCTGCGTAGGCCACACGCCCATCTTTCCCAATTAAATACAATCGATCGGGATGCGCTGCGTAATCGGTTCCAGTTTTGTCGTCTATTTTGTCGAGAAGCGTCGGGATTTTAATATCTAATGCTTCTACAAAATCCTTGGCTATCTGATTCCGCTCTTCCGTAGAAACAGGCTCTTCTACAATGGAATTGTACATGGGCCGATCGCCATCAATCGCATGAGCTTCCCGGCAGTAGACCATGAAAAATTGAACATCGGTGCCATACTCTTCAAATAACTTCTCCAGCTGACCAGCTGAACGAACAAACGGCGGTCACGAACAACTTCCAAAAATCAACGCCACTGGCTTACTGCCCTTGAAGCTGGCAAGTTCGACTGTTTTGGATGGCTCATTCACATGGGTAAGATTAAACCCGGGAGCCACATCCCCTTTCACCGGAGGCGCGACACTGGATGAATCCGAAGATCGTTTCTGCCGTTCTCGTGAAAACAGTTTGCGCGAATTTCCCTCGCCCCAATCCTTGGTTGAAATGATTCCATCACGGTTGACGTCAAGTCGCTGAAACTTCTCGGCTCCCCGAGAATATTCAGCCTCTGTAAGCTGGCCGTCTCCATTTGCATCATATTTATCTTGCAGGTAATCCCAAACTTCAACACTACCGCTGTTTCTATTCTGTTGCGCCTTCTGTTGCGCCAAAACTGAGTCACCACCAAGGGCAACCCCGACAAGAACCAATGACAACCCTATTATTGTTAGACGACGTTTCATGTTTCTACCCGTTAAAAGATGACAGCACAGACAGACGGACGCTTCTAACTGACACGCATCGCCACAGGGTTCGAGACAGAAAAAACGCAGACTGGGAAAACAAGCTCATCGCACGCCAATTTTCGCCGCCACGATAATTAAGTGATCCATCAAAAGACTTCCTAATCATCACCTCGCCACCAAAAACTGACACCGCAGCTCAACAGCGCTGAAGCGATCAGTTCGATTAACATTCGCGCAAAAAAAGAGGCGGGTCATGAAACCCGCCTCTTTCTTTTACTTAAACCGTCTGCTCAAAAATTAATCGAGGAACCCGACTAACTCTTGAGACCGACTTGGCTGTTGCAGTTTTCTTACGGCCTTTGCCTCGATCTGGCGAATACGCTCGCGAGTCACTTTAAAAATGTGTCCCACTTCTTCCAGCGTATAGCTATATCCGTCACCGAGCCCGTAGCGAAGTTTAATGATCTCGCGTTCACGATAACTGAGTGTCTTCAGGACATCCTGAATCCGCCCGCGAAGCATTTCCTGCGAAGCACCAATTGACGGACTTTCCGCCTCACCATCCGGCAGAAGGTCACCGAAATGGCTGTCCTCACTGTTACCAACAGGCCGATCAAGACTGATTGGATAACGACTCATTGCAAGCACGCGACGTGCTTCGTCGATGGTCGTCTCGCTTCGTCGTGCAACTTCTTCAAGAGTTGGCTCACGCCCAAGTTCCTGAAGCAACTGACGCGAAACCGTTCGAACACGTGACATGGTTTCAACCATATGCACTGGAATACGAATCGTTCGGCTTTGATCCGCGACAGCACGGGTAATCGCCTGACGAATCCACCAGGTTGCATAGGTACAAAACTTGAATCCACGACGGTATTCAAATTTATCAACCGCACGCATCAATCCAGCGTTCCCCTCTTGGATCAGATCCAAAAAGCTCAAACCGCGATTACGATATTTCTTTGCGATGGAGACGACCAGTCGCAAGTTACCTTCAGAAAGCTCTCGCTTCGCCTTTTGGTATTTGGTGTAAATATCGCGAAGATACTTTACACGATTCCGCAGGCTAGTCGGAGATTCCTGACAAGCCAACAGGATCGTTCGCATTTCTTGAATCCAAGCTTCACGCTCAATCGCGGGCTTCCGCAATTTTTTGTGTTCCTTGATCTTATCCATCAACTCATCGACGCGAGCACTGAAATCTTCAATCGTACGAATCATTAATTCGATACGCTGTGTTCGCAAACCGAGCTCTTCGATGAGACGAACTGCTCGGCGGCGACGACGAGCTAGATTTTTCCACGCGGTTTTACGCCGAGCCTGGGTATGAGACTTCGAAAATGCCGTCAAAAAATCGTGACGATTTCGCTTAAGCAAAACCGAAAGCGTATTGAGGTTGTGAGGGATTCGACCAAGAATCTGCTCTTTTTCAAGCCGATCAGTCACCGAAACCTGAACCGTTCGATCAAACGGAAGTTCTCCACGGTGCACTCTCACGAGCGTTTTATAGGCGTAACGAATCACGTAATCGCACTCGAGCAATTTCGTACGAAACTCTCGTCGAGTCTCTTCAATTCGTTTCGCTAATGTGATTTCTTCGGTTCGCGTCAGCAGTGGAATCTCACCCATCTGAGTTAGATACATCCGAACCGGGTCGTCTGACCATGATTCAGATTCATCTACACCGGCAGCCAATTCCTCACCGTCGCGTTTGGCGGCGGCGGTATCGGATGGAGCCGGCGGGCTGGCTTCAACTACTTCTTCGAATCGCTTGGGAGCAACACGTGTTCGTGTTGCGTCATCGTCTTCTAGCAGTGCATCGTACAATTTAGCACTCCTGCGCAAAGGTTTTTAAAAATGTTTCCATTGTGAGGCGGAAGCGGTTAATCACAATCTCAACCTGAGGCAGGTCAAAATGCATACTGTGATGGATCCAAGTTTGCCTTCACACCGAATCTTAAAAAGGTTACTGTTTGGTTCGTGTGAAACCGTCGCAAAGGTTAATTTTTAGCAAGTTCCAAGCAGCGGAGCGGGTTGGCATTCAGCAAGTGCTGATTAAACCGTTCGTCGGAATTAATCCCAAAATCCTCGTGGAGAAATCGCAACATACAGCGAACCCCATCGACGTCTTGTGTTTAATTTCCTAACCAAATCGTTGTGAACTAGCTCGCTCTACTTCGTGAGTAGAAATAACTTCGACGCTTGCCGAAGTCAGCCAATCGAAACGACTCAACAGCCCTGTCCCATTTCCTGTCTGCGTAAATTCTTTACCAAATTCTCGCACCGGTTTTGACCAGGTATCCTGGCCGGTTGGATTCAATGTCACTCGTTTATTAAGGAAGCGCGTCGCCCTAAAAAGACGCTAGACCTTGGGTGGACTGTGGATACAGCAGAGTCTCGAATCGCAGTTGTACAATTGTAACTGTCGGATAATCATAGTCCAGTTAAAAAAGACTTCATTCTCTCTATTTTTATACGCGGATCGTCCCTAAATGATAACTTCTTCCGGTTCCATCAGTAGCAGGTGGTGAAATTGGATGATTCGAAAACGCCACGCCGACCCAATCCGTTAAAAACAATCCGAACAACCAGAAAAGTCGACTATGGACGATTTTTTCTGCTCCTCCCAACCGATTCAAGATGAACGAGCGAGTTTTGGATCCCGTACTTGAAATTGTTAAACTCGGCAGGAAATGCGGGGTTCGTTTAAAAACCCGGCCTTCACTTGCTATACTGAGATTAACTTGCTGGCCCCAACGTAACCGCGGAGCTTCCCTAAAGAGGACACCCCGAACCGTTAGCCAACTAACTATTAGCAACCCAACCACTTGAAAAGCTAAGCTGGAACCCAATGCCGTCTAAATACCTACTTCCGTGTGACCACTGCAGTCACCCTTTCGAAGTCATCCCCAAACAGGCTGGTCAGGAACTGATTTGCCTGGAATGCGGTAAAGCAACCGAAGCTCCGATGCTTCGAAAAATGAGACTGCTGGAGCCGGTTGAAGACGAAACGGCTAGAAAGACAAACAAAAGAGTCGAGAAAAGCAGTAAGTTCAATAGGCTTTTTTCAATTGGTCTATTCGCTGCGGTACTTCTAGGCGGTTCGGGATACTGGCTTTACGATTACGCCGGGATGCTGGCAACCGAAATTGACCGAGAGCTTTCTACCGAGCAACACGACGAGTTTGTCGACCAACTGCAACCGTCTCAGGTCGTTACCTACTTTAACGAATTAAGAATCGATAACGGCCTCGGCGAGTGGTACGAGCCGAACTACGTCCGGTACAACAAACAATCCGAAATCCTAACTAACACATCCTACGTTTTGATGGGACTCGGCGGGCTTTTCCTTGCCTGCTCCATCAGCATGGTCGCGCTGATTGCTTTCAAACGTTAAATCTTGAGTTCGACTCACTCAGAGCTGGACGCATTCACGCGACTTCGAGCATTCTTACCTTTGCGTTGAGGTCTTCGGCGTTTTGCGGTGGATTCGGTCGCCCCTGCTCCGCTCGAGGCACGCTTGCCTCCTCCCGGCTTCTTACTAGATTTTTTCGCAGAGCTTTCACCCGTTCTAGCACTTTTGACAGCACTCGCCTTTTCCGTTCGCACTCGACGGCGTCGACGCTTCGTCGTTCGCTTCCCTTTTTCGCTACCCGTCGACTCATCCCCTGAACCTCGACTGCCCGAACCCTTTCGAGACCGTCCCCCTTGAGACGTTCCCGAGCGGCTTCCTCCTGAGGACTTGCGTCCGGTTCGTCCTCGTGTTGAATTTGGACTTGAGCTTGGCAAGGTCACCGATAAATCCTGATTGACGGGAATCTCTTGATCAATCAGCTTTTCAATTGACTTTAAATCTCCTTGATCACCGGCGCTGCAAAACGAGATAGCGATCCCCTTCGCACCGGCTCGCCCCGTTCGACCAATTCGGTGAACGTATGCTTCCGGTTCCATTGGTAAATCAAAATTGACAACATGGGTTACTCCTTCAATGTCAATTCCGCGTGCAGCAACGTCAGTCGCAACCAGGATCTTTACAAATTGGTTACGAAACGCATCGAGCGCACGCTGTCTCGCATTTTGAGATTTATTTCCATGGATCGCGGCAGCCTTAAGCCCTTCTTTGTTCAATCGTTCAGTGACAAAGTTTGCTGAACGTTTCGTTTTGGTAAAAACGATCGCGCGTAAATCACCACGCGAAGAGAGAATTCTCTGCAACAATTCAGGCTTACCTTTGCGGGGCACAAAGATAACTTGCTGTTTAATCTTCTTTACACTTCGCGTTTTCGGTGTGACATCCACTTTCACCGGATCGACTAAAAGCTTGTCCGTTATTTCAACAATCGCAGGCGCCATCGTAGCCGAGAAAAACAACGACTGCCTCTTCGCCGGCAGTTCGCGGATAATCCGTTTGATGTCAGGCATAAACCCCATATCGAGCATCCGGTCTGCTTCATCGAGAACGAACACTTCGAGCTTGTCCAGCTGAATGAAACCCTGGTTCATCAAATCTAATAATCGGCCGGGAGTCGCTATTACAGTGTGAACGCCGCGCTGGAGCGAACGCACTTGAGAAGTCTGGCTGACGCCGCCATAAACCAAAGCATGGCGAAGCTTCAAATGTTTACCATAGGTCGCAAAACTATCCCCGATCTGCACAGCCAACTCACGAGTCGGGGCTAGCACAAGTGCGAACGGGCGTTTCGCTTTGGCGGAACGATTTTGCAAACCTAGCCGATTGAGAATCGGCAACGCAAAAGCCGCCGTCTTACCAGTCCCCGTTTGGGCACACCCCAAGACGTCTCGCCGCTTGAGGGCAACCGGGATGGTCTGCGATTGAATAGGCGTTGGGATTTTATAATTTTCGCCCGCAATTGCTCGCTGCAATGGCTCGATTAAATTTAACTCGGTGAAGGTCTTCAATGGTTTTCCTTTAAGAACTCGCTAAGACAACCTGCTGGAATCAATTCAGCGTTTGGTGCTCGGAGTCAACAGAAGTCGCAAATCATGGCATCTTCGACGCCTTTGCCGGAACCTACTGACCGATAATTAACGATGGATCAGCGGGGGTAGCGCCCATTTTTCAAATTCGAAAAATGTGGACTGCCTCTCAGTCTACACCTTGCCAGAAGTCCTCATAGTGCAAAAACACCGATCGCCAGAGATATTCTCGTCAACAAACGGACAAATCTGTTCCACTCCACTTCCCAAAATATTAAAATTTCCTGAGAGAATATTTGCTTTCCTCCTTCTTACTTCAATACTCAAGCCGACTACATCATGCCAAATTCAAATCGTTTAGACCGCCGCTGCTTCAAACACTGTCTCATTTCTTTCAGTGCGATTGCCCTTTTAACCATCATTTCCATTGAGTCAGCCCAAGCCCAAACATTCAAAAATGCAATCGCCAAAGCTGACCTCATCCTCTCCCACAACTTCGACAAACCTCTCAACACACAAGACTGGTGGTCGAACGATAGTCGAGCTCAAAAGTCGGCCAAGATCGCTAAACACAAAATGGTTCCCCAGGCGAGCGTTAAGGAAGGCGTTCTACAAATTCGCCGAACCGAAGGCTCTGACCATGCAGCCGTCGCGAGAACAAAAGTGCAATTTCAAGATGCTGTAATCACCTGCAAATTCCTACTCGCTGAAAATCAGAAATTCAGCGTGAACATCAATGACCCAAATTGCAAGACGGTCCATGCAGGACACCTTTGCCGCGTGGAGGTAAGTACCAAGTCAGTTGTTATTCAAGACCAAAAAACTGGAACCATGGCTAATGAGTACCGAAAACTAAAAGAGAGCGGAGCCTCAAAATCAGAACTAGCGAAACGGGTCAAAGGTAAATCCAAAGCGACCAAACGGGCCACCGAGGCATCCCAATGGCACGAACTGAAAATCTTACTTGAAGGCGAAAAAATCGCGGTTCAAATCGACAATGAATTCGTCAGTCAATTTTCGTCCTCAGGAATTGGACATCCAACAAAAGAAAATATCGCGTTTTCTGTTCCCCGAATGGTCGACATCAAAAACCTCGCGATCTATCGAATCGCACCCAAACCATCCAGAACAGAACAACCTTAACCAACAAATAATGAAAATGGGGTTGGCAATTACCCGACCCTGTTTTCAGAATTTTTTGCTGCGGCGATACTCCGATGGAGAGACTTTCATTTGCTTGCGAAAGCAGCGCGAAAAATGAGCATGGTCAAAAAAACCACACCGAATCGCGATCGTTGCCACCGTCTCATCGGTCTGGGCTAATTCCCGACAAGCGACCTCCAGCCGAACACGCGAAAGATACTGTCGGGCTGAGACCCCAAATACCCGACGAAACTGCCGATCAAATTGACTAACCGAGAGCTTCGCCCTTGCTGCTAGTTCAGACGCATTGAGCTTTTGTTGGTAATTCGAATGTAAATATTCAACCACATTGGCAAATCGTTTGGCGTCTTTCGATTCCCCCCGCTTGGTATCAACTTGACGGGAAAACCCAGCGATGCCCACCACAACGCCTTCGCCATTGCGAAGTGGAATCTTACTGGTCATTACTAACCGTGGAGAACCAGCCATCTCCGGTGCGCTCTCAAGACGATTGATTATCGGCTCACCCGTCCGCATTACCTGCTCGTCGTCCTGGCGATAACTCTCGGCTCGCTGCGATGGAAAAAAATCGAAATCAGTTCTACCGATCACTTCGCTTCGATCCAGTACGCCGCAGTATTCACAACCTCTTTGATTGATCGCCAGAAAACGACCGCGGAGGTCCTTCACAAAAAAACTAACCTCGGGTTGCAGGTTAAAGAGGTCCAAAAACTCCGTTACATCGACTTGTGAGAAAAACGAGCGGACGAGACTTGTATTATTCATATTGACTTTTTACACAAAGATGCGGTGGCTGTGCAAGCCAAACAGCGCGATCTGAGATATGATTAGTGCATGAAAAGAATCTTAATGACCATCTGCCTTGCTTGGCTACCGACTTGCACAGTGTTTTCCGACGTCGACTTTAATCGTGAAATTCGACCCATCCTCAGTAAGCATTGTTTCGCCTGCCATGGATTCGACCCCTCGACTCGCGAAGCCGAATTGCGACTGGACAATTTCGAAGGAGCGACTCGCGATCTCGGTGGAAGTTTTGCTCTCGTACCCCATCAGCCGAAGGCAAGCGAGATTGTCACGCGAATTTATTCAGACGATGCCGATGTGTTGATGCCTCCTCCGGAAAGTGGACAGCCACTAACTGATGCCGAAAAAAACCTTCTTCGGCAATGGATTACTGAAGGTGGTGCCTATTCAGCGCACTGGTCTTTCGTCGCCCCCACACAAAAACCTCTGCCGGCTGTCAAACACTCGCAATGGCCCAAACGTCCGATCGATTATTTCATTTTAAAACAAATGGAGGCGGAGGACTTTGCTCCCGCTTCCCCAGCGGATCCCGCTCAACTTTTGCGGCGTGTAGCCCTCGACTTGACCGGCCTTCCCCCGACGCCTGAGTCAGCAGCACGCTTCCTGGCCAATCCCTCGTCTGAAAACTACGAACGGGAGGTCGACCTATTGCTTGCAACCCCCGCTTATGGTGAACACTGGGCGCGGATGTGGCTCGACCTCGCGCGTTATGCAGACACCAAAGGCTATGAAAAAGATCGACACCGTGACATCTGGCGCTATCGAGACTGGGTGATCGACGCACTCAATCAAGACATGTCGTTTGAGCAATTTACGAGGGAACAATTGGCTGGTGATCTGCTGCCTGAAAGAACGGACGATCAAATTCTTGCCACGGCGTTCCATCGCAACACGATGACCAACGAAGAGGGTGGGACTGACGACGAAGAATTCAGAGTTGCCGCGGTTAAAGACAGGGTCGATACGACGATGCAAGTTTGGATGGGATTAACCATGGGTTGCGCGAAATGCCATTCCCATAAATACGATCCGATCAGCATCAGCGATTACTACTCTTTTTTGTCGTACTTTAATCAAACACAGGATCGGGATACCGAGTCTCCGTTTCACCCTACGCCTACGTCCGAGCAAGCAAAAGCAATCGCTGCTCAACAAGACATCGTTACGTTGGCAAGCAAAGAACTCAATGGTCGACCAGCCGATTTTGACAGCAAGCTTTCCCAGTGGAAGCAACAATTCACCAAAACTCCACTCTGGCAAAACCTAAAACTGGTGGAATCGACCTCGGAAGCAGAGGTTGTTTTAAAACAGCAAGATGACCACATCATTTTAGCAACAGGCAACCGCCCGGAACGAGATACCTGGACACTAACTTTTGAGTTACCCGCTCTACCCGATGGAAAAAAACACCGCTCACTTCGAATTGAACATTTCCCAAAATCAATCGCCGGCGGTGACTGGGCAGACAAAAACGTAGCAATTCGGGATTTGACCGTTGAGCAAATCCAAGACACCGGAACACCCAAGAAAATCATACTCTCCAATCCGCGCGCAACTTTTTCCCAACGCAATTGGGAGGTCGCCAAACTAATCAACGGAGACAACTCCGCAGGCTGGGCACTCTCACCCAAATTCAAAAACCCGCAAAACTGTATTCTTGATTTTTCCGAGCCAATCGCTGCGGGCATCATTCGAATCACCCTTGAACAACAATACGGAGAAGGCCTGCTACTCGCCCGCTCGCGTTTTTCAGCCAGCCCCTACCCTGCTGAGTGGCTAATCGCCGAGCTCAAACCTAATTTCGAAGAAATCTTTTGGTCGCTTAGCGATCCACAACATTCTGCAAAAAAGAAAAAATATCAAACCGAATTAGCTAAACTAGCGGCATTGAAAAAGGCAGTCACCCGTACACCCGTGATGGCAGAGTTGCCTGCCGCCCAACAACGTAAAACAAAAATCAACAATCGAGGAAACTTTCTTGATCTCGGTGACGAGGTCACTCCCAACGTTCTGGAAATATTTGGAAATTTCCCTGACAACACAGCACCCAATCGCCTTGGCGTCGCAAAATGGCTAATGCAACCTGAAAACCCACTCACTTCACGGGTAATGGTCAATCGAATTTGGTCGCGAATCTTCGGGGTTGGAATTGTCGAAACAGAAGAAGATTTTGGATCGCAGGGACTCCCCCCTTCTCACCCCGATTTACTAGATTGGTTAGCAGTCGATTTCCGGGAACAAGGCTGGTCGATCAAGACGCTCCTCAAGACAATCGTAACTTCCAGCACGTACCAACAAAGCGCGGTCGCGACTCCCGACCATCTTTCCCGCGACCCTCGCAATCGTCTGCTCGCACGGGGACCGCGGTTCCGACTCTCTGCCGAAACCGTTCGCGATCAGGCGCTTGCGATCAGTGGTTTACTGACGAAACAAGTTGGCGGTAAATCTGTGATGCCACCCCAACCTAGCGGTGTTTGGAAAACCACGTACAGTGGTGACGATTGGAAAAACGCGACCGGCCCGGATCGCTACCGCCGAGGTCTTTACACCTACCTCAAACGCACCAGCCCTTATCCAGCCATGACAACCTTTGATGCCGGCAGCGGCGAAGTCTGCCAAGTGCGTCGCATTCGAACCAACACGCCTCTTCAAGCACTAGTGACCCTCAACGATACCGCATTTTTGGAAGCAGCCGGCGGATTAGCCCAACGCATGCAACAATCCTCGCAGGATTTGGAAAAGCAAATCGTCAACGGCTTTACAATGGCACTCGTCCGGAAACCCACACCTCGGGAAACCAAGCGATTACTGGACTTGTACGCATCCCTTGCAATCGATGAGGAAGCTTCCAAGTCGCTTCTTCAAGCGTCCGCATTGTCTGAAGGTGATCCTCGCCTGGTCGCCATCGCGAACGTTCTACTTAATCTTGACGAAACACTGATGAAATAAGATTGATATGAAACTGCCTCTCCCACTTAAAAAAATTCAAGCGACAACTCGGCGTCAATTTTTTGGCCAAACGGGTTTAGGGCTCGGATCGATTGCGCTCAGTTCCTTGCTTAACCAGGAAAGCCCAGACGAACCAACCGGCTTTCGAATTCCGGCAAAAGCAAAATCTGTCATCTACTTGCACATGGCAGGTTCTCCTTCCCAGTTGGAATTATTCGAACACAAACCGGCACTCGACCGACTGCACGACACGCAGTGTCCTCAGGAATATCTGGAGGGAAAACGGTTTGCTTTTATTCGCGGCGTGCCCAAGATGCTTGGCTCTCAATTCAAGTTCCAGCGAACCGGGCAGAGCGGCCAATGGGTCAGTGATCGGCTGCCACATCTCAGTAAGGTCATTGATGATCTCTGTGTCATTCGTTCGGTCCACACAGAACAATTCAATCACTCTCCCGCACAATTGCTGATGCAAACTGGCAACCCTCTATTGGGCTACCCCTCGATTGGCTCGTGGGCGACCTACGGTCTGGGAAGCGAAAACAAAGACCTTCCCGGATTCATGGTGCTCTCGTCTGGTGGAAAAACTCCCAGTGCCGGAAAATCTCTTTGGGGCAGCGGATTCCTGCCCACAATCTACCAAGGTGTTCAATGCCGAACTGATGGTGGTGATCCGATTCTCTTCCTCAGCGATCCCAAAGGGCTTAATCGGGGGGAGCGGCGCAAAACACTGGACGCAATTGCCGATCTGAATCGGTATCAGCATGAGCATATCGGTGACCCTGAAACGATCACGCGCATCGCCCAATACGAACTTGCATTTAAAATGCAAATATCGGTTCCTGAAGTAATGGATATTGGACGCGAGTCTCAATCGATGCTCGACCTCTACGGAGCAAAACCGGGGCATGTCTCGGCCGCTGAATCGGCCGCCGACCCCAGAACACTTTATAAAGGCGATGACCCGACGTTTGCCAACAATTGTTTGCTCGCCAGGCGGCTGGTCGAAAGCGGTGTTCGGTTTGTCCAACTGTACGATTGGGGGTGGGACCACCACGGCTCCTCTCCCGGAGAATCAATCGACGAGACGCTGCCAATCAAATGTCGACAAATCGATCGCGCTGTCGCGGGTTTGATTACCGATTTAAAACAACGTGGTCTGCTCGACGAGACGCTAGTTGTTTGGGGAGGCGAATTCGGCAGAACGCCAATGATGCAAAACAACGTTCGCAAAAATCTGGTCAAGGGATTCATTGGCCGGGACCACCATCCCCACGCCTTTACCATGTGGATGGCCGGGGGAGGTATCAAACCCGGAGTTTATGGTCAAACCGATGATATTGGCTATTACATTACAGAAAATGCGGTTAGCATTCGCGACCTTCAATCAACCATTCTCCACCAGATTGGAATTGATCCCAAACGATTCAACTTCCCTTATCAAGGCCTCAAACAAAGGCTCATCGGCCCTTCCGACGAAGGCAAAGTGATTCGAGATATCCTTGCCTGATTCGATTTATTAGAATTCACAGCCGATTCAAATACATTAAAATAACAGGCTATGAACTCTAATTTTTCAATCACTTTGCTGCTCTTTTGTTTCGCCCTTTCGAAACCATCGGTCGCTGAAGAACCGGTAGATTTTGCAAGGGACATTCAGCCAATTCTTGCTGAAAACTGCTATTTCTGTCACGGGCCCGATGCCAAACAGCGCGCCTCCGACCTCCGACTCGATATTGAAGAGGATGCAAAACAGTCAATCATCGCGGGGGATGCTAATTCCAGTGAATTGTATTCCCGCATTCGATCCGATGATCCTGACGAACAAATGCCGCCGCCGGATTCACACCGAAGCTTAACCCCCGACCAGATTTCATTGATCCAAAAATGGATCGATCAAGGCGGAAAGTGGGGGCAACACTGGGCCTACAAACCGATCGTGAAGCCGGAGATCGAGGCGAGTAACGCGATTGATTTTTTTGTCCAACAACAACTTCATCAGCAGGGTCTTCAGTTTTCACCGATTGCCGATCGCCGAACATTGCTTCGACGCGTCAGCCTCGACCTCACCGGTTTACCACCAACCGTTGAGCAAATCGATACGTTCCTTGCCGACTCTTCACCGGACGCCTATCAGCAAATGGTCGAGAGAATGCTCCAATCACCTGCCTATGGTGAACGCATGGCCTGGGACTGGCTCGATTCAGCAAGGTACGCCGATACCAATGGCTACCAAGGTGATAACGAACGGACCATGTGGCCGTGGCGAGATTGGGTAATTGGTGCGTTCAATGACAACCTCCCCTTCGATCAGTTTTCTAAATGGCAAATCGCTGGCGACCTATTAACCAAACCGACCGAAGAACAAATTCTGGCAACCGGATTCAATCGAAATCATCCCATCAATGGCGAAGGCGGCAGGATCCCAGAGGAGAACCGCATCGACTATGTGATGGACATGACGGAAACGACCGGCACCGTCTGGCTGAGCCTGACCTTCAATTGCTGTCGCTGCCATGACCATAAATACGATCAACTGACACAGGATGACTATTACAGTCTCTTTGCATTTTTTAATCAAACTCCAGTAACCGGCGCTGGCGGCAATGCCCAAACGGCGCCGGTACTGTCTGTGCCTGACCAGCCTCAACGACTGCAACTGGCAAAACTAAAGAATGAATTATCAAAATTTGAATCAGAACAAAAACGTCTTATCGGTGCACTCAACCAGAAACAGAGTGACTGGGAATTAGCCCAAACCAAACAATTACAGGAAATAAATACGTGGTCAGTCTGGCACCCCGAATCCTACTCCGCCCAGAAGGCCGATTTAGGTTATTCCAATGATGGTTCGCTGCTCACCTCGGGAGCAAATCCCGCCAACGATAATTACGAACTCACTGGCAAATCAGATCTCGCCACTATCCAAGCCATTCGCTTGGAAACCCTGAAACACGCGTCGATGACTGCCGGTGGTCTCACGCGATCGAACAGTTCCAATTTTGTCTTAACTGATTTTGCCGCATATCTCATCGAACCGGGAAAGCCTCCGACCCGTCTTCCATTCAAACAAGCACAAGCTGATTACGAACAACCGGGTCATGGTGCCCAATTAGCGATCGATGCAAATGCCCAATCAGGATGGGCTGTCTGGGCTTCCAATAAGAATATGCAGCAGGAGCACGAGGCCATCTTCTCGTTTGAAAAACCAGTCACCTTGTCGCCTGATGCAAAAATCAAATTCGTACTCAAACACGAATCAGTACACAAACAACACAATATTGGGAGACTGAGAATCTCCCTCACCGAACAGAACAACCCGACGCTCGCTGGCGATACAAAACAGTTACTGGCGGCTTTGCAGCAACCGATTGATTCGCGGTCGCCGGCGCAACTCAAACTAATTCAACAAAAACACTTCGAATCTGATACGGATTACCAAACGCAAGCCACCAAGATCGAATCCATTAACAGTCAAATTAAAACGCGGGCGAAAGGGTACCCCAAGGTCATGGTCATGGCGGATGGCCCCAAACTTCGTAAAACATATCGGTTAAACCGGGGATCCTACGAAGACCCATTAAACGAAGTCTCCATGCGTGTGCCTGAAATGCTGGCCGCGCTGCCGAAAAACATTACCCCCAACCGACTTGCGCTTGCCAACTGGCTTTTCTCAGTCGACAACCCTCTGACACCGCGCGTTTCAATCAATCGAATTTGGGCCAAGTTTTTCAACACAGGATTAGTCAAAACATTAGAGGATTTTGGCGTTCAGGGTGAACCACCGAGCCATCCAAAATTACTGGACTGGTTGGCTGCTGAATATCGAGATTGCGGTTGGGACACGAAACACATGATCCGCTTAATTTTAAACAGTCGAACCTATCGCCAATCCTCCCACACGTCTTCTCACTTGCTCGAACTCGACCCAGACAACCGTCTCCTCGCGCGCGCATCGAGGTTTCGAATTCCCTCGTGGATGATCCGTGACTACGCCCTCGCATCGAGCGGGCGGTTGGTGCGAAAAATTGGCGGCCGCCCGGTGAATAGCTATCAACCGAAGGGGGTCTGGGAAGAAGCAAGTTTCGGTAAAAAGACTTATCGGCAAGATTCAGGAGACGCTCTTTACCGAAGATCGATCTACACATTTTGGCGTCGGATCGCCGCGCCGACCATGATTTTTGACAATGCCGACCGGATGACATGCTCCGTCATTTCCTACCGGACGAACACGCCGCTTCACGCCTTGAACACCCTTAACAACACGACCTACGTCGAAGCAGCTCGACTGCTCGCCAGTAGCGTCTTGAAAGAAAAATTAACCGACCAGGAAACACTTGATAAAATTTACCAACGGGTCGTGACGCGTTTACCCCGGGAAAAAGAAATTCCAATTCTCCTTGCCGGACTGGCCCACGATCGGCAACAATTTGCCGCTCATAATGACAACGTTATTTCTTTCCTAGGAGTCGGAGATTCACCTGTCGAACCCAATCTCGACCCTGTTGAATTAGCCTCGTGGACCAATCTCTGTATCGCCGTTTTAAATCTCGATGAAAGCCTTACACGCCAATAGGCCAAGTAAATAGTTAAATTTAGGACACCCAAATTTTAAGAACACGTGCCGGCTATGAATCCTCATGAACAACAAAAATTGCATTCGACCCGGCGCGAGTTCTTTGGTCGCACGGCCAATGGAATCGGATCCGCCGCGTTGGCGAGCCTGTTGAATCGTTCGACACTTGCTGGTGAAAGACGCCCCGAGCCGCGCACTGGCGGCCTCCCCGGAATCCCTCATTTTGCCCCCAAAGCGAAACGTGTGATTGCGCTGATTCAAAACGGTGGCCCTTCTCATGCTGATCTTTTTGACTGGAAACCAAAGTTAGCTCAAATGCACGGCCAGCCTGTGCCCGAAGAATTCGTCGCAGGCAAACGATTCAGCACAATGACTGGAAAGCCAGATGGAAAATTAATGCTGGCTCCCATCGAGCCATTTCACCAGCGAGGAAATTCCGGAGCCTGGGTCAGTGACATGCTCCCCTACACTGCTTCGATTGCGGATGAATTAACATTTCTAAAAGGCATGCACACGGATGCGGTCAACCATGCTCCGGCAATTAGCTTCTTATTGAGCGGCGCCCAGATACCGGGTCGGCCAACACTGGGAAGCTGGATGAATTACGGTCTGGGGAGCGAAGTAGATGATCTTCCTAATTTCATCGTCATGACCTCCGTTTCAAAAAATACAACCTGCGGGCAAATCTTTTACGACTTCTATTGGGGCAGTGGCTTTTTACCTTCCAAACATCAGGGGGTTAAATTCCGCGGATCTGGTGATCCGGTCCTCTACCTTTCGAATCCCGACGGCATTACACGTGAAATGCGCCGCGGTTGGCTGGACAACATCGCTAGATTAAACCAAATGCAGCTTGAAGAATTTGGCGACCCGGAAATTGCAACTCGAATCGCTCAATATGAAATGGCCTTTCAAATGCAGGCAAGTGTGCCAGAGTTGACTGACCTGTCCGACGAACCCCGTGCCATTCTTGACATGTATGGTCCCGGCGTCGAAGAACCCGGCTCGTTTGCCCACAACTGCTTGATGGCTCGCCGACTTGCCGAACGAGGTGTCAGTTTCACTCAACTCATGCACGCCGGTTGGGACCAGCACCGAAGTTTAACAACAGAATTTTATACTCAATGTCGGGATACCGATCAGGCAAGTGCTGCCTTGGTAATGGACCTGAAACAACGTGGAATGCTGGACGACACGCTCGTAGTCTGGAGTGGAGAATTCGGACGCACCCCATTTATTCAGGGAGATATTAACAATCGAAAACAGTGGGGACGTGACCACCATCCCTACGCCTACACGACGTGGATGGCCGGCGGAGGCCTCAAGCCCGGATTGAGCTACGGCGAAACTGATGAACTGGCGATGAACGTCGCCAGTGATGGTGTTCACATCCATGACCTACAGGCGACGCTCCTGCATCTCCTTGGAATTAACCACGAAGAATTAACCTACCGGTTTCAAGGCAGACAATTTCGACTGACCGATGTCCACGGTCGGGTTGTTCAGGAAATTCTGGCTTAGCTTTTCTGGCTTAGCTTTTCTTTACCGAGGTGGATCGCGAAACGCCTGCACAAGCCAGTCAAAATCCAGCCATTGAAAGCTCTCAGATTTTCAGAAATTCCATACTAAAGAAACTTTTCTCTGATACCATGGATCGGCTAAAGCTCCTTTTCTGGCACTCGAGGGCCAATCATTGACAACACCTGAACCTGTTTTTCCGAACGAGACCTCACGGCGCGATCCGGCACATCGTCGCACCGAAAAAAAGATAAATGAGACCTGCACTGAGCCTACCTGGACACTCGATCAAGCGAGAGACCTATACGGCATTCAGCGTTGGGGACTGGACTATTTTGGAATCTCCGAATCGGGAAGCGCTACCGTTGAGGCACCAACACCGGCGGGTGTGAAAACGATTGAGTTCTCTGAAATACTCGATGGTCTCAAAGAACGCGGACTCGATATGCCGGTCATGCTCCGGTTCGAAAATCTAGTCGATGACCGCATTACGCAACTCCACCAAGGATTTGCATCCGCCATCGCCCAGACCAATTACAAGAGTGAGTATCGTGGCGTTTTTCCAATCAAGGTTAATCAGCAGAGTCAGGTGATTGCCGAAATCGCGAGGTTCGGCGAGCGCTTCAATTACGGGCTCGAAGCCGGAAGTAAAGCTGAACTCTTGATCGCATTGGCGACCCTTCCATCTCCTGAAAGCCTGATCATTTGCAATGGCTATAAAGATTTAGAATACATCGATCTCGGACTCCGAGCACTTTCAATGGGACTTCAGGTCTTTTTCGTCATTGAAACGCCCAAGGAACTACCGATGATCCTTGACCGCGCAAAACACTGGGGAGTCACGCCTTGCATTGGCGTGCGACTAAAACTCTCCACCGCCGTTGATGGACACTGGAGTCGGGATGCCGGAGATCGCAGCCTATTTGGTTTATCGACGCTGCAGTTGATTGAAATCATCGACAGCCTCCGTGAAGCTGGAATGCTGAACTCGTTAAAAATGCTGCATTTCCATCTCGGCAGCCAAGTACCTAACATTCGCAACGTCCGTGACGGCATTACCGAAGCTTGTCGATTTTATGTCAACCTCATCAAGGAAGGGGCGCCGATGGGATATTTTGACATCGGCGGGGGACTCGCCGTCGACTACGACGGATCGGCCAGCATCGATGGGCACAGTCGAAACTACGACCTCGACGAATACTGCGTCGATATTGTCGAGGCAATCATGGCCGCGTTCAGTCCCCATGAAATCCCTCACCCTACAATTATTTCCGAATCGGGCCGGTGGACTGTCGCACCTATGTCCGTGCTTCTGTTTAACATCCTCGATGTCAATGACTTCCAACCGCAACCACTTCCCGATCCGCTTCCAGAAAACATTCATTCGTCCATTGATTTCCTGATTGACACGCTGCGCCATATCGAAGTTCGACGCCTTCAAGAAAACTTCAACGATGCTATTTACTACCGCGATCAGGCGCGAAAAGCATTTCAGATTGGAGAACTAAGCCTTCGTGAACGAGCACTTGCTGAAAACATCTGCCTAACAATCCTTCACCAAATCGCCGACCGCGTGCCGGAAATGACTCGCCCTCCGGCAAGCCTGCAATCTATCAAAGACTCGCTCTCAGATATCTATTACGGCAATTTTAGTGTTTTCCAATCACTACCGGACGCATGGGCCATCCAGCAAGTTTTCCCCGTGATGCCATTGCAACGACTCGACGAGGAACCGACTCGAAACGCCATCATTGGGGACTTAACCTGCGATTGTGACGGCCAACTCAACCAATTCGTAGGAACTAAGTCCAACACCAATACACTTAGACTGCACCCAATTATCGAAGGTGAAGAGTATTGCCTCGGTGTATTCCTGGTCGGAGCTTATCAGGAAACGCTAGGCGATCTACACAATTTATTCGGTGACACTCATGTCGTCAGCGTCAGAGTTACCAGCGAAGGGAAATTGGAATTTGTCCACGAACTCGAAGGCGATAGCATTCGAGATGTATTAAGTTACGTTGAGTACCAAACAGAAGAATTATTTTCTCAATTCGAAAAACGTACAGACACCGCTTTAAGTGACGGGAAAATTAGTGTCACCCAACGGAGCGAAATCTTGAACCTGTTTAGCGAGAGTCTCCGCGGATATACTTATTTCGAACACTAAACTTTCTTGCCTTCCACCACAGAAATGAAAGAGGAATCATGGGTGCGCGTTTTATCTTAAGCCTGACAATCTTGTTCGGGTTGATTTCTACCGGCATTTCTCAAACGCTGCTCGTCGAGGCAGAGAGTTTTTCAGAACCTGGAGGCTGGAAACTCGACACCCAGTTCATTCATGAAATGGGCTCTCCCTATCTACTTGCACACGGCCTTGGAAAACCAGTGGCCGATGCAAAAACGACAATCGATTTCCCGGCAACCGGACGCTACACCGTTTGGGTTCGCACAAAGGACTGGGTAGCTCGCTGGAAGGCACCGGGCCAACCCGGAAAATTTGAATTGCACATCAATGGCACGCCACTGGAGCAACCGTTTGGGGTGAAAGGGGAAAACTGGTTCTGGCAAAACGGTGGAACGGTACAAATTGATAAAAAGCAAAACGAATTAACACTTCATGACCTGACCGGTTTTGACGGTCGCTGCGATGCCATTGCATTCTCGCTTGATCCCGACTGGACTCCTCCTGTAACAACCGAAGTCTTTCCGTCTTGGCGTCGGAAGTTGTCAAACATCTCCGAAAAACCAATCAATCAAAGTGGTTATGATTTGGTAGTTATTGGTGGAGGCTATGCCGGAGTTGCAGCCTCTTTGTCAGCTGCCAGAATGGGCTGCACCGTCGCTTTGGTTCAAAACCGAGGCGTCTTAGGAGGAAATGGTTCGAGTGAAGTTCGGGTTTGGGCGAAGGGAAATATTCGTCGAGGCCGTTACCCGAGAATTGGCGAAATCGTCAACGAATTTTCAGACCAGGCCAAAAAATCCCCCGGCACCTACGAAGAATTCGAAGATGACAAAAAAGAGACATTGGTTCGGGCCGAAAAAAACATCGACCTGTTCCTTGATCATCATGCCTACCAAGTTGAACTGGCTTCTGAAAATTCAATTAAGTCCATTCTCGCATTCGACACGCGCTCCGGAGCAATCAAACGGTTCTCCGGCACCCAATTTGTAGACTGCACTGGCCACGGCACGATTGGAACTCTCGCCGGCGCGAAGAATGACATGACTCCCGCGGGTCGAATGGGAATGAGCAACATGTGGCGTTGGGAAAAGAACTCCCAACCGAGCCAGTTCCCCAAAACTCCGTGGGCCCTGGAACTCACCATGAAAGATTTCCCATACCCTCGTGACTTCCACGGCCAGTGGTTTTGGGAAAGTGGATTCGACAAAGATCCCTTGGCAGATGCTGAAGGAATTCGTGACTGGAATCTCAGAGCAGTTTACGGTGCGTTCAACGCGATGAAGAATAAAGATGGAGCAGAGCAACACCCTAATGCTTCTTTGACCTGGGTTGCCTTCATTGGAGGGCCGCGTGAATCAAGAAGACTGCTTGGCGACGTCGTGCTAACGGAAGCCGATATCGTTGGCAAACGAGACTTTCCCGATGGAGTCGTGCCAAGCACCTGGTCCATCGACCTCCATTATCCAAAAGAACAATACGCCAAGAAATACCCTGACAATCCTTTCATCTCCAAGGCAGTTCACGGAAAAGGGGTTGATAGGAGTTATGGCTACCCCGTCCCCTACCGTTGTTTTTACTCAGCCAACATCGACAACCTTTTCATGGCTGGGCGATGCATCAGCGTTACCCATGAGGCATTGGGAACCGTCCGCGTCATGAAGACTTGCGGAATGATGGGAGAGGTCGTTGGGAAAGCCGCTTCCATTTGCGCCGCTCACCAATGCTCTCCCCGGGAAGTCTACCAAAAATATCTACCAGAGTTAAAAAGCCTGCTCCAGCTTCCCGGCGGGTCGCATCGCCCAAGCATTGGAGGCAAACTGACCATTCCCGATGTTCCAATCGCGGAGCAACCCAAACCCGTCGTCGTCAACAAAGGCATCTCACCGAATAAGATCGCAGGGATCGTGATCGATGATCTCTCAGCAACGAAAGCTGGAATCTGGAGCAAGGGAACGGGCCTAAAAGGCTTTATTGGAAAACACTATGTGTACGCCAGTGCGAACACAGACGCCAAGATTCGATTTACCTGGGAACCGGAGAAAAATGCACGATGCGAACTCAGACTCGCCTATCGGCACCATGAAAACCGAACCGAAAAGGCACGGATCACAATTGAACAAGGGATAGAATCGAAGGTAATTTATTTAGATCTCACCAAAGTGCCGACGCTCGAACACGGTTTCGTATCACTCGGTGAATTCGATCTCAAACAAGGTCAGCCCACGGCAATTATGATGTCTCACGGCAATTCGATTGGCCACCTTTGCGCCGATGCAATTCAAATCTTACCGGCTAAATAAGTAAACACTTTCGTTTGCCGTATTTTGAATCTCATAAATCGTATTAAAAGTTAAGCATCTATTTATTGAGAGCCTTTCGGTAATCACCAGGCGTCATATTTAACTCTCTTTTGAAAACAACATGTAAGTACTCCGGGTGCTCAAATCCGCAGTTAATGGCAATCTGCTCGATCGACATATCCGTTTTGGCCAACAGACTTCGCACTTGTTTTAGTTGGCAATTCCTAATTTCCTGTTGGGGAGAATGGCCAAGCAGTTTTCGCATCCGGCGCTCCAGCGAGCTCCTTGATAATTTTGTATGCTCGAGGACCTGTTTAACTGAAATCCCAAAACACGCATTGGTTCTCAGAAAGCTCAACGCATTTGCCAAATCTGGATCCTCAATGGCGTAAACACTGGAAGACTGCCGGAGCGTTACATCCAACGGATCAAAACACTGCAACTGCGGTGCTACCTTTTCCCCTGCCATCAATTTTGCCAAACATTCTGCTGCAGCAAATCCAATTTGCTCGGAATTGGGCATGACGCTCGAAAGCGGCGGTTCGCAGAGATTGCAAATTACTTCGTTATTATCGACTCCCAAAACCGCCACTTGTTCTGGCACAGCGATTTCCGCCCACAGGCAACAATCCAGAATGTTCTTCCCTGCAATATCGTTGCTCGCCATCACTCCCGCCGGCTTTGGCAACCCTTTTAACCAGTCCGTTATCCGTTTCCGTTCATAGGCCAGTGAAAGTTTACGAGGTTGTTCCATCTCGCGATTAGACAAACTGTGCCATTTCGATTTTAAAATCGAACACTCATGACGTTTCTTTTTTAATTCGGCGACAAACGACTCTTCCCGTCTCCGCGACCAGGCTTCCTGATCAAAACCAAGAAATCCAAAACTCCTAAACCCTCGCTCCATAAAGTGCCTCGCACCTAAACGACCGATCGCATGGTCGTCAGAACGCAAAGTAACAAATTCGCTCTTTCCACTACGGCGATCATTTAAATCAACAAATGGAATTTTTCGAGACCGCACCATTTGAGCAATTTCTGGATTCGTTGAGCGGCAGATGATGCCATCGCCATTCCAGTCAATCAACCATTCAGGCGGCCCACCTCGCAGATCCTGTTCTTCAAGAAAAACTGACCAATCGCTCTGAGTTTTTTTAAAACGCACGATTCCATCAAGCAAATTTCGTCCGTAATTACTTGAAGTCTCTACGATTAAGGCAACGGAATAACGTCTTCGCATATTCACAACCAGAATTCAGCAATCAAATTTAAAGGCATGGAATCCAACAACGCTCATGGATTAGAATAAGATCGGCCTAAAGTCATAACTTAGGTCACCCCTAAACTCTAACACATGTCCTGTAACCGCCAAACCAATCAAGGAATTTCGCATGCGTCCCATGGCATTCGCTCTTATCTTAGTTTTTGCACTTAGTTCTTTAGGGCCGCATTCAAGTGCCCTGAGGGGGGAGGATTCCGAGACAACCGATGAACGACCTAACATCGTCATCATCCTCGTGGACGATATGGGATTTTCCGACATTGGATGTTATGGAAGTGAAATTGAAACACCCAATGTTGATCGCCTAGCCACTGAAGGGCTTCGATTTACACAATTCTACAATTCCGGTCGCTGTTGCCCCACGCGGGCAAGTTTAATGACTGGACTCCATCCGCACCAAACCGGAATTGGGCACATGACCGCCCCTCCCAATCAGCCTTTGGGATTTACCGGTCCCTACCAGGGATATTTAAATGACAATTGCGCTACGATTGCCCAGGTCTTACAAGGATCCGGTTACCACACCTTGATGACTGGAAAATGGCACTTGGGAGCCAACGACCAAAAAACCTGGCCAAGCCAAAGAGGTTTTGAACATTTCTACGGCGGCCTGTCCGGGGCGTTTAATTATTTTAAACCCGGCGACGGGCGCACGATGTCTCGTGATAACCAACCTGTTGAAACCGATGACAACTTTTACAGCACTGACACGTTTACGGATGAGGCCTGTCAGTATATCTCGCAAGTAACCGAGGAAGACGATCGTCCTTTCTTCCTTTACCTTGCCTACAACGCTCCTCACTGGCCATTGCAACCAAAATTAAAGGACTTTGAAAAATATAAAGGAAAGTATCGAGACGGCTGGGAAGCGCTCATGAAAACTCGCTTGCAAAAACAAAAGGACTTGGGTTTGTTTGCCGAAAATGTTACTCCCGCGCCGCACGTCGGGCCAAAATGGAATTCGCTCTCAAAAGAAAAACAGGATGAGCTCGACACCATTCAAGCAGCCTACGCGGGATGCATTGACTCCATTGATCAAAACATAGGAAAACTAACACGCCACCTCAAAGATTGCGGCGTTTCAGACAATACACTTATCTTTTTCCTTTCAGATAACGGAGCCTGTCAGGAAGGCGGTGTCCTCGGCCGCTACCAAAAAGGCTGGGAAAAAAATTCGCCTCTAGAAACCGTTGACGGAATTCGCCAGGGACTCGCCTGGGCCAATGCTTCGAACACTCCGTTTCGACTGTACAAACATTTTCTCCATGAAGGCGGAGCTTCCACACCGATGATTGCCTACTGGCCCAAAGGAATCGCGTCAGATAAGCGTGGCCAGTTCGCTCGACAATTTGGCTACTTACCTGATTTCATGGCAACCTGCGTCGAACTTGCCGGGGCAACCTACCCCGAAAACCTTCCTCCTTGCGCTGGCAATTCGCTAGTTCCCGTACTGCAAGGTAGCGATTCTCCAATTCATCAAGAACCGGTTTACTGGGAACACGAAGGAAACGCAGCGGTGCGGTGGGGCAATTGGAAACTAGTTCGCGAATATCAAAAACCATGGGAGCTTTACGATCTTTCAAAAGATCGAACTGAGATGAATAATCTCGCAAAATTAAACGCTTCCAAGCTACAGGAAATGATAACCATGTGGAAAGCTTGGGCAGACAAAACCGGCGTCGCTTATCCGGAGCGGTTCAACATGTACCAGTTCCTCAATCAAAAAAAGAAAAACAAGCAATCCCCAAAATCCAAAAAACGAAATGAGTCTGCAAAGAAATAGATGCAGTGCAATTTGGAAATTATTTTTTCTTTTTCTTAGCCCGAGTCACAGGCGAAGGGTAACTCGCCAGAATAGCTTTCAACTCTTTTAAAACCTCGGGACGTTTGTCTGCGAGGTTTTCTTTTTCGAGCGGGTCATTCTGATAATCGTACAACTCGTAGTCAATTCCACCACCGGATCCATTGTGTTTCGCCCATTCAACCAATCGATAACGGTCTGTCCGAATTGCTCGGCCCAGCTTACGTTTTGGATAGGCATGATAGGCGTGCTCACGCACCCGCTGGTCTGGATCACTTAATACCGTTGCCAACGAAACTCCGTCGAGTCGCTGAGGAACATCCGGCTTAGGCAATCCTGCCAGCGCACAAAGCGTTGGATAGATATCGACCGACTCCGCCAATTGACGCGTTCGACTATCAACTCGGACGCCTGGCCCGGAGAACATAATTGGAATTCGATTCGCTTGTTCATAATTCGTGTGCTTCGTCCAAATCCCAAGATCTCCTAAATGAAATCCGTGATCACCCCAAAGAACAACAATTGTATTTTCCGCCAAACCCAATCGATCCAGCGCCGATATCACTTTTCCAATTTGAGCGTCGACATAACTTACACTTGCGTAATAACCATGAATCAACTCTCGCTTGAGTGGATCAGGCATCTCGCGGTCAGTGGGTACCGGTTTGTAGTTGTTAATTTCTCCACCCCGCTTATGGGCAGCCTCGGGAGAACCCACGGGAAACTCCTCGTAGTTGGGCATCGGTAATTTTTCAGGGTCGTGTAAGTCCCAGTATTTTTTCGGAGCACTAAACGGGAGATGCGGTCTTGCAAACCCGGCAGCAATAAAAAACGGCTGCTTATCGGTCACGAGCCGCTGTTTCGCCTGCTCCAGTCTTTTGATTGTCTCAGCAGCTACCCGGCCATCAGCATACCCTTCGTCAATTGTCTCCGGTGCTTCGAACGCCGCCCCGCGTGGCAACGCTCGAATATTACCAAGTTGCTGATTCGTAAAATAAGCTTCCTCTCTCGTTAATTGGCCGCCATCGGTACTCGCTGGATCCAAATATTCAATCACCTTTTCATGAAAATGATCGACATCAAATGATTCCGGGTCACCAAGATTGCCATGGCCAATATGAAAAATCTTTCCCAATGACTCTGTCCGGTAACCGTGCCTTGAAAAGTACTGTGGAATCGTAACTGCATCCGGCACCACCTGCCGCAATTGGCTCCCCAGCCCATAAAGCCCTGTTGTTGTTGAGTGCGAGCCAAGCATCAATGAAAATCGAGACGGAGCGCACACGGCTTGATTGCAGTAAGCCAACTCAAACCGCGTCCCTCGCCTTGCTAATGCATCGATATTAGGGGTCTTGGCATGGGAATCACCGTAACACCCAAGTGCCGGTTTCAAATCGTCAACAAGAATCATCAAAACATTGGGCGGCTCTGTTTTTAAGGGTTCGGCAATCTCATCGGAGACAACGTTATCCAGCGAGAAATTCGGGAACAAAATCCCGCCAATTGCAAAACTCACAAAAACAAAAAACGTCATGGAACATCGAGAACTTAATTTCATCTTAAAACACCCATTTCATCATCTTGAGCCAAACATTCTTTGATCAATCTTTAAGTAGATCCAATCAACTGCCACGAATCATTTATTACTGCCTGTGATCTACTTCTGATTAGCATCAATCGACACTTCATCACCATCTGTCTCTGCACCAGCGTCCATATTTTTGGATCTCGAAAACAGAAACAGCATCGCAGGCAGCATCAACACATCCGCCAAAAGTGCAATCACTAACAAGATTGAGATCGCCCATGCAAATCGCGAAACCACTAACATATCACTAAAATAATAAACTAATAATCCCGCTGATCCAATCAAAGTTGTGTGCAACATTGCCGGACCGCATTGCGCGATTGTTTTCATGACCGGGTCAACTACATTGCCGAGCCGACCATTAAAATCACGAAACCGAATTAAAAAGTGAGTTGTATCATCTACAGCAATGCCCAGCGCTACACAGGCTGTCATTGCAATTGCCAAATCAACTGGAATTCCTATCCAACCAAGACCACCAAATACTAACAAGGTTGGAAAAACATTGGGAAGCATTGCAATCAACCCTAACGGCACCGATCGCAAAACTAAGATGAGGATAGGCGTAATGATGACAAATGCTAAAAGAAAGTTCTGAAACAAATCAGCTAACAGGCTTATTTGCGCGTGTTGGAACAAATGCGTTTTCCCGGTATAGATCAACTTAGGTCGCTCGTCGGCTTCTGCCAAAAGCGTTGGATCAACTTCCGTGCCAACTATTTCCTGACCGGACAACAAAGCCTTCTCTGAGGCGGAAACTGCCTGTTCCGCGGCCAACTCAACGTCTGTCATCAAGCGATCAAAATTTGCTTTTTCGGCAAACGGGAAACGCAAACTAATTCGCCAAGTCTCTGCTTCTTCATCGACATGCAACAGATTCCCGTTGGCTAGGTTCTCTCGCTCTCGCCTCAGAATGCTGCGGTAAGCAGATCTCTTCAACATGCTACGAGCCGTTTTTTTCGATGGCTCTTTCGGAAGGAAATTGATGAGTGAATAGATCACATGGACATCCTCGAGTCGCGCGACCTTTGCCTGAATTTTATTTACCAGCGCAACTCTATCTGGAAATGCATCAGCCGTTGGTCGATTGAACACGACTAACAATTCCGTTTGGTCCAGTGGCCCCAACTGATTCTCCAAATTCCCAATGGAAACGAGAATTTCTGATTCGGGACGAAATAATTTCTCAACCTCAACTTCAGCTCTCAATCGAGTCAACCCAAGTAGCCCGCCCAACACCACCATTGAAAAAACAAAGGCTACCGCCACCCGACGACGTTGAACCCAAGTCATGAGCGACGTCCAAAAGGAAGCGTTCTCGTTGCGTGCCGCCAGTGCGTGCAGTCCCTTGGTTCCAAATCTCGCAAGCAGGCACGGGACTAAAATCAGTTGAAACAGCATTGCAAAACCAACTCCAGTTGCGCAAAACAGCCCAAAATTTCTAATCGCGGGAAAATCGCTCCGCATCAACGACAACATCCCCACCGCAGTCGTCGCTGCAGACACCAGACAGGGACGCCAGCCAATCGAAAGTAATTTCCGAGCGTCTCCAATCGCCTCTAATCCATATCGAATTAGATGAATACTGCCCGATGTTGCCAACACAAACACCAGCGCTGGAATGATCGACATCAAACCACCGTATTTCGTATTGCAGATTGGAATAAACGCAATGCTTGTCGCCGCTGCACCGACTGCCGCAATAAAAACGATCAGTGTTAACATTCCATTTCGCAAACAAAATAACGAAATCAACGTCGACAGAATAATGGAAGGTAATAAAAGATAGCGAAATGAATTTTTCAACTGACCATCGATAAAGGTGGCAATGTAGGGATAGCCCCCCATCACAACCTGCTCGCGATTCAACGTAGAGTCTGAATCAATTGCCTCCCACACCAATTTCATCGATGCAGTTCGATCAGCCGTCCCAAGTTCCGACAACTCAATTAACGCACAAGTTACCTCTGGATCATCCGCACCAAAAAAAACACCTCTTAGCCGAGCAAGAATTTGCCTTCGCGAAAAATCCGAATCTCGTGCAAGACGCTCAAAGATCTCAGTTCCATTGGTGACTTTTTGGATTAACTCTGTGGAATCGTGACTGCGCAGATAGTCAGTGAACCTCTCCAGTCGTTCGTCTCCAAGACGGCAGTCCTCCCACGTCACAATCAGAAAATCATCTGAGCCAAATTTAGATTCGAAAAAATCATAATCTGATCTGGCTTCGGATTGGTCCGGAAGCCACTGCAGAACATCTTCGGTATTGGATTGAATTCGCGAAAAACCGAAACAACAAAATATGAGACAGATGGCCGCAAAGCTCACTCCCAAGTAATCAATTCGATTCAAAACCTAACCTTTTTCACAATTTGTTTACTTTACTCTACCGGCACTGGCCTAGTGATCTGCGAAATCAATTGTAGGCGATCCGCTGAGTATCGGTTAAAATTTTGAGAGTTTTTAAAAATAACGGAGCGTCAATGAATCCCCATCTTTTGTTCAAAATGAAAACTGTTGCTCGCTGTACCAGTTTTATATTTTCTCTTGCCATTTTTTCAATCAGTTCAAACGCCATTGGGCAAAACCAAGTTGAAATAGCTGAACGGAAATTACCCAATGTAATAATCATGATGGCTGATGATATGGGACTGGGGGACACCAGCGCCTATCAGGACTGGACTGGCAATCCGGATTCGCTTCAAGTGAAAACGCCGTCTATGACTCAATTGGCTAAACGCGGCATTCGTTTTACCGACGCACATTCACCCTCCTCACGTTGTACCGCGACCCGGCAAGCACTTCTGACAGGGCGATACACCTGGCGAACGCGGTTAAAATTCAGCGTTCTGTGGGGACCTCAAGGTGATCCACTGATTGAACCAGGTCGAATGACACTAGGCACATTGCTTCAAAACAGCGGATACCGAACAGGTATGTCGGGCAAATGGCACTGCGGTTTAACCTACCGAAACGCAAATGGTGCTCCAGAGTCAGATTATCAAAACGTTGACCTTACCAAGGGAATTGCGGACGGGCCACTGGATCATGGATTTGATTTCTTTCATGGGACGTCACGCAGTCATCCCACGTCGAAAGATCAGGGTTGGCTGGCTGGCAACCGAGTTCCGGCAGCCGAGGGCGGGATTCAAGTCGACCGAACAAAGTACATTCTGAACGAAACAGGTCCGACCAATTATAAAATGGCAAAGCAGTTCCTCGATAATCATCTGAGTGAACAAGATACTTCCAAGAAACCATTTTTTCTGTATTACGCCTGCCACTCCAACCACACTTCACATGACCCCTGCAATAACATTGAAGGTCGACAAGTCAAAGGAAAAAGTCATCCGGGTGGTAAACGCAGTGATTTCATTTATGAGAACGATGTGGTTCTCGGTTTGCTAATTGATTACCTTCGACAACACGATGACCCTAGGCGTCAAGGTCATGCCTTGATCGACAATACCCTACTCATTTTCACGAGTGACAATGGAGCTGAGTCAAAGAAAAAAACCGCGACTGGTCCACTCCGCAGCAACAAAGGCTCGATCTATGAAGGTGGGCATCGCGTCCCCTTCATTGCCTCTTGGCCTTTGGGGGGAATTGGAAACGGCGACTCAAATAACGATGGTCAAACCTCTTCGTTTCCAATCTGCCATGTGGATTTATTGGCCACTCTCGCTGAAATCGTTGGAACTTCCATCGCAGCCAAAAACGGCGAAGACAGTTTTAGTATTCTTTCCGCATTGAAAGAAAATCCACCGCCCAATCGAACTCCCATCATTCACAACGATCACAACGAAGGGGCCCGGCAAGCTGGTAAAAAACCAAAAGACCCAGAGGCCGCCTGGATTGCGATTCGGACCGACAATCCGATTGTCAATGGAATACGGTTCCCCGGCCAATGGAAACTACTTGCTGACCACCAACTCCTTATCAATGGAAAAATAAATCCTCGTGAGCTGTACGAACTCTCGACAGACTTGAAAGAACAAACTAATCGCTTAAATGATCCTGCGCTCACTCCATTGGTAAATGATCTCGCAAAACAATTGCAAAACATTCACGATTCCGGTCGAATCCAATAACACCATCGCCACGCCCAATTTGGATGGAGTTGACTTTAACAAAATCTTTTAATGGCTCCTTAAAGAGACATTAAGAACGAGAAACAACTGATGTTTGTTGTCGAAATTGACTGGGCGTTCGCCCAGTCTCTCGCTTGTAAACGGCGGCAAGATATTCCGCATGGACGTATCCGCACAACTCGGCAATTTCATGAATCGTTAAATCTGTTTCCCGTAACAGTTGCTCAATTCGATTAATTCGGACGCGCTGGATCTCCTGATGAGGCGTTCGCTTAATTACCTTCTTGAAACGAATCTCAAGTACACGACGAGACATTGGAGTGACTCGAAGAACATCCGCAACACGAATATTTTGATTGGCATGTTCACGAATATATTTTAAAGCAACCGCGACTTCCCGATCTTCAATAGCCAACACATCCGTCGATTCTCGAGTTTCAATACCCAGCGGTTTAGTAATCAAAGGTTGTGTCGAAACCGTTTCACCCGACATCATTCGATCAAGTAACTCGGCTGCCTCAAATCCAGTTCTTCGGGTATCCGGGATGATGCTGGACAACGGGGGACTGGCGAACTCACACTGTAAGCGATCATTATCAACGCCTAACACCGCAATCTCCTCCGGCACCGCGAAATCTAATTCCCGGCAAACATCGAGTACTTGCTGCGCTTTGTAGTCATAACAGCCCATGATTGCGACTGGCCGAGGTAGATCCCTCAACCAGTTCTCAATTCTGCGCTTCTCCCGATCGAGAGTAAATTTTGGATCGTACCGAGAAATTGCCTGATAAGTGTAAAGCTTCAATCCCTTGCGATTGACGATTTCAGAAAATCGTTCGCAACGGGAATCGGACCAACGAAATGCTGGATCGCCACAATACGCTAGATGCTTAAAACCCCGTTCTATAAAATGTTCGACCGCTAAGCTCGCAATCGCCTGATCGTCAGTATCAGCCCAGGGAATCTCAGTCACATGGCGAGCTGCACTTAAGTCCACAACGGGAAGGCCAATTTTTTTAATTGCCTTTGCAATATTGTCCGTTTCAATTCGTGCAATGATGCCGTCACCACTCCAATGACGTAACCAACCGGGAGGGTCTGCACCACGCTCCTGCTCAGCAATGAACATCGACCAATTCGCATGCTGCTTGTTGTACGCAATGACTCCCTCTAACAGGCCGCGCGAATAGGCATTCGATGTTTCTACTAAGAGGGCAACTGATCGTCGATGACTCATATCAAAATCGATTCCAACGCGAACCATGAAAAATACGCGAGAAGTAAAAACCAGCTTCCGTTGCCTCCACTCGAACCACTCTTCATCCATTCCGTGAAATATCTATGATATTTTACGCATCCTCTACTGGCAAATGGTTTTTATTGATAAACAATGAACGCAAAACCTACCACACCAGAGGCTATCATGAGCACTACCAACGCATTTCCAGAAATTAACAAGATTCAGTACGAAGGCCCGGGCTCCGATAACCCATTGGCCTTCCGGTGGTACAACCCGGACGAGATCGTCGAAGGCAAGACAATGAAGGAACACCTTCGTTTCACCGTCTGCTACTGGCACACCTTTCGCGGCACTGGCGCTGATCCGTTTGGTAGCGGAACGATGGTTCGCCCTTGGGATGACGGTTCCAACTCGGTCGAAAATGCCTGCAATCGCGCTCGCGTTGCTTTTGAGTTTTTCGAAAAACTCGATGTACCCTACTATGCGTTCCACGATCGCGATGTCGCTCCCGAAGGCGAAACATTGCGTGAATCCAACGCTCATTTCGACGCGGTTGCTGATGTTCTCGAAGCAGAACAAAACCGTAGTGGTGTCAAATTATTGTGGGGCACCGCCAACATGTTTTCTCACCCGCGATTTATGCATGGTGCAGCAACGACCTGCAATCTAGATGTTTACACCTACGCCGCCGCCCAAGTCAAAAAAGCAATGGAAGTTACCCATCGACTCGGTGGAGAGAACTATGTTTTCTGGGGTGGTCGAGAGGGCTATCAAAGTATCTACAACACTGACATGAAACGGGAACTTGATCACCTTGGCCAGTTCTTTCACATGGCCGTCGACTATGCAAAAGAAATTGGATTCACAGGCCAATTTTTAATCGAACCCAAACCAAAAGAGCCAACCAAGCATCAGTACGATTCTGACGCCGCAGCCTGCCTCAATTTCCTGCGGAACTACGATTTGATGGATCACTTTAAACTTAACATTGAAACCAATCACGCAACACTCGCGGGGCATTCCATGATGCACGAACTCGAGTATGCAGGAATGCAGGGAGCGCTTGGTTCAATTGACGCCAACACTGGTGACTTGCTGCTTGGCTGGGATACCGATCAATTTCCAACTGATTATTACTTGACCACACAAACCATGCTGGTCTTGCTTAAATATGGCCTCGCTCCGGGCGGTGTTAACTTTGATGCCAAGGTACGTCGCGAGAGCTTTGAACCGGTCGATCTATTTTACGCACACATCGGAGGGATGGATGCATTCGCTCGCGGGCTAAAAATTGCGGCAGCGATCCGTGCCGATAAAGCAATCGACTCCATCGTGACCGATCGCTATCAAAGTTGGGATTCCGAACTCGGCCAAAAAATTGAAAGTGGCCAGGTGGGCCTAGCCGACCTAGAGGCCTTAATGCTCGAAAAAGGCGAAGCCAGTGGTAATCAGAGCGGGCGTCAGGAGTTACTTGAGAACATTGTGAATCGGTATCTCGATCAAGCCTAAACCAAATTTGATCCCTTGAAATCCACTTTCGAGGACGATTTCAAACAACGGTCAGGGTATAAATATGGGTGAGTGTGAATTAGGTTTTCACACTCACCTTTTTCTTTTAGCGGATTCGAGCTTATGAAATTCTCAAAAACTTTAATTTCTCTGGTGCCCCTCTTATTCGCTTTGAGCGTCTACTGCGCACCGACAAGTCAGCTCAGGGCTCAGGAAATCGCTCAATCACCAAATATCATTCTCGTTTTTATTGACGACATGGGCTGGGGAGATTTTTCATGCTTTGGCAATCAAGCAGTCGAAACCCAAAACATCGATCGACTCGCAAAAGAAGGGATTCGGTTCGAGCAGTTTTATGTTAACTCTCCTATTTGCTCTCCATCACGTGTCGCAATTTCGACTGGCCAATACCCTGCCCGCTGGAAAATCACATCTTACCTCGCTCACCGCCAACTCAACCAACGGAGAGGGATGGATCAATGGCTAAATCCCGAAGCGCCAATGCTTGCAAGATTCTTGCAGGACTCTGGTTATTCGACTGGGCATTTTGGAAAGTGGCACATGGGCGGACAACGCGACGTGGGTGAGGCACCCCTTATTTCAAAATACGGATTCGATCAATCACTCACCAATTTCGAAGGACTTGGCCCCAGGGTTCTCGCTTTAAAGGATGCCTATAACGGCAAGAAAGTAACTGCTCATACTCTCGGTTCTGATAAACTGGGCGACCCATCTGAAATTACCTATGTCGACCGATCGTTGGTAACGCAGTCGTTCACTCAGTCTGCACTGCAATTTATTAAAAAATCTGAATCCGAAAACAAACCGTTCTACATCAACCTCTGGCCGGATGATGTTCACTCTCCGTTCTTCCCTCCAGAAGCAAGACGCAGCGACGGTTCAAAACGAGCTCTTTACCACGGTGTTCTCGATACGATGGATGAACAACTGGGTGTTCTTTTTGACTACGTAAGAGACAATCCCAACCTCCAAAACAATACCCTTATTTTAGTCTGTAGTGACAACGGACCAGAACAAGGTGCTGGTTCAGCCGGTCCATTCCGCGGATTTAAAACCCATCTGTTCGAAGGCGGCATTCGCAGTTCACTGATTGCCTGGGCTCCCGGATTGATAAATCGCAAAAAAACAGGAACGGTTAATACCGATTCATGGTTTTCAGCGATGGATCTCGTACCTTCGATTTTATCACTTGCAAATGTCAAAACGGACACCACCTTTGACGGCCAACGACTCGAATCAGTCATTCTTGGAAACACAATTGAATCCCGGAACGCACCCCTCTTTTTCCGTCGACCTCCGGATCGAGATTCCTTTTACGGCGTACCGGACTGCCCTGATCTGGCCGTTCGCGATGGAGACTGGAAACTACTGTGCGAATACGATGGGACACAAGCGGAATTATACAACCTTAAATTGGATCGCGGAGAAACGAACAATGTCGCCGCCAACCACCCCGACCTCACTCGCCGCTTAACAGCCTCTGTCGTTCAGTGGCATCAAGCCATGCCTCAGGACGCAGGAGCGACATTTGCCGCTACCCCCCGAAAACGCAAATCCAAGAATCCGTAAAACACACTTTCAGATAGAATATAATTTTCGCAATCAATAACTAAACCCAAACACCGAGATCCCGAGCATGCAAATCACGCGAGGAAGCCAAATTCAATTCATTCCGGCATCCCATGAAAACCCCGACGATCCCGGCGTTTTAAAACGCGTGCTTGCGACCAAGAAAGATCTGTTCCATGGCCAGGTGATGATGGTTAACTGGTCATTGTTACCCGATGGTAAATCTTTCGAACCTCACTACCATGAGGACATGCAGGAAGTCTTTGTGATCTTAAATGGTACGGTCACAATGACGGTGGACGATCAAGCCCATGAACTCAGTCGCGGAGATGCGATCTTGATTGATCCCCACGAAATCCATCGCATGAGCAATCAATGCGGCGAAGCAGTAGAGTACATTGTGTTTGGCGTTTCGACCGAACAGGATGGAAAAACGGTTGTGGTGCAATAAGACAACTTTTAAAAATCAGACCGCTTCTCACAATTCCATTGAGGAAAAACCAGATGACCTTGCCAAAAAACCAGACGCACTTAGTTCGCCATTCAGTCCTACTTTTGGCGGTGTGCTGCACTCTCCTCAGTGGTTGTGCTGATCCTCCCGCCTCCGAAACTGGTTCCAAAACAGGAATCATTGGTAAAAAAACTCAGGAAGTTGGTGAATTCAAACCTGAGGATGGCGAGAAAATCGCCGACCTACAAGTGAAACCCTCCGCCAACCCCTATGCATCTGTCGGAGCCTATGGGTTTGCCGTTTCAGAAGTTTCAAAAATTGCGGTCAATCAGGCGTTGCAGTTTTTCAAAGCAGAGCACGGGCGGATGCCAAAAGACTACGATGAATTTATGTCTCAGATCATCAAACGAAACAACATCAAGCTGCCAGTGCTGCCAGGCAACCGCCGTTACCAGTACGATCCCGCCAAGTATGAACTCGTGATCGTGGAAGCAGAAAAAGCAGACAAGTAATTTCATTTATTTGTCCCGCAAATCGAGGCCATTCGCCTGCCAAGGCTGCCTGCGAGTCTGACAATCAAAATCCGACTTGCTTGGATAACTCCAATTGGAAATTCCGCAAAGACATACCCAAGTGGGTTGCCCGGAAACAAGCTCTTTTTTTTAAATTTACTCGAATGCCCGAAGGACGCCGAATTGTCATCTGTTAATGAACCCCTCCCAGGCACTCGGCCTTCTAGCGCGATTCTTGGCTCGACTCTCATTTGCGAAAACCAAACCCAGTTCACCGTCTGGGCTCCCGATTGCCAATCGGTAAATGTGGAAATCATTGACCGCCAGGGCGACATCGAAAATGTTCGCAAACGCCATCCCCTGAAATCCGACAAACAAGGATTCTTTAGCGGGACAATCTCTGACTGCGGTGCTGGCACGCTTTACCGATTCCAACTCAACAATGGAATGGGGCGACCTGACCCTCGCTCAAAGTCTCAGCCCTTCGGTGTGCACGGGCCATCCGCAGTCGTTGATTCGAAACAGTTTCAATGGACGGATCAAAACTGGACCGGAATTGAAAAAAAAGATCTAGTCATTTACGAACTTCACTTGGGCTCGTTCACACCAACGGGGACGTACCTTGCCGCGATTGAACAGTTGGATGAATTGGTAAAACTAGGAATCACCGCCATCGAATTCCTTCCGCTAGCCCAATGCCCGGGGAACTGGAATTGGGGCTATGACGGTGTCAACTATTTTGCCCCAAGCAACAATTTTGGGACACCCGATGAACTAAAATGCCTTGTCAACGCTTGCCACAACCGCGGCTTGGCCGTAATCAATGACGTGGTCTATAACCACGTCGGCCCCGAAGGAAACTATCTAGCAGAATTCGCACCTTACCGATCCCCAAAATTTAATACGCCGTGGGGAGATGCACTAAATTTTGAACACACCGAAGTGCGTCAATTTGTCCTCGACAACGTCTCTTACTGGATCGACGAATTCCATTTTGACGGACTCCGACTCGATGCAGTGCATTACATGTTCGACGATCGAGAAGATCACATCCTGGCGGAAATCCGAGACTCGTTTCGCAAGCTCGAAACTGCACAAAATCGCCGCACCCACCTCATTGGCGAATCAAATATTTACGATGCAGATTTAATCAATCCAATGGCCAACGGTGCCCCCAACTACGACGCGATTTGGTCCGATTGCCTGATGCACTCGATCTATAAACACGGGAACCCGGAATTGCGTCTTACTGATCGCCACTACGAAGAAAATGATATCGCCGAAGCGATTGAACATGCCTATGTTTTCAGCACCCCCGAGGCGAAGCGTGTCACAAAATCGGATCGAAAAAAACACAACCCAGCTGGCGGTCGTGACTACATCGAGTCGCTCATCATTGCACTGCAAACGCACGACAGTGTCGGAAACCATCCTCATGGTAAAAGACTTCATCAACTAACCTCACCTGAATACCAGCGATCTGCTGCCGGGTTGATCCTGCTTTACCCGTCGATTCCGATGATTTTCATGGGAGAAGAGTGGTCCACCAACGCACCGTTTCCATTCTTCGCAGATTTTGAAGATCGACGCTTACGGAAATCTGTCGACCAGGGACGCCGCAATGAATACCCCCACCACGACTGGGATGGCTCTCCCCTGCCCTCTGACCCGGTTGCCTTTACCAGCACCAGGTCTCAACCAGATGACCTTAACCCCAATACGCATCGCTGGTATCAGAAATTATTATCATTGCGAAAAAAGTTGATTCAGGATGAAGTGTTGAACGCGAAAAATTTATCAACCTATTCGGACCTGGAGAACTCAGTTTTTAAACTAATCTACAAAACTGACGAGGGTTCACTTCATGTCTGCGCCCGATTGGCTGGCCTGCAAGCCACCCCGCTCTCACTGCAAGCCATGGATGCTGGTGAAGTATTATTCAACTCAAACTCCGAATTGGGCACACCGACTGAACTCATTGGTTCACAGTGCTTGATCTGGATGTCAAAGACGTAGCCCATCGGTCGCCTCCATCTCAGACCAGGCGTCGCTACAAATTGATCACTTCAGCGCATCCCCGGAACGGCCATTGTAAACCGGTTCATCACTATCCCGAAAACGTTGAAATACTACTTCCGCTTCTTTGGCCAGCACGTTTTCGATGACCTCTATTCCCCGCGCTTCCAACTCTTGCTGCCAGTTGGGATGCACTGCACCTTCGTCAAAGCCGGTCAATGATTCAATTCGTTCCCCCGAAGCCCCGATCACTAAACTTCGAACCCCGGACCAAGGCAGTGCTCCGCAACACATCGCACACGGTCTTCCATTGACAACAATTTGAAAGTCTGGCATTCCCGGACCTCCCAAATCAAAGGTCGCGAGTTTCGTCTGAGCAAGTGAGATGGCAACAATTTCGGCGTGCGCTGAGGAGTTGTTCGAAGGCACCACCCGGTTGACTCCAATTCCAACTACTTTCCCCGAGTTCTTTTCAAAAATACCGGCAGCAAAAGGGCCACCGGTTTTTTTGTCCAAATTGAGCTCGGCAAACCGAATCACTTCTCTCATTCGCTGCTCAACGTCAGGAATGAACTCGGGTAATAATCGATTTTCATCGACAGCCCATTGCGGGAGTGAAACCTCAAAACTCATCATGCCGATTCATACCCTTGGATTGCAAATCGCAAACTTAGTTTAAGCTCAAAAGCACCTGATTGAGTGTCGAACTAGGACACATCGCCTTCGAAGCTGCCGCTGGATTCGGGAAATAATACCCGCCAATGTCCACGGCTTGACCTTGAACCGAATTCAATTCGTCGATAATAACCGACTCGTTTTCCGAAAGCATCTTCGCAAAAGGTGCGAACTTTTCCTGAAGCTCAACGTCGTTCGTTTGATTTGCCAGCGCCTCTGCCCAGTAGAGAGCAAGATAAAAATGGCTACCACGATTATCAATTTCATTTACTTTTCGAGACGGTGACCTACCTTCATGGAGCAGCTTTTCCGTAGCCTGATCGAGTGCACTGGCAAGACATCGAGCTCGCTGATTCCCCTGAGTCTCCGCAAGATGCTCCAGCGAAACCGCTAACGCAAGGAATTCGCCTAGCGAATCCCAACGCAAGTGATTCTCAGCATTGAATTGCTGAACATGCTTTGGAGCCGATCCACCGGCTCCTGTCTCAAACAATCCTCCACCGTTCATCAGTGGAACAATCGATAACATTTTAGCACTGGTGCCTAATTCCAGAATTGGGAACAGGTCAGTCAAATAATCTCGCAACACATTCCCTGTCACTGAGATCGTATTCTCACCGGCATGGCAACGCTTCAATGTATAGCGAGTCGCTTCCACCGGAGACATGATGTGAATTTCCAGCCCCTCGGTATCGTGATCGCCAAGATAAGTGTTCACCTTGTTGATCAATTGTGAGTCATGGGCTCGATTGGCATCCAGCCAAAACACAGCAGGCCAACCAGTTGCCCGTGCACGCGAAACAGCCAGTTTGACCCAATCTTGAATTGGAGCATCTTTCACCTGGCACATTCGCCAAATATCCCCAGCCTCTACGCTGTGCTCCAAAACAACTTCGCCGGCTTCCGTTACGACGCGAACCGAACCCGCTTCTCCTATTTCGAATGTCTTATCGTGGGAACCATACTCTTCGGCCTTTTGTGCCATTAATCCGACGTTAGGAACCGTACCCATCGTCGTTGGATCAAAAGCACCATTTTGCTTACAAAAATCGATCGTCTCCGAGTAAAGTCCTGCGTAACTGCTATCCGGAATAATTGCTTTTGTATCCTGCAACTGACCGTCCGCATTCCACATCTGGCCAGAACTTCGAATCATTGCAGGCATCGAGGCGTCAATAATAACATCACTTGGAACATGCAGATTCGTGATACCGAGATCTGAATTTACCATCGCTAAATCGGGGCCATTCTTGTAGGCCGACGCGATATCCGATTCGATCTCTTCCCGTTTTTCGTCAGAGAGAGATTTGATTTCAGCAAGAAGATTACCAAGACCGTTGTTCACATTTACACCGCACTCACTGAGTGCGTCCTGATGCTTTTCAAAAACATCTCGAAAGAAAACTTTGACTGCATGCCCGAAGATCAAAGGATCGGACACTTTCATCATGGTCGCCTTCATGTGCAGTGACAAAAGAACCCCCTGCTCTTTTGCGTCGGCAATTTCGGTCGCTAAAAAATCCTTGAGCTTCGCGACATTCATTGCCGTCGCATCTACAATCTCACCGGCCAGAACAGGAACAGAGTCCTTTAAAACGCAAACATTTCCATCGGCTGCGACCAACTCAATCCGCAAATCACCCGCTGATTCAATGGTTGTCGATTTTTCATTCGAGCAAAAATCACCGTCGCCCATCGTGGCAACATGTGTTTGAGAGTCAGCAGCCCAGGCTCCCATGGAGTGTGGATTTTTTTTGGCATACTGCTTTACAGCATTAGGAGCTCGACGATCTGAGTTGCCCTCGCGTAAAACTGGATTAACTGCACTTCCGAGAACCTTGGCGTATCTGGCTCGCAAAGCTTTATCTTCATCTGTCTTTAGCTCATCAGGGTATTCGGGAAGCTCATATCCCCGCGACTGAAGTTCAGCAATTGTCTCTTTAAGTTGCGGCACAGAGGCACTAATGTTTGGCAACTTAATAATGTTCGCATCCGGCTCTTTTACAAGCACGCCTAATTCGGCAAGGTCATCAGCAATGGCTTGCTCACTCGTCAAATAATCCGGGAACGAGGCAATGACCCGACCCGCTAAAGAGATATCTCGTGTCTCTACCTCAATGTCACAAATGTTTGCGAATGCTTGAACAATGGGAAGCAAAGATTTAGTCGCAAGTGCGGGGGCTTCGTCGGTCAAAGTGTAGATAATTTTAGATTTTGACATGGCTCTTCTTGGTAAGGATGAACTTCAGATGCCCTTATTGTCTTTTAACCGGTCAGTTTTTCTAGTGGGGTTCTGCAGCACTCCCAGGCCTATTTTCCATGGCCATCGCACCAAACTCCGTGCTCACCCAAAGCTAGACGACCTCTGAGCCCCACCGTCTCACCAAAACAACCACAATCACGCCCCCGATTTGAAGCAAATAGAACCTTGCTTGAACGTCAAAACAGCATCTCAAACAGAAATTGGCAGGCAGATCGCAAAGAAATTTATCCCGATTTCCTACTCAGTCACCCAAAATCTCCCCCGAAACCACGCTCAAACCTGAACCGCGAAACCGAATCAGAGCCGTACCGCCTCGGAATCCAATAAGGACCAATCTCAAATAAGGGTGATAGAGCACGTCAACAAATTGGTTTTTCCCCGTTATCAGTGAGAAGCATGGAGCTCAAAAATAAGCTAAAGGAAGCAAATCTTCTATTAGCTCAATGTTGCCAATAACCAACCGATCGATTTTTCAACTTTGAGTAACCAGTCAATCACAATCAGTGGCGGACAGTGTGAATTTATTTGTATTGACTCCCAAGCTCGCTTAAAATCGTGCTCGTTACGTTGGTTGAAATTGGCGATTACGGCTCGTCAATAATGTTCGATTTCAATGAGAGAAGAGAGTTCCCTTCCACATAAAATGCGGTTTGAGAACTTCAATTCAAAGTTCATCGAAACGAACGTTAGCGATCAATAAAGTCTGTGTTTTGTTTGGGGAGTGGCGGAAATGCCGCAAGGTACGATAAAGAAGTTAACGGATAAGGGTTTTGGTTTCATCGAAGGTGAGCGAGGAGATATTTTTTTCCACCACTCTTCATTAGAAGAAACGACTTACGAAAATCTTCGCGAAGGTCAGAAAGTAGAATACTCGGAAGGACAAGGACCTAAAGGCCCTCGAGCCGAGAGTGTTCGCGTGGTCGATTAATCGAGCATCAATCAAAAAGAAAACAGGATCCACGCAAGGCAATTGCTTTTCGTGGATCCTGTTTTATTTTAACCCAAGTAGATTCAGCTTAATCTGATTCAACTGAATCACATCGATGGAATTCTTCCAACCTGTTGTTCCGATCTCAACATCAAAGATTGCTAGCCATTTCTTTGACTGGAGCCATGCTGGCGCTCAAATGCAGCCATTTGTGCCAAGACTGACGGCAACTGTGGCCCCGTGCCTCCCATTTCGCTCTAGTCTCACCTCGCTAAATCAGCGATAGATAAGCACCCTCGGCCACCTGTCGAAAAATCTCAGTCCAACTCGCGATCCCGATTCTCTACCGACATGCGCTTCATCCGTCAAAAATCAATTCGACAAACATCGCCGGCCCGAATTCGATTGAATTTACGGGTCTTGCAGTCTGCTCTTGTGATCGCTGCTTTTTGGTCAGCCCAAGCGCAAGCCAAGCAGATTGCCCCTGTGCTTGCTAACCCAATAGCGCAACCTTCGAGTCGGACAGCGAATCCGGACCAGGCAGATGCGGGAGAGAAAATAGATCAACTCCTGACTCGACTTGTCCTTGAAAATATCCCTCACGAATTCGAAGACACGAAGGACTGGGGAAGGCAAGTCGAGCGATGGGATGGCGTAAAATTTCGACGCGAAGGACTTAAAATAGAAACTAATCGGCGAAAGAAATTAGTAAACGATGGAACCTGGACTCGCTATTCTGTCCAACTCCGTGACCCCCAAGAAAAATTTTCGATCCAAATTAAGAATATGCAGGAGTCGGTAAAGAATAAATTCACTCTGGACGTTCACTTTGTTTCTGAGCTCAGCCTGAAGGCTCGCCATTCTAAATGGCTGAGAGGGGTCCAATTATTCAGCGTCAGTGCCGAGGGTTTTGCAAGTCTGCGACTCGTCGTCTCGGTTGATCTCGAAATAAAGCCAGTTTCGCTCAAATTCCCGCCTGATTTCGTTGTTTCTCCAGTCGTCAAAAAAGCCGACATCGTATTAGACGAGTTCCGTATTGATCGCATTGGAAAAGTGGGCGGCGAAGTCAGCCAACAAATTACGAAAGCAATTCGCGCCAAGCTCGATGAAAAAATTGAAAAGAAAGAGCCAAAATTAGTCCGACGCCTGAATAAAGAGATCAACAAAAACAAAGACGACTTACGCATCTCGATCGCTGATTCAATTCATGCAAAATGGTTTTCCACAGCTCAAGATTTCTTATCTCAAACCGAGCAAAAACCCCCTTCCGATTAGCCAAACTTACTGTGGCAACATGAAAATTAAATCGTGCTATAGTATTGAATCAGAGCGTTTCTGATAAACGGCAAATTCAAACTGCTCATTGGTAACACGCTCAAACCTATCCCAACTTTAGCCTTTCCAAATACAATGAATTCCTTTCCGTCTACCGCACTGTTAATCACAGCGATCGCGATACTTGGTTTGAGCATCGGATGCGGTGAAAAACCGACACCGCCTGAATCGCCGAAAACCGCAGTAGCAAAACCAGAATCAAAACCAGCACCCGAACTTCTGAGCGTTACGTTTTTTGTCGACGGCATGGTCTGAGGGATTGCCTGAACTTCAGCTGTTGAAAAACAGCTGAAACAACTACCGGGTGTAGTTGAAGCAACCACTGACATGCAGCAGCAAACTGCAACGGCCGTTTACGACCCAACGCTGTTTCATCCCGACCACGCCATCGAAGCAATTACTGGTCAATTTGAGTTATCAATCTTTGACGGTGGATTCGAATAACTTACGTCGCCGCTAAAACGATTGCTTGCCTCTACCAGAAAACTGGCTGCGTCCAGGCTTGCTCTTTCTGGTTTTTAAAAGAGGGATTAGGATGCGGGCGATCCGAAGTGATCACAGCCCGAACAAACAGTTCGTCACCGTCTGCCGTGTAACTTGGATTCTCACCTTCAACTGTTTTTAAAACGATCCCAACATCGTCTGAATAGATTTTTGTGGCTCGAATCGGCTTCCCTGAGCTATCCAAACGCGCTGTCGCTTTCTTGTTGTAGTTCTTACGGGTTCCAATAAACTGCGTCGTGAACTTAACTCCCGGCACTGGTGCGATCTTAATGCGAAGCTGTTTCTTACCTGAGCTTGCAGCAGTTTCGATCAAATCAAGAGTGACACCGCTAGAGCTGTAGAAATCACCACGATTCATTGATTCAATCAGTTTCGCAGTGTTCAATTCATTTGCTTTCACCATAATCCACCCTCTACCGGTGGTCGCATCACGATTCGCTTGATTATGGTAGTGATGGCTATCATCCGTCGCTAACCCGAAGATGGGATCGGAATTCAACTGATCAATTCGAATCGTGTTGGCAATGTCCCACATTTTCTCGGTCCCCGGCCGAGTTGCATCGCCTAGGTGATTGACCGACGGATGACCGTTGTAAAGCTCGAAAAAACGCTCGTTCGTCACAGCGGCCAACTCTTCAGCGGTGACCGCCCAGCCAAAGTTTGGGTGGTTCAGATGAACCATTATTGGCTCGCCATTCTTCTTAGCCTGCTCTTGCGCTGCGCGTAAGTTGTTGTTGATTGCCTCAACAGGCGTCGCTCCACTAAGAGGTGAAATCAATGAACTTAAATTCATAGCGTTCATATGAATCGGACGACCCTGCGCGCGATCACTGATTTCCTCAGCCTCAATCAACAGGAAGCCATTTTTGGCCTCAAACTTACTCCGAAACTCATCAAGCCCTCTCAGTCGCACCTGCTTCGTTACCTCCGGTTTTTTTTCTGACTTCACCTCCCGCTGAACCACCCAATCATCACCATAAGTCGACAAGTATTTTTGCATGGCCTCTTTACCCGCCCGCTGCTCAATGGTGGAAAGATTCATCCACCGCTCACCTTCGCTTAAAATGTTGTGATCCGTCAGTGCCAGAAAATGATACCCCGTATCGGAATACCATTTGCAGATCATTTCTGGAAAATCATTCCCATCACTCCAAAGCGAGTGAGTATGGAGATTGCCTCGCCAATATTTGGGAGTCGCCAGTTCCTGACCGTTGACCCAATTAACGCCAGCAAAGATGTTAAGACAAACAACACTGATCACGCCCCATTTCAACACTCGACTACCCCACTGGCCAAAGGCTTTCATTGGTATCTCTCTAATTGGTATCTGTAACGGTAAAACTTGAATCACAACTGCTCTCCAGAAGCCAAATAATTTCAAATAGCGCATTTTTTATGTCGACTTAATGTTGAATACAGCCAAGCCAACCAAAACGCAGCGTTCGTCGACGCCAATCGCTGCAGACACCCTTCGTTTAAAACGGGTTATCGAGTTTGAAGATAAGCCCAGTCAGGGCCTAACGCAAGTTTATGCGGGCAATTCCCATCAGTTTCATACAAGGATTAAGCATTGGGTTTGCTGACATACCTTTCCGCCTTTGAGAAATGGATTAAGCAGAAAAATAGCTCTGAGATTCCATTAAATCACAATCGTCCAAAATATCGACCTATCGAGAGCCAACCAGTATTCTGGCCTTTGCCTTTCTATTAACCACGATATTCAACCGCGATATGCTTGTCGATTGAATTCAGTTCCGTCAAAATGAAATCTCCCATCAGAAAATTGCCTTTAACAACCGATCTCATGAAATCAAACTTTATTTTTTGTTTCGCCTGTCTTGTCAGTCTCAGCTTTGCTTGTGAGGAACTAATGGCCCAGTCATCCAGTTACAAATTACCTCCGCAATCTGTGGTCGGCATTATCGACGCGTCTCCGGCACCGGGGCTGAGCTTCAGCCCAGATCGAGAGTGGATGCTATTGGTCGACCGCGATGCCATGCCAGATATTGAAGACGTTTCACGACGCATGCTTGCTCTGGCGGGGATGAGAATAGACCCCACATCTAACGGCCCGTTCCAAACCAGCTTTAATCGTGGAATAACCCTCATCAAACGCAGTGATTTAGTACAAAACAATAAATCAAAAATCAGAATACAACTTCCGGATGATGTAAAAATATCGCGTATCAGCTGGTCTCAAAATTCTAAATACTTTTCCTTTGCAGTCGTCACCGATAAAGGTCAACAACTTTGGGTTGCCACGGTTGGCGATCCGACACCTCGATTACTGACGGAACGACTCAACACCATCATGGCAGGACCTCAATGGTTGCCCAACGGAAAACAAATGTTGTGTCTCTTAGTTCCGGAAAACCGAGGCAACGAACCAGCTCCCGCCAAAGTCACGGTCGGCCCAAACATTCAGGAGTCTTACGGGCAAACTTCTCCTACACGAACCTATCAGGATTTACTCCAAAACGCGCATGACGAAGCGTTATTTGCACACTACGCAACTACCCAATTGTCTATCGTCGGAGTAGATGGGGCAGTCGAGCCAATCGGCGAACCAAAAATGTATACAAACTTGGCTCCTTCTCCGAGCGGTGATTTTGCCCTCACTACGAATCTCAAAAAACCCTTCAGCTACCTGATGACTTATCGCAGTTTCCCAAGAGACATCACGGTTCAAAAAATCAATCCAGCTGCTTCCGGCCCCAATTCTTATGTCGTTGCCAGCATCCCAATGGATGAGAACATTCCCATTGAAGGAGTCCGCACCGGACCTCGAAATATCAATTGGAAATCAAGCACCGAAGCGACTCTCGTATGGAACGAAGCACTTGATGGCGGCGACCCTGGCGTCGAAACGCCATTTCGAGATTCCTACATGACCCTCGCGGCCCCGTTTAATGAGTCGCCGCGTGAGTTTTTAAAAGTGCAGCATCGAGCCTATGGCATTTCTTTTTTCAAAGATCCGTCGATAGTAACTACCACCGAGTATGATCGGGATCGACGGTGGGTGCGAACGCTATTGCACGACCTGAAACTTCCTAATTCGACTCCCAAGGCCTTATCCGACCGCAGTATCCGTGACCGCTACGGAGATCCTGGTGGTGTAGTAAGTGTCCTCGATAAAACTGGACATGTCATCGCAAAACAAGATGGTGACTGGATCTATCGAACCGGTGCAGGCGCTTCCCCCAAAGGCAACCTTCCATTCATTGATCGCCAAAATCTGAAAACGCTTGAAACCGAACGACTCTGGCGGTGTGCGGAAGGCAGTTACGACTCGGTCGTAGCCATCGTAAGCAGCAGTGATTCCGACAAACCAGTTATCATTACCAACAGCGAAACACCGACGACGCCTCCCAACTACTTTCAACACGATCTTAACGACCAGTCCAATATCGCACTCACCTCTTTCCCTGATCCAACACCGCAAATTCGCGGAATTAAAAAACAATTGGTGAAGTACGAACGATCCGATGGGGTCCCACTCTCTGCAACGCTTTATTTGCCAGCGGATTACAAGCCAGGAACCCGCCTGCCGTTACTGGTTTGGGCCTACCCCCGTGAATTCAGCGATGCCAAAACTGCGGCACAAATCTCCGGCAGTCCGTCTAGATTTACCCGCATGCAGAGCATCTCACATCTAACTTTGTTGACTCAGGGTTACGCCATTATGGATGCAGCGACCATGCCCGTGATCGGCGACCCGGAAACCATGAACGACACCTTCATCGAACAGATTGTTGACGCAGCCAAGGCCGCCATTGATAAAGCCGTGGAACTTGGAGTCGCTGATCCTGATCGCACTTGCGTGGGTGGCCACAGCTATGGAGCATTCATGACAGCTAATCTGATGGCCCACTCCGACCTATTCAACGCAGGAGTCGCCCGCAGTGGCGCTTACAACCGCACGCTCACCCCATTTGGATTTCAATCTGAGCGGCGGCCTTACTGGCAAGCCAAAGGGATCTACCACACAATTTCCCCATTTTTGCATGCCGACAAAATCAATGAACCGCTCCTGTTAATTCACGGAGAAAATGACAACAACAGCGGGACCTTTCCCATCCAATCAAAGCGGATGTATCAAGCAATTAAGGGAAACGGAGGCACGGTTCGGTTGTGCATGTTGCCGCACGAATCCCACGGGTATCGGGCAAGACAATCGGTTTTGCACACGCAGGCAGAAATGATTGAATGGCTCAACAAATACGTTAAAAATGCTGACCCTAAAAACAGCGACTAATTAAACAGAGTCTATAAAAGTGCGATCAATTTTCGCACTGACCACGGGTCTTGGGTTAGTTTAATCCGTCTTCGCCAAACGCGTCGAAGTCAATGGTTGCTTGTACGACAAAACACCGCTTAACGCTAAGTGTTACAGGCAACTGCATGCGGAATCCCGAGTTGGAGTTTGATATCGGAGTTTCACATCGGAGTTCCTTAGATCCGCCGATAGCTAGATTCTACGGGCACTTACCAAGAACTCGGGAAAGATCGTGGTCGACGCAAAAGGGCTCAATGGAACAGTGCTAGAGCGGGCCGTTTTTTTCTCAAACCGCAGAGACTCGTCGACGACGAAGACACAGGCCGAGGCTCATTAAACCAATGAAACTCAGGGAACTTGGCTCGGGTACCGCTGAAAGAACAAACAAGCCATTTTGACGGTCGCTGACCAGAATGCTTCCACTCTCAAAGTAGGGGTAAACAGACCACGCACCATTAAAATTAACTGCGTCGTCGTCACCGTAGGTGTCAAAATAACCCCACTCTTCGAAGTCAAGCGAAGCGGCGTCGTTGATCTTTAACACACGCAAACCACTCGTGTAATTTGCCTGAAACATTAAATCACCTTTGACATACAAATTATGATCAATGGTTGCTTTCTCACCTGAGTGGAACCCAAGCAAAACTGGATTCTCTAAATCAGACACGTCCCAAACCCGTGTTCGTGTATTCATGGGATCATCCGAACGATACTCATCGAGTTCATCGTTCATAAAAAAGAATCGCTGGTCTTCTGACAACCAACCCTGATGAACGTACTCAGCGCCGGTATAACCGACTCGTGAAAGCTGTGTCATATTCGACTTGTCAGTGACATTGACGATCGTCAGCGTATCCTCATTTGAATTAAACGCAATTTCCTGTCCAACATAATTCGAATCCGGACCCGTGTAACTGACGACCTGAGTATCGTGCGTGTATCCATCAGCTGAAAAGTTACCCGCAAACGTAGGCATCACTCCGCCAGTACCACCATTAAGATCCAGAACATGTAGACCGCCGCGGGCCACATTGGGTGAACCGACGACATAGGCATACCCAGTATCCTCATTGATATGGATATTGTGAGCTTCTTCGAACGCCGTATAAACGCCGGCCGATGAAAAATAGGTTGGGGATTCAGTACTCGAAGGAGATGCCGTCAGCAGTTGCGTTAAATCAAAAACCTGCATTCCATGGGCACCGTTATTGTCGGAAACAATATACGCCTGCTCATTGTAAACTTTGACGTCTCTCCAAGCCTTGTTACCAGTCCCCGGCGTTGTCTTCAATGAACCGAGATACACGGGTGCCGTTGGATTTGTCACTTCAATGAACGAGGTGCGATTGGTTAACCCCATGAGCGCGAACTCACGACCCGAAGAGGCATCTGTCCAACCCCAAATGTCATTTCCAATTACATTGGAAGCTCCCAGGCTCCCAATTTCGTTGAGATAGAGATGGCTGAGAAGATTGATGTTTTTGGAATCATAACCATCGGTAAAACTATTGGAACCAAAACCATAGTTTGCCCCGGCGGCTCCGTTGATTCCCTTGCCGTCGTTGTCGTCATGGGCAAAGAGAGCACCGCCGCTAAGAGCGATCGCCAACATGCCACACCAATATGAGTGCAAACTCAAACGCATTTCATTCTCCAGATAGTCTCGCCTGATGAGACCTGAAGTGTAGTCCGAGTCAGCCTGAATAACAAGAAATTTCGTTATAATTGGTCGCGGCAGCCTCTCCGCCTCTCCGCCCAAGACTCAGGCCAAGCCAAAAGCAAAGTCCGTTTCTCAGGTTAAATTCGCTTTTTTTTCGCGTCAAACAAGTCAATTGAAAATCGTTCAACATTTTACGCCCAAAAGAAGAGGTAATTAAAAACGACTTGACTAGACTAGACCGGACACCGAGACAAGCGTTCAGCAGTCTCCGAAAACCAGCAAAACTCATCTAATCTGGAACTGGACGACCATTCAATGAAAAACATCTCAATCGCATTGGTCGTCGTTCTGTGGGTTTTTTGCCCAGGAGACTTTGTTTCTGCCGACATCGTAAAATTCATCGCCACGGGATCCGCCGGCGATGGGCTGCTCGCTGGAAATATCGCCCCACCAACAAGTGAACTTGGCACCGGAGGTATCGGCGCCACCGGAATCACTTTCGACACAGTCGAAGGGATCTTTCATGTTGATCTCAAATGGGGTTCGGGCAACGGCTACGTCGATCTGAGTAGTGACGTACTAAAACTCCACCTTCACGGTCCAACCACTGACGCTGGCAATGACGCTTTTGGCCAGACCGCTCCTCTCTTGGTAAACATGACCACCAACGGTTCTTTCAACGCATCGCGAACCTCTGGAGGAATCAACGGCAACTTCTTTTTGGACAGCGCCGGTTCGGAAGCGTTACTCGCTGGACGAACCTACATTAACGTTCACCTCTCAGACACCGACACTGGAGTTATTCGGGGCTATCTCCAAGCCGTTCCCGAACCCGGTTCGCTTGCTGCTCTAGCATTTGTTTCAGGCTTAACGATCCTGCGACGCCGACGACGAAAACTTTCAAAAGCAAGCCGCTGATTTGGGCTGGTGAGTACTCGCAAACGCTTACGCGTCATCATCTTCGGAATCGTCCTCGAGCAAACCAAGCTCGTTCTTTCGTTTCTCAATTACCCCGAACATCACTAGGATGGCAATTCCAGTTCCAATGCCGAAAGCCCACCAAGGCCAAACGTGCCCGAGCGCTTGCTGTGCATGTGCTACCATGCTCAGCATCGACATGAACAAGAACAACGTTCCAAAGTAAAGAAATGCTTTTGTTCGCAGGATCATCCCGACAAGAATTCCGGCAAGAGATAGCACAGCAAGAATGATTGGCGGAGCAAGGTTCTCGCCAATTCCTGAGATAAATATCTCCATCGTCGAGCTAACATAAATTACGGCGATGCAGATGTAACGGATACCTTCTAACTGGCTTTTTTGAATCCTGTGCGAGTACAATTGAGCTGCAATTAAAGTCGAAATCGCTGGCGGAATTAACCAAAGCTGTGGGTCGTCTACCAGTGAAAATCCATACCGATCAAAGAAAATCCACAATGCGATATTACCAAAAACAACTCCCAACCCGGCACTGAGGAAAGATTGGTTCAGTACGCTTATCATGACATAGATCATACCCACCATGAAAAACACCATCGCGCTGTCCGCAGCGTTGTCGACCGCAAACAGGGCCAACCCAATCAGAACTGGAAAAACCGCAACAGTTTTGAATAGTGGAACCGACAACACCTGTAATTTTCGTTTTTTGAGCAACTCAGCTACCCCGACCCCGCCAAAACAAATCGCCATGGTGATGTAGGGCCAATACTCCCGCAAACCAAGATCAAGCAACCATGGCATGCTTAGCGTGACGTGAAGAATCAAAAGTGCAACGCAAAACTCAGCCGCATAGACATATCCCATCCGGCCTTCCAGCGTCAGAGAGAAAGGATCCTGTTGAGGCCTGACTGCAATGGTCAGTAAGCCAACGATCATTGCACCCACGACGATCGCGACTACGACACTTTCCGCTAACAACAGTTGCCCCGAACCTCCACCGAAAGCAATTAAGCACTCCTCACCAAGCACCATAATTAAAGCGATTAGTGCCAGACCGCAGGTTACCACGGACATGGTCTTTAAAGATTCAAGCCAAGTATCTCCCTCCCGAACCCATCGCGTCACCAAAAATCCGTAAACAAACATGGCAACTGACAAGACAATCAGAATCCGCACCATCGCATGGCTGAACGGTGAATACATTTGCCCGGGTGACAAATCTGCTAGAGCGAGAAATATTACCCCGATCGTGACAAAAGCAATCGATAACCGTTGCAAATAGCTTCTGGTCGTTTGGTTCGCCTGAACCCCCGTAGCGATAGCAAGAGAGAATGGAGTGAAGACCGCCAGGTAACGAACCGATCGCTCACCAAACGTACCGATGATCAAAAACGAAACCAAAAACAACAGGCTTCCAAAGATTAAATTACAAACGGGCAACTCGTTAGAAAGAGAATTCTCCAGTTTGTTAAACTGGAAAGAATCATTGGGAGCAAACAACTTCAGGATGGATGCCCGCTTGACCCAAAATATGGACCAAAATGTGACTAGTAAACTACCGAATACCAACTGCAAGGCAACTAAAGGAATCGGCAATCCATCCTCTCGAATCAACATCGAAACAGTTAACCCGACTGCAATCGAAAACAGATAAAACACTGTCGTTTGCAAAATCGCCCGATCATTCCAAATCGTAGTCAAAGCCAATCCGAAAAAGCAGAGAAGCGTTAAGTAACCCGTTGGATTATTGAACCAGTCAGCGGTTGTGCCAAACATCTCACCCGAAACGAAACTGAGCAGACTAGCGAACATAATCCAAGCCAGGCTACCCATGGTGACAAAACTTGGCATGATTAAAAAATATTTCGGAAACGCAATTTTTTTGCGTTGAACCAAATAGTAGCCCGCCCATGAGATTGCAAACAGCATCGAAGTGATAGCCACCAAATTCACAAACCTCACATCCAGCATCTGCCAGACGGCAGTTTGATCGCTGAAGAAAACCTCCACTCCAATCAAGGCAATCGCTAAGGAAGCAAATCCGTTAAGACCAAATCGCAACGCCCAGCCCGCCTGAGTAATGCAGACGGACAACAAGCCAATCGCACCAAGATAGATGTAATACAACTCCGGCTGTTGCACATCGTCCCAAACACCCTTCAACAAAAAGGCCATCGCAACGACAGCCGTCATATAGAGGGGCGTTGCCAGAGCTAACTGATGCTCAAGCAAAGTTTTCTTTAACTGAATTCCATCGCTCTCTAGATTCCGAGCACCCCATACTAAAAAAGCAACTTGAATTAAGTGAATTGCCAAAAACCCAAAACTTACCACGCGAAATGCACCCCATGGCTGTAACGCGAGATGTCGGTCAAGAATCGCTACGAAGAGGCCAAGCACAACAGTTCCCATCAATCCCGTGAACCAAAGTGTTGTCGTAATACCAAGCCTTTTTCTCTCTGCATTCTTGTAGACAAAAAACACTAATACACCAAACAGTAACCACGTAATAACTCCCCCCCAACCACCGATCCGATTGATCCACATCTGACTCTCCTCTGGCTTGAGGAAGACACTCAGGATTACGGTACCGGCAAGACAAGAAATCAAAAGTCCATTCAGCAAAACGTGAATCTTGAGCTGGCTCAACTGCCCGCCCTGAGTGATCCAGCCACCAATCTGGGCATCTTTCAAATCCCCATCGATTTTCTTTCGCAAGAAATACCAAATCACACCGTAGCCAGTCATTCCAACCGATACGGCCAGTAAAAGATTGATAAATCGAGCGGATGCAAGCCCGAAATCATCTGCAAATACAATCAGAACCAGTGCCAATAAAATCAAATACTGAAAGACCGATGAACCTATGGTCGCAAGTATCGGACGCCCCTCACTGACGGCATAGATCAAGAAGCTCGAAACGATCAAAAGAATCGGCACGCCATAAGACACCTCTGGCATTAAATTAGCGAATAACGAACCAACGACGGGGCCTGAAAGAGATGTTTGAGCAACGATCAATTTGTAAAACACGATCGTCGAAATCCAAAGAACGGCCAGAGTACTCACGGCAAGTGAGAAGTTGATCAGTGCCTTTGCACTGGCTCTCCCCAAAAATGACTTTCCCGACAACGATAGTGCGTTACGCGTCGACGCCCAAATCGGCAGCAGAGGTTTTCGAACCGACAACAACGCGGCGAGGGTCACCCCACCTAACGCAAGCAGCCAACGCACCGCAGAAGCTACTGAAACGCTCTCAATAAAATTCACCGACACTAGAGCCCACCCCAGAAACCAGAGCGCGATCGCAAAAAAACCACCAATCGGTTGTGGGCGAACCACGAACTGGATAACAACGGCAATGGCTGCCGTACCGAATGCTGCGAACAACCAAAAGAAGTTCTCTCCACCCGCCCACACAGGTGCTTTCAGGCCAGCATCAAGCTCTTGACCTATTCCAAAATTGACGCCATCAAGTGCCATTGCCAAGACTGCGGCAATAAAGCCGTATAGAAAAAAGTTAACGACACTCAAATTATTTTTGCTCATCCATTGCCAAGACAACCAACGCGAAAGGATCGTTGTCGATATTATCCAAATGACACAGTAAAAAATAATTCCCGCCGAAATTGCAAACCAATAATCAGTCGTCTCGTTGAATGGAAAATTAAGCCAAGCTTGACCATTTTCATTCAACAAAACAAAGACCGCAAAAACTCCTCCAACAAAAACGGGGATCGAAGCTGATGACAATAAACTGAACCCTCTCCGCCGAATCACCAAACTAATTGCAAACCAATTCAGAAATGCAATCAAAGCAAATCCAGTCCCCCCAACCCCTTCGCTAAACTGCATCAAAGCCGCAGCACCAATGGAACAAACCAGCACACCAATCCCTGCACAGCTCAACCACGTAACGACAGTGCTGCTCGTGGTTTCCGAGCGAAGACGGACAGGCATCCCCCAGGACAGTGCTGTCAGTAAACCTGAAGCTAGAACTGCAACAATGAGCCAAGGCAGCAGCGGCAATGTAAAAGCTCCCGGCACCATCCGCTCGAAGGCAAGATCCCAGATAATCAAATGAGTAAGCGCGCCGAGCAAAAATAGTGTACTGACAATTGGCAACTGCCATTTAATCGCTGACTCACTATCATTGGCTCGAAACGTAATCGCTAATAATCCGACTGCCGCCAACACTAACAGACCGCTGGCAACTCCTGTATCAAAACCACTATCGCGATGAATCGCGCTGGCAACCAAAGCGCACACAAGTCCCACTGAAAAGACTCCAGCACCCGTCAGCCAGCCCCGTTTAATAAAATTGGGATCGACGCTACTGGGAAAGAGTCGTTTCAAAGCAATGTTGGCAACGCCAATACAGGCACCGAGAAATAGCAATAGTAGCCCCGTTACTCCATTGACAATTTGAGTCATAAATACCGGCAACGGAACTGCTTCTTCCCAAACAAAAGTTCCGGAAAACAAATTGACACCTACGATGGTCGACGCCGCAAACAAAGCATAGACAACGGGTAACCACTGAGGATTCTGATCCCTAACGATGATCACAAAAAACCCGATTGCAACCAAAAGCGAAGTCAAAAGAAAAACGGTTGGATTGGTCAAAGCACTTAACAGCGTAATACCCAGCAAGATTGGACCGAGGACTTTTACCGACAGACCGTACAAGGGCACCGACCCATTATCGCTGTCCTGCAAACTAGCACACCTTGCAAGGGTCACCTCATGCATCCGCGCACCAAATCTAAACATCGTCAAAAAGATTATTGACAGGGTTGGTGCAAAAACCAAAATCCTTCCAAAATTCATTTCAGATCGATAAACACCAATCGAGAGAGCAGATGCCGCCGAAGCAATTGCGATTCCAAACAGCAACCACAAACGATTTTGCGCACTAACCGTCCAATGCTGGCGTTCCCACTGACGATTGTCAAACGCACAAGAGCCAATCAAAAAGCTTGCCAGAATTGGAAGTGTAAAGAGACAAGAAAATACAATTGGCAGGTCGAGGTCAATCGTGCGATTTAAAAACAATGTGCCTAGACCACACCCCAGGACTGCAATGAACATCGGTTGATTACCACGACGCAACAAGGCTTTGCTCGAATGCCAGGTGATCAATGAAAAAACACTGACGCCAGTAAAGACGGCAACCCAAAACCAAGGATCGCCCAAAGACCGGTGATCCGATAACACGCAAGCCATTACAAAATTTATTGGCACCAGCAACAAACCAATCACAAGTGTTCCGCGACTCGTATTGCGCAGTTTCCATTTTTTCAGCGTGTAAATTCCCGCGCCATGAATTGCCGCAGTGATCAACATAAAGAGCAACGCCGAGAAGTAGGGAATTGTGTTCTCGAGTGTTTCACGAAGACTTACGACCAACCCAACCGCACTCAACACGATCATGATTCCGCTGGCAAGTTCGCCCCAACGCATATTCTTTTCTTGCATAAACGTGGACATCACTTCAGAGAAGGTCCGACGCGGTTCACGTGACGGTGGATCAGGCAAATCCCAAGGCGCCGGTTTTGCAACTCCCTGGGGCAAGTCTTTAGGAGCGACCGGCCCAGGTTGTCTTGGTGGATCTTGCTTAGCAACCGTTGGAACGCTTGATGCCTGATTGGGTATCGGCACCTGAGGTGGAAGGACAGGGGTTTCTGTCGCGGCAACCGCCGGTTCATCGGCCAAGACCTTGGTCACAACGACGGCCTTCGCAACCGCTTGCGTTCCCAATTCCTTGTTGCCAGACCTTAAATCCGCAACTGTGGCTGACGGCTTTGGCGCCGCAACCGACTTGAACCCCTCGCTCGCCGCCTTTTTAAGAACCCCTGAAATAAATTTAAACTGCTTAACGCTGATCGCTCCGGACCAACGCAGGTAATCCGCAAATCGATCACTAGCAGCCAAATCGCGAGCAAAGCGTTCACTCGCACTACCACCTTCACTGCTTTTGTCAGAACTGCTTTTGTCAGAACTGCTGTTTTTAGAACCGCCAGACACACTTTGAATAACGTACATGCAAGCAAGTACATGAATCAAAAGTAACCAACCAGCTAAAACCAGATATGTCATGAGCTCATATCCTTCAATGAAACAATCAGTGCTGTAATGTATTTGATACAGCGGAACTATCGTTTAATTATCAAGGCGTTACCACAACATTCAAATGAGAAACGTTGAGAAACCAAGTTAGAACACATTTCTTACACTTACTTTACCTACCGCTTACTTGATGGGGCAGACAATCACCCAAGCGCCCTTGGGGAACGAAAACAAACCTTGAAACAGCAAATGCAACGAAAACTGAATTACGTCGTTAGACAGCAGTAATTAGTCGATCACATTTGCAGGTTTTTTGGGCGGTGCGGGTTTGGCCGGGGTCACGGCTGGCGGTTTTTTCTTCACCACGACTGGCTCGGGCGCAGGCCCAAGCTGAATGCCTTGAAGTACACTGACGTACTTCCATCCCGGCGGTTGAGGCAACCATCCCACCGCTAAGTCGAGTGCCTCTGCTTTCGCTCGCGCACTCATGTAGACATCATAACTATCACCGCACACCCAAAACTCAAGGTAATAGCGGGACGAATCAAGCGCGGCCAAGTCTTTATTGAATCGAGTCCCTTTGCGTTCGATATCTCGCACCGAAGCACCTCCACGTTCCAGCGGAGTGAATGAGATTCGTGGCCGTCTATCCGGGTGCTTCGTGACCGTCAATTCAACGTTCTTATTTCGGATGGGAGGTCTCGAAAAGTCTTTAATGAATCGATCTGGATCAATCCCCTTTACTGGATCATTTCGCATTCTGCCTTTAAGGCTCTTGGCTTTCTCATTGGCAATTTTTTGCAGCGTCGAAAAATCATTAAATGGATAAATCCGATTGTTGTAACAGATGAATCGAAAAGGAATTAATCCCGGTGGCGCTGGGCGGGGGTCCGGCAATCGCATCTCGCGCCCAGGCAGCACCTCTCGCTCAGGCGTTTGGTCCAATTTGGCCTTCAAGCTGGCCACTTCCTCCAGCGAATTTTTAATTTTAGCTTCGATCTCTTTCCGCTTTACCTTCTCTGATTCCGCTTGCTTGATGGCGGTTTTAATTGAGAGATTCTTCTTTTTTAAATTTGCAAGATTAAGTAACTCTTCACTATGTTTCTTCTTGAGTTGTTCAAGTTCCAGACTAACCTGAGCCTGATCCTGGCCGACGTCTTGTTTAAGCTGATCGACTTCTTGTTTTAGCTGCGTTTGCGTTTCCTGAAGTGCAGTCAATTTATTTTTCTTCGCCTCAAATTCTTCAGGATCAACCTTGATTGAGTCTGTGATTCGACTAACCGCATCCCCCACGCCTAACTGGGTAACCACCAGCACAATTACTAAAATCCCCACGACATTTGTCATGGTATCGAGGAGCGAGTCCATCGCTCCTTCGTCGTCATTTCCATTTTTCCGACGCATGACTATTTTCCTCGAAAAAACTGAAGATTGATCCGCCCTTGTCCCAAGACTGGCAATTTCCCATTCTCTACCTCAAGCGAATCAGCGAACCTCTTTGCGCGTCGATAAACAAAAACGCCGTCTTCACGAACCAAAAAAATCACTTTCCCTCCAGCGGTTCCAGCGACCTCATTTAATAATTTCAGAAGTTCTTTATTGGTTTCGATCGCATTGACGCGGACGCGTACCGGCTGAGCCAGATGGTGGAGCACTAATTCATTCGACGTGCATTCGATAAATCGCGGGACTACGCCAACACCACTTCCGCCAGGTAAAACTGAAAACTCACCTTCTTCCGGGGGAAGCTCACGGTTAGCCAACTCTTTTTTAAATTGAGCAATCTGTTCGAGATAGCCCTGCAAATCCGCGGCCAACGCCTCCAGCGGTTCCTGCTTTAGTTCGGTCGCCGCCGGATCGAGTTTCGTTTCTAGCTGAGTTGCCTCTTCCCGGGCGACGAGAAACAGTTCCTGAGTTCCGGCATTCTCTCGCTTGAGCTTAAGAAGCTCGCTTCTCTTTTTCGCCGCCTCAGTTTTTCCAGATTCCGCTTGAACTTGCTTCGTTAAATCACTGATTTCAAGCTCACTCGCAGCAAGATCTTCTTCGAGCTTTTCGTAGGCTTCCGCGGCAACCACCGCCTCGGTATCCATCTGTGAAAGTGCTAAAGTCGAAATCATCAATGTCAAAACACCAATGATACAAGCAAGGATACTTAGAAACGGAAAGAGCGAAACTTCGTTATCACCACTCTCTTGACGCCTTCCCATATTCCCCCCTCTCGTATCAATTTTTAATTAAATTGCAATTTCTGGACTAAGTTATTCTCTAGCGTTTCCCGCCAAACCAACCGCGCTGCTTACCCGGCACTTGCTGAACAACCACTTGTTGTCCGCCTAGTTTTTCAAGCACGCCGCTCAATTCCGACAGCCCTCTCTCCAAACCGGAAAAATGTTTCTGCAGCGCTTTCCCCGACTGCAATGACTCAATCTGAAGTTTACTCGTATTTGCCGAGATCGCGGTAAATGATTTCTGAAGTTCGCGCGAGGCTTGGTTCATCTCGGTTACCTGCTTATTCCACTGGTCGTGATAAACACTCATCGCCGCAGAAAAAACATCGCGGATCACATTCGGATCAACACCGCTGGTTCCCATCCCGCCACGCTGTGCTCCTCCTTCACGGCGGTCATTAAGTCGCTTGAGCAGATTTTCATTGCAATACTCATCGACCCAGGTGATGAGATCCTCTTCACTTTTTTGTAATGCTGAGCAAGGCACTTTCACCATCAAACTCAAAACCAAGGCGAGAAGCGTCGTATCGAATGCGGTGCCAAGGCCGGCAAAAACATTATTCAGCGCGCCTTTGATCGCCGACACATCCGAAGCGTTTTCGAGACTACCAGCCAACCCGGCAATCGCGGTACTTACACCAATCACAGTTCCAATAAATCCCATGATCGGGAGCGCCCAAATAAATACTTTTACGAGCGTATAACTTCCAAGAACATTGTTAGCATCAATATCGGATTGAGACCCAAGCATCGTGACGGTCTCAGAAGTGCTCTTGCGAACCCGAAAATGTTCGATTCCGCGAACCACCCGGTTAATGAGAAAACTTTGCCCGTCTATCGGCAGCTTTGCGATGTGATTGAGAAAACGATCGAGAGTGTCAAAGGTAATTTCCTCAGAAAGCTCCATCGGTAGTACGTCGAGAAGCATCGCACGTCTTTGCAAGTTCAACTTCCGCCACTTCAAAAACAAAATTGAAAATGACCAAAACGTCAAAAGCACCGTAACGTAAGGAACCCAACCGCGATCCCAAAACAATTCGGTCCATTTGAATTGATGTAATGGAATCAGAACGCCGTAAAACAAAAGAGTCGTTCCAGCACCAATTAATCCACTCAAAACCATCCCAACATTCGTGCTGTCCTCAATAGAGTGAGACGCGCCCGGCAACTTGCTGGTTGAGGCCGCTTGCGCTGGCGCAGCCGGATTTGTTCGCTTTCGCTTGGTATCAATTTGAATCCCGCCCGGCTCTGCTGCTGAGGGTCGAGATGGCGGTGGAGTTTCGCGACCCGCAAGGGTGGGAATCTGGATCGTTTTTTTGCAGTGAGGACATCCACACTTACGACCACTCAGCTCTTCGCGTACCGTTAACTTGTTGCCACAACTGGGACACAAAATTTGCAAATACATTCGGTTCTTTCATCTTTAAATCACAGCTTTCCAATCCCAATCAGATGCAATCCGCTATGAATCAATAGCTCCCTTGATCTATCAACTCCCGGTCAAAAGAGTGGATCAATTCAAGGACGCGGTGGAATTAGTGAAGTTAAGGCGAACAGAGGGTCACCTAGAATTTAACATAGATTTCAACAAGCATCTTGGTTGCCACAAGCGCGCAGATAACAATGCTGCGCAACACAATCATGACTAAAGTACCGAAAAAACTGAAAATATGGCCCAGCGAGCCCAAGACGCATCGCAAACGGCGTCCGACATCGCAGTCCCTAAGTTCTTTGGCACCCCCACTCCCCAGCAATGTTCCTGATTTGCACACGAACGAATCACCATAGAAACACCGCAAATCACTCACGACAAACTCTAAAAAGTGCTATCACTTTGGGTGCCTCGGCGTTCAACACGCAGAGCCCCTAAATCTCGCGCCCGCAATTTATCGCGAAATCCGTCCCTTAATCCCCTGCAACGGGGCGTGTCCTTCATTTCGCGATCGAAATTTCACGGAATCTGCAGTCAATCAGAAAACCTCAGTCCAATTCCCACTGAGCATTAAACGACCATCGAGATAAATATTTCATCCGATCACATGGCTTGATGTTGTTTCAGAACCGCAAATTAATGTATTAAGTCATATAGTGAACGCATTCGCCGCGTTTCGCCAGTCGACGTTGAAGTCTTATTTTCAACCGCTTTTACAAGTGGATTGCTTGAGACTGCTTGCTTCCATTGAACCGAACCTGGTTGGAGTACAGCAAACTTGAATGTTGATTACCAAAAACAGAGTCTGTTGAGTCCTGCGTCTCACCAATATTACAGCTTCTATGAATCACCAATCGACCAACACAAATTCACCTACGGATGGCGTTCAAAATTTGGCACCGGATCAATCCACCTCGAATTTACCAATCGTCGAAACTCCAGACGAACCTAACGTAGAGGATGCTGGCACTCCGTCCACTGAGAATTCCGGATCGCCCGAGGTTGGCGAATCGGGTGCGCCGCAAGACTTGGTTAACTGGGGACTGCAAAAATTTGCAGACCAACCCATCATCATGACCTCTTCATTTGGAATGGAGGGCTGTGCTCTCATGGACATGTGTTCCAAAGCAATTGAGGAATACCAATTACCTAAACTTCAGATTGCCTGCATCGACACTGGTTTCTTTTTCCCCGAAACAAAACAACTTCGCCAAAAATTAATCGAGCGATATTCCAACCTGGAATTCTTGACTTGGGAAACTTCCGTTTCAATCGAACAGCAGCGAGAAACGTACGGCGACATGCTTTGGAAAAACAATCCAAACATGTGCTGCAACATTCGCAAAGTAAAACCAATGCGTGAAAACATTGTGAATTATCGATTGTGGATTACAGCCCTGCGGCGAACCCAAACCAAAGAGCGTTCTGACATTCCAGTCCTTGCCTGGGATTGGCGTTACGAACTTATGAAATTCTGCCCACTTGCTACCTGGTCACGCGCACAAGTATGGGAATACATCCAGGAAAATGAGGTCCCCTTCAACCAGTTGCATTTGCAAAACTACCCAAGCGTGAGCTGTTTCCACTGCACCCGTGCAGTACCTGGCTCCAGCCCTCAATCAGAAGTCCGAAAAGGGCGTTGGGCAGAATCTGATAAAGATGAATGTGGACTGCATTTTTCAATTTAACTTTGCGAACTGAGTGCATCTGCAGAGCACTCGCCATTCCTCCCTGAATAAACGACATCATGGCTAAAGAAAAAACCGATCCGACTAAAGTAGAAATTGCAAAACAAAACAGTCAACTCTTGCGAGGAAGTATCGATGAAACACTTCGCAATCCGGAATTAGACAGTTTCAAAGAAGACGACCTGCAATTGCTCAAATTCCATGGTTCTTACCAACAGGATGATCGTGACCTACGAAAATCCCGGCGAGCAGAGGGACTTGGAAAGGCTTACAGCTTTATGCTACGGGTCGTATTACCAGCGGGCCAATTGACTTCGGGGCAATACATTGATCTCGATCGGATCGCAGACGAGTTCGCCAACCACTCCATCCGACTTACCACTCGCCAAGCAGTCCAATTTCACGGCGTGATTAAGGGGGATCTAAGAGAAACCATTCGTCAGCTCAACGAATCGCTGATGACGACACTGGCAGCCTGCGGTGACGTGTGTCGCAACGTCATGGCAACTGCGGCTCCTATTAAAGATGCAGTTCATACTCAAATCCGTGAAACCGCTCATGCGGTTGCTGCCGAACTCAAACCCGCGACTCAATCCTACCACGAGATCTGGATCGACGGGGAGCGGCAATTGACGTCCCAGTCAACAACACCGGAAACAGAGCCACTCTATGGTGAAACCTACCTGCCAAGAAAATACAAAGTCGGTGTTACGATCCAGGGTGACAATCAAATCGACATCTATTCGTATGACACCGGACTCATCGGTGTCCTCGAAAACGGCAAACTCGTCGGCTGGAATGTAGTAGCCGGGGGTGGACTGGGCATGAGCCATGGACGCCCAAATACATTTGCGCAAATTGCGGAAAACATTGGGTTCGTTGCTATTGAAGATGGTGTCGCGGCAACGCGAGTCATTGCGACCATCTATCGCGATTTTGGCAACCGGTTCGACCGAAAACAAGCGCGACTCAAATACCTGATTGATAAAATGGGTGTCGATCAATTTCGACAGGAATTTATTGATCGCTGTGAATTCGAAGTCCACCCGTTCCGCGAAACTCCCGAAATCCAAATCGAGGATTGGATGGGGAAACACGAGCAGGGAGACGGAAAATTCTTCTATGGCGTGTTTGTTGAAAATGGCAGAATTAAAGACACCGACGATGTAAAACTGCGAACCGCATTTCTAAAAATTGTTAAAACGCTGGACTGCCCAACGACGCTAACGCCACAGCAAAGTATTTTATTTAATGACCTCGATGAATCTCAAATCAACCAATTGGAATCCATCCTGACAGAACATCATGTCCCACTGCTTCACGACCTCTCAAATGCCCGACGCTATTCGATGGCCTGTCCGTCAATGCCGACCTGTGGCTTAGCCGTTGCCGAGTCGGAACGTGTCATGCCGGATTTCATCACCGAAGTTGAAAACGCATTTGCTAAATTGGGCATCGCTGACACTCAACTAACCATTCGAATGACGGGATGCCCCAACGGTTGCGCCCGTCCCTACACCGCCGACATCGCTTTAGTTGGTCGACGACCGGGAATCTACCATTTGTTCGTCGGTGGTCGATTGGCTGGTGATCGCATGGCAGATTTGTACGCAGCCGATGTCAAAATCGAAGCCATCCTCGAGACGTTAAATCCGCTCCTGACTAAGTTCGCTGCCGATCGCAATCCCGGAGAGGGACTCGGTGACTTCTATCAGCGTGTTCTCGAGCGAACCGAATCACGAAAACGCGTAACCGGCAAAGAAGTCCCGACATTTGACGATGTTCAGCCCAAGCTTATTCAAATCGGAGCCTAAGATGCCACCGCGCCTTTGCTCACTCGTCCTGGCTGCACACGGATCGACAGCGACCAAACACTGCAACGACCCATTACATGAATTGGCTGCAGCCATACTTCAGCGCCAGGAGATTCAGCGCCAGGGGATTCAGTCTGCCGCTGCGCCTCACCTTTGGATCGAAAAAATCACCCCCGCATTTCTTCAGGGCGAACCTCAGATGACGCAGGTTCTTGAATCTCTCCCGGAAGGCGACGTCATTGTCGTTCCTGTAATGACCAGTGACGGTTACTATCTTCGAAAGCTACCGGAAAAATTCGCCAACAATCGAAATGCTGAAAAATTCAAATTCCACCTCAGTTCAGTCTTTGGAATGCACGCAATGATTGCCGACGAAATGAAGTCGTTGGTAACGAACCATCTGGCAAGCTTTCGTTTAAAACCGCAAGAAACCACGGTGGTCGTGGTTGGGCATGGTACCCGCAGAAATAAAACAAGCGGGGAATCCACCTACCGTCTGACGAACACGCTGGCTGACCAATTCCCTCAACTAAACTGCCTGACTGGCTTTCTTGATCAGGATCCTACCGCCGAACGTATTGCCTCAAAAATTACCACTCCGAACACCATCATCTTGCCGTTTCTGATTAGTCGCGGCCCGCACACAACCGAGGATGTTCCGCAAGCCTTCCATTTGCCAACGGGCAGCGATCTCGCATTTCCTTTCATTCATAGGACAGATTCTGGAATTCAAATTTATGAAAGACCTTTGGCAATGTACTCAACAGCCGTAGATATCTGCTTGGCTTTGGCGAAGAAGACATTAGATGCCAATCAGCCGTTGAAATTGATTCGTGAAGGAGAATTGAGCCTATGATTTTTCGTCGAGGATCCGTTCATCTTGTCGGCGCCGGACCCGGTGATCCAGAACTAATTACTGTCCGTGGTATGCGCCTGATTGAACAGGCAGACGTCATCATTCACGACCGTCTCATCCCTCATGAAGTTTTAAATTGGTGCCACGAAAGTGCAACCTTGATCGATGTTGGAAAGTATCCTGATCATCATCGAATTTCGCAATCCGAAATCAATCAACTTTTAATCAAACACGCCTGCGACAATCAACTCGTCGTGCGTTTAAAAGGTGGCGACCCGTTCGTTTTTGGACGCGGCCAAGAAGAATTTGAAGCCTGTCGCGAAGCCGGAATCACCTGCCACATTGTTCCGGGAGTCAGCAGTGCCATTGCAGGGCCAGCGGCCGCGGGAATTCCAGTCACAACCCGTGGAATCGCCAGGTCGTTTACTGTGGTGACCGGCCAGACTGCCCCCGAACTTGGGTTTCACAATCTTAACTTCGAAGCCTTAGCCAACTCGGACACCGTGATTTTAATGATGGCTCGAAAGAATCTGCGAGGTATCACTCAACAACTCATCGAGGCGGGTCGTTCGCCCGACACGCCAGCGGCCTGCATCGAACGCGCAACCTATTCAGATCAACGGGTGACGTGCGCAACTCTTTCAGAAATTGCATCCCAGGCTGACTTGCTCGACATGAAAAACCCCATGATTACTGTGATCGGCGAAGTCGCTGCGATGGTTGACCAAGAACAAGTGGAATGGCCGGACGAAATCCAACAACACTTTTATGCAACCGAATTCGGCGAATAGAACCGCCCTCGCAATGCGCCGGTTAAATCCAACTACCGCACTCTCGGCTTCGGCGGTAATTGGGGGTGGAGAAATTTGGATGGCAGCCCCTCCAAAACAGCCAATCAAAGGAAGATTACCCCGGCACCTTCGACCACCCCTGCAGCTAACAACTAAAAATCTAAGCAGGAATGCATTTTCCGATACGCGTTGAGAAACGGAAGAAGCCTCTCAATCGCACGCCTGACTCATCGAAATTCCTTTGATTTCTATGGCATTTTAGGGTGACATAACAATAATTTAGAGACACGACACATCTCTTTACCGTGCATCTCGGTACAGACGATTATCAAGACCAGTATCTCCTCGGATCCTTGCCATGAATTCAAAAATCAACGTTATATTTTTCGTTGGCTGTATCGCAGCCCTCGCACTTTCTTTAACCAATGCAGATGACTGGCCGCGGTTCCGAGGGCCTCATGGCCACGCGGCTTCCGCCGATGCGGTTCCTACCGAGTGGACAGAAGCGGAAAACATTGCGTGGAAATCAAAGATCCCCGGTCGTGGATCTTCAAGTCCCATTATCGTTGGCGATCGCATCTTTCTAACCTCCTACACTGGGTATGGCCAGTCGGACGACGATGCGGGAGAAAAAACTGAACTGCGTCTCAACACACTTTGTTTCGATCGGAAAAGTGGAAAACTAATATGGAATCACTCCATTGAAGCCAGCGCCGACGAACAGACACTCGCGAATCCCAACAGCCGCAATGGCAAGAAGAAACAAATGGCGGGACATGGATACGCTTCCAGCACACCGGTCAGCGATGGCGAATCCGTATTTGCATTTTTTGGAGCCTCAGGTGCCGTCGCCTATGATCTCCAAGGAAATCAACTTTGGCAAAACGATGAATTAGGATTCAAAACGGTCGGATTCGGTTCTGCCTCATCTCCAGTCGTTCATGGTGACCTGCTCTACATCAACGCCAGCATCGAAAGCGACACGCTTTGGGCACTCGATAAAAAAACTGGCAAAGTCGTTTGGAAAAACGACAACATAATTAAATGCTGGTCGTGTCCCTGCCTCGCTAAAAACGATAAAGGAGAAACCGAACTCATCATTAACCAAAAATTTAAGGTCTTTGGTCTTAATCCGCTGACCGGTGAACAGCTTTGGTCCTGCGACGGAATCGAAGACTACGTCGTTCCCACTCCAATTGCTTATGACGGGATCGTTTACTGCCTCGGCGGGCGAAGCAACAAAGCGATGGCAATTAAGCTCGGCGGTAAAGGGGATGTTACCCAATCACACCGACTTTGGATGACCAATGTTGGCGCTAATGTCACTTCCCCCGTCCTTCATAACGGCCACCTCTACTGGGCCAGTGACAAGGGAATCGCAAATTGCATGGACGCGAGTAACGGAGAACCCGTCTATCGCGAACGCATGCCGACCAAAGCCCGCGTCTACGCTTCTATCGTTCGAGGAGGCGACAACCTTTATCTAACGACACGCGACAGCGGAGTCTGGGTACTTGCCGCTGAACCGAAATTTACGCCGGTCGCCCTGAATAAAATTGAATCGGACGAAAATATGTTCAATGCGAGTCCCGCGATTCACAACGGCCAAATCCTGCTGAGAAGCAATGATTTTCTGTATTGTATTGGTGAAAAATGACCCCTCGGTCAAATTAATTTGACGGGAACGAAACCCCGTCGCGATGCTTACCTGCCCAAACTGAAGATTCGCGGTAAACTATTAGCGTTACTTCTTCATTGAATAGGGCAGGATTCATGTTGCGACCCTCGGCTCCTTTAGCAAATTATGTTTTTCACTTCGTCTCCATGACACGCGGAACTGTAACTGGCTTTTTATTAGCCTGTTTTGTCGTCATGACACCACTGCCCGTTTTGGGGCAGACTGCAGATCTAGCTCAAGACCAACGATTCGATGCCCTTACCTGGGTTCAAAACTCAGCTGAATATCGAATGCTGACGGAACAGACGTTTCGACTCGCGCTTCACCCGTTAGTCACCGCACTTGATGATGCAACGATTTCTGCTGATGAAGCACAACTTGCCGAAGGTAAGTTCGCCGACAAACCACCTGCAATCATTCTCGATTGTGATGAAACCGTTCTGGATAACTCCGCCTACAACGCACGCAACATTTTAAAAAAAGAGAATTACTCAACCGAAACTTGGAATGCTTGGTGCCTTGAAGTGCAGGCCGAAGCAATTCCCGGATCGCTGGAGTTCGTCACCCGCGCCAAAGCCCTCGGCGCTGACATTTTCTTTATTACCAATCGCCGGGATGTTGTAAAAAAAGCGACGGTTGAAAACTTAAAAAAACTTGGGTTCCCAGCTACCGAAGAAAATGTTTTGACCAAAAACAAAGAACTTGGACGAGGAGATGATAAAATTTCCCGCCGCGCGACGGTAGC
>JAQXDZ010000106.1 GCA_029251085.1 Mariniblastus sp.
ACAAGTTTAAGCCGTTAAGGCATTCAAACAGGGATAAAAGCAGATGACTAATCGACAAATTGACGAAGAAGCAAACTTCCACTTCGCTCGCGATCTCGCCGATACTGCAAAACGATCCGAATATCTCCAGCAAGCATGCGGAGCAGATCAAGAACTTCAGGAACGCATCCACGGTCTGCTCAATGCGCATGAGAAAGAACAGACCTTCCTCAAGTCCAACGTCGATCTTGAAACGACTGCTGCCAAGGCTCCCACTGCAGCGGCTAAATCGGGAAGCATCGCCAAGCCGGGCGAAGAGATCGGTCGATTCAAACTGCTCCAGCAAATCGGAGAAGGAGGGTTTGGAGTCGTCTTCATGGCAGAGCAGCACAAACCGATTCGTCGAAAGGTTGCCCTCAAGGTGATCAAACCGGGAATGGACACCAAAGGGGTGGTCGCTCGCTTTGATCCCTCGATGCTTGTGTATACGGAAAATCATATTGCGGAAAATCATATTGCGGCCAGAGATGGCCGTCGAAATGATACCTGTCTTGCTAATGTTGTCTGGTGTATTGACGAAAAGATGATCTAGCTGGGATTCAGTAATGTCAGTTTTCCTAGTTGGCACATTGTTTAACTGGTTGAATCCATTGGTAAAAGTTGAGAGTAGTTTTTGATTAAATGAAGAGCTGTTGATTGTTTCTTCTCATCATGTAGGAATCCTTAGCCTTTTTCACGAATCAGCTTTTTGTCTTTGTTAATGAGATTGAAAGCGTTAATTTTTCAAGTTGTACACAATCCCCATGACAGAATTTCAACGCGTACAAAATGACCCCGGCGCGGGGCGATTACAATTTCTGACCATCATGATCGCGATCTCCAGCATGACGCACATGGTCTCCTTTCAATGGTGGACTGACCTGTTGACCGGCCAGATTGTTCTTGGAGCCACGCTCCTGATTTTCCTGTTCCCAGGATCCGCATCCGCACTCGCCGTATTTTTGGTGTGCAGTATCATCCACTGGTTTTCCTTGGCTCCTCGCATCCCCAATCACGTCTTCTTTGAGATGCTGGTGCATTTGACTTTGCTGTCTTCTCTAGGCCTTAGCCTCTTGAATTCACGACAGCGACAAGCGAACGAAGCAAGTGGGGACGCGTCCCCATCCTTCGCAACCACTGCCTTCAATTTAGCGCGGCCTTACATGATCATCGAATTGATCATCCTCTATCTTTTCACCGTGGTTCATAAACTAAATTTTGATTTTTTCAATCCAGAAGTCAGCTGCGCCGTCTCAATGCATCACGATGTCGCCGCTTTTATTCCGGGAATTCCCGAAGGGCCGTGGACGGAGTGGCCCACCATTATCGGAACGCTCCTGATCGAACTCGCAATCCCCATTTTGTTCATCGCTCGGCGAACCCGTCCGTTTGGACTCATTCTGGGCATTGGCTTTCATCTCTTTTTAGCGCTTCATCCTCACGGCGGAATCTACAGCTTTACGGGCCTCTTGTTTACACTGTACTTCCTGCTTTTGCCCGACTCCTCGGAAGATTGGTTGACTTCACGGTGGGCGAAAATCCCAACCGTCGGCCGCATCGTGTTTAAATGCGTGGTTCTAGGCGGATTTTTCCTGACCGTGTACCTCCAGACGCTTGCCAGTGGCGAAGGAAAGCCCTTCGCAGATCTGAATGCCATTGGGTTTAGCGCCTGGTTGCCCTTGGCACTACTGATTGCGGGGGCCTACATCCTGGCGCTCATCTTTGGACCACGAAACGAGCATGACGCAAAGTTGTCCGTCGACACGTCGAACTCCCAAGCGGAATCGAGGCTCGGTCGACTTCTCTGGATCTTTCCAATACTGATCCTGATCAACGGCTTTAGTCCCTATCTGGGGCTCAAAACAACAACCGCATTTTCAATGTTTTCGAACTTGAGAACGGAAGGCGGTCAGAGCAATCATGTTATTCTTCCCAACGTCGCGTTGTTCAAATACCAAGAGGATCTGGTTGAAGTTCTCGAATCGAATGATCCCCAATTTGAGAAGCTCGTAGACAGTGGTGATTTGGTACCGTGGTTTGAGGTTCGTCGAATGGCTTCTAAGTCGGAACGCGCCGATGCTGAAATCACCTGCGTACGCAATGGTATACTCCTGGTTCTGAAACGGGGCGACTCTTCCCAGGAAAGTCAGGAAGCGTTCACGCCCCACCCCTGGCTGGCAGCCAAGTTCCTTCATTTCCGATCGATCCGTCCATTCGATCAGCCACAGAAATGTTGCTGGTGATTGGCATCTAGTGAACGTACCGCTCTGCTAAGTCAGCAACGAGTAATGAATCAGAATTTGGCTGCTTGCAGTCTCGCCGTTTGAAAGGCGTGGTGGTATCGGAGTTGGGATGCTGTTACTAATTTTTAGATTCTCACTTGAACAGTGACAGTCGTGCAAAGCAGAGATCGTAAAACTTAGGTTTTTCGCAGGCTTAACTGTCAAACAGGTGGCAGAACACTTGAGCTCTCTATCTCAACCGCTGAGAACGACTGGGGCTAATCGCGTTTATGGCTGCAGTTGGAAATGGTCAACCAAGACTAGGGTTTGAGTCTCTCTAAACGAGTTTTCATCAAAATTGGTTTTTTCTCAAAAATGATTGGGGGAATCAACGCTCAATTTCGCATAGGTATCAGTGGTCTTAATGCGAACTAAGTT
>JAQXDZ010000122.1 GCA_029251085.1 Mariniblastus sp.
TCCTGCCCCAGGTTTTCGAGGACGGTTTGGTCACCGAGGACGACGGCCGTGCGTTCGAACAAAGAAACGTAAATAAGTATTCCGGTTGCACCACTGGTGTGATGAACACGATTGTCGAAGAAGAGCTCGCGTGCTCGCGCGGAAACTTCCTCAAGCATCTGATTGCGGGGTGTAAACAGACGCCGGAGCCATCCGATTCGACTTCCGGCAACGGCACCCGCCATAAACGCTACCACGACGCACGCGCACATTATCAACAATCCAACAGAAAGGGGCACGCCGTCCCAACTACCGGATGCGTCCGTTTGCCGAGGTAATAACAGCCACACGGTGACCGCTGCAAGTACCGCCAGCCAGAGGCCGATTATGTCCTCGGGCCGATCGTATCGGCCGGACGCGGTGGCCACGACAGGTACGATTTCACACGATGTCTTGGCCTCGGCTTCCGCAACCGTTTCTTCGATGTATTTACGCTGTTCCTCGTTGAAGAGGTCAGATGCTCGCTGCATATTCGCCTTTCCTTACCAAGATCCTGTTGAACCACCGCCACCCGAAGAACCTCCGCCGAACGACCCGCCGCCGTACGACCCGCCGCCTCCTCGACTGGTAATCATCTGATAGAGGATGGTGGCTATAATCGCAAATACGGCGCCCCAGAAAATCCAAGCCCATCCACTGGAACCTTTGCGAACAAGGGACACGATGGTAAAAAACGCAAGCCAGATAAGACCGATGATCAGCGGATAATGCCACCACTGACGAGGACGCGTCGGCAATTCCAGCTTGCGACCCATCTTGTCCAGAGCCTCAACGCCAGCCACGATGCCATCGGAAAACCGACCTTGCTTAAAATAGAAAATGATTTGCTCGTCCATTATCTGCCGACAGAGGGCGTCCTCGCGCCGCCCCCACCCGCCACCTAACTCAATCCGAGCCTTCCGATCATCCCTCGAGATAAGCAACAAGATACCGGTATTCCACTCCTGTTTTCCCAAAGTTGCCTGCCCAATTCCCCACTGATCGAAAAGCAAGGTTGCGAACGTTTCGATTCGCAAATCTGCGCCACCGTACTTGGCCATCGATTCAATCGTAATGACGATGATCGGGGTTGCCTTGTCTGTTAGCAGACTGTCGCATATCTCGCGGATCTGCTCTTGGTCCGCTGGGTCGAGCAAACCGGCTAAGTCTCGGATGAATTCGCGATCGCCAGGCGGCTTTAGATCAATTTCAACCGCCGCCGTCGAAGCCGTGAGCAACACCCACAACCCGATAATTGAGGCATGGCAAACGAGTGACCGTTCAAGGAATCTATTTTTCATTCGCATGTACTTTCGTCAATCGAACACAGCCTCGCGTTGGCGTTGCTGCAGCTATCTAACGTTTACGGATAACCGGGTGGCGACGGAGAGCTCTATTTTTTCAAAAACCGGCATGCTTCGCCGTCCCGGTTCAACGGTTTGTTGTGCGGCGTTCTCGGTTGACATTGTGTTTTCGGATGGGTCTATCGGTTTATCCTCGGCCCAGGGCGGTTAGTTGTCAAATATCGTTTCGCCCAATTCGGTGGTGTAATTTGGATCAGCACCATTTCGAATCAGGAGATCCACGAGTTCAGTATTGCCGTTTTGTACCGCACAATGCAGGGGAGTGTCGTCAATCTTGCCTTTTGAATTGGGGTTAGCAGCACCAGTTATCAGGAGTTTGGCGACATCCTAGTAATTGAGTTTACATGCGTAATGCATCAGTGTGGTACCCATTTTATCGTCGATCTGATCGGCGTCAAATTCGTGCTCAAGGCAAAATGAAACGGCTGCAGGAAAGTTTTCGATCAGGAGAAAATTGAGCTAGTGTTCGTGACCCAACCAGTTCGTTTGCCGCAGCGCTGGGGGAACGTTCAGCAACCGTTCAGCCTCTGCGTGGTTATTCACGTTTGCGTCAATGAACTTGCCTACGGTTTCGCGTTCAATTCCATAGAAAGTCTTAGGCGGTCTCACGGCAACGATCACCGGGTCGGTACGATTGATCTTAACATTTAAAACACACGTAAGCCAGGTTTTGTGGGGATCGCATTGTGAACCGGCGTTTCTTTTTGGCAGCCTATTTAACAATTGAAGAAGCGATCCTAAGTTGGCAATTTGACAATGGTACGCGAGCGTAATCCGAAGCCAAATATGATAGTGTGGTCAGTCACGAACAGATAATGAAGTTAACCACTAATCAACGATTCAGATTTACGCACCCGTCCTTGCACAGGGCAACAATCACGTCACGTCGCGACGAAGACACGCCAGTGAGTTCGGTATCACTATTAGAAATCACAAAGCGCCCGTCTGACTCGATTACAGACCAATCCTTGGCGAGATCAAATCCGTCATGAACAACATTATCTCGTAGAGAGTCTTGGAACTGCCGAAAGAGAGATTCAAACTCTTTTTGTCCCGCCGAACCAAGTCGATTCCATGTGTCTAAAACAACCATCAGATTCCGTTCTGTATTGGAATTTAATTAAGCTGGATAACGTCCGTGACCATCGAGTCGACGGTTCACGCAAACCACCAAGAAGCCGACGATTTATCTTAATCAGAACGATTCAGCTTCGAATTGTCAAAAAGCGTTAAGACCAGTCAACGTCATCAAAGCCAAACGAATATACGTTGCCGGCGTCGTGTGCATCGTAATGCTATCCTGCCTCCTTCCACACTTTCACGCCTCCAGACGTGAACATGAATCCCCTGTACCGTGTCGCGAACACCACCATGAGCCTGAATAGATCCGATGGTGTACAAGAGAAGCCTAAGGGGTGCATCAAACTCGAAATTAAAATCGCAAATCCGGATTGGTGAATTAACGTAAAACCCTACACCGTCAAAGTCCGCAGAGAAAACGTCAACGCCACGTTCTATCGCCGTTTGGTAAAATCAAGCGTGATCCCATCGACGGTTGTCTGTATTGTAGGTTGAGTATTGACAAACCCCGTAAGATCGAACGTTACAATATCTGCACTGACAGTACTTGATTCAAGGAAACTGACGAATATTTGAAGGAACAGTGGGAAGATGAAACGAATCTTACTCGAAGGATCGTTTCGCGGGAAAACTTGACTCAAGGGGTGTCTTTTCTTTCGCTAAGGCTAAGGCACATAACGTCCGTGTTATCCGAGCGGCGAGAAAGGGTTGCCGATGATTGGCGGAGCGAGGGAAAAGATTAAACCGTTGCGTAGCATCGATCGCGATCAGTTGACTAGCCAGGTTTCTCCGCTTCGGATCAACCCAATACTATACGTCGAACTTGTCCTGCTTTACCAGCTCAGCGATTTCGTTTTCGCCGAGTGGTGAAATGTCGTTAACTCCTATCCAGTTCCAAAGGCGGCCCAGTTCATCAGGGCAGCTAATTATCAGCCGGTCAAAGCTCAGTTCGTGAAAATCCAGCCCATTCGAATGCGGGGGTTTGCGGTAAAGCCTACGTAGCCGCCAAGTCGATTGTCGGCGAAACCAATTGCCTGCCTTGGAACCAATCCGATTGCGTTCGCGCCAACTCCAGCACTTGTTTACGGTCAGGATTCGAAGCTCTGGGAATATGTTCCTCCAAAGCAATACGTTCGCTGAATTACGAGGGTCTTTCCAGCCCCAGGGCAGGCAAGGTTCCTTGCTGCACCAGTACTGTCGAAGGAGGTATCTAACGTCGATCAAACTAGCCAACTCCTGGGGGTTTTGTTCTAGCTTCTCTATATGCTGCAGAAATTGAGCTGTTGTTTTCGGAGCATGAGGAAAGCCGATCGTTGCGTTAAGTATGAGATTATTTGCCTCGCGAAAGCAGGCCGATTCGTGGAACTTTCGAGCCTCATGCGGCCCAGCATCCGATCCGACGAATACCCCGGACCGTCGCAAGATCTTTGTTGCCAACGACGTGCCAGAGCCTGGCGGCCCGCAAATAAGTATTGGAGTTTCAGTTGTCATAGGCTTTCGAGACGCATAGGCCCGCTTCACCGGGGCCCGTAAGTTGAGAATCCATTCGAGAAAACGAACCAACGAGCCTCCGCGTGCACGCGATGGTTATCAGTCTCAGTAACGCTCAGTCGCGTCAGTGGACGTCGTTGATCGAGGCTCCGCGTCATCACGAATACCATCGCCACCAGAGTGCCGCACATAATTGACATTTGATAGATATCCGTTCCGGGTGATGTGTAGCCCTCGGACAAACAAAAGACAACCCCGAACAATACGAATCCGACACCCATGGATACGGGTGATAGCTGGCGGGGCCAGACTCGGATAATCAGATAGACCGAAACAGAGACGGAGAAAAACAAAGTGGAGGACCAAACAGCCATCAGACTGAGGTTGTTAAATGATGCAACCATTGACCACAGCACATTCGCTAGTCCCAGCCAAAACACGAAGGTGAACCCAATCGCTAGTATTGGAGGGATGGAAATTGCGCTGCCGCGATGGGTAGCGGTTTCTGGTAACTCGATGTGCCCACCCGGGACGCTAGGCGATTGGTATGGATCAGTCAAGTCAACGCTCATGGGGATATGGCTGATAACGCCTGAGTTAAGCGGCCAGCAATATGCTAACCAACGCTTGAGATTGTACCACGCTTGCAAAATAAGACCCAAGAAGACTTTGTGTGCTAGTCCGCTGTAACGATCGGTTATCTACGAGGCAATTTTTCCGTCGAAATCATTGTCATATGATTTCTGATTTTAATAATTCTGTCATTGGAAGTCATGTCGTTGAACCACTCCCAAATTACTGTCTCTTGATTCTCATACCTAATAATTAAACTGGTAGAACTTTCATCAGGGACTGCTGTGCGTGGTGGGGTTATTTGAGACCAGCACTCTTCTTCAATTAGTAGGGTTACTAAGCTTTGAATATCAATTTTTGAAATTTGCTTCTGTGGTGGTTTGATTGTGGTGCGTTCAGTCTTTTGTGAGACGGACCCGTCACCGGATATTGAAAGAATAAGCCCGCCATGAAAACCATGGGAGTCATCGTAAGTTACTTTCAACGGGGTGATATCTAATTTACCTTCGCTAATTTGAATTAATATTTCATTAATACTTTTGGCTTGAGTAGGTTGTGAGATCTTTTGACCATTTAGAAAAAATAATACTGCGATAGTTACTACCAATAAACTGATGAGTTCAAGTTTTTTTATGGTATCCGAAGGAAAAGATCACCGTGTCGACGAGCGACGTTGGCCACCGAAAGGCCGACGATCAAATCCGATTAGAACGAAACAGTTTCGAACTGTCAAAAACGGATCCAAGAAACAGTGAACGGCAGCAAAGCCAAACGAAAATCCTTTGCCGGCTTTGTATGCATCATATTGTTATTCACCCAAGTTTTCGATATTGGGGTCAACAGAATGTTGCTTCAACTTCTCTTTAAACTCTTTAGCGAGTTAAATCCCAACTTGGGTTGGTGGATAAAGTTAAAGTTGATCGAGCCGACAAACGACTTGCAGGTGTTTGAGCGGGACAAAATGGGCGAAGCACATCCTGCCAGTTTTGGTTCAGTATATCCGGCTTGGATCCAAGGCATTGTTATCCCAAGATTGCCAGGATTGTGAGCTTATGGAATTGAAAAGAGTTGGCGGGATACAGTCGAGAGTTTTCAGTTTTTTTTGCGTTTCAGTATTTTTCCGAGATCATGATTCCTACGGAATGCATTTTGTGACTCGTTCCACTCATGTGGCATGAATCTACCACTTCTAACCTTCTGCCAGATGCTGATTCTACTCACTGAGAGTTTCCTCGCTAGATTTGGCTCTGTTTCGACTGCTCAGGTCATTAGCGTCCAATGTAGCCAAGTTAGCTTTTCCCATTCATTTCGCCCTTGGGACGAAGTTTATATAAACAAACCCCTGTAATAGCGAGGCGATTATTGGCTTGCAAATGCGTTGGCTCACTCAAATACCGTGGGATGATAAGTTCGGCCTAAATTGCGGGTGTACTAAGTCTGTTTGAGCCTAAATTAGCGAATTGCTTAAACGCCGCTGGAAGCTTCTAGTCAATAAAACACGAAGTAATTACTGACCGACGTTTCACGCGTTCTGGATTATATTGAGGCGTTAAAAAAAACTTGATGTCGTTTCAAAACATGTCCCCCAATTACTATCGACCTTTATTTCAATTCACGCGTCCGCTGGCTTCCATGGTCCCATCACTTAATTCGCTTACAAGTTCAACATTCGAGATTTTTAGGTGATTCATCGGGCGAAATGATTGAATAGCTTTAGTGAAAATGTATTGGAGTTTTTGCCTCTGGAATTAAGCAGCGGATTGTCCAACTTAAAG
>JAQXDZ010000123.1 GCA_029251085.1 Mariniblastus sp.
TAGAAAATACGCAAATAGGTGAAGAACAGATTGAGCAACTTCAGCTTGCACTTCCAGATTGCAAGATTTCCCGATAATCACCATGGGACGTTTCGCCAAGTGTCACGATCCTCGATATCACTCGACCAATCCCTCCAAAATCCTAATCGCGCCCCCCGCACCTTCGTATTGGTTCCATAAGTTAGCCCGAGGATGCGCGATACGAAAAATGGGTTTGAAGCTGGGTAGGACTAAATCTAAATCTTATTTAGTTCAAAATTATGAGACAATTTTTGTCTCAGCTACGCATTGATATTGAAGCCTCTTCCTTCGCTTGACTGACGTGCCGCGAGGGCTTAAAAATCCCTATTAGTCGTCGAGGTACTTTTGACGTAGGTCACGGCGGACCTGGCGACAATGATCATTAAAAGCCTGCGGCACATCGCCAGCATTCTCCCAGGGTAAAAACTCCAACTCGACCCGCGGGGGCAAGAGGCGGCGGGCTTTTTGGCGATCGCCCTGTGCAATGAAGTTATACCAGGGCCACTGAACCATTGTCACCTTGTCAAGCGTCTTAATTTTGGCCAGTTCCTGTAGCAGACCCGGCGACGGCGAGCCAAACAATCGGACCGATTCGAGCCGGGGGCATTGCTTGGCGGTTAGCGGAACTTTATCCTGAACCCCACAGTCAAATTGCAGGTGCTGCAAGTTCTTCAGTCGCTGCAGGAAAGAGAAGTCCTCGACCTTCAGGTTGACTGGAAGGACAAGCCGCTCCAAGTTCACCAATCGTTGAATCGGTCCGAGGTCAACTCGAGTTGGAAATAACTCGGTGGGTGCCTTTGAACGTGTTGGTAACGAAAATGCTGGTAACCAGGTATAGTCCAGGCTCAGATTTTTCAACGAGGTCATCTTTCCCACCTCGTCGATCTGCCACGGTTCGAATTGCGGTAGGAAAAGTGCCTCGATCTTGTCAGGTTTGATTTCCCTCGAGCCGTAAGCCCAGTGATGATTGATGCAATCTGTCGGAAAATTAAATGTTGGTGAAGATCGATCGATGGCTAACCTCACCCGGCGTAACGTCACCTGGCTAAGCCGATTCACCAAAAAAATCGAATCCCAGAACCGCTGACGACTTACCGGATCATGCTCGCCTCGGGTTAAGCTAAAAGGGCCAGCGCCTGCAATGCCGTCAATCTCAATACCGATTTCGGTATTTAACAACAATTCCCACCGCTGCTGATCGGTGAAAAATCCCGAGTTACAGGTGACCGTTACCTGGCTATCAGGGTACTGTTGGCCAATACGGACGATGTCCGAACCCAAGGAAGCAAATCGCTCGCTATGATCCATATCCCCGCCGCTTTGCCGAGAGATGTGTAAATCGACTGGAGTCGTACGGCCTAGCTGAAACAACGCCGAACAATCTTGCTGGCTCAACTTACAATCTGAAATAGAGAGTTGACCAACCGAACCGGCAGACAAGCACTCGATCACTCTGGCGACCTCACCAGGCCCAAAATCAGAAAGCCTGATTTGGCCGGCTTGAGTGACTTGCGGAGATTCCGAGCCGGGTACAACTGCCACTTTTTCGAACCAGGATCTGTCGGACCCCTGGACCAGATCGTGAAACTGCTTTCCCGTGATCGTTCCACCAGAAATGGCGACACGAAAACGTGGCGGCTTCTGCGACCGGCCTAACCGTGTTGTATCGATATGGGGTTGGATATTTTTGATCGTTAACCACAGCTGGTTGTTCTGTAATTCGGGTAACGTGTCAAAATAATCGGCTGGAGTATCGGGTGAAAAAACAACTTCCATGTCCACCCTTTCCACCATGAATCCACCCAGGGAAGCGCTCCGCCATTCGGGAACCGTGGCGAACCGCGTGCGGGTCCCAGGTATCGTGTCCAATTTACGAATGTCGCGCGCCACTTGCCATCGTTCCGACCCGTTCCAGAAAATCAAAGTGACCGGGTCCAACCAAAGGGTCAAAAACAGTAGCGCTGGCAACATGACGCTGGGGATGATGCCCCATACAGAGATCCATTGATGCGGTACAGCGTCACCTTGCTGTTCTGCCCCGGGATCGATCGCACGATCCTGCGCTTGGCGTAGTAACAACGCCATCATCAGAAACAGAAAACTGTAAATCAATGTAGAGTCAACTGCCAGTTCAACGTCGTCTGATGTTGAGAGTCCCATAACTGAGATTATCAGCAGCATGATTGCCAGAAGAAAAACCGCTACAAATCCTGACAACGCCCAACCACCGCGGATTTTCTGGATCAAACAAACGGGCAATGAAGCTAGCAGGATTGGGAGTAACAGCCAAACAGGGGGGAATGAAAAGAACGAGAGGCGACTCGAAAAAAACAATCCGTCGCCAACCTGGACAACCCGTAAAATTACCGAAATGGCAAACAGAACGACCGCGCCGACGATAACAGTCCGAGTTCGTTTAACCTTGATCCGCCCCTCCATTTTTCGGCCGAACAGGCCGATCCCCGCACTCACACCCCACGCTAACAAACCGGTCCAACTGACCAACCGGATCAACAGGCGATACTCGGCCACCGACGAATCAGTTCCGTTTGCGTATATCCCTCCATCCAGCAATCCTAAAAAACCAGAATAACCGATTAACGCGAGATAGCTGAACATGCCTACCAGAGCGAACTTCCATTGACGCCTCCAGGTTGTTTTCGACCAGGTCCCGATGACAGCCGTAAACGCCAGCCAGGTTGCCAGGTATGGCACCATGAACAGGAACCGGCCATCGTTGACGTCGGGAAGCCATCGCTCTATTGCCACTCTACATTGCCAGAGCAATGGCATTAACAGCATGGTCAGGTAGAGCAACAGCAGCGCAAACGCAACCGCATCGCAGCGGTTGGGAGTCAAGCATCGGTAGGCAAATTTCAACATCTCAACTTATTCAATAAAAGACATTCGGTTCAACAAAACAATCAGCTTGAATGTTACCGAAACCAAAAAAAATCCAAAAAAAGCACGACAGAGAATAGAAGTT
>JAQXDZ010000039.1 GCA_029251085.1 Mariniblastus sp.
TGGTTTAGCTTCTGGTTTAGCTTCTGGTTTAGCTTCTGGTTTAGCTTCTGGTTTAGCTTCTGGTTTAGCTGCTGGTTTAGCTGCTGGTTTAGCTTCAACAATCTCCACGATAACCTTCATGGCTCCGGCAGGAGTTTCGTTGCCGTCGGTATAAAACGTCAATTCACACTCCTGTGTCCCAATGCCTTCAGCCTTGAACACCACCTCTAGTTGATGCGTTTTCTTGGTTTCTTTGTCCGCCAACACATCGAATCCTTCACTGTCACTGCGAACATCCGTAATCTGGAAGGGGGTCGTACCGATCAACAAGATTTTCTTCGATACGCTTTGTCCAACCTCAACATCACTCAAGTTCAAAAGTTTGGGAGAAATTTGAATAGCGGCAACAACATTTCCGCTAAAGCTAATTTGTTTCTCAGTAAGAATTGGCCGATTAGACCGATCTCTCATGCGTTGATTTTTTTCAAAGACGACGAATAGGTCTCCTTTGGCGAATCCTTGTTCAACCGAGTCTTTAAGTTGAGCCTTCATTTCATAGTTCACTAACTGCCCACGTCGAAGGGTCTCCTTCACACTCAGAACCTTGATGGCACCTGAGGTGCTTTTCACATCAAGCACTCTTAAATTGGGATTCCCAGATGAGCTAATCTTGATCGTTTTGACCGGAAAACTGCCGCCCTTCGTTACCTGGCCAAATTCAATCTGCGGTGGGGAAAAGCTAATCCCTCCTGAAACAATTGTGCCACGTACCGTCAATTGACATTCACCAACGAACGGCTTGTCAAACCTAACGGTCACGGTTGCCTGCTTGAATCCAGTGCCGACCGCGGGAGTGTTAAACTGACACAGTATCTCGCCTTCTTCGTACATCTTTAGGACTTTTTTTGTAGGCGTCGCGATTGTGCAACCGCAACTCGAAGATACCGACCGGATCTTAATATCTTCTTTGTAGATGTTCTTAATTTTGAATCGAAATTCGGGCTTTTCACCTAAGTTCACTTCCTTAAAGTCGTGAACGTATTCGGTAAACATCTTGCGAGCCCACTCCTGGCCCTGCAATAGGTTCCCTGCTCCCAAATACGCCACAGTGACAACCAAGAGGCGAACTAAAATTTGATGATTGGACATGATCGGTTTAACTCAACGCAGTCGAAAAGAATAACAACGAGGATTTTACCGCGATTAGCCTGTGATTCATAGGTTGCACTCTTTCAGGGCAGCAAATCGATCCTGGGCTAATAAGAAATTACTTCCCAGACCACCTATTTTCAAATCGAATAGCAAGACACGACGTCGTCGCTGCATTAGTTCCACTCGATCGTAAATGCCAGAAATCATGAAGCGTACGGAGGAGCTGACCTTTCAAAAGCTGAGTTGGTGCGAGATTTCATTTCGCAAAAAACAGGCCCACCATTCCAATTTGCCTTAACTAGATAGTTTATAGTAGTCATCCAAATCAATTTCCGATTGGTTCCAGTTTCACCTACCCGTGAGTTTGAATTGATGAAAAAGCACCGATTATTTGGACCCGCAATTTTAGTCACGGCCGCTTTTATTGGACCTGGGACAGTCGTAACTGCAAGTCGAGCGGGGAGTGATTTCGGGTTTTTATTGCTTTGGGCGATAGGTTTTTCCGTGTTAGCAACCATCGTACTTCAAGAAATGGCGGCTCGCGTCGGGGTCGTCACAGGGCAGGGGCTAAGTCACGTCATAAAAAACGCCATCAAAAACCCAATTTTTCGATTCGGAATTTTGGGGTTAATTTTAATCGCGATTTTGATTGGAAATTCTGCGTACCAGACAGGAAACATTCTTGGTGCTGCTGCGGGATTGGAAGCCATTCTCCCAGCTGGAAATTCCGACTTGAGTTCGGACGCATTTGTGGGCTCGAATGCGACACAGACCGAGTCTTCAGGACCGTCTGCAGATTTTAAGATTATGATTGTCTGTTTGATCGCCGCCGTCACGTTGACAGTCATTTGGATTGGCAGGGTTGATTTATTGCAAAAGATTTTGACTGTGTGTGTCGGGCTAATGAGTTGTCTATTTCTCTATTCAGCGATCGCCTCCGAACCGCAGTGGTCCAAAATCGCGGCCGGATTTGTTCCAAGAGTACCTATCGGCAGCGAATGGTTTGTGATCGGCATTATTGGAACCACGGTGGTGCCTTATAACCTATTCCTGCATGCCAGTGCTGCCGCCCAGCAATGGGGGGAGAATTCCGCAAACGATGATACGAAAACCGCAATAAAGTATTCACGGATCGACACCATTCTTTCTGTCGCACTCGGTGGCATGGTCACTTGTGCAATTCTCATCACCGCCTCAATGGCATTTCACGACACCAGCACCCCTAGTGGAAGCGGCGGACTGGACATCGCTAAGCAGCTGGAACCAGCCCTTGGTGTCAATTCCAAGTTCATTTTTTCGCTTGGTCTATTCGCGGCAGGTCTCACTAGCGCTATTACAGCGCCGGTCGCTGCCGCGTTCGCGGTTTCTGGCTGTTTCGGATGGAGCGGTCGCCTCTCGGATCGCAGATTGAAAATCACGGCTACGGTCGTGGTGATGATCGGATTTGCATTCGCAATTTGGCTAGGAAAAAGTCCACAACAGACAATTATTTTGGCACAAGCTGCAAATGGCTTGTTGCTGCCTTTACTTGCAATTTTACTCTTAGCGATCTGCAATCAAAAATCAGTCATGAAGAGCTTCCGAAACGGGAAATTATCAAACGGACTGGGAATCCTAATTTTGTTAATTACTGCTGTGATTGCGGTCAATCAAATGAATTCGGTGGTCAATAAAATTCGTGACATCGTCGCTCCAACCCAAACATCAACAATCGGAGTTTCCCTCCAAGATTCCAAAACTAATACCAATACTCGACAGCCCGCAATTTCTGGATCAAGCATGTTAAGTCCAACCAGAAATTCTCGATTTTAAGCCACGTTCCATTTGCAAATCGTCGTAGTCTTCCCGATTCAGATATTTCCAACGATGTTGACTAACTTTGGTAAGCATCGGTCGGAAACATAGCATCTACAGTAAAATTCCCAGCGCAGTGTTCGCTAAAAAACTCATCCAACTAATTAAATTGAAACGAAACAACCATGCCAAGTATTACGACAAACGGATTAGCAGCGATTGAGCCAGGCGGATCACTCAAGCCGATCAGCTACGAGCTTGGTGACCTCAACGCTAATGAAATAATTATTGACGTCGAGTATTGCGGCATCTGCCACAGTGACCTCAGCATGGTCGATAACGATTGGGGGATATCGCAATACCCATTGGTTCCCGGGCACGAAGTCATTGGAAAAATTGCCTCCGTTGGCCCGGGGGTGCACCACTTAAACATTGGTGACTCGGTAGGTCTTGGATGGCATTGCGGTTACTGCAACGAGTGTGCATGCTGCAAATCAGGAGATCAAAACCTATGTGCGACGGCACGACCGACGATCGTTGGCCACCACGGTGGATTTGCCGATAAAGTGAAAGCGGATGCGAATAGCGTCGTGGTCATTCCCGAGGGAGTCGACCTTGCCACTGCCGGACCGCTGATGTGTGCGGGTATTACTGTTTTCAATCCAATGATTCAATTTGGGGTAAGCTCAACTGACCGTGTGGCGGTTATTGGAATTGGTGGACTTGGACATCTCGCGGTTAAATTTTTGAGTGCTTGGGGATGCGAGGTTACTGCGTTTACCTCCAGCGAAGACAAAAAAAACGAGGCGGCATCCTTTGGTGCCGACCACACCCTCGATTCACGGGATGCAGAGGCGATCGAACAAGCTGCTAACTCTTTTGACTATCTTATCTCGACGGTAAATGTAAAATTAGACTGGAACCAATACGTCAGTACGCTGAAGCCCAAAGGTACGATGGTGTTCGTTGGAGCAACGCTTGATCCACTGGATTTAGGAGTTATGCCCTTGATTCTCGGTCAACGTACCATCGCTGGTTCCACCGTAGGCAGTCCGGCGGTCATGGAGCAGATGCTTCAGTTTGCGAGCCGACACCAAATTAGTCCCCTCGTCGAACAATTTGCGATGTCTTCGGCAAACTCAGCCATGAGCCATGTGAGAGAAGGGAAGCCGAAATATCGCGTCGTCCTCGCGAATAATTAAATGCCTAGATTGGCGAACCGTAAAATTTCGCATTAAAAAAAGATTTCCCGCAATAAGTCCTTCAATTCTAGGATAACGGCCCCACGGACGAACCAAAACCCGCTTAGAAGTCATTGCTTAGAAAGCCGCGGTTTACAAGCGTAAACGCTGTAGGAAGAATGCTGTCGCGACTGCAAACGGATGGGCGACTGGAGAACGCAAATTGGGTTCGCGTAAGAGAAAAAATGAGGGCGCAGGGGCTCGAACCCTGGACCTACGGATTAAAAGTCCGTTGCTCTACCAACTGAGCTACGCCCTCGGAAGCCAATTAATGGCCTCGCGTGAAGGGATAAAGATCACCAATTCGACCAAAAGTGTCAAGGGGCATTTCAATGAAAAATCAACAATGCCATTTATCCCTTATGAATGTGGTATTTATCGGACACAAGTCGATCTCAGGCCATAAAAAAATGCACGAGACCAAATTTAAAATTTAGAACTCGTGCACGCCGGTTTCACAATCTATTGACCGACACCGAATCGTGACACTTAACGGCCGGTAATGTTTAAAACGAATAATCACCGAATTATCTCAATTCGTCCACGCCTGGTTCCTATCCCGCCTCCAAACCGCCAATAACCTCGCAATTATCCGCCCAAACCATTGTTTCATTCCGAGATAAAATCCCTTGCGAATAAAAAACACGCTCATTTATTTCATCAAATCACAAACCGTTTTGGCTGTTACCGCCTAGTTTATTAAATCCACCGAGCAGAAAGCGACTTTGAAAATTGCTCGCTTTATTCTCTCAATTTTGAAATTCTCGATTCCAAACCAGAGAGGACTAGAGAGGGCAACTGTAATTCGTCATTGAAAGTGCGATCCAATCAATTTTCCTTGCCGAACCAATTCGAAAAATAGATCTCACTAGTTACCGACTCGTTTTGGCAAAGAATATGGATTACTGATCGTGCCGCGTAAAGCTCTCGCCGAGTAAAGAAAATTGCCTAGCCACGGATGTCGATTTTAAAAGCAGACCTTTCCAACTCCAATCAGTTCTCGCGAGCTTTTGAAATTTGAAAACGAAATCAATCGTTAAGTAACAAAACTTTTATTCCAGCGGCCAAATAAGATCTTGTTAGACATGTAATCAGCTCGCCTAACGTCTTTAACGAGTTGTTTTGGCTGGCTTCCTTCCGTCCTCCCCCAAACAAGCGGGAAAAATTTATGCAACGAAAATGCTAGCTGCAAACTCAGCCCCAATATCGACGTTGATCAAAATTAGGACCTTTTCTAACATCAAATCGCGATGTTGCTAACGTTTTTGCGTTTAATTGCTCCAACACCAAGGACTGGTAAATGAGTGCGTTTTCGAAGATTGAATCTGCCTATGAGAAGTTTGGGGCTGACGAACCGTTTTACGCAGTCTTAACGGAAGAGAAATATAAGCGGAAGCAACTTGACCAGGAGCTTTTTTTCGATACCGGGAAAGAACTGCTCGCTCGGCAGATACAGTTAATCCATGACCGCGGCATCCACGTTCCTCGTGGGAATGCTCTAGATTTCGGATGCGGCGTAGGGCGACTAACCAACGCGATGGCAGCCTATTTTGATGAAGTCATCGGGGTCGACATTTCGTCGACTATGATTGGGAACGCCAACAAATTAAAACGTCGCTCGAACTGTTCATTCCAAGTGAACAAACGGCCTGATCTCTCGGTTTTCGATGAGGATCAATTTGATTTCATTTACAGTGACATCACCATTCAACACATTCCTTCTCCGGAATCAGAAAGTTATATCCGAGATTTTTTCCGTGTCCTTGCTCCCGGTGGCCTCGCGATATTCCTCGTGCCTGACGGCCCGGTTCTTCGTCCGAATTCCTTACCCGCACGGTTTGACAAGTTCTACCGTGAACAAGTCCGCCCGTTTCATAAGCGCATTCGAGGCAAGTACGAGGTTCAGGTTCATCGGATCTCACAACCTCGCGTTGAAACTATTATCGAGGAGTCTGGCGGAAACCTAATTTCGGTTGAGTCTCATCCAAGGTGGGCCGAACGCTCCAAGCGTTACAAACCACTCTACTATTGGGCATCTAAGCCAGCGATCTAGTCATTTTGGCTAACTTAAAATCCAGCCCAGCGATTGGCAGCTTTGGCAATTCAGTCGGTGCACGCCCGCCACATTCTTTTCAAATTGACTTGGCCGCAGCATTTTTTGGCGGTTGATTGATTACAAGGTAGCCTTCAAGCTTTATTGGCCAATTATTTGTAATTAGCGGTGAACCTTCTAGAATCAGTTTTCTCCCCTTTTAACTTCAGGGGAGAATCCAAAAGAGTAGTGCGCCGATGAGCGCATTCCAATCGTTGTTCCTGTTGATTGAGATCTGTTCGCCATGTCGCAGCTAAATCCCTGGCCACAAGCAAATGCTTTAACCGCCGTCAAAATTGTTTTAATATCTGTTTTAGTCGCGTTGCATGCTGGAAACAGTTTTGCCGACAACGTCGAGACAACACCCGAGATTAAAAACGTCGTTCTGATTGTTTCAGACGACTTAAAAGCAAGCGTGCTGGGTTGCTACGGCGACCTTGTTTGCCAGACTCCACACATCGACTCGCTTGCACGATCCGGGATGGTCTTTCAAAGGGCGTATTGCCAAGGCACCTGGTGTGCTCCCTCCCGCCAGTCATTTATGCACAGCCGATACCAAAACGGAAGCGGAGTCAATTTAGGAGCGAACTTCCAAAACCAAGGCTTCTATTCCGCGCGAGTTGGCAAAATTTATCACATGCGTGTCCCTGGTGATATTATTGCCGGCACCAACGGTTTGGACATTCGGTCAACCTGGACCGATCGGTACAACTCTGCGGGGCAGGAGGCGCATTCGCCAGGCGATTATGCCTGCCTTAATCTAGACATCTTCACCGATGAATTGGCTAACCGGCAATCCACCAAAATGCAACATCGCGCCTTCGTTACCGTAGTACTCGATGGTGACGGTGCCGACCAACCGGACGCAAAATCTGCGGCAAAGGCAATTGAGATAATTAACAATAAAACTTCTAGCGACACACCATTTTTCCTTGCCATCGGCTTAGTTCGCCCACACTATCCCATGGTTGCTCCCAAGAAATATTTCGACCTTTATCCATGGCAAACGATTAAACCTCCTCTTCAAGTTCCCAATGATCTCGCTGACATTCCCTCAATGGGTCAGGCCAAATCAACCTCTCGCAAATCCGGGATCGCCGATTTCCCTGACAATCAAAAAAGAATGTGGGCAGGCTACTACGCCTCCGTTTCTTTCATGGATGAGCAAGTCGGGAAAATCATTTCGGAGATTGACCGATTGGGAATCCGTGACACCACTGCCATCGTGTTTACCAGTGACCACGGTTACCATCTCGGCGAACATGATTTCTGGTTGAAATCGAATCTCCATGAGGAAGTCACACGGGTTCCACTTATTATCGACGCACCCGGCTACCGACCGGGGGTCACTTCCTCTCCTGTTGAATTGGTTGACCTTTACCCTACCCTTTCATCAATCGCCGCAATCGAAACTCCAGCCGAGGCAGAAGGCTCTGATCTCACACCCATCCTCGAAGACCCCAGCCACCGTGTGCGGGAAACTGCGCTTTCAATCAATAACGGGTATGCGCTTCGAGGCGACGCCTGGACATACATTCGCTATACCGATGGGTCTGAAGAGTTCTATGATATGAATTCTGATCCCAATCAATTTCGAAATATTGTAAACGCCCCAAACGCGAAAGAAGGGGTTTCCGAAGCAAGAGCTGCCTTGGACACGCGAATCCAACAGGCCGGCCTGTCACTCAAACAGAAAAAAAAGAAAAAATCGACAGATAAAACATCGCGGTAATTTTGCACCCGAAGAAAATCTCAATCCTCGCTGTCCGTCCAGGCTGTGACCCGGAATTCCGAAGCTAATGTGGCTATCCCGACTAACAAAGCCGCAGCACCCAGCTTTGACATACTTGAAACGCACGTCCTAGCTTCCGCTAGGCGTCAGAGTACAGCTCGTAGTCAATCTCCTGAAACTCGGCGACTTCCGGAATCCAATGCTCCTGAACAAATTGAGTATGGGAAGGATGCTGATTGTAAAACTCGTACGCTTCTGCAGATTCGAATTCCATCGAAAAACCAAATCGATGTTTGCACTTTGCGCTCGTTTGTCTCAATCGCTCGAATTTTTGAACACTCTCAATTGTGTTGAGCACCAGTGCAGCGTTCAAAAATTCAGTTTCTTCGTCCGAGCCACATGCATGCTTTAAAGTAAACATTACCGTATGTCTAATCACTGTGCGGTCTCGCTTTCTCAATCAACAGACGTCGAATAAAACAGAAACACAATATCGCCAAACGCAACCCGTCTAAAACTCGCAACACAACTCATCGATAGGCTTCAAATTGCCACTGACGATTCCCAACCGGCCAAGATACTGTTTTACCGACTCAAATGAACTTCTATTTAAATCAAAACCAGTGTTCCAACGGGTTATCTTGAACCAATCCCTGACAGCATCTATTTCGATATTGTAACGCTCCGCAATTATTTCACAGGCGTCTGCTGATTGCATCAATTCAAGGCAAGCCGAATTTAAAATCTCCAACATTAAACGCAGTTCTGCTGACCTCTGCTGAACCATTTCCTCAGTCGCACAAATTACGAACGCAGGCCAATTGGCAGCTCGATCGGCAAGCCGCCTAAATTCACCGGATTGCACTAAAGGTGACGTTGTAAACCGCTCCCACAAGAAAACGTCAGCTTCGTTCTTACCCAACGCCGACCGCGCGCCTTTTAAACTGCCAACCTCAACGAATTCCATCGATTCAGTTGGCCAATCCCGTTCTGCTGCATCCACAATTGACATCAAATGCGAACCTGAGCCTGGGCGACTAATGGCATAACGCAAATTTTGTATTTGCTGAGGCAGGGTAATGTTACTTTTGGCGGAAACATGAATGCCCCACAACAGCGGAGAGTCAACATACGTCTTCACGATCCGACCGGGAACGCCATTCAAGAGTGCGGCCACGCAACCTTCCGATAGAACGACCGCTACATCGCAGTCACGCTTGCCAAGACGTTCTGTCATCTCCCCCGTACCACCGTGAACTTCGTCAAAAAACACGTCTAGCCCGCAGTTTTCGAATTGCCCTGACTCAATTGCTAGGTGCCACGGCAAATTAAAATGCTCCGGCACCCCGGCAACGACGATCGAGCCGCGGTTCTTTCGGTTTGGAGAGTTATCAATTGACATGCCACGCGCCACTCAAATTTCACTCGGTTTCAACGCGATGCTTCATTACATTTGCATCGCGAATTGTTTTAGCGTTAACAAACGTTTCCATCAAATCGCCCGCGTCGCCTTGCATAATCGCCGATTCGAGTTCCTTCAAATTGGATTGAAACTTATGCAAGACGTCTAAGATCGCGTCCTTATTCTCTAAACAAATATCCCGCCACATGACTGGATCGCTTGAGGCGATTCTAGAGAAATCGCGAAATCCACCAGCCGCAAACTGAAATATCTGTTCCACATAGTCAGTTTCGGCGATCGTATCGACGAGACTGTAGGCTAAAACATGCGGCAGATGACTGGTCGCCGCTAAAACAAGGTCATGCTGTTCAATTCCTAGTGTTTTCACTTGCGCACCGGTCGCTTCCCACATCCGAGTTACCGTTGCGATCGCCGCTTGATCGGTTTTACTATCCGGCGTGAGAATAACTTTGTGAGCAACAAATAGATCCTCAAGAGATGCTTCAACGCCACTTTTCTCGCGGCCAGCAATAGGATGTGCCGGAACAAATCGCGGCGGCATCCCGTCGAATACACGTTTCGCAGCCGCGACGACACTTGCCTTGCAACTTCCCACATCGGTAAGGACGACGCCCTCGGCAAGGTGCTCAGAAATTGACTCCAGCACCGACTCCATTGCGAGCATCGGTACGGCGAGCACAACCACATCCGCGTCCGCAACAGCCTCAGCCGGACTGGTTGAAAATTGATCGATGACGTTCAACTCGACCGCACGACGAAGACGACCGACATCAGTATCGCAACCTACAATCAAATCGCAATAACCGGCCCGTTTCAACGCCAATGCAAGCGATCCACCAATCAGTCCAACACCGAATATCGCGAGCTTATTTATCATCCTGAGCCTTCTACGAGTTTTTAATTGCTGTCTCGAATCTTTAAAATTGCGGTTGATGGTTCCGCAACTAAAAGTCCACTAAAAACACGAGTCTGCTTTTGGATTTTTCGCAATCACAGATCGAATGTTTCTCTGATTGCCTCTGTAGCGCGAGCGGCTTAGTTTTCCCGAGCGAATTGGGTTTGTCGCATGACTTCTGCTGGAAGCGCTTCGTACCTCAATGGTTTATCAGCATCCGGATTATCATCTACCACGGCTTCCGCCGCATCTTTTGTTTCCAAGTCAGGTATGGTTTCCGAGCCACCCCCAACGCTTGCGCCTGAAACAGAGGGTTGCTTACCCCCCCTTTTGATTCTTAAACGAGCGTAAAGCATCGCCATGTTCTTTTTTAAATCTTCGTCAGACATCGCAATGATTTCGTCGTAGGTGAAGGCGACCTCGTCCGGCGATGATTCAATTAATTGAGTGACTTCTTTAGTTGGTGGTTTCTCTTCTTCACAACCCACTACCGATAACACCATTAAACCTAGTAAAAGAAATTTTAAATTCATCACAACACCCTATTTTAAACACACTCGTTATGGACTTTTGTACGGATCGACATCCCGCTTGAACCAGGCCCTGACGCAGGTCCAAAACCTCGCGGGCTAAGGCTTATCGGCGAACAGATTACCATATCACCTCCGCCAATCCAATGGTTTCGAAACGCTCCTCATCGAATGCCTCAGTCAAAACAAGAACACCCAACCCGCCAAAGCATTTTCAAGGGATTTGGTATGCCAGGTTCCACACGGTTGGTAGGTTTCCCGTTCCGATTCCCGTATTCGGTAAAATTCGCCCTTCGAATTTGGAGAGTGAGCTGGATTTAACAGTTCCGCCACACAAATCATGATTGCCGACATCACACAGTACCTCAAAGCGCTTGGATACGTCCGGGAACCGTCGACTTTACAAATGAAGCTCTGTTTTCGCTTGCCAATTTTATCTTTCAGCAAACGCGTTTTCCTTAGTAACGACTTGAAAAGCGGTGATTGTATCCATCAGGATTGTCCGTTTCAGCCTACCGGCCACCAGCTCGGCATCCGTGGAACCGATGGCATCGCTCAAATTCTCCTCAAAAACTGCTGAATTGCGTATTGAATCCCACACCCTAGTGAATCTCCAGCCTGACTAGAAAATATATCGTTTGACATATATGCCTTTAAAACCCATCAAATACCGCATAATCCGCCTTCTTTCATTTCAAAAACCAACAAAAAAATGCAGATGACATTGTGATTAAACAAGTGTTTAATACAGTTGTTTGGAAAACAGATGCCATGAGATTCTTCGGAATCGGCAAATCCTCCCAAATTTAGGGGGCAGTACTGTCTCGGATCAATATTTCGCATGGCTCCAATTCCTCAAAATTCAACCTCTGGCGACTCCACACGCGAGCGGATTCTAATGGAAGCCGGGCCAATTTTTGCCGGCAAGGGATTTCGAGCGACCACCGTTCGTGAAATATGCGAACAAGCGAACGTGAATGTGGCAAGCATCAACTACTACTTCGGAGATAAGCGACAACTTTATCACCAGACAGTCGTTCTTGCCCGGGAAATGCGGGTGGAACAGGTTCCCGAACCAAATTGGGATGCTTCGACTGATCCCGAACAGAAGCTGCTCGACTTTATCACACTCATTCTACGTCGTTTGGTAGCGATGCAGACTGAACCTTGGCAGGTTCGTTTGTTAATGCGTGAGATTCTTGAACCTACCGAAACCTGCAAGCATCTTGTGGAGGAATATTTCCGGCCATTTTTCAATACATTGTGCGGAATTATTGACGACATCGTGGGGTATCGGTTGCCTGAACCAACACGAAACAAAATTGGTTTTAGCATCATCGGACAGTGTCTGTATTATCGTTTTTCAGCCGAGATGACTCGACTCATGATCGAGCAACAGGACTACGTAGATCAGTACGATCTCGACAACTTGGCCCAGCACATTTATCTCTTCTCGTTGGGCGGCTTAAAACATTACCAAACGCTCGACGAACTGGCCCTCAAGGATGCCAAGCCCGCCGACCATTAAATGAAATCACCAGTAACTATGCTGAGCGAAAACCGCGAAAGCTATTTTAGACAGACCCTACTAAGACATGCCAAACACAACTGCCGAATCTTTACCAAAAACTGATACGTCTCAGAATTCAAATGCACATGACGAAGATCGCTTGATTAGTGGGTCTCAGTCATCGGAGGTTGAACGCGAAGTGGCTTCCGCCGAATTATCGCGAGATTCACAGCACGGGAAACCTTTTAAGATGAACGAAGTATTCAAGTATATTTTCTCCGTTGTCATTCTTTCTGTCGGTATCGGTGTGATTGCCTACGTAATGGCAAACAAGAGCGCCGTGCCCGAAGCCAAGCCAGAATCAGTAGCCCAAAAGATCAAAGTTGAAAATGCTAAGCCGTTTTACGGAGATCTAACACGAGCCATTTCAGGAACCGTCGTTCCCTATCGAGAAATCAAAATCGCCGCTCAGGTGAGTGGTGTGGTTACTAAAAAATGGCCCGTTCTTGAGGCAGGGACGAAAGTAACCGATGGCGAACCGCTTATCGAGATCGACCCACAGCTTTACGAGATTCAGCTAGAAACTGCCAAGGGAGAAATGCAACAGGCGAAAGATCAGGTCACTGAAATTGACAATGAGATAAAAGGCATTGAAAACCTGAGAGAAAATACGATGAAAGAAATTAGTCTCGTCACTGACGAATACAAACGCATTTTCGCTGTCGGCACCAAATCAGAAAAAACACAAGCCGAGCGTTCCCGACTTGTCGCTGAAAATTCACTCACCAATCTCGAGAACAATCTCGCAAATTTAAGAGCAAGAAAAGTCCGAATGGTGACGTCCCAAAAGGTAGCTGAACAAAAATTAAAGAGAGCGGAGCTAGACAAAGTCAGAACCGAGATCATCGCTCCCATCGCGGGCGTGGTTGTCCGCGAGATGGTTCAGCAAGGTGATTACGTTCGCGCTGGCGATCCATTGCTTATTCTTGAAGATACCGAAAAAGCTGAAATCATTACGAATTTAACGCCGACTGATCTTGTTTGGTTAAAAACAAATTCTCAAAACCCTCCCGCGGAAACTGGTGTCGAGATCGTAACCGATAACTTTGGGATCCCCCAAACGAACGTTCGGATTACCGACCCGGATCTTTTACAACTTTCTAAATTGGACAACCCAACCGACATATCGCACTGGCAGGGACAATTGGTAAGCATCAACGGAAGCGGACAAGACGAAGCAACAAGAACCACACCTTGTCGAATTTTAGTGGAAGATCCAATTTACGAACTGAACAGCGAGGATCCGAGCGCCCCAAAATTCCCACTGGTAAGAGGCATGTATGTGAAATTAAAAATGGTCATACCTGTTAGCGCAAGCGTTGGCGAAGGTGGTTATTTCAGCGTACCGGCCAAAGCATTAAGTGACACTGGCGAGTTTCTTTGGGCAGTCGAAGGCTCTGACTTAGACAATGCGACCACCCAACAGAAACTCCACAAAATTAAAGTCGAAGTTGTCGATCGCAGCGGCGGTGGAGACTACGCCGTCATCAAAAGGACGAATGATCTGAAAGAAAGCTTCCATATTATCGTTGGCCCCTTTGATGAAGTCAGGGCAAACGTCCGAGCAAATCTTGCGAATGAGGAAGAAGGCAACCTGGCAATTTTTAAATATGAACAACAGGCGTCAAGCAATCAGTCATCCACCACGAATTAGTTAACAAGTGGGTTCCCCTACGGGTCAAGCCACCAACGCACAAACATCAAACAAAACTCTCCACAAATTTGGTAATTGAATGAAATCCGTTATACGCTGGGCTATTAAGAATTCGCCCGCGATGAACACGCTTTTAATTGTCTCGATGCTCATCGGCGCAGCCAGCATGGTCGTCATGCGTCGCGAAGTTTTTCCAAATTTCGCGCTAGAGATTGTGTTGGTAAGTGTGCCATTCCCTGGTGCGACCCCGGAAGAAACAGAGGTTGGCATTTGCCAGAAAATTGAATCGGCAGTATCTAACTTGGACGGCGTTAAAAAAATGACGTCCGTGGGGATGGAAAGTTTTGGCTATGTCATTCTCGAACTCAACAACAACGTGAGTGATGTTCAAAAAGTGCTCAATGACGTCCGGTCGTCGATAGATCAAATCTCCACCTTTCCTCCGAATGCCGAAGATCCTGAAGTAAAACAGATTATTTTTCGCGCGCCCGCGATCTCCTTGGGGATTCTTGCGCCCGAACGGAGCGAGGAATCGACTCTCGCACAACAAAGGGAGTTACGGGACATCGCTGAACGGGTGCGCGCTGATTTACTCGAACAGCGCGCGGTGAAGTCAAGCAATCCGTTTCGGAAAATGCTATCTTTTCTTTATCAACCCAAAGGCTCAGCAATCTCAAGTGCCGAAATTGTCGCCGCCCAACCCTTTGAAATTTCAGTAGAGGTCTCGGAGGACAATCTTAGGAAGTACGGCCTCAGCCTCGACCAGATCGCTCAGATCATCCGGCAGCAAAACTCGGATATGCCTGGCGGCACGATGCAAACTGAACGGCAAAAGTTAATTCTTCGCAGTGAAAAAAGAAAAGAACTTGGCGAAGAAATCGGGAAACTCCCCATCATGTCCAATGGTGGAAATGGCATTCCGATCGCCGTCGCTGACGTTGCGGAAGTCATCGATGGTTTCGCAGAAACATCCTCCATGCATTCAATCAATGGACGCGACGCACTGGTCATTCGAGTTTCAAAAACCAATGAAGAAGATCTCTTCACCATCGTCGAAGCTGTAAAAGCTTATGTCGCAAAAGCCGAAAATGAGGAGGCTTTCAGTGCGGGCGGATACCAGATCAAACAATGGGGTGACGTTTCGGTAGACGTACGAGACCGGATCGAAATGCTGAGTGCCAATGGGATCATGGGACTCGTTGCCGTGTTCGTTGTGTTGGCGATTTTTCTCGACCTCCGCCTTGCCTTTTGGGTCGCGATGGGGATTCCTGCGTCAATTCTTGCGGCCGGTTTTATCCTGTTAGTCACCGGGCAAACGCTTAACATGCTCTCAATGTTCGCTTTTTTAATGGCATTAGGAATCGTGGTAGACGACGCGATTGTCATCGGTGAGAACATTTATGCGAAACGCGAAGAGGGATTCGATTTCATTAACGCCGCTGTCTATGGAACGGCCGAAGTCTTGCCCGCCGTCTGTGCCTCTGTTGGGACAACGATCATAGCGTTCATGCCGCTGATGTATGTTACAGGAGTCATGGGGAAATTTATCGAAATTATGCCAGTCGCGGTGATTGCCATGCTGGTTATTTCGCTAATCGAAAGCACCTTTATTCTTCCCGCTCACTTGTCTCATGATAAAAATTTATTCATGCGTGCCATGGGAGCTATCTTTTATGTATTCAAACCGTTATTGAAAGCGTTTGAGAAAGTTAATCGTTTCTCAACGCGGGCGATGGAACTTACCATCGACTATTTTTACGAACCGCTCCTCAAGTGGTCGCTTCACCATAAGTCAATTGTGATTTCTACAGTGCTAACGTCCTTCATGTGTTCGGTCGCGTTGGTGCTGTATGGCCTCGTCCCTTACTCGGTAATGCCAAAGATGGATGGCAGAGACATCAGCGCGACGATCGTGTTTCCCAATGGAACCCAGGAACAATTTGCAGCGGATGCAGTGAATGTTCTTTCAGATACATTTAAGGAAGTAGACGCAGATATTCGCACGGACCTCGCTGAGTACGGGATCGATGTCCCCGCCGATTACAGTGTTAACACAAACATTTACCGGCGAGTCGGCGAAGTCGGCAATGGTAACCTCGGCCCGATGGGAGTGACCAACGGCAGTCACGTCGGAAGCGTCGAGGTTCAATTAATCAACGCCGAATTAAGAAACTTCGCTAAATTACCCACTGAGAAGAAGCTTACCAGCGAAAATATCAATGGGCGCTGGCGAAAGAAGATATACGAGAAAGACCAAATTTCTGGATACGACGCACTCAAGTTCGGCATGCAGTCGATGGGACCGGGCGGTGCGGCTATCGAGTTCAAGATCCTTTCCGACAAGAAAGGCGTCCCCTACCTCGACGAAGCGATTCAGGAATGCAAGTCGTATCTTGCAACGAAGCAAGGAGTAAAAGATATTGAAGACGATAGTCGACCAGGCAAACGCGAAGTCATGCTTAGCCTAAACGAACTGGGACAGAATCTTGGTCTCGATGAAGCCGCACTTTCGTCCACCATTCGATCGGGTTACTTCGGCGCCGAGGTGATGCGACTGCAACGCGGCCGCCACGAAGTCAAACTAATGGTTCGGTATCCCTACGAAGATCGCAAAAGCATGAGCGGGTTCGAACAGATTCGTATCCGCGATAATCAGGGTGTAGAACGCCCATTGATCGAAGTTGCCAATATCGACGTACAGCAATCTGCATCTGAGATCAACCGACTCGACCAGAAACGAAGTGTCACCGTTTCCGCAGATGTTGATTCGACCGAAGGCAATTCTTACGAGATCATTGCCGAAATGCAGCGGACGATGATTCCGGTCCTGGTGGAGAAATTCAGGGCAGAGGACAAGGGCGAAATCTCATTCAACTGGGAAGGCGAACAGGCTCAGAATCAGGAATCGATTACCAGCATGTTCACTGGTTTTGGAATCGCTCTGCTATGTATGTTCGTACTGCTAACCTTGCAGTTCCGTTCCTACGTTCAACCTGCCATTATTTTGGCAATCATCCCATTTGGATGGCTCGGGGCTATCCTTGGACATTACGTCGTTGGTATCAACTTAAGTTTGTTTAGCTTTTTCGGACTTATTGCTCTCACGGGTGTCGTCGTTAATGACTCGATTGTCCTCGTGGATTTTATTAACCGAAAGCTTCGATCTGGCGTTAAACTAGAGGACGCGCTTTTGAGTGCTGGTCGACGGCGGTTTCGCCCAATCATGTTAACTTCGATGACGACAATCGCTGGGCTGACTCCAATTATTTGGGAGACCTCGATGCAAGCGCAGGTTTTAATTCCGATGGCGACCAGTATCATTTTCGGATTGCTTACCGGAACGTTGCTGATTCTGATCCTCGTGCCGATTTTCTACCACATCTACGGTTCCATGTTATTGAAAATGGGTTTCGACTTGTACAATTCCGAAGAAGAATTTGAGGACTCGGTTCCAACGGATAAAAAAGAATCAAACGCAGGTGATTCTCCCCTCGACGCATCTCCGACAGGTGAACTGTCGCCAGTTTAAGCTTGGCGAGCACATTTTCCCTACCTGAAGTACGGAATTAAGAGATTGAAGAACGACTAGTAACCTAGTCGTTTTTCGATGGCCTTCGCGCGGGGGTCGACACCGGCACTTTCACCAAATTTGGCGGTCCAAAAATTGGTTTTTTGTTTCGCTGCTTTTTCGCTAGTTGGGTCCAGTAAATCGTCAGCTTCTTCTACTAAATCAGATTCTCCAAATAGCGGCGACGACCAGTTTTTGGTCATACAACCAACACTGGCGATAATTAAACAAAATAAACAAGCCATCGTGAAAAAACGCATAATGATCCCTCATATGTATTCGATTTTTCATATCGGAAAACCACTCTTGTCCCGGTGACGGGCAGGCGGACTATTTCAGAATCGCCTCACGGTGTCCAGCCTGTTTTTGCAGAACAAAAATACTTGAGGGAATAATCAAAAACACCGGTTTTTCGAAAACTAATTTGCAAGCACTTTCATTAACGTGATACAGTCAATCCTTCCGGGGGCCTCTCCGAATCAATTGCCGGACGGCAAAAGCCGCATCGTAAAAGGTACACATTATGAAATTTACGCATCGTTGCTTTATCTCTGCCGGGATTGCCCTACTGTGTTTGAGCGCTTCTGCCGACGAACGCCCTAACGTCTTATTCATTATCGCCGACGACGCTTCCCGTGACAGCATGGGAGCTTATGGAAGCACCTACATTGAAACCCCGAACTTCGACCGAATCGCCAAAGAAGGTGTCCTTTTCACCCAAGCATATAATTGCAATCCGAAATGCGCGCCAGCGCGGGCGTGCCTGCTGACAGGTCGGTACTCGTGGCAATTAAAAGAGGCATGCAATCACAATCCATTTCTTTCAGATGAATGGGCATTTTATCCATTTCTATTGGAAGACGCCGGCTACTTTGTTGGCTTTACTGGAAAGGGTTGGGGGCCGGGGATCTACCGCGGAATCGACGGTGGACCCGCTCGGTTCAAACAGCTCAACCCTGCTGGGCATCCATTCAATGATAAAACCAGTCGACCACCCTACAAGGGAATCAGCAACGTTGATTATGGCGCGAATTTTGAAGAGTTCCTCAATCGACGTCCTGAAAACCAACCGTTCTGTTTCTGGCTTGGCACCAAAGAGCCTCATCGTGGTTACGGGAAGGACAATTGGAAATTGGATGGGCGTGATTTATCCAAAGTTCAAGTCCCCGCTTACTATCCTGACAACCTTACGATTCGAGGCGACCTGGCAGATTACGCCATCGAAGTCGAATGGTACGACCGGCATATCGGACTAGCTTTGCGTCAACTGGAGCAGCGAAACCTGCTTGAAGACACCGTAATCATCGCAACCTCCGATCACGGGATGCCGTTCCCACGCGTCAAAGGCCAAATTTACGACGACGGGTTTCATGTACCACTAGCCGTACGGTGGGGTGCCCAAATATTACCCAAAAGAACAGTAACCGATTTTGTATCGTTTCCTGATGTAGCACCAACTCTCATGGACATCGCTGGAATCCCAATTCATCCGCAGATGACTGGCAAAAGTTTTAAAAAACAACTGCTGTCCGCCCAATCCGGACGCATTGACCTCGAACGTGACCACGCCCTCCTAGGAAAAGAGCGGCACGACATTGGTCGCACCGATGGAGATCGCCTCTCGGTATCTTATCCCTCCCGAGCAATTCGAACAGATCGCTATCTATTCGTTTACAACTTCAAACCAAACCGATGGCCGGGGGGCGATCCGCAATACGGTCTGCTGAACTGCGATTCCTCACCTACCAAAACCTATCTCCAATCCATTTTGAAATCAGACCCAGAGTACCGATTTTATGAAATGAGTTTTGGCAAACGACCGCAGGAAGAACTGTTCGATGTCGTCAACGACCCCGATTGCATCAATAATCTGGCTGATGATCCTCAGCATCAAAAAATTAAAAATCGTTTGTGGAACCAATTAAAACAAGAATTAACCTCTCAAGAAGATCCGCGTATTTTAGGGAATGGTGATATTTTTGATTTTTACCCCAACTGCCGAATTGAAAAACAACAGGAACTTTACAACAAACCGAAGTACAATCCTGTCAAGATATTTAACTCAAAATATGGTTCTGGTAAAAAATAGCATACGGCGATCGAAAATTCTCCCGAACGCACCTTGTCCAGTACACCCAAGCTTCTCGACAATGCAAAGTCTCCTCTATGAATTCTGAACTAATCCCTACAAAGCTAGACGCATTAATCGTTGCCCCCCATCCTGACGACGCGGAATTGGGAATGGGAGGTGCCATACTGGGCATGTTAAAAGCCGGTTTAAAAATTGGAATTCTCGACCTCACCAATGGCGAACCTACCCCTTTTGGATCTCCGGAAATTCGTGCCCGAGAAACAAAAGCTGCAAGCGATGTCCTTGGAGTTACCTGGCGTCACAATTTAGGCTTACCCAACCGTAGCCTAGAGCCTACTCTCGACGCTCGAGAAAAACTCGCAGGCATCTTTCGACAAACCAAACCTCGTTGGATATTTGCACCCTATTGGCATGACGCGCATCCAGATCACCTCGCAGCAACTCAACTCGTCGAGGCTGCAAGATTTTGGTCCAAGCTATCCAAAACGGAAATGCCAGGCGAGCCTTATCACCCCGAACGAATCTATAACTACTACTGTGTACATTTAAAAATGCACGCCAATCCCAAATTTGTTTTAGACATCAGCCAGTATTGGGATAGAAAACTCCAGTCCATCCAATGCTACCACAGCCAGTTTATCCAAGGACGAGAGCATCTCGATCCACAGTTCATCGAACAAATTCGCGACGAAGCCGCGTATTGGGGTAAGTCGATTGGCGTAAAGTACGGTGAACCTTTCACTTCCCGAGAACCACTCGGAGTGACAGACTTTGGGTCCCTCATCTAACGATCTGTTTGGTGGAAAGGCAATAAAAAAAGCCACGGATTAACCGCAGCTTTTATCGACTCAAACAGATTCGAAAAACGCAATTCGCTGTAAGCCAGAAAGCGTTAATTCACCTCGAAACCTGAGGCAATCAACTGCGTTCGAACAGCCTTTCGCATTACATCGCCCAGTGTAGATTCCTTGTCTCCACTGGCTTCGGCAAGGCGTGCTTTTTCGGCTTGGACGTATTTCATTCGCGCTTTGTTTTGTTTCGCGATTTCGTTTTGAATCGCAGTTCGCTTATCCGCCATTTTCTTTATATAAGCAAGTTGCTCTTTCTTGGGCATTTTCTGCATTGAATCTGGAAGACATTTTTCTTCCACCTCAGCCAATATATTTTGGTTGCTTTTATAAGTGTCAACCAGGTCGCGGCTAGAGTTACGATAGAGCTTGCCAGCTTTGGTGATGGCTCGCGATACGGAGTTTGATCCAGCATTGAGATCCTGCTCCACTTGATTCTTCGAATAGCTACTTCGCTTTACCGAATCACCGAACCATAAATAGGTCTGGTTTAAATCACTGCTTAACTTAATAATTACCGAGTCTTGCGGAGCATCAATGTGAATGACCTTTCGGTCTTGGTCGATGTTTAGATACTTTCCACCTCCGGTAACCGCTCCATCCTGCCAAAACTGCTTGATTCCCGTTTTGGCATCACCGCAGTGAATCGTATTGACCACAACTCCCGAGGCAACCGCACTCGCACAGGTTTCTTTGTAAGCGTCTGGACCTTGATTAAAGGGTTCATTTCCAGCAATGAAAATTGCTTTGTAGGAATCTGTCCGGGTCGACCAGTCAAGCGTTTGAAGCGCGTCCTCGATTACCGCTCCGCAATATTCGCTACCCCCATGCGTTCTTAAACTGAATAAGGCTTCTGACACTTTATCGAGATCGTCAGTTAAACCACAAACCTGGCGAATATAGTCTTCTTGTGCGGGCAAGTTGTTATTTCCGTACTCAAAAACAGAAACACGAAACAGCGGTGTGCTTCCAGATTTTTCAGCTTTCGCAAATTCCTGAACAATATTCCACAACTGTGCTTTGGCTTGATTGATTAAACCATCCATGGAATTTGAAGTATCCAGCAACAGAGCTACATCCATGGCTGTGCGGCCCGGCTCCGCACCCGTCTGTTTTGACAAATCACGTTCCTCAACAGGGACTCTTGCATCCTGTGCAAGCGATAGGGATTGGCACATGGCCACGGATAAAATCGCGACTAAAGTCAAAGCAATTGATTGGGGCAAATGTCGTCTCATCGGAATCTCCTTTGTGAAATCTATCTTCGTTATGTCAAACGACCTGTTCAGATTCTACGCATGAGATCTACGTTTATGAGTTTCTAAATAATTGCACGTTACAATGCGGTTACACCCGAGTCAGCGACCCCTAAAAACACTGAACATTTTCATGACAGCAAATTGATGTCAGACAAAAAAGTCGTCTGCCTTCGGCTACAAATCACGAGATGGCGGCAAGAGATTTACCAATTCGAGCGCGGTTAAAAAGGGCTTTATTAAAAAGCCATCCACTTCGAAGCGTTCTTAATCAAGAAATTACAGTTCAGCTCCCCTACCCCGCTGACGTATCGTTTGTCTTCAACGATTCATAGAACCAGCGAAACAAAATTTATGAAGCAAATGGATCGTCTATCGATTCACTTGGCTGAGTAAACCAAGAGGGGCCCTGTTCCGTGAGGTAAAAATGATCCTCAAGCCGAACGCCAAACTTATCGGGGACGACCAACATCGGCTCGTTACTGAATACCATTCCCACCGACATTTTGGTCCCTTCGCCCCGAACCAAATTTGGCCCTTCGTGAATATCGAGACCACAACCGTGCCCCGTGCGATGCGGTAAACCAGGCAACTCATAGTCTGGGCCAAACCCTGACTCAACAAGAGACGCTCGGGCAGCTACATCGGAGTCTTCGCAGGACACTCCAATCCCAGCCGCGCTAAATGCAGCTAACTGCGCACGTTTCTCGGCTGCCCAGGCAGATCGATGTTCGTCAGTAGGCTCTCCAAAACAAAAGCTTCTGGTAATATCCGAAATATACTCATGCAACACACAACCGGTGTCCATCAAAACCCAGTCGTCCGCTTTTAAAACCTGCGGATCTTTTACACCATGCGGAAACGAAGTCGCCACACCGAATAAGACAATACAAAAATAAGATCCAGCGGGTGCGCCAACTCTTCGGTGCGCTTCATCAATAAAAGCCTCCACCTCAGTCGTCGTGATTCCCGGCTCCAAAATCGATGCAGCTGATTTTAAAACCGCCAACGTCATTTCGTGAGCTCTTTGAATAATTGCAATCTCGGCAGGTGTTTTGATACTACGCAAAGCTTGCGTCACCGCCTGGCCAAGTTCAAATTTGAATTCGGGATTGGCTTGAGACAACCCAGTCACCGTATAAAACGGTGTCGCCTCATCGACAAGAACGGTTCCCTCGCTGATACCGCGACTCAGCATAGCTGAATGGAAACTCTCATAGGGACTCTCATGCTCGTGCCACCCAACAATAGGGGCTTCAAACATCCAATAATCTCGCAGCGTATCGAGTTCAAAATTTGGAGCAATGTAAAACAGTTCCCCCTCTGCAGGAATAACCGCGGCCACCATCCGCTCACTGGGATTCCACCTGAGGCCAGTGAAATAAAACAAATTCGTGCTGGCGTGGAGATACATTGCCTGAACGCCTGCAGCCCGAAGCGACTCCTGCAACCGTTTAATCCGAGCCTCAAACTCGGGTTTGAGAACTGGAGTTACACCTTCCGTCATATCGACGAGTTGATCCAGCGCTTCTTGTCTTCGTATTCCGCCTACACCTGCAGTCATCTGATCACTCCCTTACAATAGTTGAAGTTCCTATCATAAGGCACACCGCGACCCGAAATCACCGGTCTACTCAAATTTTATATCATCGAGATAAAAGGTCAGAGGCTCCCCTTGCCCCGCCAATGAGAAATAAAATCCCGTTTTGATTCTTTGCAGATCCTGCCCGGATAAATCAATCGTGAATTGCTGCCACTGATCGGTCAGTTTCACCGCGATTTCCTTTTTCGCAGTATCGAAATACGGTTGCTCCCGTCCAATCAAGCCAACGCCAAATTTGGACTCCTCGCCACCCTTTTCCCCTCGTGCCCAAAAAGTCAGTTTAGAACCCTCGGAGAGATTATAGCCGCCATCGACTTCACCCCAGTCGTTAGCTGGACTTTGCCACACAACACCCGCCCAAGCGTCGCCGCGATCATATTTAATTTTAAGACAAGATTTACCCGCCTTGGGTTGAACTTCACAATTAGCTTCCAGTGCTAGTGATTCATGGGAACCCATGTAACCTGACGGTGTGTATTTGTCTTCGTGCATCTTTTCGTCATAAAGCGTCACTGGTAACGCGACCTTTATTGCCGGCTTCATTTTGATTGGACCGCGTACTCGGACCGGCAGGTTGGCAACGGCCCCTCCATTTTTCCCGTCGTCCACATAGGCATACACACGATAGAGTCCACCCGAGTCAGGCATTTGGATTTCCGCACTGTCCTTATCGGATTTTACGATGTTCTTTTTATAGGTGGATGGAGCCGCCTGAAAATCACCTCCGGTAACATAATTGGATGACTCATCTGTCATGACCCAAACCACGTTAATGGGATCCCCGTCAACATCCATCGCGCTCATCTCGAAGTTCACTGTCTCGCCCAACTCGACTTCATTTTTTCCTTTTAGTTCGAATTTTGTGATTTCAGGGCAGCGATTTGCCGGAGCCTTGCCCGTCCAAAGTTCAACCATTGAATCGACACTCGCTGTCCGATTCCCGTTCGGAAGGAGCATTCCAAACCAAGTGGCCGTCGCTTCCTGCTTAAATCCCCAAAGAAAAGCGTAAGAACCAAGGCAATTTTTTGAATCAGCTTTGAAGCTTCGATAAGATTTCGCGTAGTGTTCAGCTTTATTTTTACTCGAAGGTTCGAGGATAGCGTCAAGATTATTTTTTGAAACCTCCCACGTACCCACGGGGCCAAATTCTGTGACTACGTAAGGTTTCGTTGAACCCGAATCCGCATATCGCTGACTCAAGGAAGGTCCGCCACCGTAGGAATTGATTCCGATTACGTCCACACTTGGGCAAAACTTGTTGATCGCTTCCAACTTCCGACCACCAATTTCAGCAATTACCGTCATGACAGGATGGGCTGAATCAATTTTCTTAATCGAACTAGCAAGGTACTCAATATGAGACCAGACCGCTGGATTTGCCCCCTCTCCCTCCATCTCATTGCCAACTCCCCACATGAGAACCGCTGGATGATCCTTTAGTTCGTTCACACATTCCATGACGACGTCAATCTGTTTCGACATCGAATCGTAATCCTGGTAATTGACACCATGTCGCTCGTGACCAAGCCAAATCCCGACCGTTACCGAAAGATTCTTCGCATGAGCGGCATCTAAATACTTCCGTGTGTCTTCATTGAAATGCCACGTCCTAAATGAATTCGCCCCAGTCGCTGCAAGCTCTCCGATGGGGCCGTCGCAACCAACGCCTTTGATGTAGTACGGTTCGCCACCACGAAACAACTGCCAACCCGAGTCCGTTTGTTTCAGTTCGACCTGAATTGCTCCGGAATCCTGACCGACCAATAGTTGCGGACAAAAACCCAGGAAGAAGAAAACCGCTGCTGTCAAAGTTTTTGATTTTAAATTCATTTTTAGTCGCTTGGTTTACTTGCTAAACGGAAATGTAATTTCAATTCTCTCAACAAACGAGTCACGAGAAAACAAATGGCTCGACTCTGCTGCTGTGAGGGTTAGTTCAGGTCGGAATTTTTCGCCATCACGAGTAACGACTTTGAACTGATGGCTGTCGCCGTTTTGATAAACAACCGGTACCTGGCAAAGCGTGAATGCGAATTGATCAAACTGCAACGCCAAGTCAATCCAGGCACCGTCCACATTGAGGTACTGAAAGGTCGTCTCGTTTTTGAGTAATTCAGAGGGTCTCATTAACGACGGATCAAAGGAGACAACGCCCTCTTCAATCCGTAAACCAAGTTCAAAGAACCTAGCGAGAATATCCTCTTTCACCTGCCCGGTCATGCCCGGTTGCTGCGCTCCAGCGTGTTTCGGCGTGTGCGAATATGGATCTGTTGGAATCGCTCCATACTGATCCGGAGTTTTTTCGACGCCAATGCCGCTGCAAATATTATCGTAATGAACACGAACTCGTTCTAAAACAGTTCGATCGTGTTCGGAACCGTTCTCAGCAGCACATTTTGCTTTTGCAAGATACCCAACCACTGCCAGCTTCAACTTGGAAACCATGTGCCAATAAATTGACCCCAGACCCTCGTAGGCAAAAAACGTACCCGATCGACCGGTGAACGACTTGTGGTCAAACACTTTCTCAAAAATTCCGAGAAGGTCTTGGCTCCCGGATGAAACCAAATCACCCCAGTCAAACTGAAGCTCAACCGCTTTCAAACGCTCTTTTAAGACCGAGGAATTTCGTATGTCTCCGTTAAAATGCACTCCACCCAGTTTGTCCTTTTTGACAATCGACTCATCGCCTGTTTCCAGCAACTGGCATATCAGTTGCGACCGCTCAACGTCGCTGACTGGAATCTGGTTTTTCTCAGTAAAGGTTGGAAGATCTCGATCTGGGTAGAGCATGTAGCTGTTTTGATCCACACGATACATTTCACTACCACGCAAAGCGTCCAGCACCATCAGTGCATCTTCCAGTTCCAGCAGCCCTGAATTCAACACAGAGACCTGCCCCTCTAACATCTCGAACAATCGATTGACCGAGAGAGTCCCCTCACCAAACGCGAGCACGTTGTAAGCATGATAGAGGCCATCAGAACGCTGGTTGGCCAAGATAGTGTCGTCAAGATAACGCAGGTACAACGTGAACAAATCATTCAGTTCATCCCTGCGAAACGTGACTTTTTCACCACTAAATCCATCGGAATATATCCCCTTGCGGTATTCGTCACCAATCGCAGAAAGTTCATCTACAAAGTTCCTACGAGTCGCTGAGGTCCATCCTTGATCAAGCTGCCGAAGATGTGAATTCAGCGCGCTCATTTGGTTTCGTAACGCATGTGCAACTTCAACTGAAAACACAAACGCCGGAGATTCCAAATTTGAAATCCAATCATGGAGAAAGCAAAGATACATTCGCAAATCGCACGCCGTCACCACTGACAAACCGTTGCCGACAAGCGCATTGTTTGCATCGTTCCATTCTGGACGCTGGGTGTTTAACCAAACCCCACCCCCTGGAACCAGATTGAATATCTTGGCCAACGAGGGAATTACCAGCTTTTCCAATAGCGACGCGTGACTTACCTCACCGTCCCGCTGAACTAATTTTCCGTCCTCGCCATTCGCGGCTACCTGATTGGTGATCTCACGATCGAGGGCCTCGTCAAAAACGATCGTATCGCACGGATCTTCCAGAACGTCAGCATAGGGTTTGATTCGGTAGGGAACGTTTGCAAACGAAAAACATTCCTTTGTCAACAAGCCATTCATTTCTGAAGGAAAATATTCACGGCATCGCTCGAGCAGCCGCTGCAGATAGACAATTTGGTGGTCACCCCAGTAGCCAATATTCGACCATGGATCGCTAGGATCCAGCTTCTCCCACTCAAAACCATTTTTTGTAACGCGGTAAGGATTGTAACCATCCGCTGTTGAGGCGTTCAAAAACCGTGCGACCATCTTAGGAGCAAACTCTGGATACGAAACCGACAGAGCCTCCCAGTTTTGAAAAATATCCCGCCAATTCCCTTGGTAAAATAATTTTTCACGACCATTGTCATCCAAAACATCGATGGAAAATTCGTTCCAGGGCCGAGTGGGATCCCCGTGGCGTCGGCTGAATGTCAGCGGCAAGTATTCCATACAAATTCGCAACAGACACGGATCATCCTGCTCCGAGACAAGCCGTTCTAACTCGCGATTTTCAATCGAGTCAGCCAGTTGGGTTAAAAACTCAAGATTTCGACCGTAGACAATTCGATTCGTCGATTCTACATGCGCGATAAAATCGTCTTTCGGAATTTGATACCCAGAAACAGGTAAACCGCCTCGCATGACATTGTATAAAACGTTGGATTGGTGGCGGACTAATTCCCGCTGATTAGCCCCAGCTTGCAGTCCATCAGAGGAAGCGATGTACCGCCTCAACTGTTCGTCGCAAGCCACAACATCGGTTTCGACTTCCGAGTTCAACGTTGCGGAAGACTCTCTCCACTGATTGAAGTTGACGACATCCGTCTGGTCTAAATCTAAATTTGCAATGATCTTCCATTGCTGCTCACCACCTGCAGGCAGCCCGACCTCAGCGACCTTGAAATAGGCTCCCCGAGAACCACGAATATCTGACTCGGATCGAACGGCGTTACCGAGTCTGAATTCATCAATTTGGCGAGAACTTAACAACAACCCCGCATCCTCTAGTCCGATTGACCAAACCACGTTCGCACGAAGCCCCTCATTCGGTTCGGCCCGATCAGAGGGAATTGAACTCAGGTAGTAAATTCCTAAATCAGAATCAGCGAACCTCTCAGACTTTTTGTATGCATCGCCAAGATTACTGAAACGCATTTGAAATGTTGGATCAATTGCGGCAGGTAGAATGTTCTGGATACCGTCGAGGACAATGCAGGATTGTGGCAGCACAGAATTGTTGGAGAGGCAAGATTCTCTCACAAAGCCAAACCTCTGACTGAAACTCCATGAATAACGGTACGTCAGTTCCAGGTCGTGATTAACCTCCTCGAAAATAATCTTGCTACCGTTGACGTTACGGTAAAGTGACCTCGAAACTCGCGCTTCGGGCGTTGCAGCACCTGCCATCGGCGACCAATGAACTTGTTGGCCATCCGGACGCTGAATTCGGACAATCGTCAAAGAACCGGTACTCGATGCCCCGTCAATAATTTTATCCGCGCAGTAATACGGAAACAGGCTCTTACTTGAGTTCTTACGCCCAGCGGTCAACGCGCCTCGACTTGTGATAAACATCCAGTGGTCATAAGCGCTTACGATCGAAAGAAAAAACTCGTTCATTTTCTGAACATTGGATATGCGAAAAAACTGCTCACCACCTAAATCGCAGTAGTCACCGGATACGACTTGGGTTGTGGGCTGAATCATAGATTGCGTATTCAAAAGTGTTCTCGAGTCTCAGTAATAATAAAGTGTCGACGCTGGTTCAGGGAACTAACAAATTGACCAGAGCGAAATCGAGTGACGAGGCGGGTTTGTATGGGTAAATCCGACCGATTTTCCCCAAGTTCCACGATCTCTTGAATTCCGCTTCCCACGAATGTGTCTTCGCATCATGTTTTCGGTATATTTATCAGGTAGGATTAACGCGGGCTTTGACTGGATTGCTGTGCCCAAGTCCGCCATCTCAATCCCACCGATTAAGCATTTCAAACCAGCTGATTTTCAGCAAGAAACCAAACTCACGCTAAAACCCGCTGAAGCAGGCAAAACTGGAAAACAGCGGCTTGAAACCGTTTTCATAAATATACACAACAAGTCTTCAGAATTCGAGCCTTTAAGCTCAAAATGCACCAGAACAACCGCCGAAATTGACGTTATGGACCCAAAAAAAATAACTATTCAGGATATAGCGGATTGCGCGAACGTTTCCAAAAGTACTGTCTCCAGGGTCCTGAATAACACGACACCTGTGAATGACAAGAAACGGGAGGCGGTTATGCGAGCCGTCAAGGATCTGGATTTTGAACCCAACTCGCTCGCCAGCGGCCTCGCCGGCGGCAATTCAATGATCATCGGTGTCCAAACCCAAAAGATCGGAAGTCCATTTTACGACTTGGTCACCCGTGGCGTTATTCACTGTCTTACCGACACCAGGTATTCGCCAATTTTGGTAGATGGTGTTTGGAATAGAGAAATCGAACTCAAAGGCATCGACACGCTTTTGCGTAGACAAATCGACGGACTGATCATCATCGGCGGGGACATTGAAAAGGATCACCTCCTACGTCTCGCGGCTAAGAAACCATTGCTGTTAGTTGGCAGGGAAGTAGAAGGACTTCAGGATCGCTGTCTCTACGTTGATAACTTTGACATCGGTTACCAAGCAACGAAATTCCTAATCGATCTTGGGCATCGCAAGATTGTTCACATCACAGGAATTAAGGCCCATCAGGATTCGGTTAGGCGTCTCAATGGATACCTTCATGCTCTCGAAGAAGCCAAGATCCCTTACGATGAAGAACTCGTTTATGAAGGAGCCTTTGACGGCCCCTCGGGTGTTAAGGCCATCGATACGATCATCTCACGTGGAAAACAATTTACCGCCGTTTTTGCGGCAAATGACATGTCAGCCTTTGGAGCGAGATTAGCGCTTTACCGGCACGGCATTGATGTTCCCAATGAGGTCTCACTAATTGGAATTGATGATCAGACTGAGGCTCCGTATATGACGCCGCCAATGACGAGCGTTCGGCAGCCTGCTTTTAAAATGGGTGTTGCGGCTGGAAACGCAATGCTTGATTTGCTGATGAATAAGGAAATTGAACTGCCCAAGCCCACGGTTCAAATTAGTGTTCGAGAATCTACAGCTAAGATCGACAACTAAGCTTCGCAACCGTTTCCACACCAGCGACAATTTCATGCTGGCTTGGTAGACCGCAGACAATACCGAGTTTTCTTCATTCGCAAAGAAAAATCCCCTCGCTAAATTTTAAATTTACCGAAGGGATCTTCTGCTTTAAAACGGATTCGCCCGAGGGCGTTCCATTTTCGAAAAACTTCAAATCAGTTGACTTGATTTCCGTTTTTATCAATGTTTGGCGCTGTACTATCTTTCCGAGCGTTCTCTTCTGGTTTGTGCTTACCAGAGAAAAACTCGTCATAGGTCGCTTGGTCTTCGACTTCTTCAAAAACGCCATTGCCAAACGCGACAATTCGTGCCCCATCGACACCAGTTTTCTCGAAAGCGAGAGGCTCGTAACATCCGCGTTGACTACCGGCAACGCCCCAGCGAACCTGAATCTCTTCGTTGTCCCGCTGACTAATGAATACAGATTCGATGTCACTCATGTCAAATCCCATCATTTCGAGATTGCCAGTGATCGAAGGATCGTTCAAGAACTTAACAAATGCCTCTTTGTTCTTTGGTCCTTTGTAGTTGTTCTTTTGATGGAACAAAACGTAACTGCTGGCAATACGCATTGTATTGTTCGAGTTAAGATCACCCACGATTTGTTCGACAGAATTCCCACTACCACAACCTGCTACCATTGCGATGGCAACCATCGCGGAAGCTAGAGCGCCTCGAATTGACATTGTTTTCCCTTTAAAAACGACCATTTATAGTTTCTCCAAAAAAAAAGACTCCGCATTCAAGAATGCGGAATCCGAATTTGCTTTCATCGTTTTGATTACAGCTCTGTCATGTCGTGTGTCGATCCGTCAGCACGACGTCCAACCTGATCCGCGACATAGCCATCGATGTTGTTCGAAATCGGTGTAACTGAACCGTCGCCAATTGCGAAGTTAGTTGTTCCGGGGTGAGCCGAACCGAACGAGTGCTCGTTGTGATCCGAGTTGCCACGACGTCTGTCGGCGGGCAAGCTATCGGGCCATACGAACGCACCGCTGTCAGATGCCATGAATCCACGCATGTTTGGCCAGTCGGCATTGTGCATGGCTCCAGGAAGATCCCACCAGTCCCAACCGTTTGGCGGCGGACTGTAACGGCGAGCGTCAACGGATTTTTCACCGATCATGAATGTGTTTGATGAACCGTCCGTAACACCACCGAATCCGACTTTACCAAAGTTTTGGTAAACACGAACGCCAGAGTCTAGGTACGAGTTGAAAGTCTTGGCAATAATTCCACGCCAAATGGTTTGGCCTTCAGGCTGTGAAGCCTGCTGATCCTGCCAGTTGAAGCCTCCCCAGCCAGCGGGGTATTGTCCACCGAAGTTCCATGAAGTCATCACACCGGCGTAATCGCCGAGGAAATAATCTGCACCCCATGACTGAACACCGCGGCGATCGCCACGTGAAGGGCAATTAAAGGTAGGAACAACACGTGACAACATTTTGCCCGGTGAACCATCGGTACCGTCGTTGATACGCATGTCGTAAAGATTGTTTTGCTCCATAAACGGCAGAACTTGAAATCCCCAACCCCAGTTTTCGCGATCTACTGCTGTACGGAACTGCACGCCAGCGGCGTCAAAACCTTGAGAGTGATCACCCGCAGATGGGAAATACTGGTAGGCCGACTCATAGTTGAGGGCGGCTAGTGCAATTTGACGCAATTGATTCATACACGTTGTACGACGAGCTGCTTCGCGAACCTGCTGAACCGCAGGTAACAACATTCCAATCAGGATGCCGATAATCGCAATGACGACGAGCAATTCGACAAGGGTGAAACCCTTGCGAAGATGTCTAGTTTTCATGAGAACCTCTTTCATGGGACAATAAGAAAATGGAAATATTCACCGCTATGTTTTAAAGCACAATTATGAAACCGCTTTCAAAAACCTGCATCAGCGCGGAGACTTCTGAAACCGGTTTCAGAAAGTATAAACGCTTCTTCCAATCGAGGAAGCGTTAATATCATTAAACCCGCAATTTTTTTGAACTTTTTCAGCTATAAGTTATTCTTTTCGACCTTTGAATTTGGTTCTTGGGAACCATGTCGACCCTTATCGCGATTTTCGACCAATCTCTCAACCTTGGATTTCATTCCCAGAAAACACAATTAACTAATTATTAATTGAAAATTCTGCAATTCCTTAAAAGTCTGTCATCCAAACCTGAATTTTCTTAATGTTCGAATTACTTGCATTGAACTATCCTGAAAATTATTTCGCTGCAGAAGTTTGTTTGAAAAAAAAGTCAAATGTAAGCCCGAAACGTCCACTTCGAGTTAGACAATTTGCTGATGGTGCTTACCAACCCTCCAAAATTTTCTGAAAGCAATCACCAAATGGGGCGACAGTTCAAAGAAATTGACTTTCTCACAGGTCCTTAACATGAATCAAGATCCGATAACCGACACTCCTACTTGCAAGTTTGAGCCCCAAACAGGAAAACCCATTCTGTGTTCAAGGATTAGCCGCCCCGGCAGGTCTTGCTTGAATTGAGAGCAGCTCAGTGCAAAGTTTCCCCACGCTAAGCCAATTCTTGCTGGCTAGAGACCATAGTTGATCGCATCTGAATTTGCGTTTCGCTTCGGAAACAACGCTATTTTTGCTTCGGACGAAAGGCCACAATCCGATCGGGATCGGTTTCTAAAAATCCTCCCCCGATCAAATCAACACAGTAGGGAACAGCGGCAAAAACAGCATCTAAACACTCGGCAATCGCTTTAGGGCTACCGGGGAGGTTGATGATGAGAGCACCTCCCGTCTCGGAAGAGCGGATTCCTGCTACCTGCCGAGATAAAATCGCAGTCGGGACTTTGGTTAATGACACCTGACGCATCAATTCACCGAAACCGGGCATCATTTTATCGCAGACATTTTCGGTCGCTTCAGGGGTGACGTCTCGAATGGCAGGGCCAGTCCCTCCGGTCGTAATAACTAAATTACAATTCTCATCATCACAGAGACCGACCAGCGTCGACTCGATTAGCCCCAGTTCATCGGGAATTACCGACGTTATTAAGTGCGTCTCAGAAGTCACCGTCGCGCTTAGATAATCAATAACCGCAGGCCCACCTCGGTCTTCATATTCGCCACGACTCGCCCGATCTGAGACGGTCACGACACCAATTTTTGTTGCTGAACCCATTTCTCCGCTGCCTCCCCATACAATTCGACGATCAAATTAACGACGCCTGCCCTAAAATACTGACGTTGCTCAACGCTTAGCCCGACGGATTATTTCCGAACATGGCCGATTTCAAAACATCGAGCGACTTCGGTTGATTTAAGTCGTAGCTAATCGTTGAAATGGTAACCTTCCCAGCGGCCAGGGCCTGGGTGTCGGTGAGAAACTCCGAAGGTTCCGGCACCGGAAAATTCGTTGACCAATAATACGGCCGACCTTTAGGATCGGCTCCGGTATCAAAGCCATAGGCCATTGGATTAGTTTCGACGGGAACCAAAACCACTTCGGGTTCAGTTTCGGGATACTTTTCCAGAGCAATCGCCGGGATGTTGATGTTCACAACGGTTCGCGGCGGAAGACTAATTTCCATAACACGTTGGATCAGAGGCCAGACCATTTCTGCAGCAAGGCCAAAGTCCATTGATTCAGAGCTTTCCAGGCTCATCGCGAACGCTGGGATTTCAAACGTTGCGGCGGCGAGGGCTGCTCCCGCGGTGCCTGAGTGGCCGACGTTAATGCCGGCGTTCAACCCTCCGTTAATTCCGCTCAAAACTAAATCTGGTTTCCATGGACAAAGTTCATGGATCCCTAACTTGACGCAATCCACAGGCGTTCCATTGACCGAGTATCCCGGAATATGATCATCCTGGGAGTCTAAATCCCCGCCTAATGCATGTGGAAACAAAGGGGACAGGAAGGTGATGGCCTGGCTGACGCCGCTCTGTTCAATCCGCGGTGCAACTAAAAAAACCTCATCACAATGACGCCGTACCAGTTTCGCAAGCTGGATAATTCCCTGAGAGTGGACACCGTCGTCGTTGGTAATTAGTACTTTCATTCGCTAGAAATCCGTATCATAAATCGTAAACTACTGAAGATTTAAACAGTATACGTACCGCTTCTATTTCCGATACCGTAGCACTGCTGCCAATTGGGGGCTGATTAAGCCCCTCCGGAATGCGTAATTGTTCGATTTTATCAACGTATAAAACGGCGTTTCTGAACTTCTCGACTTCTTAGGGATCGGTCGTTGGAAAACCTGCCTTACATTCGTATAATCCGAGATTCCCTACCCGCCTGGTTTTCGCGGGTTTTGTTATTTAATACGCAACATTTGGACAATTCGAATGTCACCGGCCACTGAAACAAACGCCAAATCAAATTCCGAACGGATCCTCGTCTTAGATTTTGGATCTCAATATGCCCAGTTGATTGCTCGGCGTGTTCGTGAACAACATGTTTATTGCGAAATTGTCCGCCACGACATTACTCCTGAGCAAATAAAAAAGCACTCTCCCAGTGGGCTCATTCTGTCGGGCGGCCCAAGCAGCGTTTACGAATCTGAATCACCTAAATGCGATCCCGGCATCTTTGATTTGGACATTCCAGTTCTGGGAATTTGTTATGGAATGCAACTCGCCTGCGATCATCTGGGTGGAAAGGTCGAGAGCACCAGCACCCGAGAGTACGGCCGAGCAATCTGCAATGTCGCTACCGAAGACGTCCTATTCAAAGACTTTCCCAAAGAAGCTCAAGTCTGGATGAGCCACGGTGATCAAGTCCAGCGCGTTAGCGAAGATTTTGCCCCGTTAGCGAATACCAGCACCTGCCCAGTTGCCGCAGTAAAACATTTGAAACTTCCTGTCTACGGGCTTCAGTTTCACCCAGAGGTCACCCACACTCCCGAAGGTTCGATCCTCCTTAAAAACTTCCTCTTCGAAGTTTGCAACTGCACAGGAGCATGGAAGCTAGAAGATTTTGCGAACGAGGCGATTGACCGCATCCGCGAACAAGTTGGCAGCTCTCGAGTAATTTGCGGACTCTCCGGTGGAGTCGATTCTGCAGTCGTCGCCGCCTTGCTCTACAAAGCGATCGGGCCACAGCTGTCGTGCATCCTCGTGGACAATGGGCTGCTGCGGAAGAATGAAGCCGAATTGGTGACCGAACAATTCACAGACCACTTCAAAACTGACCTTCGTGTGGTTGATGGAGCTGAGCAATTCCTAAATGCCTTACAGGGCGTGACGGATCCGCAGGAAAAACGGAAAAAGATTGGGCATGTGTTTATTGAATGCTTCAAAGCAGAATCGGAGACGATTGAGGACGCGAAATTTTTAGCCCAAGGCACGCTCTATCCCGACGTCATTGAAAGCGGTGCAGCTGAAGACGGCCCCGCAGCAACCATTAAACTTCACCACAACGTCGGTGGCCTGCCGGAAGAACTTGGCTTTGAGCTAATCGAACCTCTCCGTGATTTATTTAAGGACGAAGTCCGCCGCCTTGGCATCGAACTCGGCCTGCCCGAAGACTTAGTCTGGCGACATCCTTTTCCCGGCCCTGGCCTCGCTGTTCGCTGTCTCGGTGAAATCAAAGAAGAGAAACTGAAGGTCCTCCGCGAAGCAGATGCAATCGTCATCGAGGAGATTAAAAACGCTGATCTTTACCGAAAAACTTCCCAATTATTTGCTGTTCTCTTACCAGTCCAGAGTGTCGGCGTCATGGGAGATGCGAGAACTTATGAAAATGCACTGGTGATTCGATGTGTAGACACCGATGATTTCATGACCGCTGACTGGTCACGATTGCCCTATGACATTCTGGCGACAATGTCGACTCGAATCATTAACGAAGTCAATGGCGTCAACCGAGTCTGTTACGACATCAGCTCCAAACCGCCGGCCACCATCGAGTGGGAATAATACACTGGCAAAAACGCCAACCAGAAAAACCAACCGTTATTAACTCAACCAGATCGTAAGAATTCGAAAACTACCGCCATGAGCAAGCAATACATTTTCCAAATGGTCGACATGACCAAAAAGCACGGCACCAAAGCAGTCCTCAACAATATTTGGCTTTCGTTTTATCCAGGTGCAAAAATTGGCGTCTTAGGCCGCAATGGTACCGGTAAAAGTACCCTTCTAAAAATCATGGCAGGAATCGATAAGGAATTTGACGGAGAAGCGCGGCTCACCGACGGTTTCACAGTCGGTTACCTCCCGCAAGAGCCCCACCTGAATCCCGACAAAAACGTCTGGGACAACGTTCAGGAATCCGTCGCACCGCGTCGACAGCTCCTAGATCGCTACAACGAATTAAGCGCAAAATGCGCCGAGCCTCTCGATGACGATGCAATGCAAAAAGTCTACGACGAGATGGCTCGTGTGCAGGATCAAATCGAAGCTTCTAATAGTTGGTCACTCGATCACGAAATTGAAGTCGCGTTTGAAGTCATGAATTTACCCCCTAAAGACGCGGACGTTACCGACCTATCCGGTGGTGAACGTCGACGCGTCGCCCTCTGTAAACTACTTCTCGAAAAACCGGATTTACTTCTTCTCGACGAACCGACCAACCACTTGGATGCAGATTCAGTTCACTGGCTGGAACGAACTCTTCAGGATTATTCGGGCACCATTGTGGCTGTCACGCACGACCGGTATTTCCTAGACAACGTCGCCGGTTGGATTCTCGAGCTCGACCGCGGTCAAGGGCACCCATTCGAAGGAAATTATTCCTCCTGGCTTGAGCAGAAACAAGCAAGACTTCAAGTCGAAGAAAAACAGAATGACGCTCGCGTGAAAGCACTGAAGCGCGAGTCGGAATGGATCAAGATGTCACCCAAAGCCCGGCAATCCAAAAGCAAAGCCAGAATTGGTGCCTACGAACAAATGCTCAACGAGGATCAACGAGAGAGAGAGCAGGATCTTGAGATCCAAATTCCACCCGGGCCACACCTCGGTGACGTAGTGATTGAAGCGGAAAATTTAGGAAAAGGTTTTGGCGAAAAAATATTGATGGAGGAAGTCAATTTCCGACTCCCACCGGGGGGGATCGTTGGGATTATTGGCCCCAATGGCGCAGGAAAAACCACCCTGTTCCGAATGATCACTGGTCAACAACAACCGGACAGCGGATCCCTCAAAATTGGCAGCACCGTAGAATTGGGCTATGTCGATCAATCCCGCGATAGTCTCCGTGACGACCACACTGTCTATCAGGAGATTTCAGACGGCCACGACACTTTGGAACTTGGCAAACGCAAAGTAAATGCCCGAGCTTACGTGAATCGATTTAATTTCCGCGGCCCGGATCAAGAAAAGAAGGTTGGTGTTCTCTCTGGTGGTGAACGCAATCGAGTTCATCTAGCCAAACTGCTACGACGAGGTTCTAACGTTTTACTACTCGACGAACCAACCAACGATCTTGACGTCGATACGTTGCGAGCACTCGAAGAAGCTATTGAAAACTATGCCGGCTGTGTCGTTGTTACCAGCCACGACCGTTGGTTCTTAGATCGGATCGCAACACACATCCTCGCGTTTGAAGGAGATGGCTATCTCCATTGGTGTGAAGGCAACTATCAAACCTATGAACAACAACGCCGCGAAAGACTGGGCTTGAAAGAGGACGAACCTAGACGATTTAAGTACAAAAAACTAATCACATAACGTATTAGAGCATTTGATTTCTATTACAAATTTTGCAAAACAACATCATTCAACTTGGCAACAACAGCCAGGTAGAAAATTCCGACCAACTTTACAACTAATCTCCTCGCGATTGAACGCGTTGCAAGTCAGCTCGCAATTTATAAACATATTTCATTCAGGATCGACCCATGACCATCTTACGCAGCGGCACAACTAAAAAATATTCTGACAACTGGGGCGCCGCATTTGGTGCTAAAAAGAAAAGCAAAGCTAAACCCAAGGCAGCGGCGAAATCAAAAAAGACTAAAACGAAAAAGTCTCCATCCAAAAAATGATTGCTCGTGAATCCGACGAAGAAAAATTTTGTTTCTGACGCCTTGTTCCAGGCTTTGATTAACCAGTACACAGAGGCGTTAATCATCACCGATGAGAACCAGCGGCCTCAATACTGGAATGACAAAGCCGAAAGCCTATTTGGGGTGACTGCGGATGACTTTTGTTCGAATCAACAGGTGCTCGAAAAAGTAGGCGGCAGGTCCCAACTGGGCGAGCTACCTTTTGAAACTGACATCGTTCGCCTATCCTCGCCCGCTTTATTCGAAGAACAACAGTTTCATAGAACTATCGAGACTTTGGTAATCAATAACGCAGTTTGGCGATTCATTCGCTTTACCGAGTTATCTACATTTTCGTTGACTGAGTCCGAGCTTTATATCCAGTCAAGAACCGATGAATTGAGTCAGCTTCTCAATCGACGCGGATTTCAATCAACTCTTGAAAACAACATTGAAAAACGTCTCGCACTCGCAATTCTCGATGTCGATTATTTCAAACGAATCAATGACAATCACGGCCACGCTACCGGTGATCGAGCAATCGAGTGGATTGCAGGTCAGTTAAATTCCGAATTCACTGACGCTGTTTGCGTGGGCCGGTTGGGAGGCGATGAGTTCGGTGTCGTTCTAGAAGTCGTAGACGAAAATCAAACCAAGTTACGGTTCGAAGGTTTTTGCAAAACCATCTCTCGCCAGCGACCCAAGTTTTATCCGCCAGGAATCTCGATCAGTGTCGGCGTCGCTATTTCAAAACTAAAAAATACCGGTTCCCGACGGCTTTTAACCGCCGGAGACCGGGCAATGTATCAATCCAAGCAAGCCGGTCGGAACCAGTCAACCAGTGTTGAGCTAAATTAATCGGCAACCAACCCTTGTAAAATTGCTGATTGACCTCCAACAGAGTTGTGAGCAACTGACTTCTCAATTGCTCACGAGCAGAACTTCGGTGGACAGCTCGTTTCGGAATTTTGACCATCTCAACTCGATAGTGACTGAGGAGCAGACGCGTCATCCACCACCGATGAGACACCGCTGCTTCTTTTCTCAACTACCGATCGAACTTCTAAAGAAGGATCAGAGAGAAAACGGGATTGCAATAGCTCCCAGTCGATGCAGAGCTTGCCACCAGATTTCTCGTGTTGCTTAGACCAATCGTTGATCAAATCAAAACAGGCATGGTCGATGTAGGCTAGTCGATCCAAATGGATGTGGAGTTCGCTTCCCCTCTCAACCTCGTCGAGAGCTCTGGCAAGGTTCGGCAACCGCAGAAACGTCGCAGATCCCAATAGTTGCAAATGCTTTACGTTGCCCTCCTCTTCCAAGTCCAATTCTAGATAGGTGAATCGATAGAGCAATTTCATCCCGGAGAGTACGATTCCGAACACGACACCAACCAAAAGGTCACTACAGACGATGGTGATCATAGTCGCGAAATAAATACCCATTTCCGCACGACTGATTTTCCACAACGCTCGGATTTGTTTCCAATTAACGAGCTTAAAACCGATATGAACAAGCAGCGCGCCGAGTGCCGCTCTTGGAATATATGCCAGCAAAGACGGTAGCAATACGACAAAGATCAGCAGCCAAAAGCCATGGAAAATGGTCGACCACTTAGTCTTTCCCCCTGAATTCACATTAGCCGAACTGCGGACAATAACACCGGTCATGGGCAACGCCCCAATCAGACCACAAAGAATGTTTCCAATTCCCTGAGCCGTCAGTTCTTTGTCGTAGTTAGTTCGCTGGCCAGAGTGTAACTGGTCAACCGCAGACGCACAAAGTAACGTTTCTGCACTGGCAACCAATGCGATCACCACCGCTCCGGTGAGCACGATCGGGTCAATCAGTAGTTGAAACCAGCCGGCACTAGTTGGAAGCGTAGTTTCCTCAAAGATTTGGTTGGTTACATCTAATTTTTGGATGTCCAATCCGGCGAACGTCGCAAACAAAGTCGCAACTAAAATCCCGACCAGCGGCGCTGGAACGGCTTTCAGCTTTTTGGGTGAAACCAACGGCCAAGCCACGATCGTGGCAATGGTGAGTATTCCGGTGAGTGCAGCTAAGTGATGATTTGCCGTGGTGTCGGACGAAAAACACTTTAGGATCGCTTCTGGAATCGTGGCTAGGTATTCCAAACCACCGTGCGCCTTGTGACCGTCCCACATAGCCTTGTGGTCTAGCATTACATGGAACTGACTGAACAAAATCAAAAGCCCGATACCAGCCAACATTCCCTTTACAACCGCAGGCGAAACAGCCCGAAACCACTGGCCAAGCTTAAATTTTCCAGCAACGACTTGGAGCACACCCGCCAGAAACACGGACGTACCGAGAACCATCAGTGAGTACGCGAGTGCTTCGCCTTCCTGAGCTTCAACGCCAGACCCTAATTTGGAAAGGAACGATTCTCTACCCTGAGCAATCAAGTCAGCAACAATCACAAATAGTCCTGCCGCAGGACCGCTCACCTGGAGCGGTGAGCCGGCAAAAAAGCCAACAACGATTCCACCAATAATCCCTGTTAACAACGCCCGAGCGGGATTAACGCCAACCGCTACGGCAATGCCGATGCAGAGTGGCAACGCTACAAGAAAAACAACAATCGACGCGAAAAAGTCGTCCGAAAAATGGCTTGGGCGAGACTCTTTCCCCTCACTCGAATTGAGCAAGTTATTACTCATCACTACGCTCCGCTGTAAAAATTAAATTAGATATACGCTTCACTCGTCAGGCAGATCTTGCTTAATCAAGAAATTCAACGCGCCCGCTTTCAAAGTGGTACACCCATCCTTCAAGCTCTAATTCGTTAGCAGCAACCGCTTTTGAAACCGAGGGAAACTCGAGCAAATGTTCCAGTTGCAGTTTGACATTCTCTTTAATTCCATCGTTAAGCGTCGACGTATCTGACTCCAAACGATCGAGGACTTCCGCACTCTTGCCGACCCATGCTTTTATTTCGGGAAGTTCATTCAGCGAGTCCAAATTCATGAGCCCCGTGACCGCGCCGCAATGGGAATGCCCACACACGACAACTCGCTTGACCTTCAGCACATCAATCGCGTAGAGAATCGTTGCCTCTACCGATAACTCTCCCGTTCCGGGTTTGGGAACAATATTTCCCGCGTTGCGGATGACGAACAGTTCTCCGGGCTCGGTTTGGGTCATTAAACTTGGGTCGATCCGAGAATCCGAGCAGGTAATAAAGAGTGTTTCGGGAGATTGACCTTTCTCAAGTTCCCTAAACTTCTCCTCCATTGCTGGAAAACGCTCACTGTTAAATTTCTCTATACCGGCAGACAAAGTCATATTTTTTCTCGCACTTAAAAACGTAAAATCAATTTAGAAATCAAAGCAACTAAAAAGTGCGCGCTAATCGGAATCTAACCGGCTTGTTTAGTCGTCAACGACGAGATGTGCCCGAACGATTCTCAAAAACCGCGCAAACTCACGTTAAAGTCTGAGATAAGTGCCCAGGCCATTGATCGCGGAACGCTCCGAGCACAACACGTATGTTGGTGAAGCCGCAAAACATCGAGACGGAGCGAATTCGAGTGGGCGAAAGAATGAAAACACGTAACGAGACGACGCTAAAACGTCGTCATCCTCGCGAGCCGAAAGCAATTCGACTTCCTGGGTCACGGTTTCGTGAGCACACTCCTCGAACGAATGGAAACCACTGCAACAAAAGGCTAGCGTAATCAGCGCAAAAATTGCGCCGAGATTTTTTACCCTTGAAAAGTTGTCAGAGATTGATTTCATGTTTGGTCTAACCGAAGTGCTGATCTTTTTACAACAATCGTCTTCAAAAGAAAAGTTGACTTTATCGCTTCGTCTAAAGTACGTTTCCGATTGCACAAAATCACTAAAAACCGGATCATTAAACAGCTATTTTCACGGTTACGTTGGCTCCATTACCGCCACAGCACGGCGGCATGAAGATTCCTACACAAATCACTCCTATGCTGGCATGTCTTCTCAATGATTTTCCTTTTCAATCAAACACAGCCGGCACGACAACAGACTCGAGGCGCAATAAAAAAACCCGTCAATTGTATTCAATTGACGGGTTCAACAGCGGAAGAGACAGGATTCGAACCTGCGGAACGATTTGACTCGTTCACCTAATTAGCAATCAGGCGCTTTCGACCACTCAGCCACTCTTCCATATCAGCTATTCTCGAAGCGGCAAAGCCTCGCTGCTTCGAACCCAGATTCTCTAAAGATCCACCATTTCTTTCAAGGTCTGAATGCCCTGAAAATGGAAAACGCGAAGCATTTTACAACGAATTTTCCAGTTACGGTCAGTCGATGGATCGCAAACCCCAACTTATACAACTTTACCAGCCATTTATCGGTCTGTAGGAGACGCGAGCATGAGTTGCCAAACGCCGACATCAATCCATTGGTCAAATTTAAAGCCCACCTCCCGATGATGTCCAACGGGCCGGAAACCAAATTTTTCATGCATCCGCACGCTTTGTTCATTCGGCAATGCAATTAGCCCCAGCACTGTTTTAAAATCGTTTTCAGCCAATTCCTCGAATAATTTTCGATAAAGCTGGCTTCCAATGCCCGAACCCATTCGGGCTTGGTCGACATAAACTGCGCTTTCCACGGTAAACCGATAGGCCGCTCGCGTCCTCCAAGGGGTTGCGTAGGCGTATCCAGCGACCCGCCCGTCAACCTCGTAAACCAACCATGGATAATTCCGCGAGGTAAGGTCATCGATCCTCGCAGAAAGATCCAGCGCCGTCAGACAGCTTTCTTCGAAAGTTATCGTCGTGTGCTCAATGTAGTGGTTGTAAATTGCCGCTATCTCACCGGCATCTTGGAGTGTCACTTGCCTAATCATGGTTGTGACCACTATTTCCCGAGTTGATCCGCAAGTGAATCAGCCCCATAAATATTTCGAATCGCATCCCGAATCGCATTCGAATGAACACTGGTTGAGCGTCCCTGGCGGTCGCTGTAAAGATAATCAGCCGTAAGTGATTGAATGTTGCCATCAAAAATTAGTCCGACTAGTTCCATCTTTTCGTTAATGACAGGACTACCAGAATTTCCACCGATGATGTCGGCTGTGCAAACAAAGTTGTACGGCGTAGCGAGGTCGATCTTTTTTGCATCGCGAGCCACGTGCCAACTCTTTGGAAGGTCGAAATATTCCTGTCCAGCATGGGCGGCTTCGTGTTGGAAGGCTCCACCAAAGTTCGTCATCGAAGGGATTTCTTTCCCCTTTTCGGTGTATCCTAGAACAGGTCCAAATGCCAAACGCAAGCTAAACGTTGCGTCGGGATACGTCGAAGTTCCTTGAGTCGCAAACTGAGCCTCGGCAATTTGAGCGTAGGCTTGTCGCTCGATTTCAGCCAATTCATCGCCCGCCAACTGCTCCGCCCGAACTTCTGAATCCACCATTCGCGCCAATTGGATAAGCGGATCGGTCGACGCTTCAATGGCTTTTGAGCCTCCTGCGGCCAACGTTTTTCGAAACTCTGGATCGTCCAGTTTCGTGCCGCTAATTAGTTCTTCTCCACGATCGATGGGGCTTTTCCCAGCAAGGATTTTTTGGCAAAGCTCGTCATCGCCGCCACGCCTTTCAACCATTCGGCTGATCAGATCCGAAATAATTACCTGCTCGAGATCCTTGTAAACCGGAGCCGTTGAGAACAACTGCTGTTCCAAAGAAGCACGATTTGAATCCCGGTAAGCCGGCATACGTTCCGCTGATGGCTTTTTATCTTCCTCGGCCATCTGAACTAACTGCTGGGCCAGATTGAATAACTGCTCATTCAAATTGACTCCCATTCCTTGTGTCGCTGCTCTTCGCTTTTGGACATCGGCAATTTTCTCCCAAGCACCCGCGTATTTGCGAAGTTTTGGATCTGCCTCGATCTTAGCCAGCAGATTGGCTTCTGCTTGCTCTTTAGCACTCATTACAGCGGGGTCTTGGAGCCCCTGCAACATTCCCATTCGTGCTTTTCTTGCATTCTGGAATCCGAACAAACCATCGTGTGCACGTCGGGCAGATTCTTTGCCTTGAAGGGCAAACTGCTGAAGCAGAACCTCACGTCGACGAATGAAGTCAAGAATATAAGGCAGGCGAACGTCCCGTTGATGCTTCAGCGCCGCGACCGTGAAAATTCGGCTGGTCCGACCCGGGTTACCCGCAACAAAAACTAACTCTTTGTCGGCAGGCCCATTCGGAGACCATTTGAGAAAATGCTCGATCTTGGCTGGTTTTCCATCTTCGTACACTCTGAAAATACAGGCGTCCAAGCAATACCGAGGATACTCGAAATTGTCAGCGTCACCGCCGAAAAACGCCGCGTTGGCTTCCGGTGACCAAACAAGGCGAACGTCCGTGTATTTTTTATATTGGTAAAGGTGATAACGCCCCCCGCCGTATAATGTCACGACGTTCGAACGTAGACCCGATTCATCAGTGGCTTGCTTTTCAATATTTGCAATCGCCGCCCGCCGTGCTTTCGCAGCCTCCGCTGCCGACAACCCCGGGGTAACCGCTGCGTTTACCTGTGCCGTCACGTCCTTAATGTTGAGCAGCTGGTTTAGCTCGAGATCAGGGGCTTTTAGTTCTTCACCGAAATTTTTGGCCAGGAAACCGTCGTTGTAATAATCGTTTTCCTCATTAGACAGTTTAAAAAGCGTATCAGACCCAACGTGATGGTTGGTGAGCACTAAACCATTACTGGAAATAAACGAAGCTGAGCCACCGACATTGAATCGAACACATGATTTCATGACGTGCTCCGACCACTCTGGAGTCGGAGTGAAACCGTACTTATCTTTTAGATGCTTGATCGGCAGATCGTTAAACAGCCACATTCCTTCGTCGGCGACCAAGGTTCCCATCAACAAGGGAAGCATCGCAAGTGCAATCGAAACGCGGGTTAGCGTGCTCATAAAATCGGGAATCCCAAAGTTCATCTGTCTGCCTTTCGCTACAAGTAACCTAGAAGTTTGCATCTTATCCGTGACCCAAAAACGCCGCAACCGATTTGGTCCGACGCGGGTTTGTTTAAAACACAGATTGACCAATAAGTTTAACCCAACACGCACTTTAACCGAAATCTTTCATCGGCGAGCATTCAAATGTTGGTCGTTCCGTGTTTCAGCGAACCAAGTTAATCAAAGAGAATTAACCTTAGCCACAATTCCGTCGGCTGTGATGCCGAAGTGTTCGTACAGTAACTCAGCGGGGGCTGAGGCGCCGAATGAATCCATTCCAACGAAAGCTCCACCTGCGCCAAGGTATCGCTCCCAGCCCATTTTTATTCCTGCCTCAACTGCGACGCGGCGACTCACGGCAGACGGCAACACCGACTCCCGATATTCCGCCGATTGCTCATCAAACAGTTCCCAACAGGGCATACTGACAACTCTCGCTTTGGTTCCTTCGGCGGCCAGTTTTTCCGCCGCCTCCAGGCAATATTGAACTTCGCTTCCCGTGCCCATGAGGATTACGTCCGGCGTGCCATCGGTATCGAGTAGCGTATAGCCGCCCCGGGTCGCACCTTCGGCACTTTGATAATGGGAGCGATCTAATGTCGGCAAGTTTTGCCGACTAAGCACTAACACCGATGGTCGTTTTGAATCTGCCAAAGCAGCGTGATAACATTGCGCAACTTCGTTGGCGTCTCCCGGTCGCATTACCAGCACATTCGGAATCGCGCGACAGGCCGCCAAATGCTCAACTGGTTGGTGAGTTGGGCCATCCTCTCCCAATCCAATCGAATCGTGCGTCATGATGTACATGACCGGTTGGTGCATGATGCTGCTTAACCGAAGCGACGGACGGAGGTAATCCGTAAATACGAAGAACGTTGCTACGTAGGGGCGAATACCACACAGCGACATTCCATTGCCGATGGCGGCCATCGCGTGCTCTCGAATTCCAAAATGGAAATTCTTACCACTGAAATCAGAACCGCTAAAGTGCCCGGCAGCGGGATCGTCATTGTTCGATTTGTTAGACCCCGCAAGGTCGGCCGATCCGCCAATAAAGTTTGGTACCGCGGAAGCCACGGCATTTAAAACTTTACCCGATGAAACGCGGGTCGCCATTCCTTTGGAATCGGTCTCGAATTCAGGGATTGACGTTTCCCAACCTTCGGGAAGTTTACCGGCAAACAAGGTTTCTAATTCCTTGAATTCGGTCGGAAACGCCTCTGCGTAAGACGCGTATTTCTCAGTCCATTGAGCGTGAGCACTGCCGCCTCTTCCACCCAATTTCGCTCTAAAATCATCAGTGGCTTCGACCGGAACTGCAAACTTTTCATGTTTCCATCCATAGTTCTCTTTCGCTAACGCGATCTCTTCCTCACCCAGCGGCGATCCATGAGCCCCGGAAGTATCTTGTTTGTTAGGCGCCCCAAAACCAATGATACTCTTTAATACAATCAAGGTTGGGCGGTCGTCTGTTTCTAAAAACTTGGCATAGGCAGCGTCTAAACTAGCCATGTCATTGGCGTCGGTTACCGTGATTACTTGCCAACCTAGGCTTTCAAATCGTGCAGGAACGTCTTCGCTAAATGCCAATTCCGTTCGACCTTCGATTGTGATTTCATTGTCGTCATAGACCCAGCACAGGTTTGACAACTTCAGATGCCCGGCCAGCGACGCCGCCTCGCAACCAATGCCTTCCATCACATCACCGTCACTGCAAATTGCATAGGTATTAAAACCAAACAGCTCGAAACCTGGCCTGTCGTATGTCGCTGCCAACCATTTTCCAGCGATCGCCATACCGACGCTGTTGCCCAAACCTTGCCCCAATGGGCCCGTGGTGGTCTCGATACCCGCGGCGTACCCGTATTCAGGGTGCCCAGCACAAGGACTTGTGATTTGTCGAAAGTTCTTGATGTCGTCTAACGAGATTGCCAATCCATCTGTTGGGTTTCCGGACTCGTCCGTTTTGGCAACACCGGCAAGGTGGATCAGCGAGTAAAGCAACATGGAAGCGTGCCCACAGGAAAGCACAAAACGATCACGGGCAACCCAATTCGGATTGGCTGGATCATAATTCAGGAAATTTGACCACAGTGAATAGGCAACAGGAGCCAAAGCCATGGGTGTACCCGGATGGCCGCTGTTGGCCGCCTGGACAGCATCCATGGAAAGGGTGCGGATCGTATCTATTGTTATTTCCTGAACATCAGTTGATGCTGTCATCTTTGAGTCCTTATTGCGTTTTAGTCAACGCGAAGCTGTAGGGGCGTTTTTTATTCGGCGTCTACTTAAGCCAGATTGTCTAATAATATTCGTTCTCAGGCGTCTCAATTTTGAAATGCCCCGATTCGATCCATCCGTCAGGCCTACCAAACGCCTAAATCGCGATATTCCGGGAGCAGCAAAGTGTTTCGACACGCCGAAACTTCGCCAATTCTAGCCTTCGATCCCGTTTTATGTTAGCTGTCAGACCAACAATTTATCGGCAAGCGGAACCTACGGTCAACCTATTCGGGTACCTGATAAATTTATGGGGTAATGGTGAAAATCTATATTCCAATCCTCCCTACAACCGACCGACTAAAATTGCCCAACCTAAGTCGGTCAAAATGGGTGGTGGGGCCGATCGTTCAAAATCAGGTGGGAATTTACTTTGCTTTTGACGTATTTTAGGCAAAAGACTAGAATACAAGGGACATAACTAATAAGGGTAGCACGATGAGACGACCAATTGGAAATCGCGGCAGCCAAGGAAAATCTCCGGCAACGCCTCCGACTCAGACTTCCAACTCAGGAGAAATCGATCGGCGATCTTTTCACCGCCTCGCCGCTGCCGGCCTTGGCGCGTTGGCGATCCCAGTGATTCCAGGGGCCGCGACACCACCGTGGCCGAGGGATCGAAAAGATTCAAAGACAGAAAAATCACCCGCCGAGCTCGTAGCTCCCGCGCGAAAATCTATCGATAAAGGTCTCGATTTCTTACTTCGCAGCCAAGTCAAATCTGGTCGTAACCGAGGAGCATTTAGTAACAGCGGAATTTCTTCCGGCGTAGCCACAGCCTCGTTGGGCGGACTGGCCATGATGTGCGGCGGACATATGCCCGGGTTGGGCAAGTTCGGAAAATCGATCGACATGTGCGTCGAGTATGTTTTGAAAAATGTTCGAGAAACCGGATACATCGCAACACGCGACGGTGGAGCGAGAGAAAACATGTACGGCCATGGCTTCAGCATGTTATTTCTTTCCCAGGCCTATGGGATGACGCGGAAACGTGAGATTGGCGACAAGCTACGCAAGGCTGTCGAGCTAACCTGTAACAGTCAAAACAACCAAGGCGGATGGCGTTACCAACCCACCAAGAGCGACGCTGATCTCTCCATCACGGTTTGCCAAATCATGGGCTTACGAGGGGCTCGGGATGCGGGAATTGATGTCCCGGACGAAGTTCGAAAAAAATGTATCGAATACGTCAAAAAAAGCCAAAACCCAAACGGAAGTTTCCGCTACACCATGCAAGGCGGACACACGACGTTCGCGATGACCGCTGCCGGCGTCACCTCGCTGTACAGCGCTGGAATTTACGAAGGCGAACAGGTTGAAAAGGCGATCGCCTATTTAATGAAGTTCAAACCAAATGGTGCCCAGCAAGGTGGCGGCCATTACTTCTACTCCAACTATTACGCCGTTCAGGCGATGTGGCATGCCGGAGGCAAACCCTGGGACGAGTGGTATCCACTTATCAGAAACCAGTTGATGAAGAACCAAACGGCAGAAGGTTCTTGGCGTTCCAGTGAAGCCGGTGCTGAATTTGGAGCGGCGATGGGATGTATCATCCTCCAAATGCCACTCAATTACGTTCCAGTATTTTCCCCGTAATTAATTGGCCTCTTCGTTATTCAATTACCTAAAACGGATGACCGACCTCCCGTTGGCCAGCGGCAGTTGCCCTGACCATTCAATTTCTGGTCGGCTAAACCATTAACCCAAAATTATATAGCTATGCAAAATAAACAAAAACTTTCGCGTCGAAAATTTGTCCAGGGAACCCTTGCGGCCGGTTTGGCGACAGGCGGCTTCCTATCAACCCAACGCGTTTTCGGTTTTAACTCACCTAACGATCGTCCGGTATTCGCAACCATTGGACTGCGGAACCAAGGTGTCGCAATCACCAACAAATCGACAAAGTTTGCCGATTTTGCTGCGTTGGCAGACGTGGATTCTAAAGTGCTTGGCACCAACGTCGTTAACCTGGAAAAGCGTCAGAGTAAAAAACCTGATTCCTACAGTGACTACCGACGTATTTTAGATCGTAAAGACATCGATGCGGTCATGATTGCGACGCCAGACCACTGGCATACGAAGATCGCCGTCGAGGCGATGTTGGCCGGTAAGGATGTCTACTGCGAAAAACCTTTAACCTTGACAATCGATGAAGGAAAGTTGATCGAAAAGATCAAGTCACAAACCGGTCGCACATTCCAAGTCGGAACCATGCAGCGAAGCGAGTGTAACGAGCGGTTCTTGCAAGCCATCGCGTTGGTTAGGGCCGGCCGCATTGGAAAAGTGAAAAAGGTAACTTGTGGGATTGGCGGTTTCGGCCCCTCCCCTGTCATCCCCGAAGCTCCAGTTCCTGCAGAGATGGACTGGGACAAATGGCTTGGACCAGCTCCAAAGGTTGCTTACCGGGCGCTTCCAGAAATGCGAAAGGGGTACGGCGGAGGCGTTCCACTTTATAGCAACTGTCACTATGCGTTTCGTAATTGGCACGCCTATTCTGGTGGCAAACTAACCGACTGGGGTGCTCATCACGTCGACATCGCTTGCTGGGCACTTTCTCCCAAAAACAACGGTTCCGACGATCGAGCGTCGGTTCAAATGCGGGCTAAAAAAGTTACGCCCGTCGATTACAAATTCGATGTCGAGTACGACAAGAATGGCTATCCACTGGTCGATGATAAGTATGACATCGCAATCCAATACAACATTAAAGTGGACATGCTTGATGGAGTTGAACTTTTAATTACCAACGAAGGTGATAATGGCATCCTGTTCGAGGGCACCAAAGGAAGGTTCTTCGTAAACCGAGGAAAAATCGTTGGCAAGCCTGTTGAGGATCTGGCTAACAATCCACTCCCAGCCAACGCCGTTGAAGATGTTTACGGTGGTCCCGTGCCGGAAAACCATACGCTCAATTTCATCGAAGCAATCAATAACAAGGTAGAACCCATCTCGGATGTTTGGACCCACAATCAAATGCTAGAAATCTGTCATTTGTCCAATATCGCGATGCGTTTAGGGCGACCACTCGATTGGGACCCTAACAAGCGTGAGGTGATTGGTGACAAACAAGCCAACTCATTCCTATCTCGTGAAAACCGAAAAGGTTTCGAAATCAACATGTAATGCTCGATTCCAGTCTAGGGTTGAGATAAGTAATTTTCGTTTGAGTTATTGATCGAACATTCGAACAAGATTGGTTTCATATCTTTAAACTGGCTCTCGGCATTTGCTTGTCGAGAGCTTTTTCGATTTACAGACAAATCAACAGCGGCACGTTGGCAAGCGTCACTGTAGGGGTTCGGTTCCCCCCAAGTCCTCTATTCTTCAAAGACAACAATGCAGCACCGAGTCTGAGCGCTCATTTTTCGAATGCGATTCTGCCAAAACGTTTCCAACGTAAGCATCGCTGAACCTTCGGCGGGGCCCTTCACTCGATCTGCTTTTCAGGAAGAGTTTGATGCAAATTTTTTTGTAGTCAACGAAGTGTCAGCCGCATCGACATTGCCGAACTGCTAGAATCCGAGTCTCAGATTAAAACCGTTCCGAAAGCAACCAGCAGAAATTCTTCTTCCGAAAATACCATGATGCCTCAATCCAAGCGTTCTTTAAAGACTGATCTCACTTCTCGAAAATCATGGTTAGCAACCTGTAGCGGTGCGCTGCGGATCGTTTTTTCGATCGTCTTTGTTTTGAATGCCGGGTCCGGCGAGGCTGTTGCTCAACAAACTGCCCCCAACAAATCCACCAATCTTCGCGTCATGAGTTTTAATATTCGAAACGGTCGGGCCAATGATGGTGACAACAGTTGGAAACATCGAAAAGAATTCGCTGCGGATATAATCCGAGATGCGAAGCTCGATGTTGTCGGCTTGCAGGAGGCTTTTCGATTCCAACTGGACGACCTTCGCAAACAACTGCCGGAGTTTGAAGAGGCTGGCGAAGGCAGGGACGGAGGAGAAAAAGGTGAATACTCCGCTATTCTTTTCCGAGGCGACCGATTTACCAAATTGGAATCCGGCACGTTTTGGTTATCCGACACACCCGAGGTCAAATCTCGACATTGGGGCAATCGCTATTTGCGTGTTTGCACTTGGGTTCGCCTAAAAGTTAACAAGACGTCTCAATGTTTTTATGTTTACAACACCCATTTTGATCACCAATCTCAAAACGCCCGAATGAAGTCTTCGCAACTGATTGCCAAGCGGATTAGCACTAGGGAACACCAGGATCCCTTTCTGGTCACCGGTGATTTTAACGCTGATGAAAGCAATCCAGTAATCCTGTACCTCAAAGGCAAATCAACACAATTACCGGCAAGCCCAATTCAAGTTGTCGACTCTTTTCGCAAACTGCACCCAAATGAAAAGATGGTCGGCACCGGTGGTGGATTTGAGGGTCGTTCGGACGGTAAAAAAATAGATTACGTTTTTGTTCAGCCAAATGTTAACGTCATTCAGGCATCGATCATTCGGACCAACCGGGAGGGAAAATTCCCTTCTGACCACTCTCCAGTCATGGCAGAACTCAGGCTCTCGACAAATCAGCACAACGACCGATAATGGCGAACGATGTCACCATTTAATGTGGCGGACATGGCAAACGGGTTAGATTCTAGTTCGTCGACTCGGCGAGATTAACCACAGCCAATCCAACTCGTAGTAAGCTCCTTACGTTTATGAATTTCCTAGAAATACTAATTCACACCCTGCCTGTTTTTCTGATGGTCGGTGTCGGTTATTTAACGCGGCAACTCGGGGTCATTACTGAAGAAGCCGAAAAAAGCATCGTTCGCTTGGTGGTCAACGTCCTCTATCCCTGCTTTATTCTCACTAAAATACCTGGCAACGAAAGCCTGCAGCAGTTGTCTGTTGTTTTTATCGCGCTGACAGCCGGTTTTTTGCTGACGTTAACAGGCCTGTTTCTATCTCGCCTGGTTGGGGTCGGATTCAAAATTGAGAAAAAAGATGGGCTGAATACTTTTTCCGTTTCGACTGCGCTCCAAAATTACGGCTTCATTCCAATCCCGTTAATTGCAGGTCTTTTTCCAGACGTCGCGGACCAAACCTTAGGCGTGCTATTCGTACACAATCTAGGGCTTGAATTGGCAATGTGGACCGTTTGCATCGTCTTGTTGAGCGGAACTGCCAAAGGCGCCATGAAACGTTTAATTAATGGCCCAACCATTGCAATCATCGCCGGACTTTTGCTGAACTTCACTGACTTCCATCACTGGATTCCATCGGTTGCTCAAAAAGCTATCCTCGATCTCGGAAATTGCACGATCCCAATCAGTCTCGTTCTCGTGGGAGCGACTCTCGCGAGTGTAATTTCCAGTCATAAACTACAGCTGCAACCAAAAGTAATTTTCGGATCCCTGTTGGTTCGATTCGCCATCATGCCCCTCGCGTTTATTGCCGTCGCCGCCTTGTTGACCGGTTCCCAAGAACTACAGCGTGTCTTGGTGGTTGAAGCTGCAATGCCAGCGGCAATTTTCCCAATCGTGTTGGCGAAGCACTACGGTGGCAAACCGAACGTAGCGGTTCAAGTCTGCTTAGCGACATCTTTGGTTAGCTTAGTTCTGACACCGGCGTGGTTACTTCTAGGATTACACCTGTTAGAGCTACAGCGTTAATCAAGCATTTTCATTGGTGCAAGCTTGCCTAGTCAAGCGAATTTCGCGATCCGAACCAACTCGCCCTCGCGAAATTTCACCCCGTGCTCAGGCTCAAAGTACAAACGGTACTCAACAGGTAATTAAAGATGGAACCCGGGCCAATCGATCGGAGCCGGACCATGCTAAAACAAGGAATTTTTAATTGGCTTAGGTCGGAATATTTGACAATCACACTGCCACCTGCGATATTCCGACAGTTCAACTAAAAAATCTCTACTTTAAACGTTTCGAAGACAAGCCAATGTCCCAAAATCCTTACCAATCGCAACCAAGTACTCCCGGACGAATGCCACCTCAAGGGGGTGGAGCCTCCGCATCTAACAAAGTAAAAGGACCTGCCTTGGGAATGCTAATTTCCACAATTATCGGCGTTCTTCTGGCACTCCTCGGTCTTGCATTGAACATTTTGGGATTAGGTTTGATGGCGGCGGCGGACCAACCCGCCCCCGCCGAGTTTGCTTCCTTAATGGGTCAAGGTATTTTTGGAATCGCCCAAGGCCTAATAGGACTCATTGGTGGTGGCGTGATTATCTTTGGATGCCTCAAGATGATGAAACTTCAGTCCTACGGCTTCGCTTTTACAACCGCCATTCTTGCGATGATTCCCTGTATTTCACCCTGCTGTTTATTGGGAATTCCGTTTGGAATCTGGGGATTAGTCGTACTAAACGACCCACATGTCAAAAGTTCTTTTAGGTAGTTGAATCGCCAGCTCGTCAACCGCATCCGACGGAAGATCGGCTCGGCCTCTACGGCTCGTTGAGATGGTTTTATAACAATTTAGATTAAGCACGACTGAAACCAAGTTGTGCTCAACAATCGATTCACGACTGCAAGAAATCAGGAAGTCGAAAAAGCGTCAATTGAGATCCGCAATGAATTGCACCGCCGCTGTGACGCCGGAAAAACGAAATTCTAAGACCTAATTCGCGACACGATTTGTATCGATCAATTCCTTGAACTGGCCAAACAGATACTGGCTGTCATGCGGACCTGCCGACGCTTCCGGGTGATACTGCACACTGAAAGCAGGATGGACGCTGTGCTTTAAACCAGCGATCGTATTGTCATTCAAATTTAAATGAGTCACTTCCAAGTCAGCAGGGAAGTCATCTTTAGAGACAACGAATCCGTGATTTTGAGAGGTGATTTCAACCTTACCCGTTTTCTCATCAATGACTGGCTGGTTGGCACCACGATGCCCGAATTTCATTTTCACCGTCTTCGCACCACATGCGAGTGCGAACAACTGATGACCAAGACAAATCCCAAAAAGCGGCGTCTTGCCAATCAAATTAGCGATCGTATCGATGGCGTATTGAAGCGGCTCCGGATCACCCGGCCCGTTGGATAGAAAAATTCCATCTGGATTCAGTGCCATCACTTCGTCCGCGGTCGCAGTTCCCGGAAGAACGGTCACGCGACATCCCTGATTAAATAAATGCCGAGCGATGTTCCACTTCATTCCGAAATCAAGCGCCACGACATGAGGAGCATCTGCATCAGGAGCCTGGGGCGCTGGCGCGTTTGTTCTCGTATCCCACCATTTGCTCAAATGTGTTTCCCAGTTAACCGGTTGATCAGGAAGAACTTCGCTTACCAAATCCCTTCCAACCAGGCCAAGGCTCGATTTGGCCATTTCAATCAGCCTACTGTTATCGAGCTCCACGGATGAAATCACTCCTTTGAGTGCACCCGCACTTCGAATTTTCCGGACAAGCGCCCGCGTATCGATATCAGAAATCCCGACAATTCCGTGCTTTTCCAGATAATCCTGGAGGCTGGATGAAGAGCGAAAGTTACTTGCCACTCGACTGACATTCCGCACAATGAAGCCCGATAAATGGGGACATCGGCTCTCGACATCCTCTTCATTAATCCCGTAATTACCCATCTCTGGGTAGGTCATAGTAATGATTTGGCCACGATAGCTGGGATCAGTCAATATTTCCTGATATCCCGTCATCGAGGTATTGAAAACGACTTCCCCATCACAGGTCCCCGTCGCTCCAAATGCAAAACCTTCGAAGACAGTTCCGTCTTCTAAAGCTAACTTGGCTGGTTTTCGATCAGAAAATGGGTAATTGGTTGATTTAGGCGTGTCCAATACGTCTTCCTTTGACGATCCGTCCGAGATCATTCAACGCTCCAACATTGATTGATGAGTTTAAACAGGAATTTAATCCGAGATACCTATAATTTAGCGATAGACTTTTCCAGTTGTAGCGGATTAAGCATCCATTTTACTTTTTTCTTAAAAATCGTTGCTCGATTGTCGATGAGTTTAATGGCTGTGGGTCTCCGATAGGGATTTATTCCATAATCGGACAGCCAATTTTAGAAGGGTTTCAGTAGCGGCGAGCTGAAACCCTTCGTTTTTTTTGCGCTGATTTACGCTTTTGGTTTTTTCTAAACCTAAAAACCTCGCAACTTTGGTGGCCTAACCAATAGCTTTTCGACCAACTGAGTAGCGTTCGCTCAGATCGTAAGAAAATCACACTCTAGGGCTTCGTTTTCCTCGACAGGCTTTACCATTTCGACATCCTTAGTTCTGGATTCGCTCGGGGCAAGCTAAAAAAGGGCTCCGGCTGCTTACCGCTCGGGACTTCAAACTTGGCGACACCTCGCCCAGATACAAGCTCGCTTGAGGTGCTTGCCGGACTCGCCATAGACGGGCTTCTGATAATTTAGCCGGTTCAAAGTCGAGCCAAACAGTCTGATGATGGTCGTTCAAACAGCCGGCAGGCTTAATTACCCGCAGATTGATACCTTCGGACGGTTCAGAGTCCGCTTTCGCACTCGAGGTACCGAAACCAACGTAAGTCGTTGGGAATTGTACTGAGGTAGCCCGGGGAACTTCGCTTCTGACTGTTTCTCACTCCAACACCTCTGATAGCCGTCGTGTCGTCTATTCCTTAAGATGCCGTCACTACGAAAACGTCTTTCTGCACCGGCAAGTCAAATATTTAAGGATCAAAACTGATGGGCTTGATTTATGTGCTCGTGTTTTTGGGTTTCTTCGCTGGCGCGTTGGTCTCTCCTGTCCTCTCACCAATGTTCCTCCACCCTCAAGATCACGGAGTCCTTTCTGCGGATACTTCTCCGGCAACGCGAGCATTTTTGCTCGGTGTCGCCATGGCCGTTTTCCGAGTTGGCGAATTTTTTGGCTCGCCTATTCTCGGACAATTGTCAGATAAATTTGGTCGAAAATTGGTGCTCGCCGCTGCAATGGGGATCACGGCAATCGGAAACCTCGCGATTGCTTGGTCGATTTCGGTTGACCAGTTCTGGATCATCGTGGCTGGGCAGTTTTTTCTTGGTTTTGTCGGCGTTCTACTCGTCTTAGCCCAAGCCGAGGTCGCCCACTTTTCAACGGGGCCGGAAAAATCCCGTCGATTTGGGTTAATTTACATGGCCAGCAGCCTCGCCTATGTCTTTGCACCGGTCATCGGCGGCCATCTCGCGGATCAGAATTACTTTTCCTGGGCCTCTTATTCACTGCCATTTTATGTCGCCGCAGTGGTTTGCCTACTTTGCACCGGATTGATTCTTTGGCGTTTCCCAAATTCTGCGCCCTCAAAAGCTGAATCAGACGGTGTCCATTTAACTCGCGGGTTTCTTGAAATGGGAGAGGCGTTTAAGTTAGCACCGTTTCGAGCGTTGCTGATCGTCAATTTCTTTTTGTATCTCGGAATTGATTTTGTTTTTCAATTCAATCCCGTCTACTTTGTTCAAAAATGGGAATTCACCTCTTCGCACGTCGGTTGGCTGCTTTCCTATACCAGCGTTTCCATGGTGATGACCCAGTGGTTACTTGTGAAACCAGTAGGTAAAGGCAGAACGCCACGAGCTATAACGGCGATTTGTGCCGTTGCTCTGTCCGGTTTACTGATTCTCGAAATCCTGCCCAACCAATGGTGGTGGCTGTGCTTGATTTTGCCCTGCGTTGGAGCGGCGATGGCCCTCGCAACCACCAACATGTCGGCCTTGCTCTCCGATACCGCACCTGCCGATGCTCAAGGCCGTATGCTTGGGGTCTCTCATTCAGTGCGCGTTCTCGGATCTGCCCTGCTCTGCTTCTGCGGAGGCATCTTAGCCGGACTCTCTCCGCAATATCCGATTCTCGTTGGAGCCGTCGCCTCAATCATTGCGGCAGCACTGTTGTGGTTCTATCGGCCAAAATCGACCTCGCAATCTCAATCGGCCTGAGTTTAAAAAAACGAACAGGGAATCCTGGACTTTGTTTTGTTTCGATCTGAGATGGAACCTAGCGAAGATTGCGGACGACGCCAATGACGACACCAATGACTTTGACATCACGCGAGTAGATCGGTTTCATCGTTTTGTTGGCAGGCTGCAAGCGAACCCGATTCTTTTCGGGAAACCAGTACTTGAGCGTTGCATCGCCCTCGGACGTGCGTGCGACGACGATATCACCTTTATTTGCCGTCTGCCGACGTTTCACAATCACATAGTCTCCCGGAGCAATCTGAGCATCGATCATTGAATCGCCCTCAACTTCGAGGACATACGTTCCCTTCTTCGGCCACATTGATCCGACATCAATCCGCTCTGTTTGCTCCACAGCTTCCATCAATGAACCCGCGGCGACCCGACCGGCAAGCGGCAATCCCTTCAACTCTTCGTTGACTTCGTCCGTCAACACGATGGAGCGCGATTGATTGTTCGTTCGATTGATCAAACCCTTTTTCTGAAGAGCCGTGAGGTGGCAGATGACACCGTTAGGAGATCGGAACCCCATTTCTTCGGCAATATCTCGGATCGTTGGCCCGTAACCACGCTCCTCGATACAGTTTCGTATGTAATCAAAAATGGTTTGCTGACGCTTCGTTAACTTCTCTTGCAACATTTCCTGCTCCTTGAATGATCGCCAAATTTTATACATTTGTTCACTACAATGCAATCTCGGAATATTACCCCTCTTAAAACAGATCCCGACCCGAAAACCAGTCTCTTTATTTAAAGTCGACTGCCCTGCCCTTGATTTACCGAACCCCGTTGAAAACCGAATAACCGTCAAATCAAGGAAACGACCGCCGATATTGGAAAAACGCCATTGCTCAGTAACGAAATGCACGTTTTCGCAACCACCCAAAACCTGCTAATGCCCCTATTTTAAAACCGATAACAGGCCGTCAGCGTGCGGAAAGATGACCCACGCTAAAACCCGCCTTTGGCAGAAAACGCTCCATCATTGCCGTTTAAACGATCAATGGAATTCACTCTTCGCCAGGAGGCCGATATGGGGCCTTACGATGTGGCGATATTTCCGTTTGGGATTTACCAAATCGTTCTTCACTATCAAAATTTAAAGGCAAATTGAGCGATTCTGCGATTGCGGTTTTTCGTAATTTCAATACCATTTTGTTCTTACTGTTGATTATCGCGAAAAAGCCACGAGTTCCTGTTAACTTCAAGTGCAGTAAATGGTTCTTGTAGTAGGTATTTTTACGGGAAAACCCTGTGAAAAATTTCACGATGTCATAATTCTCGCGGCAACCTAATTTTGCAGGTTTTAAATCACCTGCAGTGACTTCACGCGTGCAAAGCAAAATAATGGTTTATCAAATCAAAAACGGATTGGATCTTCCAATTGAGGGAAAGCCAGTCCAAGACATTGGCGGTAGTGCAGACGTTAAATCGGTTGGAATTATTGCTGACGACTACGTCGGGATGAGACCAACGATGCTGGTGTCTGTTGGAGATCGAGTGAAACTTGGGCAACCAGTTTTCGCCGACAAGAAAACACCAGGGGTTATTTTCACCTCCCCTGGGTGTGGCACCGTCAAGGCGATCAATCGTGGTGCGAAAAGGAAATTCGAGTCGATCGAAATCGACCTCGACGGCGACGATCAGGAGATTTTTGAAAGCTTTCAAGATCTTCAATCTATCCCCAAAGAGGCAATCGAGAAACAATTAGTCGACTCTGGGATGTGGCAGTCGTTCCGGACACGGCCGTTCAGTCGGACACCTGCATTGGGCAGCGAAGCTCATTCGATTTTCGTGACAGCGACTGACACGAATCCACTTTCGGCTGAACCCGAACTGGTCATTGCAGACAACGCCGAATTATTCGTGAGTGGTTTGACGATCATCAACCAACTCACCCTTGGAAAAACCTACGTTTGCACCCGCGACGATTCGCGGGTTCCCGGCAGTGAAATACCGGACGTTGAATTTAAACAATTCAAAGGCCCCCATCCTGCGGGATTGGCTGGTACCCACATTCATTTGGTGGATCCAGTTAGCGAAAACAAAACTGTTTGGCAAATCGGTTATCAAGATGTGATCGCAATTGGCCACCTGTTTACAACCGGGCAATTGATGACTGAGAGAGTCGTCGCCATTGGTGGACCGCGAACTTCCTCACCGGGCTTGTACAAAGTCAGACTCGGTGCGTGTCTTGACGATTGCATCTCGGCCTCAACGCCTGAACTTGACAACTCTCGTGTTGTTTCCGGTTCGGTCTTATCGGGTCGGGCATCAGAGCCAACGAAGAACTATTTGGGCCGGTTCCATAATCAGATTTCAATCCTCGAAGAGGGTAACCACCGGGAGTTCCTCGGCTGGCAGAAACCTGGTTTTGACAAGTTTTCGGTCACCAATATTTACGGTGGTTCCTGGTTAAAAGGCAAGCTGTTTCCGTTCACCACGAGTACCGGCGGCAGCAAACGCGCGATGGTACCTGTAGGTGCCTACGAACGGGTGATGCCGTTGGACATTTTACCCACCCAGTTGCTCCGAGCTTTGCTAAGCGGAGACACAGAAGAATCACAACAGTTGGGATGTTTAGAGTTGGACGAAGAAGACTTAGCACTTTGCACCTTCGTTTGCCCTGGCAAGTATGAATATGGTTCTGTTTTGCGTGAGAACCTGACCCTTATCGAGAAAGAGGGATAGACGCACGATGTTGAGAAAATTATTAGACAAGGTCGAACCACTGTTTCACAAAGGTGGGAAGCTGGAAAAGCTTTACCCGCTTTATGAAGCGAACGACACTTTCCTCTACACTCCAGGGGAAGTTACCCACGGACAAACTCAGGTTCGGGACGCCATCGATTTGAAGAGGATGATGACAATGGTCATCGTCGCTTTGATCCCCTGTATTTTCATGGCGATGTACAATACCGGATACCAGGCTCAACTTTTAATCTCCGAAGGCCAGGTAGTTCCAACCAGCGCGACACTGTTCGATGCCATCTGGAGCGGCAACTGGCGTTTCGATGTCCTCCAGTGGTTTGGAATTCTAGATTCGAACAACATGTGCAGTTCGCCCGGGTCGTTTTTAAGCTTCGGCAGCCTGCTTGGTTGCACGCTTCATGGTGCTCTGTACTTTCTACCTGTCTACATCGTCTGCATGGCGGTTGGCGGTAACTGCGAAGTGATCTTCAGCGTTATCAGAAAACATGAGATTAACGAAGGATTCTTGGTCACAGGAATGCTTTTCCCACTCACACTCCCTCCAACAATTCCACTCTGGCAAGTTGCTGTCGGCATTGCGTTTGGTGTGATCGTGGGTAAAGAAATTTTCGGCGGAACTGGCCGAAACTTTTTAAACCCTGCACTGACGGGACGGGCGTTCTTGTACTTCGCGTATCCGCTGAAGATCAGTGGCGACTCAGTCTGGACTGCCGTTGATGGCTATTCCGGCGCAACTGTTCTTGGCGAAGTCGCATTGCCTGGTGCCGCCGCGATCGGAACAACCGTCGCCACCATGAACTCTTCGTGGTTTGACTTCTTCATCGGCAACATTCACGGCTCGATGGGCGAAACGTCAACACTGGCCTGTCTCATCGGAGCGGCCTTCCTGATATTCACCAAGATTGGCTCATGGCGAATCATGTCGGGCGTAGTGCTTGGAATGAGTGCATTCTCATTTTTACTTTACCTACTTCCCACCACAGAATCGTGGGGCGAAGTTTCTAATATCTTGCCGTGGTGGCACATGGTTATTGGCGGATTCGCTTTCGGCACCGTCTTTATGTCAACCGATCCGGTCTCCGCATCAATGACACGCCAGGGTAAATGGGTCTACGGAGCTTTGATTGGCTTCATGACCGTCCTCGTCAGATCGATCAACCCTGCCTTCCCTGAGGGAATCATGCTGGCAATTTTATTCGCCAACGTCTTTGCACCGTTCATTGACTGGTGCGTTGTCCAAGCAAACATCAAGAGGAGGGCAGCCCGTTATGCCGCTTAACAAGGACTCATTACCGAATACCTTTCTCGTTGCGACAACTTTGTGTCTGACTTGTGCTCTCATTGTTTCTGCGGCGTCAGTGACGCTCCGCCCGTTACAGCTAGAGAATGCCCAACGTGATCGCCGAAACAACATTCTGCAGGTCAGTGGTTTCACGCCTGAAGAAATCAAAGAAGACGGTGGCATCAAGAAGGTCTTTGAAAGTCGGTTCGATGTCGAAATCATCGACCTCGATACAGGCGCCGACGCTCAAGTCGAGTGTCAGGATGCCATGAACAAGGCCAAAGATAAGGAAGTCAATCTTGGTGAGGAGTACGACCAGCTATGGGCTTCTAAATTGAATCCCGAAAAGGGGCTCAGCGAAAAGCTCGACAAAAAAGCTGACCTCTGTGGGATCAAGAGCCGCGAAAAATACTCAGAAGTTTTTATCATGAAGTCGCTCGAGGGCAAGCCTGAGTTGTACGTCTTTCCCGTCCGAGGAAACGGCCTGTGGTCCCTTATGCAGGGCTATCTTGCCGTTAAACCAGATTTCCAAACGGTCGTGGGACTCACGTTTTACCAACAGGCGGAAACACCCGGTCTTGGTGGTGAAGTTCAAAACCCCGACTGGAAAGCTCTTTGGAAAGACAAGAAAATCTACGACGACGGCGAAGTCAAACTGGCTGTGATCAAAGGTAACAAAGCGGGCAACGACTACGGCGTCGACGCACTTTCAGGTGCCACAATCACCTCCAACGGCGTCACCAACATGATCGATTTCTGGATGGGTTCCAAAGGTTTTGGCCCGTACATTGAAAAAATGAAAAATGAAGACAGCAGCAACACCAACGCTGCTGCCGGAGGTAACAATGTCAAGTAAAACATCTGCCAAGGATCTGGTGCTTGACCCGATCTTCAACAACAACCCAATTGCTCTGCAAATTCTAGGAATTTGCTCGGCACTTGCGGTCACCACAAAACTCTCGACTTCGCTCACGATGTCATTTGCGGTTATCGCAGTGACAGCCTGCTCGAGTGCAGCGGTCGCGTTGATCAAAGATAGAATTCCGAGCAGTATTCGAATTATTGTTCAGATGACGATCATTGCGTCGTTTGTGATTTTGGTGGATCAGGTTCTAAAAGCCTACGCGTTTCAGCTGAGCAAAGAACTGTCCGTCTTCGTTGGTCTCATTATTACGAACTGCATCGTGATGGGGCGTGCCGAGGGTTTCGCAATGAAAAACTCTGTCTCTGACAGTTTCTTCGATGGACTTGGAAACGGACTCGGATACAGCATTATTCTGATGGTCGTCGGGTTCTTTCGAGAGTTGTTTGGAAGTGGAACCCTCTTTGGATTCACAGTTTTCACAAAGCAATCCGCCGGCGGCTGGTACGAACCCAATGGTTTGATGCTACTCTCACCGAGTGCATTTTTCATTATCGGTATATTCATCTGGGTGCTTAGAACCTGGAAGCCAGAACAGGTGGAGGAAGCATAACCATGACTGATCTCATTGAATTATTTCTGCGTTCGGCTTTCGTCGACAACCTTGCACTTGCCTACTTTCTGGGAATGTGCACGTTTCTCGCAGTTTCCAAGAATGTCAAAACCGCAATTGGCTTAGGAATCGCTGTCATCGTCGTCCAGGCGATTACTGTGCCGGTCAACCAATTGATTTTGAATCTTTTCCTCAAAGAAGGTTCGCTCTTTCTCCCCAAATACAATTTGGAGTTTTTAAGTCTGATTTGTTTCATCGGTGTGATCGCGGCGATGGTTCAGATCCTTGAAATGACTCTCGATAAGTTTTTTCCGTCGCTCTACAACACTCTCGGGATCTTCCTTCCGTTGATCACCGTTAACTGTGCAATTCTCGGCGGAACATTGTTTATGCAACAACGAGATTATGCTTTCGTCGAAAGCGTTGTTTTTGGGGTTGGTGGCGGTTTTGGATGGGCGTTAGCAATTATCGGCCTCGCCGGCATTCGAGAGAAATTGAAATACAGTGACATTCCTCACGGCCTTCGCGGGTTAGGGATTACGTTTATTATCGTCGGTCTTATGGCTTTGGGATTTCAGGCGTTCCTTGGTATTTAGTCGGCCACTGTGAACTCAGTTTGCCCGGTCTGAACCTCTGATTACTTTTCATCTTAAGAATTTGAACTGTTGCTATGGAAATTATATTTGGCGTTGCCACCTTTACACTTGTCGTTCTTGCGTTGGTAGGACTGATTTTACTGGCGAAAAGCTTTCTCGTTTCGAGTGGCAATATTAAGATTCTCGTCAACGATCAGAAAGAGATCAGTGTTCCCGCCGGTGGCAAACTAATGAGCGCCCTTGCCGAGGAAGGAATTTTTGTTTCTTCCGCTTGTGGAGGCGGAGGAACTTGTGCTCAGTGCGAAGTGAAAGTCCTGTCTGGTGGCGGAGATATTCTACCGACCGAGACTGGGCACATTAGCAAGCGTGAAGCACGCGAAGGATGTCGTCTCTCATGCCAGGTTGCCGTGAAGCAAGACATGGTCGTTGAGGTGCCTGATGAAGCGTTTGATACGAAAAAGTGGGAATGCACCGTACGCTCAAACCACAACGTAGCAACCTTCATTAAGGAATTAGTCCTTGAACTGCCTGAGGGCGAGGACGTCGATTTCAAGGCGGGCGGGTACATTCAAATTGAAGCACCGCCTCACGTCGTCGAATACAAAGATTTTGATATCGAAGATGAATACCACTCGGATTGGGACAAGTACGACGTTTGGCGTTACAAGTCAGAAGTGGACGAAGAGGTAATCCGCGCGTACTCGATGGCGAACTATCCGGGAGAAAAAGGCATCATTATGCTCAACGTTCGCGTTGCTTCTCCGCCCCCAAGATTGGACAACGTACCGCCAGGGAAAATGTCGTCATTCATCTTCAACCTAAAACCAGGCGACAAAGTTACCATCTCAGGCCCTTACGGTGAATTCTTCATCAAGGAAACCGAATCAGAGATGCTCTACGTTGGTGGTGGTGCCGGGATGGCGCCGCTGCGAAGTCATATTTTTGAGCTTTTCAAAAGTCTCAAAACCGGCCGTAAGGTTTCTTACTGGTACGGTGGTCGAAGTCTACGCGAACTGTTTTACATCGATGAATTCCGGGCACTCGAAGAGGAGTTTCCTAACTTCCAGTTCAATTTGGCGCTCTCGGAACCGCTTCCTGAAGATAATTGGACGGGCTATACCGGATTCATTCATCAAGTCGTGATCGACAATTACCTCAAGGATCATGAAGCTCCGGAAGATATCGAATTTTACTTCTGCGGCCCGCCAATGATGAATAACTGCGTCATGAAGATGTGTGATGATTTCGGTGTCGAACCCGAGAATATCTCCTTCGACGACTTTGGTGGCTAATACTCCCTCGGTTAAACAGTTTGAACCTTGGGTGTTGAATTTTTATCGTTTGGACGATACTCCTAAACAGTATCTGCCCAGCAAATGACGGCATTTTCCAGCTAGTGCTCAACTGAATTTGCTTCTCGTGCCGAGATGTTACAATAAGGGTGCGCTACTTCGGCGTACTGTGTTCATTGGCTCAAACCTGCCTAACCCGGGGATATTATTCATGTTCGTAAGATTGTCCATCACTACCGTTTTATTTGTTTTGTTTGTCGGTGGTACCCAGACTGTTAATGCCCATGACATCTTTCAGGATGTGCTTAAAGAAAAATACATGTTGAAGTCGTTTTCTTGCAAAACCTGTCACCCCGACAGCGACGATCGAAAGATTCGAACCCCCTTCGCTGAACGCATTTATCTGGAAATGAAAGGGCTCGGCCTTTCCAAGAAATTTGCTGAGGCAACCGCCATTGATGAAGCGGCCAAGGCAAAGGATCCTGAATCGGTTGGCAAGGACAAAGGCGCTGTTTATGATTTTGAAAAATTAGCTGGTAAGGAGTTTGAAAAATCATTTGTGAAGGTTGCTCAGCAAACCATGACCATTGACCAAATTATCAAGCAGGGACTATTTAACGGAGCCCGTCTCGATACAAAAGCAATCGAAGCAGCCAAGCAAGCCGACAAATAAAGCGGCTTGATGGAACGGTTTGTCGCCTGTGCAGGCAGCGGCGGACCTGTCCATTGGCAACTAAGCTCTGGGTTACCGACGAGAAATCGAAAATGAAACCACGGAATCTCTACTTGCAATCGCGACATGGCCTTAGCCTATTTCTGATTTGCTCGGTTTCTTTATTTGCTGGCCTCACGTTCGCCCAGGAAAGCGACGTTACTGTTCCCTTTGATATTTTTGGCAAAACGATGGGGCCGATTGCGTATAAAGTTTCCATCGCAGACCACCCCGAATCTGTCTCGCCAATCGACCTTCAGGAGCGCGTTTCCGAGGTTCTCGAGAATGTCAATCAATTGATGTCGACCTATCAGCCTGACTCGGATGTTAGTCGCTTCAACCGAAGTTCATCAACAGAGTTCCAGGCAGTCGATCCAAAAACCGCCGCGGTTGTCGCTAGAGCGATCGAAATTAGCAAACTCACTGACGGAGCGTTCGACATAACGGTTGGACCAGCGGTTAATTTATGGGATTTTGGACCTAAGAATTCAAATTTTGAAATACCGACCGTTTCGCAAACAGACGCCATTAAAGACACAATTGGCTATCAAAATCTCGAGGTTCAACTTGACCCTCCAGCAATTCGAAAAAGCATTAGCGATGCTGAAATCGACCTTTCTGCTATCGCCAAAGGTTATGCAGTCGATCAAGTAGCTGCAGCACTCGATAACCTCGGTTGTCGGAACTTTCTCGTGGAAGTTGGCGGCGAGGTCTTTACGCGTGGCCAACGCTTCTCTGGAGGTAAGTGGAGGATCGGTGTTGAACGTCCAACCGATGCTGGCGTGAGTTTGTCTAATATCGCCGAGATTTCCAATCAAGCCATGGCTACCTCAGGTGACTACCGGAATTTTCATGAAGTCGATGGGCAGCGGTACTCCCACACAATCGACCCACAGACCTGTCGACCGGTTAAACATACCCTTGCTTCAGCGTGCATTATATTCAAAGACTGCATGACCGCAGATGCATTGGCAACAGCAATAATGGTCATGGGTAGAGACAGGGGACTGGACTTGTGTAAGGAGCTAGGAGCCGATTGCCTACTGGTCGAACGCGAGTCGGACTTTGGTGACCAGTTGACGGAATACACTTCAAAATCATTTCCGCTACTATCTGACCCCACGCCGAGCGACGCACCCACGATCGTCCAACAGATCCTGCCAGTATTTATCGGGGCAGCCGTCATTTTTGGACTGGTGATTCTCTCGATGTCGGTAGGCGCAATTTTTGCCAAAAAGCCAATCACTGGCTCTTGCGGCGGATTAGCTAATCAAACCAACGAGGACGGCGAAACCACCTGCGGAATCTGTTCCAAACCAACCACCGATTGCGTCGAAAAAGACGCCTGAACCAAGCAGAAATTTGATTCTTCCGGCGAGTGAGATGTTTCTCGCCAAACAGAATTCCTCCGGCGTTAGAATGCCGATGACCCAACTTCAGATATGGGACTCAGGAATAAACGGAATCAAGATATATAGACGCCTAGTTGGACGCGTATCAAAACAATCGCTTTGAGGAATTGTTTTGTACGCGCCCAAATCGGCGTTGCTTGAATTGGAGTTTCACAGAGATCCGTCGGAGTTTCGCCGATTCACTCACAAATCAAAAGCACGTCTTCGTTTAAAGCAAAATGATCTCTATCCGGTGCCATCGATTTTTTAACCGAGGGCATTACAAATTCAGAAGCGCTCGGGAATGGATTTTCCCGAATTCGATTCAAAAATAAACTACATTTTTCGGTTGCGGAGCGATAGTTGGGAATTATCCACAATATATCTTCGGGAAACTTTTCTTTCCCCAGCCTTTATCGGTGCAATTAACACTGACCGCTTGAAACAATCGCCCTAATCGTGGAAACCGGATACGGAGGTAGCAACACCAATCCAGCCGAACTAATCAAGATTTAGAGCCTCTACACCATGCAGTTAGATGGTGTGGGAACGATGGTTAAGCATGATGGCTTAGGTGTTGCCCTGCTCAAGAAGATTTAGCAAACGAAGCATTACCATTTGAAATCGTACAAGAGGGGCAGCACCTACTTCGAATAGGCCGCCGGATCATCGAGTATAAATCCGCCGACACCCCGCTCCTCGAGCATTCGCCAATCTCTAGGATCTTCGGTGCCATACACCCAAACATCAACGCCTTTTTCATCCGCTCGGCTCAACATTAATCCGCTCGCAAAATTGACTGGAAGTACAAGGATTGGAGCCTCAGAACCGGGCATCTGAAGTTGCGACCACCTTTCAAATATCTGAGATGGTCGAAACAAAATATCAATCCGATTTTGGTGATGCTTTGCCAAAACTGTGTAACCTAACCGAGCGGCTCTACCGTCGAAATCGTCTCTTCTATCTCGAGTGCGAACGAAAGCAATCCACTGACTAAGCACTTGAAAATCGCCAAAAATTGTCACCGATTCGTACGCCGAGGAATGCTTGTTCAATTGATCCAGTATCTTTTCAAAAGAAGCAATCACCTCAGCTTCGTTTAATCGATCGGAAAACTTCAAATCCAGAATGATGTTTTGTTTGGAACCAGAAGCCAGCTCTAAAAACTCAGAGAACAAGACAATCCGATCCGCTTCACCATTAACTAAACCCGAAGTTCGGTAACGAGATTCCTTTATTTCGCTGAGCCACAGATCTTCCATTTCACGAGCACCCGATGCAACAAGATTACTCGGAAGATCTAACTTCCCCAGATTCGAGTCGTGATACAACACCAGATCATTCTCCCCACCAGCAAACGCCCGAAGATCAATTTCAATAAAATCGATATTGGCTTTCACGGCGCGCAGAATACCCCGCCTGGTATTCCCAATTATTGTTTCCTCGAGGTCACCATCAATCATGATGTTGCCTGCGACCCCAGAACCACGATGCCCCGTGATCAGGATCGCTTGATCGGCCTTTGCATTCGGAACCGACTTGAGATCGGACAAGCCCTGAAGCCGCGCCAAGCTCTCGTTACTGACAACGTCATTTTCATAAGGAAAATTGACTCGTTCAAACAACAGGAGACCGAAAATGATAACCAATGAAAGCGCGAGCACTCCCATGTCTCTCACATTAACGGCAGACAGGTGACGCAAGTTCGTTTTCAAGAATTCCCCCAATGACTAAAAGAGGTACTCGCTCTGCGGTAATCCTAAAGAAAGACTGTTTCTCGTTTTTCAAAAAGATCTGGCTGATTGAACTTGAATTAAATTGCCATCAAACCAATAACGACATACCCTCGGCTTCATCACCGCAGATTTTAAAAACTGTATCAAGATGCATCAATTGAAACACCTCGCAAACGATCGGTTCAACTTTGCAAAAAACGACCTTACCCGTGCGCGCGTCCTGCGCCTTTTGCAGTTTGACCAAATTGGAAATCGTGCCGGAATTAATTGTGTTGACCCGAGAGAAGTCCAGTAACAGCTTACGCGGAAATTCTGCGTCCTCGATTTTTAACAGACTTTCAATCCCGTCAGAATCAATTTCTCTAACCGTAGTGATCATGTCCTCGCCAAACGCTTGCACTTCCCCGCAATTCGGACATGGAGTATCGCCATCGGCCTGCAAATGGAGTACCGATACGTCAGACTTACAGAGATGGCATCGATGCGGACGACCGTCGATTGTTTTAGATGAAATAATCATTTTGTCTCAATGGAAATTTGTCGCTGTGTTCTCACAACAACGTTTCGAACAAACTTTTGATACCAATAGTTTAACCGGTTTACTCAGGTTTGAGCAGTCCATGTTGAACCCTCGTTGAAAATCAGAGGGTGAAAAGGTAAAGAAATAATTAAGCCTTTTCAATCATCAAGGGGGTGTTTTTTTGGGGGACCAACTGGCTTTACTTTCTTGGGGAGTGCTCCACGGATGCCCAAACTGCCGAATAAAGCCAAAATCCCCAACGCATCCGCCAATCCTTTTCCAATATCAACAAATTGATAAATCGGAAGCCATGTAGACATTCCATTTAGTCTCGAGAAGGAACTCCCATTACGTAATCCGCTAAAAACAGTAGGTAAAAGCGAAAGAGCCGCTCCCAGTAAGTATTGAGTAATAAAAAGCCCAATCGACAGCCTAAATAAGAATGAATTTGAAATTCGCTCCGGTTTGAACACCAAGATGATGATTAACGCCAGAAACCAACAGCAGACAACGCCCTCAAATTTGCCAGACAACATATCTAAATTCATCACGACCTTCTCACTATGCTTTAATTACTTACTGTTGATATAAATCAATCCGTCTCCAATAGAAAATAGACCGAGATTGCTAATTCAACTTTGGTTCCGGACCAATTCTAACCTCTCGACTATCAGCTTCTACCTTATCACGGCTAAGATAGATATTTCCGTCTCGTGGATTTAACTGAATTGCCTGCTCCATATCTTCAATAGCAGCTTGGTAGTCGCCTAGTCGATGACGCGCCAGGCCACGATTCAAGAACGCCTCTGGAAAGACTGGCCGGATCAGAATTGCCTTCGAATAATCCGCAATCGCCTCTTCATGTAAACCAATCTGATAACGCGCGAGTCCTCGATAGTAATAGGCCTCTGCCATTCCAGGCTCTGAACGAATCACGTTTGTAAAACTGATAATCGCATTCTGGTAGTCTCCCTCATTGGATGACTTAAGCCCTTCCTGTAACTCAGTCTTCGCTCGATCCGCCCAACATCCGTTTGCAACTAAACAAATGCAGGCAAATCCGATACAGAATATAACTCGGACGTGTTTCATCTTTACACCTAAACCGTGGAATTTCAAACAACACGTTTACTGGAGGTAAAACAAGCAGAGATAAAATCAATTCAATAAATGGTAGAGAATAATTACAAAAGCCTAATCAACTATTGAATGATTGCGAACAGCAATTCAGCTTAGCTAACTTCCACGGGGAACTTAGATAATACCCGGAAGCAAGCTAGCAGTCGGCGATAGCAAGCCTCCTTTGTTTAGAGAAACCAAGTGAGCTCGCACAACGTTTTGTTATTTATCATTCAATGGGGAAGGATTTATCCAATACCAACATCAAAACGATCGACCTGATCAAAGACAATCCCCAAACCGCCCTAATGGGGACGATATTTCCAGTCCAGCACTGATATCAGGTACCATTCCCCAGCGTCGGCAGGACCATTCGAGGAAATTTTTCAAATCCTAACAACCTTCAGTCGTACTATTTAAAAGCAGAGTTCAACGTCTACGACGACGCGACCGCAAAGTGGAATACACAGCGAGGTAACGATGAGTTCGAAAAATAAAAAACAGCAATTCCGCACCCTTGAAGAGCAGGGGTTCATGGCCTTCCTCCTTGGCTGGCTCTTTTCAATTATTGCCTTTAGATTTTTAATCAACTCTTGGCTTCAATAGCATCAGAGTATCCTGTGCCGGCTCAACCCACCAATTTACCAAGTGGTGGAAACACTCCGCTCTATAAAAATTTTAGACGGAGACAAACATTGGGTTTAGACGCCGGTTAGACAAAACTTTTGTCTTGCATGGCATTCAGCGATCAGCCTTAATTTGCTAACCCATATCCAAATAAAAAACCACTTGGTGGAACCAAGTGGTTTTAAAAATTAAATGCCTGATAAATCAATTATCAAACCTTTAGGATGTCATAACCTTCCCGTCTTTTCCGTGCCTGGAAAGCCGCAGCCTGATCGTCTCCAACAATTTGTTCAGTAACGGGATCCCATTTAATTTTTCGCTTCAATCGAGCAGCGATACTACTAAGGTGGCAAACTGACATCGCTTGCACATGACTGAATGGATCAGAAACAGTCAATCCACCCTCACGAATACAGCGATAAAAATTATTTTTGTGTCCTTCGTGCGGCTTGCCTTTGTACAACGCGGTGACTGCTTCATTGGTGTACACGTCCTTGTCCCAATTCTCTTCGATTGGCTTTCCAACGATTTTACCCCGGTTAACAAAGATACGACCTTTGGAGCCCTCAAAAGTAATTCCATTATCACCATGACTGGTAACATCCATGGTAATGCCGTCGTCAAATTTGTGAATCACTGAGAAATCATGAGAGGTGTTATAGCAGTCATCGACAGTCGAATATCCGTCTTTGTAATCAACCGGGTGCGTGCAATTTGTACCGTCGATCTCTAAAGGACCCTGCTTTGCACCGTTCTTATTCAAAGCCCACATTGCAATATCGACGTGGTGTGCACCCCAGTCAGTAAATTTACCGCCGGAGTATTCGTACCACCAACGGAATTGGTAATGACCACGCTTTTCTCGGTAATCTTTGGCAGGTGCCTGTCCCTGCCACAATTCCCAATTCAATTCTTCGGGAACCTCAGCAACCGGGAATGGACCGCCTGTCGGTGAACCATTGATGCCGACAGTCACGTGTTTAATATCGCCCAACAATCCCTGTTGCACCATATTCACAGCACGCATGAATTTATTTCGGTCACTTCGCTGTTGGGTTCCTACTAAAAATGCTTTATCGCTATGCTTTTCACAGGCACGACGAATCAACTGATTTTCTTCGAGCGTCAACGTCAGCGGCTTTTGTACGAAAACGTGTTTGCCCGCCTCTAATGCTTCAACCGCAATTTTGATATGCCAATGATCCGGTGTAACAATACTGACAACGTCGATATCGTTCCGGTCAAGTACTTTCCGATAATCCTCATATTGATCCGCTTTCCCTTTGCCAATCTTTGCATCGTTCTTGGCGCGAGCTGCGTGCCTCGTATCAACATCGCAAACTGCGACGATATCACCGAAATTAGCATGCCCTCGCGCGTCACCGGTTCCCATACTGCCAACACCGATGCAGCCGATGCTTGGACGATCATTTTTATCCTGATTGGCGAACTCCTTTTCACTCCAATTGAAATAGGGAGTCACAGCAACCGCACCGCCGGCCGCGGATGAATTCTTAATAAAATCGCGCCGTGTATTTTTTCTCGTCATTTGTTCTCCAACCATTTTGAAACGCCTTAACCTTGGAAGCGTCGATCCAATACATCTCTACCCCCAAACTATAACGAATTGAAACACGTGGGGACAGAATTAATTGCAACAAGTCTCCTGATTTCTCGATGGAAAAACAGAGACTTGAGAATTTGAAAAAACAATCGAATTCATGGCAGTTCTAATGGAGAAAAAACGCACTTTATTACAGTCTTGGTAAAACTAATGGCTTTCCAGTCGTTCGGGAAGCCAACCCAACCAATGCTCAATCTTTTATTTTCATTTAAACACTGGTTGCAAACATGTTAAACTTCACACATCGTTTTGTTTCAGAGTGCGTTTCCTTGGTTTTAAACATGCGTCAACGATTCTGTTACTTTGCAAACGGCTCGGCCAGCGTTGCCGTCGTTTTGCTCTTCATCCTTACCATGACCTACGTCGTTTGGATGGTTTTTAACTCCGACCTCAATTACGACTCTCCTAATCAACGATCACATCTCATTCTTGATCATTTACATGATCTCATTCAGCGTTGACCATTACCGGGAGCGGCGTTAACGATCCATGGCTGGTTTCGCCCCTATTCCACCACAAATACGCGAGTAGGCTCCGGCCTTACATCCCATGAATCAAATCGCTGAAACCAAATCCAGTCCATTGTTCAGAATCTCTCTCCGAGCGATTTTAATTGCGATTCTGTTCATTGGACTAATTTTCAGATTTTGGGTACTGCCTTCGTTGAAGCAAAAAAAAGTTTCCCAATGGGTGACACAAAACGGTGGAAACTTTTCTTATGTTGCTGAAGACAGAGCAGCAGACGTTTTTTCTCAAGCCGAATACGGCATCTTGGAGTACTGGCCAGGCGTCGATTTCATTGACAACATTTCCAGCATTAATCTAGGCGAGCCAATCTCGGATCTTTCCCCCTTAGGAAACGTGAATGACATCGTCAGTTTAATTATTCCGCAATTCAACGGCTCTGATTTGTCACCATTAGCTAACACAAACCCTTTAGAGTCGCTCAGTATTTACAAATCAAGCATCACTCAACTCGACGCGTTAAAACAGTTGTCGAACCTTCAAAGCCTCGAAATCACCCATTGTGACCTGATAAACATACAAGGCCTATCAAGCTGTGTTCAACTAAGATACCTAGACCTAAGCAACACACCTCTTGATGACATTCGAGGCTTGCAGCAGTTAACTCAACTAACCACGCTCAACCTCTCCCACACAAAAGTCAGCGATTTTAAACCACTCGAACGTCTTGAAAATTTACTAAGCCTATCTCTACGAGGTACTGATATTTCACCTGCGGAACTCGCAGCGCTCAAGACCGCATTGCCAAACTGCATGATTGCATCTGACTAATCCTCGCAACCACCTGTGTTCGATTCCCACCGTTTCCTTGCTAGGTGCGCAATTAGAAACCGAGTCTTTGGAAACATCGGTTCAAGAACCAGGAACCGTGGTTCTTTAGGAATTAAATCAGCACGTAACAAACCAAGGTTACTATTAGAATACCAACGAAGTTCAAAACCAAACCTTCGCGCGCCATCTGTTTGACAGTGAATTTTTCCGAACCAAACACAATCGCATTAGGTGGCGTTGCGACTGGCAGCATGAATGCAAAACTTGCGCTAATAGTCGCAGGAATCATAAATAGCCTGGGATCAATTTCAGAAGCAATCGCTGCAGTTACCAATATTGGTAATAGAATCGTGGTTGTCGCCGTATTGCTCGTTACCTCGGTTAAAAACGTAACTGCTAAACAAATTGCTGCGATGCTTAATATTACCGGTAGCGCCCCAAGTGAAGAAATTGAGTTTCCTAGCATTTCACTTAATCCCGATGATTTAAAAGCACCGGCCAGGCATAACCCACCTGCGAATAACACCAAAACACCCCAAGGGATCTTGGCAGCTGTATCCCAATCTAAAAGTTTGCCCCCTTGGCCACAGGGAAGCACAAACAAGAACAGGACGCCAATCAAAGCCACCGACGCATCATTCGCAAAGGGCAGCGACATCCCCTGCCCTTCTGCAAAACCCACCCAGCCACCAAATGGTTGTTGACGGGTCACCCAAAATAAAGCAGTTAGCCCGAATACAAGCAGGGTCCGAATTTCTTCTTTGCGCCAAGTCCCCACACTCGGCAATTTAATCGGATCGATGGTGCCAATTCCACGCGTTAGCCAAAAGCCAACAACGGGGAGCATAATCAAGACAACGGGAAGCGCCAATTTCATCCAATCCAAAAACCCTATCTCCACACCGGTCGCCTCCTGGTAGACGCCCATGAATACTAAGTTGGGCGGAGTTCCGATGGGTGTTGCAACGCCACCGACACTCGCTCCATACGCAATTCCAAGCAGCAAAGCAATTTGGAACTTCCGATTACTCGACTGAGCTACGACCGCCATGGCTATTGGTAATAACATCAATGTCGTGGCTGCGTTGGAAATCCACATACTCAATAGAGCTGATGCAGCCATGAATCCAAAAACCAACCGTCGACCACTGCCGCTGCCAAAGAAATTAACCATGCCAAGTGCGATTCGTTGATGAGCCCCACTCTTTTCCATCGCGGCCGATAACATGAAACCACCCAGCATCAGCAAGACTAATTTGTTGCCATACGCTTGAGCAACATCGTCGGGCGACAAAATTCCGAACAACGGAAACAAAGCCAAAGGTATCAACGACGTAGCGGGAATAGAAATTGGCTCAGTAATCCACCACGCCGCCACCCAGATTGTAATCGCCGCGGTGATACAGATTTCGCTCGGAGAACCAAAAGCGTATAGCACGGCACCGATAACAAATGCTGCCACAGGGCAAATAATCAGCATCCAATTTTTCATAGTCTTCCCAGGCAACCAATAGTTCCAGCTGCAAGTCTAATACTTAGCTGACGGTTTTTCAATTTCGCCTACCCAATTTCATCCGCTAAACGATCGCAGCGATCAGCTAATATCGATCCGAGGACTCGGATCGCAAATCAGGCCAAGCCTTGACGACTGGCTCATTTGAACCCATCAAAACACACAAGCCAGTCAGCCCATTTCCAAGACATGTCCCCTCCAAATTACAATTTGAATTCCCAAGCGGCATTGGAACCACGCCACAAAATCTTAAAAGCTACTTCGTCCGCACTCGAACCGCCCGAGATTGTCTCGAATTAAGAAACGAAGTATCAGATTGAGACGTTTAACCGTGCGCTAAAACCATAAGCGAAATCAATAACTCAAACACAACTCGTATAAAATATGGATTTCCGTGTTTTCCAGATATATCGTTCCCCATTGGCACGCCTATTGCATAGAAGCGGGTTAACACTTCCCACCTACCTCTCACTCCCGCCGGTGCCTCATGTTCAAATGGATCTACGCGCAGAATTCCAAATCAAACAAGCCCAATTCACGAAACAAATCGAATCTCGCCTACGGCCCCCTCGAACCCAGGCAACTTCTGGCGACAACGGCTACCTTCACCGGAGGTGAATTCACGCTCACCGGAGACCTCGGCGGGGACGATTTTGTCATTCAAGTTGACTCCAATAATCATTTAACTTGGAGCGAAAACGGCGGTACGCCTACTAATGACTTAGATAACACGGTTCCAGGCGTACAGTTCTATGAAATGGGCAATCCCACTACTCCCATTTCAATGACCATCGAGGGAAAAGGGGGACAGGACACGGTAGAACTCGATATTGGGCCCAATATTGGCCTCAAAAATGTCACTGTTGATGGTGGTGCAAATATTGATTCGCTCACCATTCAAAGCGACCTTAATCTTCTACCCACCGGCGGAAAGCTCAATGTAAAAGTAGAGCAAAACACCGTTGCTGACAACTCGTTTATCGCAGTACCTCTTGGACTCACCATCACAGACCCTGGTTTCGACGGAAACATCTCAATTGGTGACAACGTCACCATCTCCACGAGAGCAATCGCCCCCGGTGGTGATCATTTTACTGATCCATCAATCGAAGACTCAGCCAACATTACTCTGAAATCTAAAGAGATCACTGTAGGCGATGGAACTACATTCCTCGCCGATGTCAAACCCGGCTCAATCCATACTCCGGCGGACGTTACGCTTGACGCCCAAGATCAACTCGCAAGTTTTCTTGAATTCGCTTCGCTCATTGATGATTTAGCAGCGGGCACCGTCAGTGTTGGTGACGCCCTAAAATTTCTCAACCAAGAAGCTACAGCCTTTGTCGATTTAGGCACGGTTGAAATTCGAGGCCGAGACATAACCGTCAAGGCGTTTGCGGGTGGAACTTCAGAGATCCCCTCAATTAAGAAAATCATTCAGGCGATCTCCAACCCAAATATTTCATTCCTCGAAACAACCGCTGACTTCCTCGACGGTCAACTTGACGATTTCATTACATCGGCGACTGACTTGCCCGCGTTCTTCGCTAAAGAAAAAACGTCTGCCACCGTCACCATCGGAGAGGGTTCAATCATCGATGCGGCAAGCGAAGTAAAGATATCGGCAAAAACGGACAGTCATGAAACCGTTAAGGTAGAAAGTAAATACCAGGCAATCGCCGTCATGCTCTCTGAGTCCAATGCCGAGGTAACAATCGAAGAGGGGGTTCAAATCGACGCCCAAAATCAAGTCGAGATAAAAGCGGATGTTGATCTATCCTCAAAAGCCGAAGCGACCACCGCAAAAAACAAAGATCCTGCGGACACCGAAGAACGACTCTCATTCGCGTTTGCCTTGGCCAAAACTGATTTGAGCTCAACGATCTATATTGCACCGAATTCAAACATTTCTGCAGGCACTGATGTCACCATCCATGCGAAGGGAAAGCAAAAAGCGAAGAGCAAAGCCTCAAGTAGCGTCTACACAGAAGGTGGAATCGGCTTAGTTCTGGCTTTCTCATTTCCAACTTCTAATGTCGCCGCGGAGGTTGAGGGAAACGTAACTGCCTTCACCGGGACACCCGGTTTTGAAGATGATCATGGGATTACAATTAAGGCGGAGCTAGACACGGAGGAAGAATCCGTAGCGCTTTCAGGCCTCGGTGTAAAAGCAAAACCTTTTAAGCCAAACCCTACTGTAGCCAATGTAAAAACGTTCTTTACTAAAAAAATAAAACCAATACTGGTTGCCTTAAAACTCAACAATTTGACCAATGGCACCAATGTGCCAATTGACTTTGCCAGTGCTTTGGCCTTAAACGAAGCTAATAACGATGTCCTCGCACGGGTGGGGAGCGAATCAAACCTCTATTCCAATCAAGATATCTTAGTTAAATCTCGATTAGAATCGTTAACGCGAACATTAGCAGAAAGTGCCATCGAAAATAAAACTTCCGATGCAGGCAAAGAAGATATGATCAGCACAGCGGTTGTTGTTGGCCTTTATAACAACAGTTCTCGTGCAATCCTGGATGATGGTGCAACTGCGGATGCAAAAAGAGAAATCAAAGTTGACGCAACTACCACTTATCCCTTCAAGGAGCCAGTCCGCCTAATCGAAAAAGGATCAACTCGGGTATTGAAATTGAAAGGCAATTCCTGGGCGCGAAGTCATAGCCTCAATGGAAAGTCAACCATTGCCGGTTCTCTCAACTACCAAGACTACAACACGACGACTCACGCTAAGATCGGTGCGGAGGCAAACATTAATCAGTTGCCCGCCGCGTGGGATATCGATCAATCTGTCAAAGTGAATGCTGCCACCAACTTTATATTGGTTGACATCACCGGCGTATTCGAGCTTGATATCGTCTTAGCCGAGGTATTGAATAGCAGTAGTTTTTGGACCACCCTTAAAAACGATGGTTTCATCGATTTCACGAAGGCTCTTTGGAAGGCCGCCAAAAAGGACTATAAGACTTCGGATATTGGACTCGGTACGGATGCGAAAAACACAGCGGTTGGTGGTGCCTGGTCATTTACGGATATTTTTGATGATACCGAAGCTAGTATCGGAGAAAATTCAAATGTGCGTGCAGGGCTCGATGGAAGTGTCACGGTAACGGCAACCTCAAAGTTAAAACATCTTTCATTCGCCGCATCCGGCGGTAAATCAGAAAAAACGGGAATTGCAGGTAGCTTTGCTCACAATCGGCAACTCACAAATACTCGCGCATTCATCGAGCAGGGTTCGCAGGTAACCGGTGGAAAAATTTCTGTCGCGAGTGACAGCAATGTCAATAATTTCGCGTTTGCCGGGTCGGCTATCCGAAGTTCCAATTATGGTTTTGGAGCTTCCATCGCCACCAACAAAATCACTCGCACAAACCTTGCGTATATCGGCTCACCGGACGAGCTTTCCTATGATTCCATGTTTTTCTCCCAAGGTGAATTATCCGTAATTGCTACTTCCGAGGGTGGCTTCTATACCAATGCATTGTCTGGCGTCGTTCCATCGAAAGGAGCTGCGTCCAACGTAGTGCCCAGCACGGTTCCAGCGGGTTCTATACCCATTCCGGCCAACTTTGTAAGCAAAGGGAAGACAGGAAAATTCGGCTTAAGTATTTCCGGCGATGTCGCCATCAACAATGTGAAAGACGATACACAGGCATTCATAAACGATGGAGGCATATTCGTCGCGAAAAACATCAAAGTCTCAGCCAAAAGTAAGGCCCCATTAATTGCCGTCGCTGGATCCGCCGCCATTAATGGCAAAGAAAATTCCGTCGGACTCGCAGGGACTTATACCCACAATATCCTGGCCGGTTCAGTGAAAGCCTGGATTACCAATTCCACAATCCAGACAACTTCCGGCGGACTCTCAATTATTGCAGAACGGGAAAAGGGCGGAAGTCTCTGGTCCATCAACGCTTCGGCTGCTTCAGCAGGCAATGTTGAAGTCGCTGGAAACGTTTCGCTCAATAAGACCAATTGGATTACAGAATCGGCTTTGCTTCTCGCTGACGTTCATTCCGCTGCTGGAGCAACCCTCTCGGCTCAGGATAATTCAAAGGTCTGGAGTTTTGCAGGGGCTGTTGATTTTTCCGGAAAACTTGGTTTCAGCTCTTCCTTTTCCAAGAATGACCTGACCACGACAACGAACGCTCTCGTCGAGGGATCTCAATTGGAATTAGAGCGTGACCTTTCCCTCAGTGCCGTCAATCAAGCTAAAATCACTTCAGTGGCGGGCGGTTTCTCCAACGGCAAGAAATTGGCCGTCGCGGGAACGATCGCACTCAATGAAGTTAACAGTACTGTCAGCGCTCGCGTCGCAGGAGGTTCCGACGTCACTGCAACCACTGTGAATATTACCGCAACTGACGACTCCGATATCCTTGCCGTATCCGGCGCCGCTACCGTCGCGAAAGGAAGCGGATTTGTCGGTGGCTTCGCTGGAAACAACGTACAACAAGCCGTTCACGCTGAAATTGACCAATCCACGACCGACACGACCGGGAGTAGCTCCGTCAAAGCGGAATCCAAAGGTCGAATCCAAAGCTTCACCGCTGGAGTCTCAATCCAAGACCAGTTTGCATTCGCGGGGTCGATGGCGGTCAATAATATTCAATCGGACACAGTCGCCAAAATCAATCAAAGTGATGTGGAGGCGGGGGGCCAAATCAATGTTCAAGCCGCCTCCGACGGAACAATCAATGCCTTCTCAGGAAATTTTGCTGGCGTAGGATCTGCAGCGGTGGGTGCTGCAGTTAGCATTAATAACCAAACAAACAACGTCGAATCATCGATTGTTGAGTCCGATATTCAAGCAGAAGAGGGCTCCGTCAACGTCTCAGCAGATACCGAATCAATCGTTCGATCGCTCGCAGTCGGGGGAGCCTACGCTGAGGTTTTCGCCCTAGGTGGGAGCGTTTCGACTAACAATATCAATTCTAGTACCGACGCACACATCACAAGCTCTTCTGTTACAGCTGGAAGTGACACTTCAGTTACTGCCAGCAATCAGGACACGATTAAAGCGCTCACTGGCGGTATTGCCGCAGCATCAACTGCAGCCGTCGGAGCTGCAGTCGGAGTCAACAAAATTGACTCAAACCTCCGTGCCTGTATCGTTGACTCAGTAGTCACCGTCGGCGGCGATGTCGACGTTTCGACACTAAATCAATCTGAAATAGAAAGTTTATCCATCGGAGGAGCCTACGCTGGCACCTTTGCCTTAGGTGGCTCTGTCTCCGTAAATCAGATCGATGTTGATAATCGAGCCTGCATCATGGATGATTCAACCGTCACCGCAGGGGGAGATATTACGGTCTCGGCCGTTGATGTTTCTTCCATCAAAGCGCTCGCGCCAGGACTGGGAGTATCCGGAACAGCAGCGGTCGGCATTGCCGTGGTCGATAACAACATCAATCGTGAAATTGAAGCCACAATCTCAGGTTCAACTGCAACCGCTGGTGGAGACGTTACCACCACTGTGGAGGTAAAGAGCCTTCAAACCGGTATTGGAATAGGTGGAGCACTTGCTTCCGCGGTCGCAATCGCGGGCTCAAGTGTCAGCAATCGTGTTGACCAGACCATTGATTCTTCTATCGCGAACGGTTCTTACGTCACCGCGGGGGACGATGTCGTTGTCCAAGCTCACGTAGACAATTCGCTAAACACCAACGTCGTCTCCGGTGCTGGATCCAACGGATTTTCACTCGCAGGCTCAATCGCCACCGTGCATGTCGACTCTGAGGTCACCGCCCGCATAGGCGATGCAGTCACTATCGACGCGGGACAAAACGTCGTCGTCGAGTCAGTTGACACCACAACGATCGACTCTCTAGCAGGCACAGGAGCCGTTGGCATTGCCGCAGCTGGAGTGGGAGCAAGCGTGAGCACCGTTCAGGTTCACAAAAATACGCTCGCCTATATTGGAGAGAATTCGAATGTCTCAGCTGCAACCGACATGCTGCGACCAACAACGGTTTACGACGGAGAGTACAATTCTGCCGGAGACTTTTCATCTGAACAGATTTTTGGTGTAGCCGTCCAGGCGACTTCCAATGAAGAAATCACAAATCTTAGTGCGACCGGTGGCGTTGGTTTATATGCCGGGGTCGCCGGAGCAGTAACGGTTGAGGTAATCAGTCCCCATGTAGAAGCGTGGATCGGAAAGAACTCCGTTGTCGATGCGAACCTTGCCGGCATTGGCATCGATCCGGCCGATCCAAATCATCAAAAACAATCGATTAACGTCAATGTGTCCGCGGTCAGCAATCTTACCGTGAATTCAACAGATGGAGCAGGAGCGGTGGGTGCTGCTGGTATTGCTGGGGCCGTGGACGTCGGTAAGGTTGACCATTTCGTCTGGGCCCATGTTGATGCCGACGCAAAAGTGTCAGCCTACCACGACGTCGATCTCCATGGTCTTTCTCAAATCGACGTAAAATCCGAGGTCGGAGCCGTTGGTGCGGGCGTGGCTGGGCTGTCCGGTTCGGTGTCAGTTTGGAATATCGGATCAGAATTTGATTCCGATTACTGGATCGAAGGGGTCAAATCGAGTGCGATTGACGCCGATGGCACGACAATTGATGTCTTCGCCAGCGATGCTGCCAGTGTTACCACGTCACGCAGAGACACTTTCAATAATACAGAAGATTCAAAACCTAAAACGCTGAAGGATGACCTTCATTCCAAAGACGGCCCTTCTGGAGTCATCGCGACAGTCAAACAAACGGCTGAGGTTATCGCTGGAGATGACATCGACGTTAGAGCCAGAGAATGGATGCAAATCGACAACTCCGCCGGCGGCGTTGGAGCAGGAATCGCTGGCGTTGGAGCATCGGTGGCCTTAGTGAACGTCCATAGCGACACCGAAGCAAATGTATATGGCACCGTCAGCGCGGAAGACGATATTTTTGTTCAGGCCAGTCTCGAGGAAACCAACAGTACCCGAGCCTGGGC
>JAQXDZ010000047.1 GCA_029251085.1 Mariniblastus sp.
ATTCGTACGGACTGATTGGGTAAGCTCAAGCTCCGTCTTTTGCCCTTTGACCCGCGCGGATTGTGAAACAGTACTGGACACCAATCGACTCCAGCCAGTCCCCCAATCTACTCAAACTCAAAGCGAGAAATTACGCCGCGATACCTCCAAATCACCTGGCCTGCCTTTCAGAGGCGGGATCGATTGTATTGCGGAGAAAGACCAAAATTTCTGGCAACCAAGACACGAATGTTGATTCTTTCAGCGCACCGCTTGGCTTGGGGGTTGTTCTGCGTTTTGGGACGGGGCATCTGAATACACAAGTTTCTTCGTGAGTCTAGAGTGAGGGAAGTTGGCCAGAAGGCTTAGGGGCAAATTCGTTCAAAAGACTACAGATGCAATTTATTTGCATCTAATTTAAGTTTAGGAAAAAGTTTCCCCACCAATCCAGAATCTTGTCGTATCCTTCCCCAGACGGGGCAAGTTTATTGTCTTCTGACAGGCCAGTTTTTTTAAGTATTGTTAACAATCGAATTCGATTATTAGCTTTTTTCCGATTTTAACATGTTGCGTTTTCCAAATTTCAAATCCCGCTTCACCTGTTCCTTCACATCGACCTCGTCTGCTACCGGTACGAGGTCAAAACGTTCTCAACCATCTCGCGTTCTCGCCTACGACGTTTGTGAAGCGAGGATGCTTTTAGCCAGCTTTAACGGCGAGGCAATCATCAGCACAGAGTCCCCTGCTGCTTACAGCGTGTTTACGGCAGACGTTGACGGCGACGGAGATATAGACGTGCTCAGTGCGTCTTCTGGGGACAACAAGATCGCTTGGTACGAGAACGACGGTAATCAGAATTTTACAACGCACACAATCAGCACGGAAGCTAATGGGGCAAAAAGCGTGCTTGCGGCAGACGTTGACGGCGACGGGGACATGGACGTGCTCAGTGCATCTAGCAAAAACGATGAGATCGCGTGGTACGAGAACGATGGCAATCAGAACTTTACAACGCACACAATCAGCACGGAAGCTGATGGGGTGAGAAGCGTATTTGCTGCGGATGTCGACGGGGACGGAGACCTAGACGTGCTCAGCGCGTCTGAGTTAAACGACACGATTGCGTGGTACAAAAATGATGGTAACGAAAACTTTACGCCGCATGTAATCAGCGCGACGGCCGATGGGGCGATAAGGGTTTTTGCGGCAGACGTCGACGGAGACGGAGACATCGACGTGCTCAGCGCGTCAAAATATGACAATAAGGTTGCATGGTACGAGAACGATGGAAGTGAGAACTTCACTCCCCACGATATAAGCACGACAGCCTTAATTGGAACGGGCGTGTTTGCTGCAGACATCGACGGAGATGGAGATTTGGACGTTCTTAGTTCGTCTTTTAATGATGATAAAATCGCATGGTACGAAAACGATGGAAGTCAGAACTTTACACAACATACAATCAGCACTGCAGCCAACGGGGCAATCAATGTGCTTGCAGTGGATGTCGACGGCGACGGGGATATGGACGTGCTCAGTTCGTCTCATACGGACGACAAGATCGCGTGGTACGAGAACGATGGTAGTCAGAATTTTACAACGCACACAATCAGCACGGCAGCCAATGGGGCGAGAGGACTGTTTGCTGTAGACGTTGACGGTGACGGTGACATAGATGTGCTCAGCGCATCTGACCTCGACAATAAGGTCGCATGGTACGAGAACAACACTACACCCTCGCTAGGATTACTTCCTCCCGTAACCATCGATGAAGACGCGTTGGAACAGACGGTTAGCCTGTTCGACATTTCGGCTGGTGGTAACGAAGATCAGAATCTACGCATCACTGCAGTCAGTGATAATGTTGGTTTGATTCCCAACCCGGTCGTCGATTACACCTCCCCTAATCCAACCGGAAGTTTGACTTTCACACCCGTTGCGGAACAGCATGGCACGGTTACGATCACAATCACGGTCGAAGACGCCGGAATCGATAACGATTTAGCCACGACCGAGGACAACATCACATTCTCTCGAACATTTGACGTAACGGTCGATCCGATCAACGACACTCCTCTGCTTGCCCCTATCGAGGATATCTCGTTAGAGGAAGATGCTTCAGAGCAGTTGGTCAATCTTACCGACATTTCGGCTGGTGGTAGCGAAGATCAGAATCTACGCATCACTGCAGTCAGTGATAATGTTGATTTGATTCCCAACCCGGTCGTCGATTACACCTCCCCTAATTCAACCGGAAGCTTGACTTTCACACCCGTTGCGGATCAGCATGGTGTAGCAACAATCACGGTGACGGTGGAAGATGGGGGTGACGATGATGACCTTTCCACCTTTGCGGATAATCTGTCTTTCAGTCGTACCTATGAGGTAACCCTCGAGCGTGTCGACGTTCTTGGTGAAGTTGATTTCTACGAATCATCTTCGGAATCCATTGACGGTGCGTATTGGCTTCGCGGCCTCGCCAAAAACTCAGGCTTACTTTCGTTTGAAACAACGTTCGAGAGTAACAACGGCGAATTATCGGTAGATTTGCTTGATGAGACTGGCACGGTCGTTGCCTCGGGCATTCCTTCTGCCAATGGATTGCGCATAGATTATGAAGTATCTGCAGGAGAATTCTTCTCGTTCCGGACGACTGGAACCAATCCCAACGTTGATTATCTCTTAGTTAATCTTGTTTCTACAACAGATCGAACGGTCAACATCCTGGGTACGACTGCCGACGATCGATTTTCATTTGCGACTGGTAACTACAATCTAATTGAAGCTAGGGGATTGTCGTATCTGTTCGCTAGTTCAGATTTTGATGAATATAATTTTGATGGAGGACTCGGCAACGATTTTATTTGGCTTGGCGGAACGAGCGGAGTAGACACCGTTAATTTCCGTGTTGGTGAAACTACTTTGGTAGGCTCCAAGGGAACCGTAAATGCCAATTCCATAAGGGATATTGTGTTTAGAGGCTTCGGTGGCGAAGACGTTGCTAATTTCTTTGACTCACCCGGCCTCGACGTATTCGATAATGACGAAGGGGTTGGTGTCTTTAGCGGTACTAATTTTGAACATGTGGCCCGCGGTGTTCCCGTGATGAATGTTTACTCGAGCGAAGGGTTTGACCGAGCCTTTGTTAGAGATACGGACGGTGACGATACCTTTGAGACCTATCCTGACCGAGCGGTGATGACTGGTGGTGGGGTCGTTGTTTCGACTTATGGATTTGACGATACCTATGGAGTTTCTAGAAGTGGAACTGACACCGTATTGATGCATGACTCGCAAGGCGACGACCGATTTATTTCCAAGAACGACCGGGCAATCATTTCGGGTGCTGGATATCGCAGTACGGCGATTGATTTCACCAATTATCAAAGTGATTCATCGGGCCAGTTTGGTGATATTGCCATTGTGTTCGACTCGGAAGGAGATGACACCTTTGAATCCTATCCTGACCGAGCGGTGATGACTGGTGGTGGAGTCGTTATTTCGACTTGCGGGTTCGAGGCGACCTATGGAGTTTCCCAAAATGGAACGGACACTGCATTGATGCACGACTCTCAAGGCGACGATCAATTAATCTCCAAGAGCGACAGAGCCATCATGTCGGGTGAGGGATATAAAAATACTGCCATTGAATTTACCAATTATCGAAGTGTTTCATCGGGGCAACCAGATGATATTGCGATTGTGATTGATTCTGAGGGCGATGATACTTTTGAAGGACATGGTTCCTACGCGGTGATGAATTCCACCGAAGGTGAGAGCCGAGTTGAGAATTTTGCTACGGTATTCGCGACCTCAAGCAGCGGAACAGATACGGCTGATCTGTATGATTCAGAAGGTGACGACATGTATCTTGGTTACGCTGACAGTGCGTCAATGGAACAACCGGCCAATGTAACTTGGGTTTTTGGCTTTGCCAGTACTACTGGCCATTCGAGTTCGGGGACCGATTCCGCGTTACTGTTTGATTCCATTGGTAGCGATGAGTTTAATTCAGGACCCAGCGAATCGTCGATGTATTACGGCGGTGCGACTGAATCAACCAATCAGGCAATCGGTTTTGATCGGAGCTATGGTTTCTCATCTTCGGGTGATGATATTGCCCGGTTGACCGATACCTTGGGCCAAGAAACCTATTTAGGATCTCCTGAAAAATCAGTTCTCAGCGGGGATGACATGTTCTCGTGGACATCTGGTTTTTCTGGGGTAGAAGTCGTTTCAAGCGGCGGTTTTGATATCGCGTTGCTTTATGATTCACATGGGGACGACGAATACCGCTCTGAAGGTGCGAGTTCACATATGATTGGCCCCGGTTACCATAATCGAACCACAGGATTCCTCCGAAACTACGGTTACGCCAGCACTGGAAATGATGAGGCGCTGATGTATGACACGTCGTTTGACGATTTGTATCGTGTTTATGACAATCGCGCGATTATGCAGAATATTGATGCGGCGGAGGTTGTGATCAATAGTGCTTTTGGTTTTGATACAACACGCGGCTATTCGACCTCAGGGAACGACCAAGCCAAAATGTACGATTCCGTTGGTGATGACACTTACCGCAGCAGCTTTGGCAATGCTCGATTCACCGGTGATACGTTTGATAATTACACGTATGGATTCCGTTACAACCATGCTTTTTCATTAAACGGAAATGACGTTGCCATCATGGAAGACTCAAGTGGTGACGATAATTTGCAAGTACGAGTTCAGGGTCTAAAGATGACGATCGAAGACGGTGTCTTTTACGATGTCAGAGCGTTCGATCATTACATCGCTAACAGCTTTAACGGGGGCGAGGACGAAGTCATCGGAGTCGATCCCTTTGACTATCTGCTCGAACTCGATGGCGATTGGATTAGCGAGGGCTAAGCTGCTCGTGATTTGGATTGGGTGTTGTTCTGTTTTAGATAAGCTTCGGAACAACTCTAAAAACTGGATTTCATACTTTTGAAAACTAATTGAAAACTCAAGATTGAGAACACGAACTTTTCCCTTGGAACTAAGGGATTGTTGCGAATCCTCTCAGGTGTACTTAAATCGATGAAGGTCGTAGTGGTTCACTCCTGCGGCCTTTTTGTTTCAGCTAAGCCGTTCCAGGGACAATCAGATCAAAGGGTTGCGAGTTTCAACCTTCAGTTCGCCGTCGCGCTAGTG
>JAQXDZ010000094.1 GCA_029251085.1 Mariniblastus sp.
AGAAAGTGTTTTTACGTGAAAAACACAAAGTGCGGCTGAGAAGATTCGAACTTCCACGGGATTATCTCCCACTAGGCCCTCAACCTAGCGCGTCTGCCAATTCCGCCACAGCCGCGGGGCAGTACACAGTTTACGAGCATTGATGTCGTTTGGTCAAGCGACGATGCCCCAGTTTCACCATCCAAAAGGCGATCTTAGAAAATTTGCAAGACCAGCCCCTATTATCAGCAGAGATTAATCCCGCTTCAAAACCAACAACGGCTGAGAGTTGCCTGTCGTTTGGCGAAAAAATGTCGCTAAGTCAGCCGCTTTATACAACTCAGCATTTGGTGAAAATCGCGGATGCTGGTCTTCCATCAAATTAACTTCTGATTTCCAAGGATCGCGAGTATCACCCGTTTTAACACCGACCTCAGCGAGCTGCTGGCAATTGGAATAATTGACGGTATCCAGTTCTCTCAACGCTCCATTGGTGGTCGCAACAATCGCTTCGTTCGCACCTAAGCTGCACCAGTTATCACCCGATTGAATTGGGTGAAGTGATTCTGTTCTCTCGTTCCAGAGATAAAAAAACGTGAAATCATCGCTCACTGGCGTTTGTACGTCCGACCTCCCTAATCGATACTCTTGCGTCAGCGGATCGATCGTCAACGTCGCTTCGCGACCTGAATCCAATTCAGAATCGATTTCTCCTGCAACGAGCGAAATCCTTTCCAGTTCGTCCACCGTCCAGTCCAAATAATAGTTGCCGACAATTCCGGTGGCTCCTCCAAATGACCATCCAGCAAATGGCGGAGCAACCAAGGAAACCGCTGAATCGCTGACAAATTGCTCCACTTCAAAATCGTCATCTGCGGGAGGATCTGATACATCGCTCGCCAAATCACAAAGCGGCTGATTCCTTTTCGCTTCCGTAAGAAACTTGGGAACAAAACTGTCAATCAAGTTCTCATCATTAATTTCTGCCTCTGGATCAAAAGCCACCAACGCTGATTGAGCCCGTTTCAGATCCATTTGAGTCGTTTGAAGTTCACCGACTAATTGTTCCACTAAACTCACCAATTCATCGCATTTGCCTCGATGACAGGTCGCTTTTTTAGCCGGCCAATCCAGCGACATATCGGTGATTTCAAACCGACCTTCAATCGGTTCAGTTTTAGAGCTTGAGATTTCGCGACGGCGAAGACTCTGTTTTGATTCGATAAACTCTGCTTTCCAACCCGTAATTTCTTCGAAAAGCGTGAGGAATTTCCCGGTCTTGGCACAGGGAGCCGTAGCCGCTGGTAGGAGCGAAGGAGATTCCACTATTTTTAGAATTGGCTGAAATTCATACATTTCAGCGACTGGGGGGCTTAAGTCTAATTGCATGGCTGTTCTGAAGTTGGGGAGCTTTTTCAAATCCATCCAATGGACTCAGTTCGATTCGCAGCCTTGCACTAACGTTATCGGGCGTAAACCTTCACTGAATTACCTAACCGGATCGAAATTGCTGGGAAACTAATCCTCTAGGGCAATTCGTAAGGGATTTACCGGTTTTAGTGGCATTTTTCCTTCTTCGTGGTCGAATTTGCCTCGTCACAGCGGCCGTTGCAATTAACCTGAGTGAAACCTCCGGACTCGATTGGCCTTTTCGGAGCCTCCGGAAACGGGACGAAATTTGATTTTGTCGAGATTTTAGGGAACTCTAGCCAAGAATCTTGGGTTCGCGGGTCGATAGGAAAAGGTGCTCGAATCTATGAATCTGAGCTCAAGTTGACCCTTGTGGAAGATTGGTCAAAACGATAAAATCCGTGATTCCCGTTGGAGACCAATTGGCGGGATAGAAGACCCCGACCGTGTTTAAGGGTCATTCAAAATGCTTTTAATTGCTCTCAGTTAGTGACTGAGACCGGAGAAGAACTGTGCCCGGCACAAAATCATACAACGCTCAAACAGACACAATCGATCGCGGTTGGTTCATCGTCGACGGAGAAGATCAAATCGTCGGTCGTATTGCATCGGACATCGCTGTTGTCCTGATGGGGAAACATCGCCCAACTTACACGCCCAACGTAGACACTGGAGAATTTGTTGTTTTGACAAATTGTGACAAGGTCAAGTTTTCGGGCAACAAGTGGAACCAAAAAACTTACACCTGGTACACCGGTTACACAGGTCTGCGTTCTGAATCAGCAGAAGCACGCCTCAATCGCAAACCGGAACAAATCATGCGAGACGCTGTGCGTCGCATGCTGCCCAAGAACAAGATTGGCAGACACATGCTGTCCAAGCTAAAGATTTATGCCGGAAGCGAACATCCGCATCAGGCACAAAATCCTCAACCACTCACAGGTGGCCGAACGCTTAAGTAGTAACCTGCTTTTGCCTCGCTTCACCCATTCAACTACACCATTCAAATTTAACGTAATTAAGTCATGGCCAAGACAGATCAAAAAACAGGGGAATCTCTCGGCACCGGACGACGTAAGTCATCGGTTGCTCGAGTACGCGTGAAAACTGGTTCGGGAACGATTGTCGTTAACGGCAAGCCACTCAACGAGTATTTTCCCGTCGCTCAAGATCAACGTGCGATCATCGATACACTCAATGCTGTGGGTTCAAAGGATTCTTTAGACATCCGAATCACAGTTAGCGGTGGCGGCACAACTGGCCAATCAGGGGCATGCAAAATGGGCATCGCTCGTGCACTTGTTAATCTTGACGAAGAGAATTTCTCCGCACTCCGTGACGGTGGATTCTTAACACGTGACTCGCGAATGAAAGAACGTAAGAAGCCAGGTCTTCATGGTGCCCGCCGCGGTACTCAGTTCTCCAAGCGTTAATTCGTCGAGAATATTCTCAAACGATCAAAAGCGTTTCGGTCATCCGGAACGCTTTTTTTGTGTAATCAGGTTGGCTAGGCCAGTGGCAGACTAAGAAACCACGGTCAAGGCACTGGTCGCTGCCGGATTTGCGGTCACCTCTCCAATAACGCACGTCTCTTCAAACCCTTCGTGACCTAGAAAGTCCAAAACCTCGGGCAAACGACTCTCGGCAATCCCAAACAAGAGACCACCGCTCGTCTGCGGGTCAAACAGCGCCGCGTTGGCGGGTAATGCCGCATCACCAATGAACTGCACCTTGTCAGTCACCAGACGATTATCCGGTGCGAGGGTACTTTCGATCCCGGCATCGATCAATGCCTGACAACCGGGAAGCAGCCGAACCTCATCCATTCTGATCGTTGCCGACTTGCCACTAGCCTTCAACATCTCAGCCAGATGCCCCGCCATCCCAAACCCGGTGACATCGGTAATCGCCGATATCTGATAATCCTGAATTAACCGAATCGCAATGTAATTACTTAAAAGCATCGTGTTGACCAGCGGGAGATAACTCTTGCCCGGCAGCAACCCCTGCATCAAAGCCGCCAATAAAACGCCCGTCCCCAGCGGCTTTGTTGAAACTAAAAGATCTCCCTCCTCAAGCATTCCCTTCGTTTTAGGATCGGTCAGCTGTCGACCCAGGACTGTAAATCCAGCCGTCAATCGAGGTCCTTCAATCGAGTGTCCTCCCACAATAGTGGCGTTCATCTTTTTCAACTCGGCAACGCTGCCCGCCATCAATTCACGCATGACCTGCAACTGAGCTCGCGGATGCCCCAATGGTAACTGAACGATCGCCAGCGCTGACGTCGGCTGAGCCCCCATCACACAGCAATCACTTGCCGAATTTAAAAGCGCGATTTGTCCGACGAGATAAGGGTCGTCCATTGGACTTGCAAAGAAATCAGTCGTGACGGTTACCTGACCACCATGCGTTCGAATAACCGCTGCATCATCTGGATTCTCTAAACCAATGATGACATCCTCGTGCGCAGGAACCTCTAACTCTTTGAGAACTTCACCCAATAACTTGCTTCCGATCTTCCCTCCACAACCGAGGCACCGCATCACGTCCTCTGGATCGGCTGACACTTCGGCCATCTCCATCGGTGAATAATCCTGATACATCTTCATGAACTTCAAATCGATACGATTCTTTAAAGCCCAGCACCATCGCCCCTGGAAACTCCTGCTTTTGTATTCACCAATCGCGCTGCCATCAGCAGTGTTTATCAATTTCAAGAAGTTTGCCTGCGGCACATAATTGACTAACTTGCGATTCTCGAGCAACCTTCGAATGTTATCCCAAAGAAATGGCCCCTGACGCACCGCAAAGACCCCCGCCTTTACCAACGCCTGGTCCTGCATGGTTCCCGAATCGCCCACGGCAAAAATTTGATCACTTGAAGTGGACTGCAGCGTCGACTTGGTCAACACAAACCCACGCTCGTCGCTTTCAAGCGATAACGCTTTGAGGATCGGAGGGGCAATCGCACTGGTCGCCCAGATCACAACATCCGCTTCTTCTGTCGCCCCGTTTTTTAACACCAGACCTGAAGGCGTGATCTGGGCAACGCGAGAGCCTGCAATGGCTTTGATTCCACGACGTTGAAAGTGAGATTCAACTTTATCGCGAGTTGATTCCAACAACCCGGCCCCAATCCGATCCCCGCCGGTAATGAGACTAATATCGCATTGCTGACCCGATTCGAGTCCGAGACTCGTTGGATTGGTTTTCATTCGCTGGTCGAGACATAATGCGATCTCAATACTGCCAATGCCGCCCCCGACTACGGCGACGCGTGGATTCCCACCTCCGCCGCAGGCCTCCAACCGATCCCTCAATCGAGACAGAAAAGTCTGCATCGGCTTCACGCTGATCAACGGATTGTGATCCGAAATTTCAACATCGCCAAAAGTTGGAACCGATCCGACGCCAATGGAAAGTGCGTCGTATGCCAGGGAAGGACGGTTCCGAAATAACAGCCGTTGCTCCAACGGATCGACGCCTACCACTTCGTCGAGAATCAATCGCACTCCCGCGGACGCACACAACCGAACGAGGTCGATTTCCATTTTTTCAGAAGGATATTGCCCAGATAGGGCCCCCGGTAACATCCCGGAATAAGTCGAAATTGGAAAATTGGATACGCACACCAATTCTGCATTTTCCAATGGTTTCATTTTCCATTTTCGCAGAACGTGAGCATTGGTGTGCCCAATCCCGAGAAGTACGACTGTATTTCTACCTAGTTTTTTTTGCATTCAATTCAGCAGACAAACGACAGGGTTCAAAATTTCAGTAATTCAATCATAATCTTCTGTTACCGGAGCGCGGTCACGCTAAATTATAACAGTGGATCAGCCATATCGCTTCTACGCACCTGGCTGGTATCGCTCCTTACACATTTCATCGGCAATCGCTTTACCCGCAAACATCGAACCTTGATAAGATTCTCATATCCACAGATTAACCAAGGCATCGCCATTTCGACAGTAGAGCCATTGGACAAATCACTCAATCCGATTCGCAACGACAACATCGCCACCCCCGTTCAGTCCGTTGTTTTCCGAATTATCGAAGTCATTTTGATCTTCGGATGCCTGCTCATGTTTGCCGGTCAGATCCCGCCGGATGTGAACGAATCTCACTACCTACCCAAAGCAAAACACTTCTGGGACCCCGCCTGGTGTGCAAGCGACCTGTTTTTAGGCTCATCTTTTTCCCATTGGCTGTTTTATGTGACGACCGGTTGGCTTACGCGTTTTCTTTCCCTCGCAGCAACCGCCTGGGTCGGCAGGATCGCTACCTGGCTATTATTTGCCTACGCCTGGCAACGTCTAAGCTGGAGAGTCATCTCCATCCGATGGTTCTCAATTTTTTCCTCCATTTTATTCCTGCTGTTAAACGATCGCTTCCACATGGCAGGAGAGTGGGTCGTCGGTGGATTTGAAGCTAAGGGAATCGCTTATGGGTTTGTCCTGATCGCCCTTGGAAACCTTGCCTGGAAAGACTGGCGTTGGGTCTGGCCCTGGCTTGGCGCCGCCGCAGCATTCCATGTGCTAGTGGGAGGGTGGGCGATGATCGCCTGTGGATTTGCATGGCTCCTGATTCAAATTACAACCACACAGAATTTCAGATCCATTCTTGCTGCCGCCCGGCAGCAGGCACCAGCACTCGCCGCTGGATTTTCACTTGCACTCGTTGGCGCATTGCCACCGCTTCTCTCTGATCAGTCAGCCCCCCCGGACGTAACGGTCGCAGCCAGAAGCATCTACGTGAATCATCGCATTGCTCATCACCTGACGTTTGATGCATTTCCAACATTACATATTGCGAGGTTTACATTCCTAGCAATTGTCTGCTGGCTCTTAAACAAATGGTTTGACTGCTGCCAGGATTCCTTCCAGCAAAAATTAAAACCGCTGTTCCTGTTTGCCGCCGGAAGCCTTTGGATCGCATTCGGCGGCCTGCTGTTAAGCGGCCTTGCCGAGCAGGGCAGGGGAGCAAGTCCATTAAGCGAGAACTTACTGAGGTTTTACTGGTTCCGACTCGCTGACTTTGCCATTCCCGCAGTAGTAGCCATCGCCAGTTGTGCCGTGGTTGGAAATTGGTTTCTCAACAGCCGACAACGAAGTACGCAAATTAGCTGCATTGCTTTTGCCTGCCTAATTTTCACCGCCTACACCATCGCCGTTGTGGAAAACCATCAAGATATCCGACCGCGTGCCGACCAAAGGTCGCTTCCCAATTACGATGACATTGAGCGAACCGAAGGTACCTATCGCAACTGGCTACGTGTTTGCCAGTGGGTAAAAACTGAAACACCGCAAGATTCGGTGTTTATTACACCCGCCGAGCAACAAACTTTTAAATGGTACACCGGCCGTTCTGAAGTCGTGTCGTGGAAAGATATTCCGCAAGATGCAATCAACATCCTCGAATGGCAGCAACGACTCAATCAGCTCTACGAGCCACAACGCAGATACGAAACCGGCTTAATGTCGTACTCCGACGCGCAATTAAAAGAACTCGGACAGGTCTACGGAGCCGACTACCTGATCGTTCCCCAGCGTCAAGTCGATATCGCGGGCGTCCCCTCGAAGCTCAAACGTGTTTACCCGGAAAAAGAATCAGACAAATCGACTTACGTTGTTTTCCAGCTTTAATCTCGGCGGTCCAGAAAATTCTTCCAAAGCCGCCAAAGGATGCCTTAAATCGGCAGCCCCCAGGCAACCGCGTGGCCCGACTGGTTCGCCTTAGGTTCATTCGCCTTAGGTTCATTCGCCTTAGGTTCATTCGCCTTAGGTTCGTTCGCCCTAGGTTGGTTCGCGGATACTGCGATCCATGTAGCGCAACAAGGGATAGAGAAAATACTCGATGACCTTTCGCCTACCGACTTTGATCTCAGCAGTCGCGGTCATACCGGGCATGAGCCGAAAATTATCAGGCAGATAATTCAACTGATTCTCATCGACAATTTCAATCAAGGCCTTGTAGGTCGTAACACCGGAAACGCCGCCGCCGGGCAGGCGTTTTTCAAAGGAGCCCTCACTGATGGTTCTGACAAAACCGTCCAGCGTTCCATGTTTCTGATATGGAAAAGAGGCCAGCTTGATCCGGGCATCACTTCCCGTGGGCAGCTTGCCTTCCAGCGCCTCTCTAGCAGTGGCGACATTAATTAGAGCCACATCCTTACCTTGTACTTCCACCTCGACTTCCATTGGCACGCCGATCGGCACCAACCTGAAGAGCGGCTCCCCCGGCTGAGCTGTAGAGCCAACTGAAACTTCAGCTATCTCAAACACGACAAATTCTTTGTAAGGCAAATCGACAGGCACCTTCAACTCAACAAATTGATTCGACCGATTTGCCTTGTTTAACTCTTGCGCCACTGCAGCGAGCTCTTCGGTATATTTCACAAGCTCCGTTACCAATTTTGTTCGCCAGGCAGCCTTGAAGGCTTCCAATTCAGCGGTATTGGATTCAAGAGATTTCTCCAACTCGTTTTGTTTACTGACTCCCGTCATCACCTTCATCTTGGCATCTGCAGTCTGCAACTCGCGGCTCAGAACGTCCGCTTCAGACTTACTACCTCGGGCTTGGAGTGCTTTAATTTTATTTTCAAAGGCCAGAAACTTGTCGTACGCTTCGCGGCCGCTTTCAACCTCGGCTGCCGCGTTCTCCTTTTGAACTTCAAACATGCTTCTTTGGGAGTCGAGTTTTCGCAATTCCGCGACGTACTCCCGCGCCCGCTCTTTAAAGACCTGGAACTGCATCAGCCAATCTGGATCATCGAGATGACCATCGATCAAAAAATCAACCTTGTCACGCTCACTTCGCAATCTCGCAATCGCAGCATTAAGTGAATTCTCCTGCGCTTTCAACTGATTCAAATCAGCAGTCGAGAAAGTCGGATCCACAGTTGCAATCACAAATCCGGCCGATACGCGATCGCCAAATTTAGCGTTGATGGAGCTGATCGGCGACGTCAGTTTAGAGTCAATTACGACGGCTGCCTCGGCCGTTACCAGTTTCCCCTGAGCGGTGACTACCTGGTCGACCTCGGCCCAACTAGCCCATAAAATGAAGGTGATAATTGCACAGGCAACCGCGTACAGCGTCCATCTCGCACCGCCCGGAATCGGTCGCTCTTCGATTTCAACAGCATCGGGTTGAAACTCCGTCAGCAGGGCGTCATTATTTTGGCGTTGCCGATGAGATTCGATCCTGGTTTCTTTCCGTCGGCGCTCTCGCTGCTCTTTGACGGACTCTTCTTTAACAGTTTCCATAACTAACCCCGTCCCATCTGCTGATTCCAAAGCTCTTGGTAAACCTTACACTTGGCCAGCAACTGCGGATGCGTCCCCATTGCCTCGATCCGCCCCCGCTCCAGCACCAAAATCCCATCACAGTCAACCAAAGTAGACAATCGATGAGAGACCAAAATAACCGTCCGCCCATTGGCAATCCGCTTCAAGTTCTTTTGAATAATTGCTTCACTTTCGGGATCGAGTGCGCTCGTCGCTTCGTCAAAAATCAGAATTCTCGGATCTTTTAGCAACGCACGGGCAATGGCAAGCCGCTGTTTTTGCCCACCGGACAGGTTCGCACCATTTTCTTCAAGCATCGTGTCGTAGGATTGCGGCATTCGCTCTACAAATTCAGCGGCCCCCGCGAGTCGAGCGACATTGATTACCTCAGAAAAACTACAATTTGGTTTCGCCATCGCGATATTTTCGCGAATCGTCCCCCGAAAAAGAAAGTTATCCTGCAACACTACGCCTATGTTCTGTCGAATATGGGCAATATCCAATTCCCTCAAATCGAGATTATCGAAACGCATCAAACCACCTTGTGGCTGATGCATCCCCTGCATCATTCGCGTTAGTGTCGTCTTACCGGAACCGCTGCGCCCGACAATCCCAACCACTTTACCTGCGGGAATGTTGAAACTTACGCCATCAAGCGCCGGCGGCAACGTCGGGGCGTACTGAAAAGTAACCCGCTCAAATTCAATCCGACCATTAACTTCCGGTCGCAACCCGCGACCAATCCCGGGTTCCTCCGCACGATTCATGACTGTTCCGAGCATCCGCACAGACAAAGCACACTGTTGATAGGAATGGACTAAACCGACCAGCTGTACCAACGGACCGGTTACGCGCCCCGAGATCATTTGAAACGCCACCAGTTCACCAACCGACAACTGTTTCCCAATGACCAGAGAGGCACCGTACCAAACGACAACAACCGTCAGCAATTTCTCTAAAAACTTGGAAATGGTCGTCGCGGTAATTGAAATCTTTCCAACCTTGAACTGCATTGCCACCGCCTGAGCAGAGCTTTGATCCCAGTTCTTTCGCTGCACCGGTTCCATGCTCAACGCTTTCACGGTTTGAATACCGTGAATCGTCTCAACCAGCATCGCCTGACGTTCACCTTCTGCATTATAAAGTGCCTCCAAACGTCTTCGGTAGGGGCCCAACAAAACGCCAATATTGATGGCCAACATCGCGGCAAACAACAACACAACCGCCGTCAGCGATGCACTGTAGAAAAACAAGATCGGTAGAAAGATAAAGAGCGCTGTTGAGTCCAGCAGCGTAAGGAACAGACTTCCTGTCAAAAACTCTCGAATCTGATTCGTCTGCTGCATATGCTTGGTCAGCACACCCGCGGTCGACTGTTCAAAGAAGTCCATGGGTAACCGCAACATGTGTCCAAACGTTCGCGTTGCGACACGAATGTCGATCTTGCTGGTAGCAAAAAGCAGCAGATAACTACGCATGAACCCCAAAATCGCATCGAAAACTAAGGCACAACAAATGCCAATCGTCAAAACTCGCAACGTCTCCATTGCAGAATTGACGAGCACTTTATCGATCACAATTTGAAAAAACAGTGGTACGACTAAAGCAATTAAGTGAATGAAAAATGCCGCCACTGCGACATCGGTAAATGCCGTTCGCTGACGGATTATCTCTGGAAGAAACCAACGAAGACTGAAGGGCTGTTTTTGGTCGAGTAATGAGTACTTACGTTTCGCAAGAATCACCTCTCCCTTCCAGGCACTCTCGAATTTTTCTTGGTTGAGATAGACGAAACCGGATTGATCAGCCAGCGGATCAAACAGCGCCATCTGCTCCGACTCAGTACCATCATCATTTTGGATTAACCGCAAGCCAACGAGGATCACATAGTTACCGTTATTCAACTTTCCAATCGCGGGGAAAGCTTGTTCCATTTTCCCAAATTGCTTCCACGTCATTCGGGCATGTTTTGCCTTCAGACCGTTATCCTGAGCAATTCGCAATAACCGGCGAACCTTGGGCTCTTCTTCCTCTAACGAATAATCATGAATCAATCGCTTTGGACTGACCTCCAAGCCATGATGTCGAGCCAAAAGTGCCAGGCACTGTACCGCCGTGTGCTTCATCGACGACTCACCATCCATCGAATCGAAAGCACCAGTTTGCCCCTGTGATTCCGCCTGGCTGGTTTTCGACGAGTCTACCTTCTGATCGGTCGAGTCTGACGGCGATCCCAGTTCCAGACTGGGAGTTTCGGCATCGCTAACGCTGGCAGAGGGTGATTGCCCCTGTGCGGCAGGAATACCCGAAGGAGACGTCACCGAATTTGGCTCAGTTGAATTTGGCTCAGTTGAATTTGACTCAACCGAATTTGGTTCGGTTGGGTTTTCATCACCGGCGTCCTCGCCGCGAGAATCATCATCCGGCTGGTAGCCTTCAAAAGCCTCAGAAAAATCAGGAGGTTTGGAATCCGACATAGTTATCCAGATGACGACATGGGTGCTGCCTGGCCCTCAAGGGCACATACGCAAAAGACTGGCAAAACACCAAGATATTCTTCTGGCGTAATTAGCTCAAGGTCGACCCGAAATTTGCGGACAATTGAGTGATCCGTAGGCCACAATCCCCCCAATTGACGCTCAAGTGCCGACAAAGTTCCCAAATGCATCCGCCGGCGCAAAAAAAACCCTCTGGGAAATCCCAAGAGGGTTTGTGTTTTGCACTGGGCAGAACCTGTTTTACAGACGATTTGCTTCTCAGCAGATCCTAACTACCGAGGAACGGAGTCACGAGGAATCCACCGTTTTGGCCCATCTCTTCGGTGACTGAGAATCGCGTCGGGATATTCGTCGCCTGCTCGGCAAGAGAATGCAGATCGATATCCACACCAATTTTCCCTCCAAACAAGCCAAACATCCGCATCAGCTCAACACTAGACTCTTCGTCGCTCTGATCGACGATCGTCACGGTGCCTTGCCCCGGCCCTTTGTCCGGTGTGAAGTTAATGCGAAGATTGAATGCACTCCCATCACTACCCGGAGTGAAACTCTCTTCCCGAACGACTAAGAAATCGTCTTCGAGTGAATCTAAGTTACCTGAAGGATCGTAAAATTCGACGACATCGATTCCGCCGTTGCCCTCTTCGCGAATGTAATCGCGACCATCACCGAGGCTCCAAATGACCGTATCGTCACCGGCCCCCGGTCGCATCACATCGTTATCACCACCACCCCGAAGAACGTCGGCGCCGGCGTTACCGAACAGGAGGTTGGCAATTTCGTTGCCGCGAATGTTGTCGTTTCCAGAACCGCCACGAGCATTCTCAATCTGAGCATCGTAAGCGATTCGAAGAGTCTGCTGCAGTCCGTTGACCGACGACCAAGTACCTTCACGAAGATCTATCGTTTCGTCAGCGACATGGTTTGTGTAGTTCAGCGTATCAACTCCACCGCCGTCCCACAGCGTCGACTGATGCTGCTCATCGTTGGTAAAGAAGTTAGGCTCTGAACCAACAAAGAAGTTGCCGTAGTGCGTGTTGCCAGGATTAAAGTCAGCATTCGCTCCATACACTTCCTGAAGCCTCTCAACATCGAACAACATCGGAGACGAAGGAGACTCGGGATAAGCCGGGAAAGGATTATGAATGTTGTCATCCGTGTATGACATCACGGTGTTGTACTGGAAGTCGTTAAAGATCGACAGCACACGACCACCGCCAGCGTTGTCAAACGAATGCTTGAACCCCATCGTGTGACCCACTTCATGGATGGTTGTGAAATCAAAACTTGTTCCGTAACCAACATTTCCAAAAATGGCCTCATCATTCGGGTCAAACGAATCGGTGTTGTACCAAACGTCACCTGCGTAGGTCGCATGGCCATTACCACCATTAGGGAAATAAGCCCAAGCACCCACACCATCATCAAGTTTTGCAGCACCGAAAACCATTCCAGCATTTGAACCATCCCCGACTGGATCCGCAGCACCGGGCAGATATGCGACCTCGGTAAACTTTAGGTTGGCATAGTTTTCGTAATCCCCCAAGAGTCGGCGAATCGCCTCTCGCTGAGGTTGGTTAAGTGGAAAATCATCGACTGCCTGATCACACTCAGCATCCGCGGGAATTTCTGGAGGCCCCGGAATAGGGAAATCAGGGTGGCATCTGTAGTAAAATGGTGCTGGATGATCAACGTTTCCGTCAATAAAGGTGTAAGTGATCTCAAGAGTATCACCCGGGACTACGCCACCCCAGACTGCGGGCGTCGCCAATGAATCCGTTCCGACTGGATCCGTGTTCACATTAACCCGTTCCCACTCACTCCACCCAGAAACTCCATTATCAGCCCGAACCAACATCGGATCCAACTGGCGTCCAAAGTCCGTTTCGGCACCTTTGAAGAACAGGTTGCTGAAGTCAGCAGCCGGCAGTGTGTGAACCAAGCCCTGCTGAAGGTCGACACCGTTTAGCTCCAATCGCCCAGAACGAACGTCGGTGTTACCGTCGTAAACCTGAAACTGAACTGGTAACGGCCCGCCATCGGTTTGTGTAAACATGGAATCCACAAGTACACGCTCGATGGTGTCAACCGAAATATCATTGACGTCCGCGTCGTAAATCGGCGGTGCATAAGCGTTAATGATCGTTGACTCATCCGTACTGGCGGCGCGACCGTCAAACAATCGCATCTCGACTTGTTCCGCCCCAGCAACATTGGATACGCGGTACTGAATGTTGTGCCGCTGATCCCAATCAAATGTGAGCCATGTTCCCGAAGGCTGAGCGACTCCGTTAAGGGTGAAGAAACCTCCTCCAGCCGCCGTATCCTTGATACTAAACGTCTCGATCGCATCGCCATCGCCATCCGACCAGGTAAACATTCCGGTCAGGTTCAGGCCGACGTTTAATTTGGCTTCAACGTCAAACAAGTTTAACTCAGGTGCAAACAAGTTTGGCGCGGTACCGATATTAAACTCTGATGCGTCACTCCAAATCCCGTTTGAGTGGGCGAGTACAGAAATTTGCTCCGTCTGAGGACCGAACGAACCTCCCCGATAATAAAGTTGGTCCAATTCGTCGGCCTGAATGTAAAAATACGTCGCGTCAGGCATCTGCTCGCCCTTGAACACGAAGTGACCGCCGTTGCTATTGATCGACCGCGAGTTGAACATCAACAAATCAACTTCATCGCCGTCTGCGTCTTGGTAATTGAGGACAGTCTCCCCATCGCCTGTCAAAAGGCCGTTCGCCGAGTTCTTGGTCTGCCCAGTCGCCATATTCAAATAATGGCCCCGCTGAATTTCAACGTCCTCGCCGGATACCTCAGGATAAGTCACCGTGTTGATGTTAAATTTAGTGACATCACTAAACTGATAACCATCAAACACTTGCACGCCAACTTGCTCGAACTGGGGACCAGTCGAGCCACCGACGTAAAACAGCTTATCGAAATTAGAAGCTAACACGGTGAACCAAGTTGCCGATGGCATTGCATTGCCGTCGTACTCCCAGTAACCACCATCAGCATTGGTTCGGAAATCGACGAAATTTGCACTGAACAAAGTGTCGCCGTCTGCGTCGACTGCAGAGAACAGATCAGTTGCCGACCGCTTGGCGTCAACCAGGACCTCTTCCGGTTCACCAATAACAATTGGCTCCGTTGTGGTCGCCATGCTGAATTCAGTGGTCTCACTCCAACTGTAATTATCCCAAACCATGACTCCGATCAGTTCAACATCACGGCCCTCATCTGCACCTCGATACCGCAACCTGGAAAAGTCACCCGCTTCGATGCTGAACCAAGTCGCTTGCGGCTTCGCAACACCGTCAAGGAAAAACTGACCACCACCAACATTGTTTCGACGATCGACAAACATCAATCGGGTGATTTGGTCATCGTCGCCATCTGTAATATTAATGTAATTGCTGATGCTGACTTCATCAGTGGCAGAAACTCTCCCTTCGGAGCCTTCGACGACAGGCGAAACATTCCCGGTCGTGATCGGCGCGGTTGCCTGATTACTCCACAAACCGCCGTCGTATACCTGAACAGTGAACGTCTCTTGTGTGAAGAAAGACGCACCGTGATAATTGACGGACTCAAGCTGAAACGCAGGAATCTCGTGAAATACATTCGGAGTAAGAATGTTTCCATTGAGCTCGAAAAAGCCTCGCCCGAGAACATTGTCGCGGACGCGAACCCGTGTTACCTCGGAGTCCTCATCGATATCAACCACCGAGTAAAGTGAAGACAACTTTCTTTCACCGTTAATTGGTATGACACTTGGCTGTGTTTTTACGATTGGTGGATTACTCATGGACGAAAAACCTCAAAATTTTCAAAGGTTAAAATTAGGCCGAATTCGGTTCTTAGGAAGGTTGACGCAAAACGCCGAGCCATAATTCCAATTATATTTGTAAATATGGCAAAAATTCAATTTCCACTTAGAAATTTGGCGACTTTGCCTCTCCCTCAGGGGTGGGTTTTGAGGCTGATTCCGGCTGTTCGCCGTCTCTTGGCTTTACCAGCCCCGCCTCAATTAACTGCTTCACAAGATTCTCCATTGCACTAAAGCTCCTCAAGAAGCCATCTGGAGGCATCACGATACGCTTGGATAGCTCCAAACGAGGTTTGTTCTCAGGGTTATTCTGCGATCCGACCAACGTTACGAGATCCATCCGAACCATGCCGCCGGCTAAAGTAATCTCGCCAATACCGTCCGCGAAATAGTCTCTTTGTTCTGACATCAAAAACTCCTGAGTTTGGTAAACCTTTTTGAGGCTTGTGGTTTTATCGGTTTGCCGTGCCGCTTCTTCAACAACACGAAAACATGTATTCGGAATTCCTCGAACCTGAATCGCCGAGAAACTTGGAATTCAAACTGGCTGAAAACACCCAGCGCTCAAATAGTCAACTCGCAACATACAAATCAGTACGCCTGAATTTAAAATTCGACAGCTAACACATTTTTGATGAGTTTTTCAACAGCGGAACCCTCAACATTCTTAAATAACAAAATAAGCCACCAAACGCTAGACTGCAAAACACGCAATCAAGCGAAATGCTTGCACTACGCCCAAAACGTTCGCTAGCACGCTTCCGAGGCTCGTTCACCTAGAAGTTTACCTGAACTACCATTTTTAAGAATGAACGAAAATCGCATCGACACGAGTTCGCCATTTCGGTACAGAAAGTCTCCCATCTCATGCCGAAATAGCAATACACCAAATATTACGGTACCGGATGGTCCTTGAATTTAACCACTACCGCACGATGCAAATAGAATGATATCCCTCAACAAAGCCTGGATTTCACTAAAAGGAACCGTTAAAGGTTTCGACACTCCGAGGCAATTAGCCATGGGCGTGGCATTTGGCATGATGATTGGCTTGATCCCCAAAGACTCACTGCTCCCTTATTTAATCGCTTTGGTTGCGTTATTGACTCCATCTAATCTTGCGTGCCTTGGAATCTCCGCATTTGCATTTCACACCCTTGGCCCCAAGCTAGACCCAGTCCTCCAACAAATTGGGAATTGGTTTTTAACGCTCGACGCGTTAACGCCCTACTGGCAACCGATTTCTGAATACTCGATCTTCAGCTGGATGCGAATCGAGAACACCGTGGTTACCGGTGCTTTCTTGCTCGGCCTAGCAGCGTTCTTACCCATCTTTTTGATCAGTAAATTTGCGTTTGCCAAATTTGGCGCCAGAGCACATCAGTTCCTTGCGCAAACCCGCCTAGCTCGATGGCTAGTCGGAAGCAATCAGACCCCCAACTTACAAAAGAGCTAAACTATCATGGTACGTTTCTCGTATCTAATACCGCGAATCATCATCATTGCTTTGATCACCATTGGCGTGTTCATGAGCCAAGATCCGCTCCTGCAACGCCTGTCGATTTACCGCTTGGAAAATATGACCGGCGCCAAGGCAGAAATAGGCGAACTCAAATTCGATCCAGGCACTGGCAAGTTGATGATCAAAGAGTTCGCGCTGGCCGACCCGCATTCACCCATGCGAAATTTCTTCCAAACGGATATCGCCTACCTCGATGTTGATTTGAAGCGATTTCCGAAAGGGCAACTCGTCATCAAAGACGGCAGCGTCGAGGGTTTGGTTTTTGGAGCCCCGCGGACAGACTCTGGCGCGCTGGATACCCCGAACAATAGAACCTCGCAACTGCAGCCCGGATCGGCTTCAGCCTCTACGGACACACCGCCCACGCTGAACAGTAAAATTGCAAAGATCGGGCAAAACTGGCTCGACCAATTTCCCGTGCACACGGACATTGCGCCGCGCATCGAAGACATTGAATTTCTTAAAAAATCAGATGATTTACCACTCAACCTAAAAACTCGCCTACGCGAACAACTTGAAAAAATCGGCTCGCTCCAACGTCAAATTCACGAACTCAACACACAACGAAGACTTGCTGGCGAACGACACCCCAACCCTCTTAGACCAAGCAACCACGACAAGTTCGAAAAAGATTTCGCCCAACTCGTTCAAAAATCGCAGACAATTAGCAAAGATTTCGTAAGTCTCGAACGTGAAGCCATGCAATACCGAGAGCGTCTAAGACTCGAGTACGAAAATGAAATACTTAAACTGAAAGACTTTTCATCCGCCGCTCCGTTTGAAGGTGAAGCAATTTCAAGGCTCCTCTTAACCCAAATTCAGGAGGAACGAGTTGCTGAAATCGTAGCGTGGTTTAAAGTCTTCCGGGACTCGATCCCCGACCCTCAGACATCTTTCCTACCGACACCAATTCGGGGCACGAATCTAAACTTGCCCGGGGTCGCAGCAAAGAAACCGGGACTCTTAATTGAGAATCTGGAAATCGACGGGGAAGGGCGTTTTGCCAACGAACATTTAAAATTCTACGGCACCGTGAAAAACCTCACTCCAGAGCCGCACCTACACAACTTACCCACGACCATCAGTCTTCGCGCACAAGGTGCTCAACACTTTATCGCGAACTGCACGCTCGACCGCAGAACTCCAATCTCTCAGGACATACTCAAACTGCAGTGCCCGCAGTTCGTACTGAGTGAAAAACTACTCGGAGACGACAACAGCCTACTCGTGACACTCGGCGGCGGAAGCCAGATCCAAGCGGATATAGAATTAAACGCAACGGGTGACCAACTCACGGGCAAATTAATCTTCCGACACGCCAACGTCGCGTTACATGTCGACAAACTCAACGAGCTCGTCGGCGGGCAAGATGTTGCACTCCAACTCAACCAAGGCGTTGCCACGGTCGAATCCTTTGAGACCGCTGTTTACCTGTCCGGCACCATCGACAACTACCGCTGTGACTTCACGAGCGACCTTGGAGAAAAATTTGCCAAAGCCGCAAATCAAACGCTGCAAAACAATGCCAACCGAAACATTCAGCGGATTGAAAATCGCCTTAAACAAAAACTGGCAGACCAACTTCTATCATTGAATGAAGCCATGATGCCGAAATTACGAACCGGCAATGAGATGCTGAGCGATCTTAACATGCTGCTCAAAACAACCACCGAAGAAGAAAAATCTCGGCCGCGGATAGCTCCCCTCAAAAACCAAAACATGATTCGCTAAAGGATTCGACTCGCAGAAATCTTCCAAAAATTTCAAGCGAGAAATTGAAAATGGACGTTTATTAAAATAATTCGTCCACCTTCAGGAACCAGTTGCCCGCCGTTTCCTCCCAAATCTTTAAATCGACATCTGCTATCATTGCTGACGTTTACGGCAATGAACTACCAACGCCGAACAGGTTTGCGATACTCCTAGGGCAGTCAAATTGCCGTTCAGCAGTTTCGATACTGATAATGTTCAGGCTCAAGCAGACCTAAAGGCCTTTTCAGATACCGTTCTGGAATCACACGCGCGAGCGTTTAGCCGCGGCCTAACTGCCGTTATTGAAAAATCAATTTTCGATTACGATAGCTTTCTTCGATACGGGCGAACGAAACCTCGAGAGAAAACCTGTTGGTGTCCCCAGCGAATCCAACGCGTTGAGTCGGTCGAATGAGCACGCGTTCATTTTTTTCATCATTTAGGTTTACAGTTTTTGTTTAGTCCGGCATACTTGGCGTCACGCGTTCACCTTTGAGAGTTCGCCGCCTTTATAAAATCGTTTTACCGAACCTTTTTTATCAGTCTGGTAAGCATTATGCGGATGGATGTTGATCCAAGAGTTTCAATTTGTCAGTTTTCAACCTATCGCTGGTCTTTTTACGAAGACGTGATCCGTTACTCTACCCTCGGCTTCGAATCGATGGGTTTGTGGCGCCAAAAAATTGACGACTTTGGCAGATCAGCAGCGATTGACCTTCTTTATGAAAATAAGATGTCTGTTTCGAGCGTGCACTGGGCCGGGGGCTTTACCGGAGATGGCCGCACCTTCTCAGATTCAATTGAAGACGCGATCGAGTCAATCCACCTGGCAAGCCAAGTGGATGCGGACTGTTTAATCATCCACCCTGGTTCTCGAAACGGTCACACGACCAGCAACGCAACTCGGTTAATGAAGTCCGCACTGTCACAGCTGGTGCCGGTTGCTGCGGATTACGGCGTAAAACTGGCAATTGAGCCGATGCTTACAAGAAACGCTGCTTCATGGACTTACCTGGAACGGCTGGAAGATTCATTTGAACTGATGGAGCGATTCCCGGCACAATCTGTCGGCTGGGTCTTTGATTTATATCACTTTGGATTCGACGCCGAACTTTTTGAGACGCTGGAAAACCGAATTCAGCGTTTGCTGCTTGTTCAACTTTCCGATCGCAAACTCGTTTTGGAAAAAAATGCGAGATCGGGACAGGGACACGATTCATTCCGGCTTCCCCTCGGTAAAGGCGAGGCTCCAATCGAAGCGTGGCTCGGCAAACTTCAGGGACTTGGTTACGCGGGAAAGTACGAACTTGAGGTTCATGGATCCTGCGTAAAGGACTTGGATTACTTTTCACTACTCGATGAGACGATTGACTATTTAGGGGCACCAAGGGTCTCGGAAATGCTCGAATCGCGCCCAGTCAATTCCAGTCCTGACATCTTACAAATTGACCAGCGACAAATCGATTGATTTGGTTTGATAAAAACCCGGCATTTGGCTTAGGGTTTGTCTTTCATCAGCTGAAAACAAGCGAGTTGGTCTTTGCCCCGCACGTAGAGCAAGCCGTTAGAGATAATCGGCGCCGCCCAACACGGCGATTTAAATCGGACACCATTTTCTCCGCTCCCTGGAGTGTATTCCGTCACTGGCGAGAACTCATTGGAATCGGCTTTGATTAATAACAGCTGTCCTTGCTCGCCAAGCACGACAAAGTGGCCGTCAACATAGGTTAGTGAACTTCGTGCAAGTCCTCGCTGCGTCCAGTTAACCTCTCCCGTTTTCCAATCAACGCATTTTAATTCAGCCTGAGATGAGTGCCGGCCACTGCAACCATACATGGAATCCCCGATCACAATCGGCGTGTTCCAGTGCGCCGCCATGGACTTAGCTCGCCTGCCATCATCACTCCAGACAACCGCCGGTGTAGTTTTCCCCGCGACTGAATCGAGCTTTGCCGGATCGAGTAGCACAGCACCCTTGCCATAGCACTCAGAAATTAAAACCTGCCCGTCATGCACTACCGGCATACTTGCGTTGACGCTCTCCAGGATTCGAGCACGCCATGGATACTCAAATCTCACCTCTCCCGATCGAGGAGTCACTCCAAACAAAGAACCTCTCATCCAGGCCAACAGAACAGGCTCCCCACTCAGCACCGACAATTTAAGCGAACAGTAACTCGCGAGATCGTTGACACAAGAATACGTTAGCTTGCCCGTCTTTTTGTTGAATGCACAGATACCTGACTGATTTGGTTTAACTTGCCCCAAGGCCCCAGGTGGCGCTTTCTGAGACTCCTGCGGACTGCCGCCCACCATCACTAAAATTAGTTCCTGATAGATTACAGGTGTACTCGCAACGCCAAAGAAATTCTGGATCACGCCAAAACGTTCGTTCAAATTTTGTTTCCAAATAACCTTGCCCGATGACGCATCGAGACAGTGCAGCATCCCTTCAACTCCGTAGATATACACAAGTCCGTCGTCAATAACGGGACTAGTGCGTGGCCCCGAATCATAACCGTACAAATCCTCGTATTGAGAATCGTAAGTGAACTCCCATTGTTTCGCTCCGGTTACTGCATCGAGGCACCGTAAATTCGCTTGACCGTTCACTCTTCCGAAATGATAGAACTTTCCTTTCGAAACACTCCCCATCGCATAACCTTCACCCGTGTTCATTTTCCACAGGAGTTTTAGTTTGCCATCCGCCCAATCGGTAAGAATATTTTTTTCTGGTGACTTACCGTCACCATTCGCCCCCAGAAATTTGGGCCAGTCATTCTTATCCGGCGTTTGTTGTCCGGAATTCGATTGCGTCCCCTCGTCACCGCAGGCCACTGCCGGGCAACAGAAACCGGCAATGAAAATTAACAAGAAAATTGAACAGGCGTGATACAACTTCATCTCAAATCTTTCTATGATATTCCTAGCCAACGGTGGACAAGCAAAGCCGACAATGCGGCATCGTCTTCTCCGCGGGTTCGGGACGCTGAAAAACAATTCAAGTTTAGTGACGGTTCAGTTTAATACTGGTTGAGGGATGATGTTCAAGGTTAACCGAAAAATCTCGATTCGTCTCACGGAATTTAAATTCAGTTTCGCAAGGTCTCCCGGTCCAGGCGGACAAAATGTAAACAAAGTCAACTCAAAGGCAATCCTTAAGTGGTCTCCCGCAAAATGCAAGTCGCTCCCCGAAGCAGTGCGAATCCGTTTTATTAGAAAATATGCTAATCGAATCAACCAGGAAAATGACTTTGTAATTTCAAGCCACCGATTTCGAGACCAAGGTCGAAACGTAGCGGACTGTTTGAACAAACTTCGCGACCTAATCATTCAGGTGGCTGAACCGCCAAAACCACGAAAAAAAACTCGGCCCACCGCTGGCTCGGTCCGCCGACGTCTCACGGAAAAGAAACGACATTCGGATACAAAGAAATCTCGCCGTTCATTGCAAAACGACGATTAACTTGCAGGCACGAAAGAAACGCAAGCGGCACTCTCCAAAGCGTCTTACCAACTGATCAAAATAGGTAAAAAAACTTTGACCCCCTACTCACGCACAACCAAGAGAAAATTCCTAAGCCCTCGCAGATATCCTTCTTGCTTCCCTAGCAACGGGGCCGCATTTTTTATTTTGCTCGGGATAGATGTTATTGAACAATTCTTTTAGGCTCAAGCTTTCCGGTTAGAAGGGTTCTCGCGATTTTTTCCAGATCTCGAGGAAAACGAACCATGGGGCGAGGCTTCACTTTCCCGACCCAACAAACGAATAATGATATAGTGCAACTGGTTGTCAGATTAATCGAGACGAGATTATGGAACGCGAACAAGATATCGATGAAATTTTAAAGCAATGGCCCTTTGACCCACAAAGCGTCAATGTTCGTTTATTAGAGTCTGCTCAACGACGAGTCCTGCAGATGCGGGTCGATATGGGAATCCTCCAGCTTGAGACTGATGGGCGCCCGGATGGCAATCGATTCCACGGCGCGACCACCTACTACGAATTTCTCCGCGTACAGTCAACGCAAGCGGAAGATAAATTTGAGCTAGACGAAGACAGTTGCCTTGAAGTCGATCGCGAATTTGTTCAGTTTTACCACCGTCGGGTTTGCTGGCTGCAATTAAAAGAATTTGATCTCGCCGTTCGAGACGCCGATCATACGCTCGCTTTAATGGATTTTTGCAAGCGGCACTCCAGTGACGAACAATGGACAGTTTCCCACGAACAGTACCGTCCATTTGTGCTATACCACCGCACTCAGGCCGCTGCGTTAGCCTTCATCAATCAAGAAGAAGACTCGACCGAAGACGAAGAGGGCGCCCCCTCCACCGATACGGCTGAATACGCAATCGACGAAGTAAACGAAGGTCTTATTCGGCTGCGAAAGTTGTTCGCTGAGTACGATGCGGAAGAACAATTCGACGAAGATGAATTGGTTCAACGTCTCACTGAATTCCGCGAGGGCCTGCGTGAAAAATACGAAGTGGGGCCGACCGCAAAAGAGCAACTCGAAACGGCCATCCAGGACGAAGACTACGAAGCCGCCGCGAGACTGAGAGACCAATTGTCCAAGCGAACTGGCGAAAACTACAGCGCCTGACAAAACGGCGAGCAGAAGATTGCCATTGAGTCCGCTATCATGAGTAGACTTGAAGGAAATTGTTACAAAGTGTGAATTTATTTCACATTTTGAGACGTCTGCGGCATGTAAGCCACTCCCCTCGAAACGCTAGCACTGATTCCTCGGCAGTGTTTTTCCGCGTCTTCATCGGTGCCGCTGCATCACAGCCAAATTTTTTTTCATTTTGGCATGAGTCATGCAGTTGTATAGTTCATGACAAGACGTTTGTCATGTGACATCTATTACTGTTCGCAAAGGAATGAAAGAATGCTTGTATTATCACGGAAGCAAAACCAGGAAATCATCATCGGTGACAACATCAAGATTACAGTTGTCAAAATGAAGGGAAACACGGTTCGACTCGGAATCGAAGCCCCCAGAGAGGTAAACGTGTTGCGTGGTGAACTGCCTCGCCACGAATCACCGAAAAAGGAATTTGCAAATTCAGCAGAACCTCGAGGTGAGATGACTGTGGTTTTCAGTAATCACAACGGCGACAAACAAGCCTCGACAAACCGAGAGGCTTTCAAATCTTTTCAAGCTAATAATAGACTGACGAATCGGGAGCGACAGACAGCGTTACCACCAACTGCACCGCAACCCGAAACGCATTCTTTGCGATTTCGCGGCACCCTTCCGACCCAGCTGCAGCATAATCGGTTAAAAGAAATAGTCGACCAGCTAACGGCGAAGCCAACAAAATGATTCTTGCAACAATGACGTTGACTGAGCCAATCGCTGTTTTGGCTTGAACTAGAAAATAGAACTAATCATGCAGCACGGATGCTGCAATTAGTTTCTTTTATTGCTCTTTGGCCTGACTAGGCACTTCCCATCTCCAGCAACCCCCGCACTCTCTTTTAAGGCGGGCGCTTATTTCTTGCCAACCGCAGGAACGATTTCACCGGAGAGACTTCGCTTCATCTTGAAACTGGAACGTCACGCCCTTGCTTCGGACGGTCCCCTCAGATGAAATAGGAATGATTGGAGGACTCCCGTTTGCCTGCTGACGCTGCTCCCAGTGCACCTTCAATAAACGGCGTACTTCCTCGATCGTCTCAGGGTGCTGATGAACGTGATTATGTTCAGAGGGTACTAGCTTTTTCGAAATGGCGACCGAACTAAGAGCATCTTCAACATCGACGACCCCGTCATCATCGGCAAACTTAGCCTTTGACTTTGGAAAGATTGATTTTTCCTCCACTTGGCCTGCGATGTTGTGCAAATTAACCCCACTCGTTTTCACACGCTCGTTAAATATTTGAATGGCGGGGTTTTGGGGATTCAAGGATTCAATACTGGTTGTAAATTCAACCAACGAACCCTGCTTCCATTTCTCCTGGTTGGCTTTGATTAATTGTTCTAAATCGACAGATTTTTGCTGCGTCCCGGATATCACTTTTTTACCAAACCACTGAGTCGCTTGATTCGAGTATCGACTTCCACCAAAAGGAGTCGCAATCGTGATCACACGATCAATCGAAGGGTTCTTACGAAAATAGAATGAATCCTTCAGTGCGGAAAGAGACTTCGGATCGCCTTGAAAACCATTCAGCGGATAATCACTGTTTAGTTTCCAAAACTCATCACCACTGTCGAATGTCTGCATCAACGAAAGCAAGCCACCCATGCTATGCCCCACCATCACCGCTTCATCTCGGCAAATCGATTCATGGTTGGGATCCAGCGAATCAACCATCTCTGCAAGATCGCTTCGTAATTCGCGGGCAGATTCCCAAAATGGTTTTCCTGTGGGATACGAATAAAACCAAAATTGGAAATTCTCTCGCACCTCTGCATCACCTCTTAATTCATTAAGCATATGAATCCACGTCGTCGCGCTCGACCAGAATCCGTGTACGAAGATGACAGGTATTTTGTCAGGATCGAATGGCTCAAGCATGAACAACCCGTAACTCTCAGGGGCATACTCAGGATTAAAAAGCGACACCGTTGCATTCAATTCTTTATTCAAAAAAGGGTCTATCAGTCCGTAGGCCAGTGGTGTGGTAATATCGCTTTCTAATTCAAATTGATGCTGACCTACTGCGACGTTCGTCTGCTCCAGAGGATCAAATAGGACGAGTTTACCTCGCATGAGGTTAGATTCTGTAGAGCGATTAAGTTGGCTTGATGACTCGCCAGCCTGATCGCCGGACGGTTTTATTTGAAAAACTGCCGTCATCGGTATTGGAAGTTTCTCCGGATAGAACATTTCATCTGAATCTGAACTCAATTGCCGATTTCTAACCGCGATTAAAGGAACGCCCCAACCACGCCCATTGGTCCGAAATTGATTTTCAAATCGCCCCACTTCAAAATCACGTGAAAGGACTAGCTCGGAAAAATTTACATCTCTCCAGCGACCATTGACCTCAAGCTCAATTTCATAGCCAGCTGACAAATTAACGATTTTCCCTGAGCCGTCTCCGGGTAAATCACGCCGAGCTACCAACGCTGCAAGGAAACCTTCGAGTGACTTGTTGTAGATCTGGCGAACATTAAAATCTCGCCCGCTCGCCTCCGGCTGCTTCTCCACAGAAGAATCAAAAATATACAAACTGGATGACTCAAGCGCAATCTTGTTCATCTCGAAAGCAATTTCTGCCTCACCGGAATACTCGGCCCACTGAGCGTGGATCCGTGCTAATTGTGCTGTCGCGTAGAGCCCATCGGAAGCTGATGAATCCTCGGCAAGATTTTTTAACTCGCGCGTGGCATGAAGAGGATCCGCAAGATAAGAATTTGAAAGTCCATACTGACTTATGATGGACATTATTTCATCCGGTGCGGGCGGAATTTGATAACGCCACCTTCTCCTGATTCGCTTTCGCGACTTCGACTCGACTGGTTCAATTTCAACTAACCCTTCGTAACCGACACCACTCAATCGCACCAATTGCATTTGAGTTGCGGCACAACCGGAGTTCATTCCAACTAAACAGAGCATTCCAATCAAAATCAAGAAATGACGGAAACCGTCCGCGCGAATCGCACCGCCAAAAGAAAGCTCCACGGCCATCGGGGGAGCATCTGAAAATCCTGAATTCTCGAAAATGTCTAGCTGAACGCTGTGGTTCGATTTCACGATTGAATTCCGGGCAATTAATTTTCAATTCAACAAATCTTGGGAAATTGCTACTCCCAATCAGCTTTACAAAGCATGACCCAACAGAGGAGAATATAGGAGTACTTTAACCGCCCGTGTTTCGTCAACTGCGATTACGCTAGCACCGGTCGCTCCTCTGATTTCTGATTGAAGTTTCCCCACTAAATGGTGACCAGCACGATGCCAAATAAGATCACACGCCGAACTGCACTCGCGAATTGCCTGGGAACTGTGGCAACCGCCAAGCTCCTACAATCGCCCCCAGTTTCACCAGACTTAATTTTGCCGCCTGCTCCAAATTCAGCACTAGTTCGTTCACCCATTTGCGTTTTCACCAAACCTTTTAATTCGATTAGTTTTGACGCTTTGGCCGATCAGATTGCCGACCTTGGGTTCGACGGGATTGAGGCTCCAATTCGCAAGGGCGGACACATCGATCCGACCGAGGTATCAGAAAAGCTTCCGCAACTCGTGAAGGCTTTGGCAAAGCGAAATTTAAAGATCACCATCCTTACGAGCGACGTTAACGATGCTTCGGATCCCGTCTCCCGCAACGTTCTCAAGGTTGCAGCTTCGCTCGGAATCGAGAGGTATCGCATGAAATACCTAAAATACGATCTCAAACAACCAATTATGAATCAAATAGAAAATTGGCGTCCGCAATTAATGGAACTAGCTGAACTGAATCGCGACCTGGGAATCACGGCTGTGTATCAAAACCATGCGGGCAAAAATACGTTTGGGGCACCGCTCTGGGACTTGAGCGTCGCACTCCAAGGGATTTCTCCTCGCGAAATTGGAGTCGCCTACGACATTCGGCACGCTGCCGTGGAGGGAGGGATGAGCTGGCCAATCACTTTTGATTTGATCTGGCCGCACGTCGATTCTGTTTATGTAAAAGATTTCGTCTGGGAAGGTAAAAAAACCAGAAATGTTCCCTTAGGTACCGGCCTAGTTCCAAAAGATTTCTTCAAACGGCTCAAAGCTAAAAAGTTCTCCGGCCCCATTTCGCTTCATGAAGAATACCTCGACCACAAAAATCCGGAACTGGTTGACCAGCACTGGCAGGCGATCAAGACGGATTTAGCAACGCTGAAGGCGCTGATTTAATTATTAGAAATAACGAAGAGGTCGAAGCAATCAGATTCTGGAGCGCCGCACGACCAAATTAGCTTGCCCGGTGAGTCGGTTCCGGTTTCCCGGGTCGGAAGCTCTGCATCTGCCCGACGGCAAGGTCAATGTTCAATTCGCTCGCTAGTCCACTGGCGACTTGGCTTACAATTGATTCCAGCAGTTCCGGACTCGATGCCACCCTTGCGTTAACTAATAAATCCGCGGACTGGGTTTTTATCTCGCTCGCCAAACTGAGTTCGCTCTCTGTAACGGATCCGACACGGTTAGCTACCGCAGAATCATTCAAAGTTTGCCCCAAGACCTTCAGATGAGCAATTTCGCTGCCCGAACTCTCTAGCTCTTGGCTAATGTCATCAACAATTCGAAGAACCAACTGATCCAAATCGAATCTGGACTCGGCGGATGCTTTGATTTGGCAATTTAACCACCCCAATTCGGCCTCGCCTTCGGCGTAAGTTACATAATCCATGTCCATCATTCGATCGCGCTTGACTGGTTCGGACTCTACGGCCTCCAGCAGACGATCCATTCCAATGCCCTCGCGAGCACTAAAACCGAATGCTTTGACGTTTTCAAATCGCCTCTGTACCAATGCTAACAACTCCTCTTGGACTTCCTTGGTCAAACTGTCGATCTTGTTGATCGCAATTGAATCTGCTTCTTCGAGTTGCTTCAGAAAAATGTATTCGGCTTTAGGCGAAAAACCTTTTCCCTGACTTGCAGAAAGAATTTTTCGACCGTGACTTGGCTTCAACAAAACTACCAGCGGCCCCATCTCGAAACGGTCCCCAAACAATTCGCGCATCGGTTGAATGACTGTCGCAACAAGATCGGTACAACTTCCCACGGGCTCAGCAATGACAATATCCGGGGTTTTCTCCTCCGAAAGTGTCCCGACCGTAGAAATTAAATCATCAAATTTGCAGCAAAAGCACGCCCCGGGCACTTCACCGACCTGGAACCCTTTGGCCCTGAGAGTTTGCGTATCAACTAAATCGTACGCCTGATCGTTGGTAACAAGAGCGACATTAAGCCCCTGCTGGACATAATGGGCGGCCAAACGCCCGATTGTGGTCGTCTTGCCTGCCCCGAGGAATCCGCCGATCATGATAAAACGAATAGGTTTCATTTTAATTTCCGATGTGCTGCCGGTAAAAAACGCGATTATACTTTATACTAGAAAAATCACAGTGCTCGATGGACGATCTTCTACAAGTTCCCTGAAACCGTTCAATTGTGTACAACTCAACAAACTAAATTCTTAGTGGTGACAAGTTGACCAAAGTAATGCTTGCGATCGATGGCGGCCCACCTTCGGTGGATTCTGCGCCGTTTCAGTGGCCTTTTGCCAATGAAGCGATTCGCAATGCCGTGTCTGAAGCCATGAGCGATGGCTCCTGGGGACAATACGACGGGCGTTGGACCAGAGATCTTATCGAGCTTCTGAAACAGAACTTCCAGTCAAAAGAAGCCATGCTTTGTTCAAGCGGTACGATCGCTGTGGAATTAGCACTTCGCGGTGCTGGTGTTCAAGCCGATTCGGAGGTTATTCTTGCAGGCTATGATTTCCCGGGTAACTTTCGCGCGATCGAAGCGATTGGTGCTCGACCAGTGCTCGTCGATGTGGTGCCCAATGGATGGGTCTTAAGTGCCGAGCAATTGGCAGTAGCATTAACTCCACAAACATCTGCTGTAATTGTTTCGCATCTCCATGGCCAAATTGCTGACCTCGAACAAATCCAGGCGGTCATTCGCGATCACAATCTTAGCGTAGAGCAACAAGTCATACTTGTCGAAGACGCATGTCAGGTTCCCGGCGGAAAGCTTCATGGAAAACCGCTAGGAAGTTGGTGCGACGTGTCGGCTCTTAGCTTTGGGGGAAGTAAGCTTCTTTCAGCCGGACGAGGAGGAGCTATCCTGACCGATCGTTCTGACATTCTCCAGAGAGCAAAAATCTTTGCACAACGTGGCAACGATGCTTTTCCGATGTGCCAACTACAGGCCGCCACGCTTTGCCCCCAGTTTGATACCTTGCCTGAAATGACCGAAGTCCGTCATCAAAATGCTACCCAATTAATCGAATCTATTTCGTCCCTGGACGAACTAGTCGGACTGCGGCAAATTGTCGACGGTGCCACGCCCGCTTATTACAAAGTTCCCTGGCTTTTAAAAGACAGAACACCGGGTTGGTCGAGATCTGAATTAGTCAGCGCACTTAAAGCGGAAGGACTTCCCATCGGTGAAGGTTTCCGAGGTTTTCTACGACGTTCACCGCGTCGCTGCCGCAAAACAGGCACGTTGGTAAACTGCCAAATCGCCAGCCAACAGACAATTGTCCTGCACCATCCAGTACTCCTCGAACCAGAGGACACCCTTAAACTCGTCGCTAACGCGATTCACAAAGTCGTCACCAATTCACGATAATGCAGAGCACATGATCGGTTCCCCAACTGCCGCCCAATCTGGCCGCACTCGCGACATTCTCGCTCTTGCATTCGCCATCACATTTCCAACCCTAGTCACTCTGATTTATTTTGAGTGGCTCGAAGAAGCCAATGCTCAATTCCAACAAATCGCTTTTGCGATTGGAAAAATAATTCAATTTGGATTTCCACTCGCCTGGGTTTGGCTTTGGTATCGCAACCGACTTCGCACTTTTTCACCATTCGCGAAAGACACACCGGAGAAAGTTGATCGTCCTTTCGATCATCACTGGGCATCCAAACACGCCAACGGAATTGGCGTGGCTTTCGGGTTTCTGGTTGTTGCCGCCATGTTTGGACTCTATTTATTCCTGATCAAAGGTACGGCACTGGGAGACCAGCTGACTATCCTTGTCCAGGAAAAAGTAATTGACATGGGAATCAAAAACTTCTGGCAATACTTAGCACTTGGAATTTTCTACGCACTCTGTCATTCCTTTCTTGAGGAATACTACTGGCGATGGTTTGTATTCGACCTCTTGAAAAAATTCATGCGCCCAGAATTTGCAATGCTCATTTCAGGCCTCGGATTCATGGCTCACCATGTTGTGTTGTTAGGTGCCTTTTTTGCTTGGTCAGCTACGACCTACCTACTGTCAATTTGCATTGCAATCGGCGGCATTTTTTGGGCCTGGCAGTATGAAAAAACAGATCGCCTGATGGCCCCCTGGCTGAGCCACATGATCGTAGATGCCGGGATTTTCTCTCTGGGCTACCTGATCGTCCGATCGATCCTCGTTTGACCGAGGCTGCAGCTGTAACGACTGGTCGCTGACCGTCCCTCAACTCGGTGAACGCCAAGCAATTAAATTTGGCGAGACCGCCCTGGTTAAGGTTGAATGAAAAGTGCCCGCTTTTGATTGGGAAGCGAGTAATCGAACCCACACGTCAAAAACATTTCGTCAGATGCCGAAATCACCATCAGCTCTTTGACTTTTTCATCGCGAGCCCGCTCGACGCAGCGTTTCACCAATATCCCGCCCAAACCCTGACGTCGATAATCTGAATCGACGGCAAGGCATTGTATCTCAGCCAACTTTTTTGAGTAAATCTCAAGCGCACAGAACGCCACAATCCGCCCATCAGCAACCGCCTTAAAAGCGTGCTTCAATAAAAGTTCCAGCTCAAGCGAAGTCCGCTTCAGCAATTGACGATCGTCCAAATATGGCTCAAGAAAGGATTGCACTTCGCTCAGTTCATCCGGACAAACTGCCACAATCTCAACTTCGCTATTCCCCATAGTTCACGCTCTTTTCCAATTTATTTTCCGCAACACCAATGGCGAATCATCTTGGCATACATATCGGTGCCAAGAGAAAGTTGCTCCAATGAAATCCATTCGTTTACGGTATGAGCTTGTTCGATACTTCCCGGACCGAAAACAATTTTATCCTCGATCTCGGAAAATACCCCACCATCCGTTCCATAGGAAACGGTTTTTGATTTTGGACGGTGAGCCAGTTTCAATGAATCTTGCACAAAATCTGAACCGGGACTCGCAAAAAAAGTCTTGCCCCAGTGGTTGATTCGAACTTTAACGTCATGCCGCTCACCAGCCTGACGAACTCTCGTTAACAGGGGTTCGACATCGATCCCCGGCATTGGACGAAGATACATTCGGCAAACCGTCTTACCCGCGGTAACATTCAATGCGGGGGAATCGTCCTTAATATTAATATTCCAGCTAAGCGTTGGCGGATCGAACATGTCATTCTGCCACTTTAATTCAGTTTCCACTTCGTCATGGATCGCTTTCATCTCCTGCAAAAATGGAATCATACTCAGATTTGCACTCACATTTTTTCGGCTACTCGAATGGCCGGCTACCCCCTTTGACGTCGCTTTAATTTCCACCGAACCTTTGTGAGCATGCACCACCTCTAAATTTGTTGGCTCTCCAATGATCCCCTTCGTCCCGTTTTCAACTATCTCGCGATAGAGCTGGCTCTCCTCAACAACACAACGCGCTCCATGGAATCCGACTTCTTCATCCGCCGTAACGACAAAATAAAGTGGAGCATTTAAATCGTCCCAGGCAACCGTTTGAGCAGCTGTCAGCATGCAAGAGATGGAACCTTTCATGTCGCAGCTCCCCCGTCCATAAAGACGTTCCCGGGCAACCGCAGGCTCGAACGGTCCGAACTTAGGACTGAACCACTTCTCCGCGGGGACAACGTCGGAATGACTGAAATAGGCCAAACCTCCCACACCGGCCCCTTTTTTGGCCACAAGATTAACTTTCAAAGCGTTGTTCTTGTCTCGATATTCAGTCTTTTCAACCACAAAACCATGTTTCGTGAGCTTCATTTCAAGGTATTTACTGACCAAGGCATTGGACAAATGACTAGTCGAATCGAAACTAACTAATCGCTTGGCGTATCGAAGTGCTTTCACGTTAGACTCGTACTAGAGAAAGAGGGAGGAGGTGGGACGTCTGCCAAAACTGAACAACGTTGCCGTTCAATCCGGCTTCACAATTATATACAAAACGACTGCCGTTCGATGCAAAATCCTCTATGATTAAGTTCCGGAATCAAAAGTTTTAAGACATTCGGTCGCTGACAATCATTCCGCCTGTAAAAAATTCAGGTTAGCCAAAAGATTCCGGATGGAAAAATCACTTTCGCTCAAACAGTTCGCCGGATACGGTTTGCCTAAATGTAGTTTCCATGACTGCGACACGCCTAACTTAATTCACTCTTCCCCCGCAATCACGCTGACGCCATGGCCTCCGATAACATCCATTTTGTGACCGGCCGACTTGCTGAACCAGCGCTGCGTCATTTACTTCCCGAACTCTCCAAAAAAGTTGGCTTTGATTACTCAATTCAGGTGATGCCAATAACCGTCGCTGCCTTGATGACCCCAAATTGGATCGCAGCGCGGATCAAAATCCCCCATCAGGCAACCAAGATCATTGTTCCCGGACATTGCAATGGTGACCTTTCGCCCCTCAAAGAAAAAACTGATTTACCAATCGAACAAGGGCCAAAAGATCTCCGCCGCCTTGCGGAACATTTTGGACAAACCGCGGACCGCTCGGATTACGGCAATTGGGATATAGAGATCATTGCTGAGATCAATCATGCCCCTCGGCTATCCATTGAACAGATCGTGCGAACTGCCAATCATTTAAAAAAGGACGGGGCAACTTTGATCGATGTCGGCTGCGAGCCGAATTCGACTTGGAATTCGGTTGGCCAGTGCGTCGCCGCATTGCAGTCGGAAGGACACCGCTGTTCGATCGACAGCTTGAATCCATTGGAAATCGCACCGGCAGTGGAGGCCGGCGCCGAACTGGTGCTTTCCGTCAATTCCTCTAATCGCCAACATGCTGCCCAGTGGAACTGTGAAGTCGTAATTATCCCCGATAACATTCGAGACATCCATTCCATGGAAGACACCATGGAATTGCTAGATCAGCAAAATGTTCCCTTTCGAATCGACCCAATCCTCGAACCAATTGGTTTAGGCTTTACACAAAGTCTCGAAAGATACATGCAAGCTCGACGCCGCTGGCCCCATGTCGAAATGATGATGGGAATCGGCAACATCACTGAATTGACGGATGTTGACTCCGCTGGAATCAACGTTCTCTTGTTGGCGATTTGCCAAGAGTTAAAAATTCGCAGTATCCTCACAACGCAAGTTATTAACTGGGCACGAACCAGCGTTAAAGAATGTGATCTCGCCCGCCGACTCGTTCATTATGCTGTGAATCAATCGATTCCACCTAAGCATCTAACCGATCAATTGGTTCTCCTACGAGATGAAAAATTATTTCAATTCGGAGCCGAACAAATTGAAGAGTTGGCATCGCAAATTAAGGACAACAATTACCGCATCATTTCCGAGGCCGATGTAATTCACCTACTTGGCAGCCGACAGCATTTTCACGACGCAGATCCATTTTTAGTCTTTGACCAACTCATGGCCTCCGCTCCGACCAATGTTGACCCTTCGCACGCCTTTTACCTCGGCTATGAAATGTGTAAAGCGATGACTGCGATGCAACTAGGCAAACAATACACGCAAGATGAAGCACTTGACTGGGGCTTTCTTACGCAACCGGAAACAGATCGCCATCGACTTAAAAAGAAACGGACTGATCGAATGAAACCCGCCCAACCAAAATCCGACCCGTAAAATTCGAACGTAGAAAACCAGCCCGTAAAAAGACGGACCGCCATTCTCAAGCAACTTGTTTACCTATTCAGAGGCTATATTTTCAATGAGTAATTCCGAGGACGATTCCATCTCCTCTGACAAAATGCAAACTGACAAACCGCAACAGGTCGATGAAAGCCGCTTGACGACCGCCTTTCACGAAGCGGGACACGCAGTGATGGCCCAAATCGTTGGCCGTCCAATTGAAAAGGTATCGATTTCGCCAGCTCATCTACAAGCTGGAGGCATGCGATTGGGCGTCTGCAAATTACAAAAAGGAAGAAAAAAATCGTCCAAAGATGCCCTGGAAGATGAAGTAATGATTCTATTTGCCGGCATGGTCGCGGAATCTTATCTGACCGGTGAATATTGTCGCCGAGGGGCAGGGCAGGACCTCCGAATGATTCGCCGGCTTCTTTTGAACCGCGGAGGAAGTGAAAGAAGCCTACAAAAGTTGGAAAAAAGAATCCTTGAAAAGACGGAACACATCCTCGACGATCAAGCCCATCTAAATGCAATTCGTAAAATTGCGGAAAAACTGGTTGAAAATGAATCGGTCAGCGGTCGGAGCGTCCGACACCTCCTGGATGAGTCAATTGCCAACGAGTCGTAAATCACCCTCTTGCCTTTTAAGGGTGACTTAACACTAATGGGATTCAGGCGTCGCTACCCACCAACCCGGAACCATTAAATTGACTTTTGAGCCTCTCGTAAAAGAACTCGTCCCCGCACCTTCGGTCGACACTTGCACAGCGAAATTAGCATCGCTGCCAGGTTGCCTGCTTCTCGATAGTTCGATGAGAATTCTTAACGATGGCGACCAACCGCTAGGCCGCTATTCGTTTTTAATGGCCGACCCATTCCAAACCATTCAGATTCCGTTAGGGAGTGAACAACCGTTTGTTGAGATCGGGCGATTACTTGACCAATTCACCTCGCCGACAATCCCGAACCTACCGCCCATGCAGGGTGGCCTAGCCGGATTCTTCAGTTACGACCTAAACCAATCGATCGAAAAAATTGATCCGGTGGCTCACAATGAGTTTCAACTTCCCGCCGTTGTTTTGGCCGCCTATGATCTCGTTATTGCGTGGGACCACCAGCTAAATCGCGCCTGGTTGATTTCTCATGGTTTTCCCGAGATCAGCCCGGAAAACCAAAAGAAACGCGCTCAAGCACGTATTGAGTTTTTCAGCAATGTTCTTGGGAGCGAGGAAGTCAGTCACTCTAACAATGACCAGCCCCATCTCTCTGAGGATTTGGCGTTAGAAATTTCGAACGCACTCAATGTTGATGGGCCGACTGCTCTAAAAAGTAATTTCTCAAAGCAACACTACATCGATACCGTTCAACGCTGCATCGACTATATCTATGCTGGGGACGTGTTTCAAATTAATCTTTCGCAGCGATTATTACATCCGTCCAACTGCGATTCACTTGAACTGTACCGGCGTCTGAAAACCTGCAATCCAAGTCCATTCGGCGGCTATTTCGACATCAGCGGTATTACTGACTGCCCCGCTCAGATAATAAGCGCATCACCTGAACGTCTGTGCTCAGTCAGGGACCGGATTGTGGAAACGCGTCCCATCAAAGGCACTCGTCGACGCACGGGACAACCGATGGTAGACATCCAAGCTCGGGAAGAACTACTTGCTTCAGAAAAAGACCGTGCCGAAAACACAATGATCGTCGATTTAATGCGGAATGACCTTTCGATTGTCTGCGAATCGGATTCGGTTCGCGTTGGCCAGTTATGTGAGTTGGAAGAATACCAAAGCGTCCTTCACTTGGTCTCATCGGTTGAAGGAAAACTTAAACCCTCAAAGAACCTGATCGACTTGGTTGCTGCCATTTTCCCCGGTGGTTCCATAACCGGTGCTCCCAAAGTCCGCGCGATGGAGATCATCTCCGAACTGGAACCTTGTGCCCGGGGAGCCTATTGCGGCTCAATGGGGTATTTAGGCTTCGACGGAAGTGCAGATCTCAACATTTTGATTCGAACGATCACGGCGTCACAAGGATGGTGGCAAATCCCCGTCGGCGGAGGCATCGTCAGCCACTCCATCCCACAAAAAGAATACGAAGAAACCTGGACCAAAGCCGCAGGCATGCTCCGAGCCGTTACAATGGATCAGGCACCCGCTTAAATCCTTCGTATCTTTCTCATCCGAACTGCCCCATATTTCAGCTTCAAGATTCGTATTCCATGATCCTCGTTATTGATAATTACGACAGCTTTGTCCACAACTTAGCGCGGCATTTCCATCAATTAAAATGTCAAACGGAAGTCATTCGGAACGATAAAATTACCACCCAAGATATCGAGCACATGTCTCCTGACGCAATCGTGCTCTCTCCCGGACCATGCACCCCCGATGAAGCGGGATGTTCGCTGGAGATCGTAAAACATTTTCATCATCGGATTCCTATGCTCGGCATTTGCCTTGGGCACCAAACCATCGTGAAGGCACTCGGCGGACAAGTCGTCATGGCGAACGAACCTGTCCACGGGCGACAAAGTCGAGTAACCCATACAGGCTCTCCAATGTTTCTCGGAATCTCGGAAGAGTTTAATGCCGGCCGCTACCATTCACTCGTCGCTCAAATCCCCAAGCTCCCCGAACAACTCGTGGTCAGCGCGCGTTCCCATGACGGTACCATCATGGCTGTTGAACATAAAACCCATCCGGTTGTGGGCCTTCAATTTCACCCTGAATCCATCCTCACGGACTGCGGTTACCAATTACTCTACAATTTCCTTTCGCTCGCCCAACTCGCAAGTTCTGAATCGTCAGATGCGTTTGCCAAACTTTGCGAATCCAATGAACTTAAGGACCTCTTACCCTCTACAACCATTCGGTCTGATCGACTTTCTACTGCTGTCGCGGACAAACCTTCTCGCGGAGGAACCTCGGCATGATTTTGGAATCAATCGTAACGACGATCAACGAGGATGGATCGGTCAATGTTTCCCCGATGGGACCGACCGTTCATGGCAAGTTGCAAAATTTTGAACTACGGCCTTTTGATACCAGTCGAACATTCGCCAATTTAAAACGAACTCGATCGGGGGTTGTACATGTCACCGATGACGTAGGGCTGATTGCTCAATCAGCGATTGGAAAACTACTCCCACTACCGGAATTTTTCCCAGCCGAAAAAGTTACCGGGCAGGTCATCGCCAACACCTGTCGATGGTACGAATTCGAAGTCGAGTACATCGATGAAAACAGCGCCAGGACCAGCATTAATTGCAAGACATTACATACCGGCCGAATTCGGGATTTCTGGGGATTTAACCGAGCGAAACATGCTGTGATTGAAGCGGCAATTCTGGCGACAAGACTCGACTTCTTGCCCCGTGAAGAAATCCAGGAACAATTCCATCGATTGGAAACGATCGTTTTAAAGACAGGATCGGCACAAGAATCGAAGGCTTTCCAATTATTAAGCGAACACGTTGGTCACCAAACTGGAGAAAACCCAAGTGCTTGACCAACTCACTGTCTCCGCTCCATCCCGGCTGCATTTTGGGCTTTTTTCTGTCGGGAAAAACGTAAAAAGAAGGTTTGGCGGTGCAGGCCTAATGATCGACCAACCGCGAACGGAAATTGAAATCTCCAGGTCTTCCCAATTCGAAATACTTCCACATCGCGATGCCTCCGCTTGCCTGAAAGCGGTCACGGCTTGGTTTGATTCGTTAAAAGTTACACTCAAAAACGATTTTTCGATCGATCAACTTACCGAACTCCCCCTGAAAATTCGTATCAAAGCGACGCCACCGCGTCACGCAGGATTTGGCTCAGGCACTCAATTGGCTCTTGCCGCAGCCTTCGCAGTTAACTCATTCCTTGAACTGCCGGTTCCAAAGCCAGAAGAGATCGCGGTTTCTATTGGACGAGGCAAAAGGTCAGCGATTGGGTCACATGGATTTTTTCAAGGTGGGTTTCTCGTTGACCGCGGCAAGCTGACCACCGATTTGTTGGCACCGCTGGATTTCCAAGTCGATTTCCCAGCGGATTGGAGGATTGTTACGATCACGTCTCTAAAAGGCCTCGGACTATCCGGGAACCAAGAACTCGACGCGTTTTCTAAACTGCCGCAGACAACGCAGAACGAACGCCAAGAGATGATTGAGATTGTACGTAATCAAGTTTTACCTGGATTATTAAATACAGATCTCGATGCATTTGGCGATGGTATTTTTGAATTCGGACGCCGAAGCGGGATGATGTTTGAGCAAATTCAAAATGGCCCGTATTATGGATCCGAAGCTGAAATGCTCGTCAACAAAATCCGCCAACTAGGCATCCGTGGTGTCGGCCAAAGTTCTTGGGGTCCTTGCATTTTCGCCGTTCTGAACAACGATAGTGAGGCGGATGATTTGATTCGTTGGCTAGATTTAAACCATGAAACCCCACTTTCAATAAGTAAGTGTCGAGCCGACAATCAAGGCGTGCGTGTCGAGGGAATGAGCGGTCTTCCAACGTCAGACAGTTTGACACCGTAACTCTGCTTGGTTTTCCCTCAATTTGATTCTTCGCCAACTAAATAAACACATCATTGAAGCCTACATCCCACTCACTTATTCCAGTCAACTTTATTTAGCCTTAACCCGTTGTGAATTCCCATGCCCACCCTTGGTGTTAATATTGACCACGTAGCCACAGTTCGCCAGGCAAGAAGAACCACCGAACCCGATCCAGTCTGGGCGGCCGCAATGGCAGAACTGGGGGGCGCTGACCAAATCACAGTGCACCTTCGCGAAGACCGACGTCACATTCAGGATCGCGATGTTCGCGTCCTTCGAGACACAGTTAACGTCAGACTCAACATGGAGTGTGCCTGCGTTCCTGAAATGCTTGATATTTCTTGCCGCCTAGTTCCTCACCAGGTTTGTCTCGTGCCAGAAAAACGAGAAGAGGTCACCACCGAGGGGGGACTCGATGTGATCGCCAACCGCGCCAGAATTGAAGACGCAATTAAACAGTTGCATGATGCCGGAATTGTCGTCAGTCTGTTTATTGATCCTTCTGAGGATCAGATTCGGTTGGCTAGCGAGATTGGTGCCGACGCCGTTGAACTTCACACGGGCACCTACGCTGAATCAGATCTTGGCGTTACCCGCACCGCACAGGTTCAATTACTAACCGACGGTTGCCAACTGGGGGGCGAATTAGGCCTGCAAATCCACGCCGGCCACGGCCTTACCTATTCAAATGTTGTCCCCATCGCCCAAATCCCCGGCATGGAAGAATTGAACATTGGTCACAGCATCGTTTCACGGGCCCTCTTTGTCGGATTCGAACAGGCGGTCCGTGAGATGAAACGGCTTTGCGATACAGCCAGCCGTTAATCAACAGGGTTCCAAAAATTATTTCCCAGCGAACGCTGGAAAATTACGGAGCGAAACCCTATCATTTGCGTTCGCGCTGCGTTTCAGAAATAGTCAAAAGAGAAATTGGGAGTCGAGCACTATGTCGCGTAAAGGATCTGATTTTGCCGGATTGGCAGTTGCCATTGTAACCCCCTTCAAGGACGGCAAACTTGATATGGATCGCCTGAAAGAACAGGTCGAATTCCAAATCGAATCGGGCACCAACTGCCTCGTTCCCTGCGGAACCACAGGTGAGTCTCCGACACTATCTCACCCTGAACACGAACGCGTCATTTCCGAGACGATTCAAATCGCCGCGGGACGCATCAAAGTGATGGCTGGTACCGGATCGAATAGCACCGACGAAGCGATCAGTTTGACAAAGTGGGCTGCCAAAGAAGGTGCCGACGCAACCCTCCAGGTCGCCCCGTATTACAATAAGCCAACGCAGGAAGGACTGTTTCAGCACTACAAAGCGATTGCGGAAGCAATTGAAATCCCAATCTGCGTTTACAACATTCCCGGTCGTACTGGGAAAAACATCGAACCCGAAACGATTGCAAGGATCGCAGAGTTCGACAATGTTACCATGGTAAAAGAAGCAACTGGCTCACTCGATCAGGCATCTCAAATTCTTGCGCTGACGGACCTGACAGTTCTCAGTGGAGATGACAGCCTGACACTGCCGCTACTTTCCATCGGAGCAGAAGGAGTCGTATCGGTCGTCGGTAACATGATTCCCGGAGACATGATCGCTTTGGTGAAAGCTTACATGGATGGCGAGACCCTCGAAGCGCAACGTCTTCACCACAAACTTTTCCCACTTTGCCGCGACATGCTGGGACTAGCAACCAATCCAATCCCACTCAAAGCGGCCATGGCGGAAATGGGGAAAGACTCGGGGGAGCTACGCCTTCCAATGACCGACCTCGATGCTGACCAGTTGGCATCTCTCAGAAAAACCCTCGCCGCATACGGAATTGGAGCAGTTGCGGTTTGATAGCCTGACTCGCAATCCACATTCCAATAGCTTGATGACGTTATTGAGTGGGATTTTGTCAAAATTAGTAACTTCAATTTGCTGGGGAGTAGAAATATGAGCATGAGTCGCCGGAAATTCATTCAAAACTCAGCATGTCTCTCTGCGACCGGTGCGATTGCCTGCTCGCCTAATACTTCATCGGGGGCTGGCTTTGTTGGAAGCGAAAAAATTGAAAAACCTCTGTTCATAGCGACTTGGCCTTTCGGCAAATTTTCCTGTGAGGCGGCGGTCAAAATTGCTACTGACTCCGGTTCAATGCTCGATGCGATCGAAAAAGGGATTTGGGTTACTGAAAACGATGTTAAAAACGCCTCGGTTGGTATAGGCGGAATCCCCAATGCGAATGGACAGGTTGAACTCGATGCCTGCATCATGTCGGGCCCTGATCATAACGCTGGAAGTGTTGCCGGCATCCAGGACATTCTCCACCCAATTTCCGTTGCCAGGCTCGTAATGGAATCGACTCCTCACGTAATGCTCGTAGGGGAGGGGGCGAAGCAGTTCGCAATCAAAAATGGGTACCCCGAAACCAATTTGCTTACCGCACAGCAAAAATCAAATTGGGAAAATTGGCAGCGCGAACAACTTAAGAAATCAAAACAAAGCCAACCCAAAATCGACGAGGAGCACCACGACACCATCGCCATGCTGGGATTGGACGCCGAAGGCAATCTTTATGGCGGTTGTTCGACGAGCGGATGGGGTTATAAAATTCCCGGCAGAGTTGGAGACTCCCCGATCATCGGCAGTGGACTTTATGTCGACAATCAGGTTGGAGCAGCAGGCGCGACGGGGCTCGGCGAAAATGTCATGCGACATTGCGGTTCATTTTTAGTCGTCGAAATGATGCGTCAAGGAGCTCAACCAACTGAAGCTTGCGAAATGGCCGTCAATCGAATTGCGGAGATTGATCCAAAAAATTTAGGAAATCTCGATATCAATTTCATAGCCCTCAATAAACAAGGGCACTACGGTGCTGCCGGGACGAGCAAGGGGTTCAAATACTCTGTCTCATCGCCAGCGGGAAGCCAAGTCCTCGATGCCAAAGCGATGTCCGCAAAGACGATTGGCCCAGAAGGCGGCAATCGAAAGTAGAACACTCAGCCTTCGTCGGAATCGCCACGTTTGAGTAAACCGGCGCTCGTCTTGTAGATTCGCTCTCGCCGCGTTTGAGACAGTTCGGAGTTTTCGCTTTGCTGCATCTGCAGGTCGTTGAACATTGCTAAAGTAAAGCAACATTTCAATTCGTCCATCCGAAATTGAATGTATTGGGAATCTCCCTCCGGCAGGATACCCAATATAAAATTCCCCATAACTTCGGGAGTTGGAACACCAATTTGATTCCGGCGCCAAATTTCCCCTAGCGTATGGACCCCCGCATCGCGACGCCCATTAATCATGGCTAAACGACTGAGTAAATCCTTTTCGTTCGCCAGGGCAGCCTCAATCTCAGTTGCCCGATCAGAATCCAGTGACTCGTCGAGATAGGCTTCTAAATCGGCATCTGTAAATTGCGGTTTCACGGTTCTTCGTTTCAAATCAAAAAATGCTTCGTCGATAAAGTTTCACGTCGGATTTAATCCCGACTAAACCGCTGCCGATTTCTCGACAGTGATTCTCAGTTAGGCATAATAAAACAACCTAGGTTGGTCAGCAATTGAACAACCATAAAATAAACGCCACAAATCCGATAGAAATCCAAATATCACCCGCGAAATTGCCTGCTACCGGTTAAAAATTCCGTAAAACCCAGTACCATTTAAAAACTAATTAAACTTCCTAAAAATCAAGCCAACATGAATCAGCACCTTTTTCAAAATCGAGTAATGATCTTTCATTTGATTCTTATGTCATTGCTTGCGATTAACTCAACGACCTTCGCGTTTCAAAATACTGAAAAAATTGAACAGAAAACCTCTCTTCAATCAGATCAGCAAATCGCCAGAGGAGTTGTCTTTTGCGACCTCAACAACGATGGAAAATATAATGCAGGAGATTCCGCTTTTGTTGGCATCAAGGTTTCCAATGGGAAGGACATTGTAAAAACGGATCGCGGCGGTCGGTACGAAATTCCGATTAGCGACGGCGGCTGTGTGTTTGTTATTAAACCCACCGGCTACCGCACGCCGGTCAACCAACATCAACTCCCAAAATTCTACTACCTTCATAAACCTGCAGGCTCACCCAAGCTTAAATTCAAAGGGTCGCCACCCTCTGGCCCACTGCCCAAGTCAATCGACTTCCCTCTGTATCGTGAAAACGAGCCCGAAGATTTTAAGATTCTTCTCTTTGGTGATCCCCAACCTAGAAACAATAAAGAAGTCGACTATATCAGCCACGATATCGTTGAAGAATTGATTGGCGACAAAAGTGCTTTTGGTGTTACCTTGGGCGATATTGCATTCGACAATCTCAACACGTTTAAAACACTCAATCAGTCAATCGCGATGATCGGTATCCCTTGGTACAACGTCATTGGGAACCATGACATTAACCTAGACGCGAAAAGCCGAACTGAGATTAACGAGACCTTTGAAGAAACTTACGGTCCGTCTTACTACTCATTTGATTACGGCCAGGTACATTTCGTTGTGTTAGACAACATTGACTGGGCAGCTCCCACGGAAAAAAACCAACGCTATCGTTACGAGCCAAGATTTGGGAAACAACAGCTTGAATTTCTCAAAAAAGACCTTGCGATGATTCCGCAATCACAGATGTTGGTCGTGATGATGCACGTTCCAATCATCTCGGTGAAGGATAAATCCGAATTCTTTGATCTTATAAAAAACCGCCCCTATTGCGTCTCCGTCTCTGGGCACACCCACGATCACCGGCATCTTTTTCTTGGGAAAAAAGAAGGATTTCACGGAAAAAATAAACATCATCACATCGTCAACGTGACTGTCAGCGGTAGCTGGTGGTCGGGAGCGTTAGGTGACAACCAAGTGCCTCACTCGACAATGGCCGACGGAGCTCCCAATGGGTACTCGATCATGTCGTTTGACCGTGACGGATACAAACTGGATTTTAAGGCCGCGGGGAAACCGGCAAGCGAACAACTTAGAATTCACCTGCCTTCGAATGTTTATACAAAAAAAACCGAAGAGGTCCCAATTTGGGTCAATGTCTATAACGGCTCGGAAGAATCCAAGGTTGAATACCGTATCGACCGAAAAGAAACTTGGATTGAACTGACGAAGACAATCGAACCGGACCCGTACTTTATTGAATTATCCAAGCGGGACGAAGCTGTTGATCCTAATCTTCCCAAACCAAAGAATTCATACCATTTGTGGAAGGGAACTCTTCCTGCTGGAATTGCTCCCGGATCGCACTTGATCGAAGTCAAAACGACTGACCGCCATGGACGTGCCTACATCGCTCATCGCAGTCTCCGAGTGACAGGAAAACCGATTGAAAAATAAATGAATGTACAAGTCCCAACGCTCTACGCTTGATTAACTCCTGGCCAAATTGAGAGCGTCTTTTGTTTCCTGATCGTTATCGGAATTTTTATTTTCCGGTACAACAGAACGTCGCTACAACTTTGTAGCAATGATTTTCACTTTTAAATTTAGCGAGTAGTTAGTTGTCCCCCACGTCCTTACCTCCGAGAGATAACGTGAATTTAAGTGATAAAGTGTCCCCAGAAGTCGACTTGCTCGCCATTCAGTCTGCTGTTCGGACGATCCTCAAAGCCGTAGGTGAGGATCCGGATCGGCCCGGTCTAGAAGAAACGCCTCGCCGAGTTGCAAGCATGTATGCCGAAATGTTCTCTGGATTGCATCTTGATCCCGCCCGTCATTTGTCGGTTACTTTCCCGGAACAATACGATGAGATGGTGCTCATCCGTGACATCCAATTCACAAGCATGTGTGAACACCATTTGCTACCGTTTAATGGCGTTGCCCATGTTGCTTACATCCCTGATGGCAAAGTAACGGGATTAAGTAAGATCGCGAGGGTTGTTGAAGAAGTTTCTCATCGCCCTCAAGTTCAGGAGCGAATGACACAAACGATCGCCGAACTCGTGAGCGCTCACCTCAAAACATCCGGCGTGGCCGTCGTGATCAGCGCCGAACATTCTTGCATGTCGATCCGCGGCATCAGGAAACCGGGTAGCAGTACCGTTACCAGCGCCCTTCGTGGGGAGTTCAAAACCAATCAATCGACGCGAGCGGAATTCATGTCGTTGATTAACAGCAAACCGTGACTACACCTTGTTCGCGGTTTTGACACCATCTCCATTGCGTTACGAAGTCACGATTACCGGCAGGACTCCAGGTGACGTATTCGGGATACCTTATCGAGCGACCAGCGATCCCAACGCATGGCGAATTACCCGTTGAGATGATTACCCATGCCGGAAAAGTAATTCAGCACGGCTAACTCGCAGATATCCTTTGAAAACAGGTTCGGTTTCCGGTGAAACTCACAGAAGTCCCGGCACTGATTGAGGATATCGAGAACGTGACAGAACCGAAAAGAACGCCCGGGACGTTTGTAGTGATATTCAATCAAGTGATCGAGAACGCCGAACTCCACTTGAAAATTCATCCGCGACATTTCGCGTTTAAACAAATTTCGAAATTGCGTTTCCGTAGGATCAAAAACTTCCACCTTGTAGGGAATTCGGCGTAGAAAAGCTTCGTCGCACAGCGAAGTCGGTTCGAGATTAGTTGAAAAGATCAACAACTGCTCGAACGGCAATGAAATTTGCCGACCTGAAGGTAAATTGACAAAATCACTGCCAGATTCCATCGGGACAATCCAGCGATTCAACAATTCCCGGGTGGAAATTTGCTGCCTCCCAAAATCATCAACGACAAGACAACCACAATTGCTTTTGACGTGAATCGGAGCCTCAATGATTCCTGTCACGGCACTTAGAGTCGCTTCCAGATGCTTCATTTCAAGCTCACCGCCAACGATGATTGTCGGTCTTTCAATCCGAACCCATCTCTGGTCGATCCCTTGCTCTACTAGTACACCCGAGGTGGTAGGAAGTGGCGCTGCGACATGAACACTCGGATCAAAAACCCGAATCACCTCTCCGCCCACAGTCAATGAACGTGGAATCCAAATATGCTCACTCAACGCTCGAATCGCACGAGTCGCGATACTGGTTTTTCCGTTTCCTGGCGCACCAAATAGAAACATACTTTTACCGGAATTGATCGCTTGACCGAGTTGACTAATTTGAAGATCCGTCACCTCCAGATCATTCAAAGCCTCCGCGACGGCTTCGAACGTCGGTTTTAAGTTCTTAACCGATTGCCGTAAAATTGATTTCCGGTAATCCACCAGAGTGACCGGAGCAGATCCGCAATAGGTACTTCGCGACAAATGAATTCGTGCCTGCTCAACCCCTTTGGGTGACAATTCGTATTCGTAGTCGGCAACGCCAGAAGAACTCTTATGCCCAATGAGCATGTCGGATTTCAGCGATTCTAGAACGGGTATGATCAACCCGTAGGGAACCCGAATCTGATTGGCGATACGTCCGCCAGACTGATTGCCGTGGAGAAATAAAAACTTCAGGACAAGTGGGAAAAGATCATTCCGATGGAGCCCCGCCTCCAAAAGGCTGTTGGGTTGGCGTGGAACAAAATCATTACTTCCTGTTGGTTCTGAATCTCCCGGGTGCGGAATGCCCCCGCTTGTTTGGAAATTAATTTCCCCGCCGCTCGAACCTGTTTGAGTTTGCATAATCGTTCCGTAATCTGACCTGATGCCTTAATTTATCGACATCAAAGGGACTCAATTGACCTCGCGAATCTAAAAACACTGCAAAAAAAAGCCCACCAATCCTCACAACCCTAAATACCCATTTGATTTGAATCCCCCCGGTTGATTTGTAAGCTACGCTCTCCCAACCTCTTTAAATTCATCGCATGGTGGTCAGCCATACCGCACGTTAACTAATCGCACTGCAAGACAAATCCAAACGGTAAATCTCAAATCATAAAACCAGGTTCGGCCTCACCGCGGCGACCTCTTTTCGCTATACGACGATGATTCACGTTAGAAATCTCCAGAAAACCTATAAAGACATCCAATCGGGCCAGTTCACAGCTCTCGCTGGAATCAGCTTCGATGCAATGCCCGGGCAAATCTATGGCTTGCTTGGGCCAAACGGCGCTGGCAAGACAACCGCGTTACGAATCCTCAGCACCGTTCTCCAACCGACAGAAGGTTCTGCCATTGTGAATGGATTCAACGTGACGGAACAACCGGAACAGGTCAGGCGGCAAATCGGATTCGTCTCATGCAACACAGCGATCTATGACCGCATGACCTCATGGGAACTAGTACAGTACTTTGGACAGCTATACGGGATGCCGTTGGATCGTTTGCATTCCAAAATGAATGCTCTGTTCGACCGGTTCCAGATGAACGAAATCCGTGATGTACTCTGCAGCAAAATGTCGACTGGCATGAAGCAGAAAGTCTCCATCGTCAGAGCAATGATCCACAACCCACCCGTTCTAATTTTTGACGAAGCCACTTCCGGACTCGACATTTTAGTCGCGAGGGAGGTCTTGAAAACAGTTGAGCAGCTACGAGATCAGGGAAAGTGTATCGTCTTTTCCTCGCACATCATGAGCGAAGTCAAGCGACTTTGCGATCGCGTCGCGATCATGAACCGAGGCGTCATTCTTGCCGAGGGAACACCAACGTATCTTGCTGAAAAACACCAAGAAAACGATATGGAAGAGTTGTTCTACCAATTGATCTCTCGATCGGAAGCTCAGCTCGAATCTGAAAAAAATGCCGCAGGAGCCCCTCCCAACCTCGCGTCGCCTTTGACGAACTAAAAATGCCGTAAACAGCCATAAAAAGCCGTAAAGAAACCCAACAATGAACTGGCCCACAATCAAGCTCATCTTTCGGCGAGAACTTCGCGATCAACTGCGTGATCGACGAACCTTGTTCACCGTTGCAATCATGCCAATGTTGCTTTATCCCCTGATGGGAATGGCAATGATGCAAGTCGCACAATTCATGCGTGAGTCACCTTCGAGAGTATGGATCGTCGGTGAGGAGAAACTGCCTGCCAGCCCGCCTCTTATCGTTGGTGGGAAATTCAATCCAACCTTTGGCACAGCAGAGAGTCAGCTAATCGAATTAATCGGCTCCACAGCCGGCGATGGGCACTTTGAGTCTCTGATTAAATCAGCCACCAGCTCTTCGGATGACAGTTCAAGCGTCGAGGAAATACTTCGACAAGAAATGCAAAAACGGAAAATGGACTTGGCGATTTTCATCCCCAATCAAATCCACATTCCCGAGCGACCAGAATCCAACCTCGAAACCGCCTCTCAAGATTCCACATCACCTCCTGCAACCCAGGTCTTTGTTCTGACCGATTCAGCAATTGACAAATCAAGAATTGCCAGTGAACGAGTAAATCGGATTCTCAATCAATGGTCAAAAGAGTTTTCCAAAGAAACCTTGGTAGCCAACGAGATCCCGACTTCCATGATCCAGGGCGTAGTGTTCACCACCGGTGATGTTGCCAACAAGACTGGCAAGCAGGCTGCTGCCTGGTCCAAGATCCTACCCTTTATCATCATGATCTGGTCCTTAACAGGTGCTTTTTATCCAGCCATTGATCTGTGCGCGGGTGAGAAAGAAAGAGGTACTTTTGAAACGCTCTTAAGCAGTCCCGCAGCACGTTCTGAAATTGCTTTTGGAAAACTGCTGACCGTCATGACATTCAGCATGGCGACATCATTTTTGAATTTACTGAGTATGGGATTCACAGGCATCTTTGTTTTAACCAAACTTGGCAGTGGCATGGGTGCTGGCGGTAATTTGCCAATTGGTATTCCTCCGCTCGCGAGTATTGGTTGGCTCTTGCTAGCGCTAATTCCCATTTCAGCACTTTTTAGCGCGGTTGCCTTGGCCGCAGCGGCATTCGCGAGAAGTAGCAAAGAAGGCCAGTACTATCTGGTTCCGCTATTGATGATTTCGATGCCGCTGATGATGATTCCAATGCTGCCCGCAGCCGAATTGGACTTCGGCACAAGCTTGATTCCCGTAAGTGGGTTGATGCTCTTATTGAGAAGCCTGATCGAAGCGAACTACACAAACTGCCTGAAATTTGTGGCACCAGTTTGTGCAATTAACTTGGCCTGCTGTTGGCTGGCTGTTCGTTGGGTAATTCATCAATTTAACAGTGAAACAGTTCTGTTTCGAGCTTCAGAACGATTTGGAATCGGCGCATGGATCAAACATATCATGCGTGAGCGCCGATCGCTTCCCTCGCTGGGAAGTGCAATTCTCTGCGGCGTCGTGATTTTGGTTGCAAAATTCTTCATTGGGTTTGCCGTCACCGCTCCGCAGAACTTTGGACAATTCGCTTTACAGACAGTCATCATTTTGGTGGCAACCATTTTTATTCCCTCCGTTTTGATGGCTCTGTTTCTGACGCGTAATCCAAGAAAATCATTGCGACTCAATGGTTGTAAAATCACGATGGCCGCTGCTGCAATTTTAGCCGCTATTTTCCTGAACCCGATGTTCACCTGGCTGACGGGATTTATCATGCACATCTACCCGCCCAGTGGCGACATGCTAATGTTGCAAGAAGCGGTTTCACGAATATTAGGATCGGCTCCAGGGTTGTGGGCGATAATCCTTGTGTTCGCCGTGGCACCTGCAATCTTCGAAGAAATCGCATTTCGAGGGTTTATCCTTTCCGGATTCCAATCGATGAAAGGAAAATGGAAACCAATCCTGCTAACCAGTCTCATGTTTGGACTCGCTCATGGAGTGATCCAGCAAACCATGATCACATTCGTTATCGGATTGGTCCTTGGGCTGATTGCCGTACAAACCAAAAGTATCCTTCCCTGTATTTTGTTCCACCTAACCCACAACAGCCTTGCTGTGCTACTTTCTCAAGCTAATCGAACGGTCGTTGAGCAATCTCCAGTTCTTCGGCAGTATCTCTACAGCACTGACGGTCAGAACTACCAATACGCTACCTTTCCCGCTATCTTGATGTCTGTCGTGGGCGTGATGCTGATAATTTGGTTCCTTCAACTGGATTTAAAACCCTCAAATCGCAGCGAAGCCTACGGCCGGGTACCTCACCCAAATTGAAATTCGAATCATCGAATCTCAAACCGCATTAGCACGCCTCACGGCCAAATTCCTTGAGCTTCGTAGACATCACCATTCCTCAGCAAAACCAGACGACTCGCAACATTTATCGCGCCCGTTGGGTATTTCCTATGAAAGGGGACCCCATTGAAAACGGAGCAGTAGCCGTTGTTGGCAGAGAGGTCGTGGCTGTTGGGGATTTTAAAAAAATCACGCGTGATTTCCCGATCAGTAATTTTGATGTCGTGGAACTTGGTGACGGACTTATTGTGCCAGGCTGGGTCAATGCTCATACGCACTTGGAATTCAGCGACATTGAAGAGCCACTCGGTTTTCCCGGAATCAAATTTACCGATTGGATTCGAAAGATCGTTAAACGGAGGATCGAGTCCAATCGTTTAGAATCTGATACCAATTCGGTTTCCAGCAAATCACTTGCAATCCGACGTGGGCTACTGGAATCAAAGCAAGCTGGAACGTGGGCGATTGGTGAAATCGCGACAGCTCCATTGGATTTAAACGACTACTCAGAAGCGAATTGCCAAATCGTTACGCGTTGCTTCTTTGAGCAACTCGGGCGAGACCCTTCAAACTATCCCAGTCAAGCATCAGAGCTGACTTCATTTCTCAGTCAAACTCAGCCAAACCACTCAACGTTTTTTCGAGGAGCGAGTCCCCACGCTCCCTACTCAGTCAGCAAATTCCTTTTTAACCAGATTCAATCCATCTCACTGGCGGCAGCAACTCCGGTCGCAATGCATATCGCAGAGACGCTTGAGGAACGGGAATTATTAGAAAAAGGGAGTGGTGACTTTGTCGATCTTTTAAAAGAATTTGGCATCTGGAATCCCACCGATTTCAACGGAGAAGTCAGCATTCCCGGAATCCTCAAACAACTCTCAAAAGCTGAACATGCGTTAATTGTGCATGGAAATTACCTTAACGACATCGAATTAGATTTCATTGCCTCTCATCACCAAAACATGTCTGTCGCCTTTTGCCCGCGAACCCATCATTTTTTCAAGCATTCGCTCTATCCGCTCCAAAAAATGCTTGACCGCAAGATCAACGTTTGCCTTGGCACTGACTCGCGGGCCTCCAATCCTGACCTCAATATTTTTAAAGAAGCCCAGGAAGTCGCAGCATCATTTCCCGAGATTTCCCCTGTAGAAATTCTCAAAATGGCAACGGTCAACGGGAGCAAAGCTTTGGGATTGCCGTCCTATATCGGAACAATCTCAGACAACCAGGCAGCTTCCCTGAATTACATCAGCCCTCCTGCGAATCTTCGCACGCATCACCCCACTGACTGGATCTTTGAGCAGACGTCTCAGTGCGTTCCGCTAAATTAAGATCTAAAGAAAAAACTTAGTTAAAAAGCTAACTCAAAGATTCAGTTTCTGCCAAGCTAAATGTCAGTTTCGTCTACGATCAGCAAGTCCGAAGGCGCATCAGGGTTAACCAACGGATTACCTCGACGTTTCGCGATTACGGCAATTCGACTTCGTCCAAGCCTTGTTAACAAAACAGTCGCCCGTTGTTTGCCGTCCAATTTGAGTCGCTTAAATTGAGACGCAGTGACATCGTCAATACCACGCTTCTTGACCTCAATTTCGCCAACCTCTAATCGGTTTAAAAAGACTTGCGTCTTTCGCAGATTCAGTGGCAGCACTGCCAACACTTCAAACTGGGTCAGCAACGGATCCTCAACAACTTCGTCACCTGTCAGATAAACGACGTCTGCGGAAAATCGTTTTAAGCCATAACGATCGCCGATGAGGTTATTGAGTTGTGCCGCTAGAACAATTGCATGAGGTTCATACAGATAACGCAAGATCTGCTTGCCGACGGTCACCTCGGGGCGCGACTCACTTTCAAGCACCGAGATCTGACTTACTTCCCCCTGTTTACCGATGTGCGTCGCGGTACGGTGACCTGGTTTATCCGTTTCCGGGCCGACCCATAGAATCTGCTGTTTGCACTCTCGATCGTCACCGAGCCACTCCCGTTGAACATTCGGTGGGAAATAACTCGCAAGCGGCGTTGCCGGAGCGACTTTAATCGCAGCCGTACAACTTGAGGGAAGCCGCTGAAAAACATCCGGCAAACTAGGTAGAAACCGGCTGCCGTGAACCGTACGTTCCTGGACTCGCCGATCCGGATCTACATGAATGCCGTCTAAGTTAGAAAGATCAAATTCGGCAAAATCAATTTGACGAACATCCGCCAGATCCTGACCAAGAGAATAAGCTTCCAGGTTTTTCCGCGCGAACAAGCTCGTCAACTCATCAATTTCGACGCCAATCGTTCTGGCCACTTCAGTTTTCGAATCATCTGAATGGTCACGGCGAGCCAGAGAAAGCAAATCTCCACCAATTCCGCAGCAAACATCGGCGACACTCTTTAATGACTGAAACCGAGAAGCCTTGTATTCTGCCAACCGCTGCCCAGAAGCCTGCTCCAAACCGCGTCGAGTAAAAAACATCCGACTAGCCCGTGTAAACTTCTGCCCCGCCTTTTTTCTTAATTGAGCCTGTTCCATTACAAGTGCCCCACGAGTGGGGGTTGTCAGCTTCCGCAACGATTTGGCAATGCGAACGACATTGACGCGTTCGGCAAACGCACCCTGTACCTGTTTCAATACTGGTGCTGCCTCATCCGACATTAGCCATAAAAAATCGTCACGGGTTTCTAAATTCATGATTTGATATTAATTGACAATAATTTCCGTTTCCATCTCGATTCAATCCTGATTTCAAATGTTTTCAAGATTATTATGAAATCTGGTAACTTATAGTAACGACTCCGCAATCTTCAATCTTTGCGGCCTTTCTCTGGTCTCGCGATCTCATCTAAGAAATTTTACAGCCATGGCTCCCTTTAATGAACTCATCATCTACCTTCGCGTCGCCCAAGCATTTAAAGCCCGCTTGCAAATGTCCGATCGTGACCGAGCTTTGGTAATGGCAGCAACTTGCGCCGCTGCCTTGAAAATGAAACCGCTGGCTGAATTTTGCCGACAGCTCATCCTGCAAAATAATCAGGGACATATGCTGCGTAATTACCCGTCGTTTTTCGACGCAATCGAAGATCCTGATTTTGGCATCTACTTAAAACAAGTTCGTCGGAAACTTGGTCCCGAACAAGCTGAATCTCAAATTATACAATTGGAATACCGTTGCGATGTAAAACCCAGCGACTATGAAACTAAATCAGAATATGCTGCGGCGGTGATGGGAGTGGACTCCAAGTGGATTAAAGACCATTTTGGGTAACTCAACATTCCCGATTCCCTCAATCGCAAACAGCGCAATCAAACCAAACAACCGGTCGGATAGCGTTTATAGGAATTAGCTAATGTTTGCGGTTCTTATTATTTCAGCTGAATTGGCTGCGATGCTCGCGCCGGTGCGTTCTATTTTACTGATCATTGTAACGCTGGTTAGTAAACCAAAGAAAAACGCGACCAATCGTCGATCTTTGAAAATGGTAAAATCCATTAGCAGAGATTCAGATGTTTATTCGCTCCATCCTCGTTCCTAGTTTAATCGCGTGTGCCATTGCGGCCCCTGTGATATTGAACCAGACAGATTCGAACCAACCCGATATCGAAGGAGCAGTCAACGCGTCAGGTGAGGTGGTGACCGAAGCGACAGCCTACGCCGCAGCAAACAACCCGCCAGTGCTCCGCAGAACCGACGGAGTCAACAGCCGTTCATTTCTTGCGATGGATGCAAAAAACTCGCAGACCGCCCCCATCGGCAACCCAGC
>JAQXDZ010000104.1 GCA_029251085.1 Mariniblastus sp.
CCTCAGCAAAGTGCACCACCCAACGACGAAGTACCATTTTAATTTTTAAAACGACAATTCATCCAAAGACCAGTCGTCAAGACTTTGCAAACGGATCTAGAAACAAAGATTTAGACACAAATAAACCGAGACAGTAAAAGAGACACTTCGATGCCATCATCTAAAACAAAAAAAATCAAACGCAACAAGCCACAGTATTCACGACTCCCACGCGGAGCAGGCGGTGGAATTGAACTACTCTTGATTCAATCGGTTGATCACCTTGGGAAACAAGGGGAAGTTGTCGAAGTCAAAGCTGGCTTCGCTAACAACTACCTTCTGCCACAAGGCCTTGCAACCGTTGCCAGTGATCATCACAAGCGAATGGTCGACAAGCACAAGGTTAAGCTACAGGAAATTGAGACTTCTCGACTGAAGGACCTCAAAGATCTTGCCAAGCACATTGGTAAGCAAAGCGTTACCATCGAAGCCAATGCTAACGAAGAAGGGCATCTTTACGGTAGCGTTGGTGCCGCTGAGATCGTTGCTGCTTTGAAGCAAAACGAAATCGCCTTGACCACCGATCAGATTCGCTTGGAAGGTGTTTTAAAGGAACTTGGCCTTTACACCGTCAAAGTACATCTCCATCAGGAAATCGAAACCGAACTCAAAGTTTGGGTCGTCCCAACGGTCGACGAAACAGCCTAATTCGAAGGACTTGCCGGAACGAAGAGTTACCGACAAGTTTTCCAAAATTTATCGAAGCCTCGGTTGGTATTTTTTACCGGCCGAGGCTTTTTTCTTCGATTCAAAAAGTCTTTTGACTCATCCTGCTTGATACTTTTGAGTTCTTCTTTTTTCACGACCCTCTCTCGCCGTAAAAATATCCAAAAGTGGTTGTCATCGACTGCGACGGACTTAAGATGTAGTTGGGTCATCGGTCGATCACAAGGAACAATGGAATGGCAGATAAATTCGACACCTCTTCAGGCAAAAAACGCCGAAAATTTGTGAAACATGAACCAGGCGCGGACCTCCTGACCCGGCAACCACCCTACAACCTCGAGGCTGAAGTCGGCGTGCTTGGAAGCATCATGCTGATGCCCGAAACTTGTGACGAAATTGTCAATATCCTGCGTGAACAGGACTTCTATGATGAAGCCCATCGAATTCTGTTTTCACACATTATGGAGATGCATAATGGGGGTAAAAAAATTGATCCGTTGCTGCTTCGCGAGCGACTCGTGGCCGGCGGCGAAATTGAAACCATCGGTGGTGCTGGACGACTGGCCGAAATTTTCACGTCGGTTCCAAACGCAGCTCATGTGACCTATTACGCAAATATCGTCCGGAGTAAAGCAACTTCAAGACAGCTGATCAACACCTGCTCTGACTTGTTAAATGACGCATACCTGCCGGAAGGTGATCCAGACATCCTTCTCAACGACGCAGAACAAAAAGTGTTTGCGATTCGTGAAAGCCGTCAATCCAACAACCTAGCGTCCATCGACGAAATCCTTTCCGACGCGATGGATCGAATGGAAGCCAGAATGGCAGGCAAAGGCCAGGAAGGGACTGTCGAAACAGGTTTCACCGACTTGGACCAAATGACGGGTGGTCTACATGCATCCGAATTGGTGATTTTGGCTGCCCGCCCAAGTATGGGCAAAACAGCTTTCGCCATGAACATTGCTGAAAATGTCGTGATGAAATCCAGAAAGCCTGTTTTGTTTATCAGTTTGGAAATGGCCTCCATCGAATTGATCGAACGAATGCTTTGCTCCGTCGCAAAAGTGAACGGTCACCAACTCCGTGGCGGCACACTCAGTTCGGACAATCGGAAAAAAGTTGTCAAAGCCGTCGGCGAATTAAATCAAGTCCCACTTTTTATCGACGACTCACCAACTCGAAATGTTTCTGAAATCGCCGGTGCAGCACGGCGAATCAAACGAAAAGAGAATGAGCTGGGACTTATCGTTATCGATTATTTGCAATTGATTCAACCAGACAACCCCAACGATGCAAGACAGGAACAAGTTGCGAAAATCGCAAGGCGTCTCAAAGGTTTGGCACGTGAATTAAAGACACCGATTTTGTGCCTATCCCAGCTGAACCGACAGGCGGAAGATTCTCGCGACCACCGGCCAAAGCTAAGCCACCTGCGTGAATCGGGGGCGATTGAGCAGGACGCTGACGTGGTAATGTTTGTGCACCGCGAAAGCTACTTCCAAAAAGGGCAACCGGAAGAAGAAGTAAATCAGAACGAAGCTTTGATCATTATTGAAAAACAACGAAACGGTCCAACCGGTGATGTCGAGCTTCATTGGGAGCGAGATTTCACTCGGTTTTCCAATCGCGCCCCAGAGCGATACAGCGAATTTGACGACTTCCCGGGATAGTTTTGAACGACCGCCGCTCCACTGTCGCCGCGTATGTCTACTTTCGGCGACGACGAGTAATGATGGCAATCGCACCCAGACCCAGCAGCGTAGCGCTGGATGGTTCAGGAACACTCTGAATGTTCCAGGAAAAACCAAAGTCGGTTGCTGAATTTCCAGAAATTCGAAACGTATAGTTTCCCCCGTCGAGGCCCTCAAAAAAGATGTGCTCGTTGTTGTAGACAGATCCGTTACTGGCATCGAGAAGCGTTCCCAAAAACGAGCCCGAGGAATCAAACAGTTCGAGGTTCAGATCCGCAAGATTTCTGTCAGCCTCAAAGGCTATGCCGGAGTTGACATCAACGATGTCCATATTCCAACTCAAAACAGCCGACAAACTTGCATTGCCACCAGACGCGATTGAAAAGTCATAAAAGAGGTCTTTGGTGCCATCAAAATCTCCATAGTCCCATCCTTGGTCATTAATATTTGAAGTCGGATCAGAAGTCGAACCTTCGAATTGCCCTCCCTCAAAAATGTGATAACTATTGAAGATATTTAACTCACCAAAACCAAACACTTCGTCCATTGGCCGTGTCGAGGTTCGATCCCACGATGCGAATTCATCTTTCGTTGCCCCCGCAAAAAGAGTCGCTCGAATCACCTCGTTTTGGACAAAATCAGTTCCTGCACCAGCTTGTTTTAGCAAAGCCGCAGCACTACCCACTACCGGCGTAGAAAAACTAGTCGCACCAGCGGACGGCACTACGATCGACGTTGCGAATCGCGGGGCACCGTAAACAGAAGTTAAGCTTTGGGAATGACCGCCATCTGATCGGCCGACGGCGATTGCGTTGTAACTGGGAGTCAACACTTGTGGGGTTGCACTGGTCGAACCATTGTTGGCTCCGACTACCATTAAAGTGTTATCTCGATTGATGACAAAATCGAACCGCTCGAGAATATCCTCAGCCTGTGCTGTCGTCAGACCGTTACCTACATAGCTGTGATTCCCGATGTCAAAGGCAGGTGTCGAATTCAGATCGTTTCCACTGAGCGCGTTAAGCCAGTTAAAGATGTAATTGTTAGCATCGTAGCCGGTGATACTACTGATCCCGCCCGTCATGCTTGATGAATTTCCGTAAAAATTACGGGCAACCAAAGTGCCGTGGTTGTTAGCACCGAACGCCCCCGATCCTTCAGTAAACGTCTTTCCGGCGAATTCTCCAACGGTAACATCGGGCATGTAATTTCCCGCGCCATCGGGAGCCTCAGCCTGCATTACGTTTAAACCCGCCCCGTCTCCAAGGCTACCACCTTTTTCAGAAACCAGATCATTGAAGCCAATCTCTGACTTCCAGCTCTGACCAAAGATCATCGTGCTGGGCAACATAATAAATGCAAGAACAATTAGGATCGGTCGACGGTTCATATTTGCTAACTCCGCTACTCATTTTTTGCATACTTACGCCCCCGATGAAGGGACGTGTTTCCACTATAATTACCAGCCGCGCTGAGTTATTAAATATGCTGTATTTAACAAGATTTTAATCACTTATTTCTCCTGTTAGAACCTAATTATCGCTGCTAAAGGAGCTCAATTGCACCGCTAAGACCATCTCAACTAACTTGATACGATTGCACTCCGGTTTCCCTTACTCGATACTGTTAAGGATGCTGAAACAGGGCAAGCTCAAGACAGCTGCCCAGCCTCCCCATTCTATGACGTTTTGGTGACTGTGACCTTAGTTTGATGAAAGAAACTGGCATTGTAATCCTCGACGAGGTCGAGAACTGTCCCTACCTAGACGGCGAATCAGCCCGCATGCCTTTGCGCATGCCACTGAAAAAATTGACGCCAGAGGGAATTGACCAACTGCTTTACGATGGCAATCGTCGTACTGGCGAATTTATCTATCAAACTCAATGTGCAAGCTGTCGCGCATGTGAACCAATTCGTATCGTTTCCCACGAATACAAATTCAGTAAAAATCAAAGGCGTCTGTTAAACCGGGGAGACAGAAAGTTCACACAACGCTTCGGGCCACTTTGTTGCGACGAGACAAGACTTAATCTTTTTAATAAGCATCGCAAATTGCGAGGGCTTGCCAAAAATGATTTGGATATCGACGCTGAAGAGTATACCTGGGGATTTGTACGAAGTTGTTTTGATTCATTTGAAATCACTTACTGGCTGGAGGATCGATTGGTTTGCCTGGCAGTCTGTGACCTTGGCAAAACTTCCTTATCAGCTGTTTACACTTTTTTTGACACGGACTTTCAAGCGGATGGACTGGGAACCTATTCAATTCTCAAACAGATTGAACTTTGCCAGCGTCGGTCAATTGATCATCTTTATCTTGGATACTATATCGCTGACTCACCGCACATGAATTACAAATCGCGGTTTCTCCCCAACCAACGTCTGATTGACGGTCGCTGGATTTCCTTTCATTCGAAAAAAAAATGATGCGAAATTTCCAGCATGGCAAGATAATTGATAGATTAAAGTTTTAGCACTCCCCTCCCTTTAACGCGGAAAACCCTGATGGACCGAAGAAAATTTATTCAAGCAGGCTCTGCTGCAGTCGCGCTTTCAGGCGGGCAGGCATTTCCACAGTCTCAGTCCACGCCCAAACAAAAACGACGTGTTTGTTTGATTGGGTGTGGGTGGTATGGAAAGATTGATCTCTTCCGCATGCTTCAAGTGGAGGACGTTGAAGTCGTCGCTCTGTGTGACGTGGATGCAAAGATGCTTGATGAGGCGGCAGATAGAGTTGCTGCCCGACAAGCTTCAGGAAATCGCCCGCAGACTTTTGAGGATTTTCGTAAAATGCTCTCCGAAGTGGACGTCGACATCGCACTCATTGCAACTCCTGATCATTGGCATGCGTTGCCCATGATCGCGGCGTGTCAGAATGGACTCGACGTTTACGTACAGAAGCCGATTGGTATCGATGTTGTCGAATGCGAATCGATGCTTGCCGCTGCTAGGAAATACGATCGTGTCGTTCAGGTCGGGATGCAGAGGCGGAGCACACCTCACTTAATAGAAGCCAAGAAACAAATCGTTGATGCTGGTCTTTTGGGCGACATTGGACTAGCGGAAGTCTATTGTTATTATCACATGAGGGCGAAGACGAATCCGCCCGATCTCCCCGCCCCGCCTCACCTAAACTACGACCTGTGGACCGGACCGGCGCCAATGCGTCCCTACAACGACCTCGTCCATCCACGCCGCTGGCGGGCATTCATGGAGTACAGCAACGGAATTGTCGGTGATATGTGCGTGCACATGCTAGATACCGTTCGTTGGATGCTAGAACTGGGCTGGCCTTCCCGCATCGCATCGACAGGCGGCATTTTTGTAGAAACGGATAGCAAAGCCAACACCACTGACACACAATCCGCCGCGTTTGACTTCGATGACATGCGTGTGCAATGGCAACATCGAAGTTACGGTCACGCTGCCGACCCGGAATACCCGTGGGGCGCTACGCTCTACGGATCAAAAGGGACGTTAAGACTGAGCGTTCATAAGTGGGAATTCAAGCCCGTTAACAAACGGGAGAAGACCATCTCGCAGGATGCGGTCTTCGAACTAGATCAATATCCGGAAGATAAAATTGAAAAGGATCTTGAAAGACATGTCGCGCCAGCAGTTCGCGGCCACATGAAGAATTTTCTTGATTGCGTGACCACCCGTAAACGTCCTGTCGCCGACATCGAAGAAGGTCATATCTCCGCAACCAGCTGCATCCTGGCAAATATTGCAATGCAGTTGGGGAGAACGCTCCATTGGGACCCGCAGACGGCTCGGGTCCTCAATGACGACGAGGCAAATCAATTACTGACTCGAGACTACCGACAGCCCTGGATCCATCCAGAACCATCAAAAGTGTAAATTTAAATTTTACTTGAAATAACAGGAAACCCATGTTCCGAACAAATATCAGTCGTCGAAAATTCGCAGCGGCCGCTTCCCTTGGTTTGGTCACTACCTGCGCCCATTCATCCTTCGCCACGCAGGATGCACCTGAACCAACCACTGACAAAAATGGCCCGCGCGAAGCAGATTTTGAACGCGACTATGATGCTCCCAGTTTCAAACCTAGCTGGAAAAAGGAACAAGTAAATCGCACGATGGCTCAGGATTTTGTGATTTACGCCCATTCGGATCTACCCATGGTTAAAAAATTACTCACCCGTGAGCCAGGACTGTTAAATGCAACTCTCGACTGGGGTGGAGGCGACTGGGAAACCGCACTTGGTGGCGCCTCTCACATGGGACGACGCGACATCGTTGAATATTTACTGGAGCAAGGCGGAAGGCCCGATATATTTTGCTTCACCATGCTCGGAATGCTCGAACCAGTCCAGTCCATGCTAACGCTTCAACCCGCTCTGATCGACGCCAAAGGGCCCCATGGATTCAACCTGCACTTCCATGCCCAGGTTGGACAGGAGAACTCAAAAGAAGTTCTTGACTATTTGCAGTCAGTAAAAGAAGTCAAATTAAGGCCCGTTCCATTTTTAAGAAAAAAGAAGAAATAGCCAGCGGTCCGATCTAGAACTCTAGATCGGAATAGCAGTGCAACGAACGGGTGTGAATCGTTTCTTATAGGAGCCGCAACCGGCGAGGCGCCCCGTCGGCTAACGCCATCCAGCACAGCCCCGATTGATCGCTTCCAGTGAAGTCACTGAATCTCAGCCGAGCCTGCCTCATTTAACAACACTCGACTGCCACTTGAGATATCACTGTGCTGCGTCCGTTTTCCGCTGGGCCAAAACACATCGACTCGATCAATCTTCTTGCGCGTTCCCATCCCTATGTGAATCCGCTTCGAGTTTTGAGTCGAAACACCCTCGCCGCAATTCAACTGAAACATTCGCTTCTCTTCACCGCAAGTCACGAGCACCCTCGCACCGAAGGGCTCTCGCGGACTCCATTCTTGTGAAGGACTTGGGCTATCCTGCCCGCCCACCAACGTGATTTCAACAAACGAATTCTTTCTACTCGCCTGTTCACCCATTTTATTTTTGGCGATACGAAATCTCGGATAATTCGGACTGGTGATCCCCAAATCCATCCATCCATCCTGGTCATAATCGAATAGCGCGAACCCCCGACCATCCTCTCGAAAGTCAATACCAGAGACCAGAGACAGATCTTTGTAGTTTCCATCTTGCCTCATGAACAAGCGATTCCGTTCGCCTCCACTCAACGCATTACTTCGAAAAACAGCTCCTGGCTTAGGATCATCGGCTAATGGAAAGGTCATCATCTCCATCCCCTCTTCCGGCCCCCACTGTTCGAAGCTTGAAAACTCATCGTCTACATCCGGGGCAAAACGCACGGCCGTGCGCCACAGGCAACTTCACAAATCTTTATCGTTAGCGACCTCTTTGGGAGGCGAATAAAAACCACTCGCCACATAAATATCTAACTCACCATCGTTGTTGAAATCCGCAAACTGGCCACCGTACGACCAACCAACACTCGACACATGCTGTTGCTCTTCTCCGGAGCCGGCAACCTGACTTAATTTCCCGCTATCGTTTACGTACAAAAAATTACCATGGGCGGAAACTCTTAATCGCTCGTTCACATCATCAAGCTGATCGACGATTCGCAATCCAGCTTTGGAATACATATTCGAGACGTAGAGGTCGAGATCGCCATCGTTATCGAAATCGCCCCACGATGCGCCCATTGCAAATCCCATGACTGAGTTTCCAGCAACTTCCTGAGTCACTTCAGTAAACTCTGGCTTAAACGTCCCGCGTTTGGTGTCATTACGGAGGAAGACATCCGGAGAAAAGTCGTTGCAAATGTACACGTCGAGATCACCGTCTTGATCGAGATCCGTCCAGACCGACTGGTAGGAATCGCGAAACTGCTTGAGTTCGTCCCCGATCTTGGCCCATTCAAATGAATCACCTCGATTCATCAATAGAATGTTTGGAGGGCCGCCTCGATCAACATACGTATGTGCACGTTCAATCTTTAAACGGGTCTTCAGACGGTCTTCGACGCGAGTCGTCTGCTCAAACCAATCTTTTATCTCACCTTGTCCGTAGGCATAAGTACTTAAGTAGAGATCGAGTAATCCATCTCGATTAACATCAGCAACCGAGACCGCCAAGACAAAACGCGTCTCCGCAAGAACTTCGTTTATCTCCACGTGCGGTTTGAAAGTCCCATTCTGGTTTTCAAAAAACAGACTTGGCCCCATCGAACGGCCAACGAAGGCATCCGAATCGCCATCGTTATCAAAATCAAAAAAGCATGTGCAATTTGCCAATTCATTGACCAATAGACCACTCTCCGTCGTCACGTCTTCAAACGTTCCATCGCCTTTGTTTTGAAGCAATTGAGCCTGAGACCAGCGATCGGTAACAAACAGGTCATCGAACCCATCTTGGTTAAGATCGAGGACACTTACCGAAGGGTATTGAAAAGCCGACTCCCAGTCATCAAAACTTTTGTACTCTTTACGAGCATGTTTAAAAGAATTCGTCGCGCTTACCTCGCCAGTGAACTTTAAAATCAACTCCTGATGTGAGGACTTTTGGACTTGGGTTCGGGTAGCCTCATCTGGAATCGCAACATCGGTCACGTTTTCAAACAGCGGCTGAGCAACTTCAACCAGCTTCAGTTGAGTCTGACGCCAACCGACCAATTCCCAACTATCATCGTCGCGAACCTGCCAGGTCAGGGTTTGATAGCCTTTCACTCCCACTAGGTAACCATCGGGGTCTCGAATCTTCCCCTCGAGCTTGGTTCTCATTTCAAATTTATCTCGACCGCCCAGAAAAGCCCCCTTGAGAACACCAATTTGACCATCTTCGAATTGACCGTTTGAGAGGAGCGGAGCAAGCAGCTCACTCCAGCCGATTGATAACTCTGTGGAATCGATCGGCCACTCTGAGACTACAGCAGGTTTTTTTGTCGCTTCCGTCCGTTGCTTTCGACTACTTTTGTCAAACTCAAAATCGCCAAGTCCGACATGCGTAATTCGGTCTCGAATAAATCCGGACACATCAATCTCTGAATCGCTTAATGATCTGACGATCGTCTTCATTTGCGGCGATAGTGCCTGCAACAGATTTTCAGACTCCGCGATTGCCTCAATCTTAACCTGCTGTGGCGACAGAACTTCATCGCTGGGTTTCTCAACTGCCGGTTGTTTTTTCGGAACCTCTACAATCTCGTCCTTTTTGCAACCGGCACTGCAAGCGAGCACAAAACATAACGCCAACAACAAAGCGTCCGTACGTCCATAGCAAAACCACTTGGCTCGACGGGGTTTAACTTGGTTCATAACCATAATCTGTTTACCTGAACTGCAAAAAGCTAATCAAAACGGCATCAGTCACTCAGTTCGCTCGAGTATCTTGATCTGACTCCCCGAAGGAATATCGAAACGTGTCGATTTTTTCCCGCTGGGCCATTGAACTTCAATTCTGTCAATTGTGTCGATCGAGCCAAGTCCTACGTGAATTCGGTTTGAATTCTGACTTGAAAGTCCTTCTCCACAGGATAATTGAAATTTCCTCGTTCGTGTTCCAGTTGTTACCAAAACCGACGCACCGATTGGATCCCGTGGACTCCATTCCAAAGTAGGCTCTGCTCGATCGTGCCCACCCACCAGTTGAATATCCACAAACCCATTTTTCTTCTCCTGACGATCCCCAATTCGGTTCCGAGCGATCCGAAACCGGGGATTGTTCGGACTGACGACGACCACGTCAAGAAATCCGTCCTGATCGTAATCAAATAATGCAAACCCCCGACCATCCTCGCGAAAATCAATTCCCGACACCAACGTCAGATCGTCAAAATTGCCGTCTCGCTGAAGGAACAGTCGGTTGCGTTCTCCACCACTGAAAGGGGCACTGCGAAACGGAGGTCCCTCACCGTCTGCGGATTCTTCATGTTCAAACAATCGGATGTCGAAGTGGTTTAAACCGCCTCCCCATTCTTTAGAAAACACAAACTCTTTATCTCGACTTGGATCCGTGCGCACGACCGAGCGCCACAGGCAACTTCACCAATCACCTTCTTTTCGCACCTCCGCCGGCGGCGTGTAGAAACCGCTAGGGACATACAGGTCCAGGCTCCCATCGTTATCAAAATCTCCAAATTGCCCGCCAAATGACCATCCAACCTGAGCAACATTCTGAAATCCGTCTTCCGTGCCAGCAACTTGTTTGAATTTTCCTTCGCCCATGTTTTGGTAAAGAAAATTCCCACGTGCAGAAACTTTAACGCGTTCATCTACATTGTCGACTTGTTCGACGATCCGGTTGCCCGCTTTGGAGTACATGTTTGAAACGTACAGATCCTGCAAGCCATCGTTGTTGTAATCTCCCCAACTCGCTCCCATGCCGAACCCCATTGTTCCACCCGGAACGACCTTCTCGGAAACGTCCGTAAATTCCAGGTCGAATGACCCGCGTTCAGTATCATTCCGAAGAAACCGATCAGGTGAGAAATCATTGCAAAGATATAGATCTTGATCACCATCAGCATCAAAGTCTGACCAAACCGTTTGATAGGAATTACGCCATTGGGCCAGCTCGTCAGTTATCTCCGCGCGAGTCAATTTCCCGTTCTTATTTAAGAGCACAATATTTGGGGCACCGGCGCGGTCTAAGAAAAAATGAGAACGCTCAACTTTCATCCGCATTTTGACCTGATCTTTGACCCGCACGGAATCGCCAATCCACTCGGTAGAATCTCCAGTCCCCAACCCGTAGGTGCTTAAATAGACGTCAAGGCATCCGTCTCCGTTGATATCAGCGACGGAACCGGAAACCACAAATTTCACGAACTCGTATTCCTCGGTCATTGATTGGTCGAGTTTAAATTTCCCTTGATCATTCTCAAAGTACTGACTTGGTTCGAGTGTCCCACCAACAAACACATCGGAATCACCATCATTATCAAAGTCAGCAAACAGCGAGCAACAAGCTAATTTTTTAACATCGAGACCAACACTGGCCGTGACATCCTCAAACGTTCCATCGCCGAGGTTTCTCAGCAATTGCCCGGCCTGCCAGCGATCCGTGACAAATAGATCATCAAGACCATCTTGGTCAATGTCGACGACACTTACGCCGGGATACTGATAGGCGGACTCCCAGTCATTAAAGTGCTTGTACTTGTACTGGGTATCTTTAAATTGCCGACCGTCGATCTTGGTATTTGTCAAAATCAGATCGACGTGGGATGAATTTTGAACTTTGCTAAGTGTTTCCGGATCGGGAATTACTCGCGTGGTTACTTCTTCAAAAAGTGGACTTCGAGATCCAATCAATTTTAGTTTCGCTTGGTTCCATCCATTAATCTTCCACTCGCCACTGTCGTTCTTGCCCCATCGAAGCGTTTGGTATCCGCGTAAACCAACTACCAAATCATTCCCGATTCGAAACCGCCCCTCGATTTTGGTATCCGTTTCGAAATCGTCCCCAACAAAACGGGTTGCGAGAGTACCAATTTGACAATCTTCTAAATCCGCTTTCCCCGTGAGAGGCTGCCAAATGGTTGCTGGATCTACCAGTTTCGGTTTTGCCTCGATCATCAGTGGCCAGTTGCAGTGATTTCCCAAATCGGATTCTTCGACTGCGAGTGCCGCACGAAAATCAAAACGATCAATGCCGGAATACTCAATTTCCTCAGCAAACGGAATTGGGCTGACCGATTCGGGCGCCGACAACCACTTAGGCACCCGACTCATTTCCTGAGCCAGCGACTGGAGAAGTTCCTCCGACTCGTTGACCGATTCGATCTGGAGATCGACCGCGGACTTGGCTTCGTCGACTAGATTGGGATTTTCATCAACATTGGCTGTCTCGCTAGGACTTTCAGTCCCTCGGCAGCCAACCGCGATTAAAAGCAAACAAGAGCAGAATAATCTCGCCGAAAGTCGCATGTCGTTTAAAACCTTAAGAATACAGAGTCTCCTAATTGTACTCTGTTTTGATTGGAACGTTCAGATACTTGAACTTAGCTTTGAATCGAGTGCGTCTCAAATCGCAATTGCCCCCAACGCAAGAAAGAAGTTCACGAGCGAACAATATTTGGGTACACACCGTTCCTATACGCATAAATTCCTAGACGGGTCGATAAGATAGGGTTTGATGTTTAAACTGGGTTTCTTCGGCAAAGCTCGAAAAACTGGCCCTCATTGATTGGGCGTTGCTTTTTGTAAATTTAACCACAGAGTCGTTCACGTGAAGGCATTAGTAACCGGAGCCAACGGATTCCTGGGGTTTTGCTTAGTCCAGCAGTTACTTGAGCGCGGGTACGAAGTGACGGCTTTGGTGCGAAAACCACACCTGCCATTTGCGTCCATGGACGTTTCCACCGTTATTGGTGATATTCGAAGTTTTGACCGAGTTTTTGAGGCCTGTTCTGGTCAAGATCTGGTCTTTCACACCGCCGCCATCTCTGGGATTTGGGGACCTTGGAAACAATTCCATGGCACCAATACCATCGGAACCCGCAATGTTGTCGAGGCTTGCCTCCAACATCAAATCAAGAGGCTTATCTATACCAGCTCACCTAGTGTAACATTTGACGGGCATCACCAGAACAACACCGACGAATCCGCTCCCTACGCCAAGAATTGGTTATGCCATTATCCTCACTCCAAGGCGTTGGCTGAAAAATATGTTCTTGAAGCCAATGACGACGAGGAGTTAATGACATGCTCACTTCGCCCTCATTTGATTTGGGGGCCTGGTGACCACCATCTCATTCCTCGATTGATTCAGCGGGCCAAGTCAAATCAACTTCGCCGCGTCGGCGATGGCACCAACCTGATTGACACAATTTTTGTCGAGAACGCAGCGATCGCGCACATTCAGGCCGCCGAAGCCATGGAAGCGGGTTCGCCCGTTTGTGGCAGCGCCTATTTTCTGTCTCAAGACGAACCGGTCAATTGCTGGGACTGGATAAACGAAATTCTAGCTTTAGTTGATCTCCCGCGCGTTCGCCGCTCGATATCTTATCAGTGGGCCAAACGACTTGGTCACACATTGGAAACGATTCATCACCTTTTCAACATCGAAGCTGAGCCGAGAATGACTCGGTTCCTTGCGGCCCAACTCGCAAAGAACCACTATTTTGACATTAGTCGCGCGAAGCAGGATTTTGACTATAAGCCGGTCGTTTCTAATGACGAGGGAATGAGACGACTTCAAAAGTCGCTCCAATCGGAGAGTCCCTGATTCGAATCGCGAGTGGCCGCGAGGTGCCCAGATTACCGGTTTTGCGCGATCCTAACCGTCGAAATCGTTCGTTTTGAAACTTGCGGTCGATTACGACCAAAGGATTCTCAATTCGGTCACGGTGCAAGCATATAAAAAATCAGTGCTGGATTTCCGGCAAGTGTCACCGTAACGTAATTTTCCGGTTAAACTCGCCTCCAAACAGGCTCCAACCCTTTGTAATTATCTGGCGAAATCGTAAATTATAGATGACCAAACCACGTAACTAAGGACACACATGATTTCGTTTCCCAAACCCGACGATCTACCTGATTCCCAGCGAATCGTGATAACCGGAATTGGCTTAACGTCCCCCAACGGAAACACCGTGGGTGATTTTCGCGAATCACTGCTCAGTGGTAAAAGCGGCGTGCAGGATTATGAGATCCGCTACTTTGGGAAAACGATTGCCGGGATTTGCGATTTTGATGTTCGGCGGCATCAAACGAGGAAAGACGCACGGCGTGGCACCAGAGCCGGCAGTGTCGGATGCTATTGTGCGAACGAAGCGATTCTCGATTCTGGCATCGATTGGGAAAATACTGACACGTCTCGCGTTGGCATCTATATCGGTGTCACCGAACATGGAAACGTTGAAACCGAAAGTGAGATTCACGAAATACGCGGCTTCGACTACGACACCAAAGTCTGGTCACATCACCACAATCCCAGAACAGTCGCCAACAATCCCGCCGGTGAAATCGCACTCAATCTTTCGATCACAGGCCCCCATTACACAATTGGTGCCGCCTGTGCCGCTGGTAACGCAGGCCTAATTCAAGGCCTCCAAATGCTACGGCTCAACGAGTGCGATCTCGCTCTTGCTGGAGGCGTTTCGGAAAGTATCCATACTTTTGGAATCTTTGCCGGGTTTGCCAGCCAAGGCGCCCTCGCTTCCCACGATGACCCCACCAAAGCATCTCGCCCCTTCGATAAGAATCGCAACGGAATTGTCGTTTCGGAAGGAGGATGCATTTACACCCTCGAGCGTCTCGAAGACGCCAAGGCCCGAGGCGCTAGAATTTACGGTGAGATTGTCGGCTACGCAATTAACACCGACGCTACAGATTTCGTTCTCCCCAACCCAGAGCGACAAGCTCAGTGCATTAACATGGCACTCAATCGAGCTTGCCTGAACGCAGAAGATATCGACATCGTCAGCACCCACGCGACTGGAACTGGTATGGGTGACGCTCTGGAATGTGATGCCATTCGTCGCGTTTTTGGAAAATCGACCAAAACCCATATAAATAATGCAAAAAGCTTTATCGGGCATACGATGGGAGCAGCCGGCGCGTTAGAATTAGCCGGCAACCTTGTCGCGTTCGATGACAAAGTCGTTCACCCTACGATCAATCTCGACGATTTGGATCCCGAATGTGAACTTCCTGGGCTTGTTAAAAACGAGCCTCGCGAAATCGAAACAATTGATTATATTTTGAACAACTCGTTTGGCATGCTGGGAATCAATTCGGCGACCGTCATTCGGAAGATGTAACAAATCGGATCCTTCCGGTTTTTTGCTGGATTAGGATTTGAACCAGACTGAGTAGATCAAGACTCATGACGGTTTGTGAAAAGCAAACTGTCAAGGAAATGGAGAATAAGAATGGCACCTGAAGAAATAAGAAACGTAATTATTGATATTCTGACTGATATTGCTCCCGATGAGGATCTAACGTCACTCAAAGATGAAATTGACTTTCGAGAGCAACTCGAGCTCGACAGTATGGATTTCCTTGATATCGTGATGGAATTACGAAAAAGATATAGCGTTAACGTGCCGGAAGAAGACTATCCACAGCTTGCATCGATGGCGAGCACGGTCACATACCTGACCCCTAAAATGGTCGACTGCGTCGCCTCCTAAGGCGTTTGGATAATCGGTTTCTCAGGCAAAATTTGGTTTTCAAAGGGCTCCGCGCAAAACGACGGGGCCTCATTTTTTTGGACGATCGTCGATGTACGACACCATAATTATTGGCGCAGGAATGTCGGGGCTAGCCGCCGGAATTCGACTCGCGCATTACGACCAAAAAGTCTGCATTCTTGAACGCCATTATACCATCGGCGGCCTTAACTCATTCTACCGAATGAATGGACGCGACTACGACGTTGGTCTCCACGCCGTTACAAACTTTACCGCCAAGGGCGCACGCAAAGGACCACTTGCTCGGATTCTTCGCCAACTGCGGTTTAAATGGGATGACTTTGCCCTCGCTCCCCAAAAGGGATCCCGCATTGCCTTTCCTAATACGGAGCTTCGATTCGACAACGACATCGATCTGTTACGTTCTGAAATCAAACAGACGTTCCCAGGTCAGGTCGATAATTTTGAAGCACTCCTTGGAAAAATTTCTGATTACGATGATCTAGATCAAGCTGCATTTGAATTATCCGGACGGAAGGTTTTGGAAGAGACCATTTCCGATCCGTTGCTAATTGAAATGATTCTATGCCCGCTAATGTGGTACGGAAATGCTGCGGAGCACGACATGGCTTGGGGCCAGTTTTGCATCATGTTTCGCAGTATCTTTATCGAAGGTTTCGCTCGACCCTTTAAAGGCGTGCGGTTAATTCTCAAGAACTTGGTAAAACGGTTCCGTGGACTTGGCGGTGAATTGAAACTTAGATCGGGTGTAAAGACCATTCACGTTGATGGGGACCAAGCCGTCTGCGTCGAACTCGATAACGGAGAACAAATTCAGGGGAAACGAATCCTTTCCTCTGCCGGAAATTTAGAAACCTTACGACTCTGCTCTGATACCAGTGAACCAGATCCGCGGAGTGCGGGACAACTCACATTCATTGAGTCGATTTCGATTCTCGATCGTCAACCAGAATCCATTGGCAATTCTGACACCATTGTGTTCTACAACGATTCTGACAAATTCCATTGGGAAAAGCCGACGGATGGGTTGTGCGATACACGCACTGGCGTCATATGTTCACCCAACAATTACGAATATTCGGAGGAGGATGGTAATCTAACAGACGGCGTTGTTCGAATTACCACCATTGCAGATTTTGACCGCTGGAATGCATTGTCTCCAGAAGACTACCAACGTGAGAAACTCCGATGGTACGATCGGAGCGTTGCCGAAAGCATCAAATATACTCCCGATTTCCGAGCGTTTGTGATTGATACCGACCTTTTCACTCCTACTACCATCAGCCGCTTCACGTGGCATGACAATGGAGCGGTATATGGTGCGCCTGCTAAAGTTCTCGACGGGACGACACATCTCAAGAACGTCTTTCTGTGTGGTACCGATCAAGGCTTCGTGGGAATCATTGGTGCCATGATGAGTGGCATTTCGATGGCCAATCTTCACTGTTTGCGTCCCTGAGATCTCAAGCGTTAATACGCTCAATCGCAAAAAGATAAACAACTCGGCTTCCTCAGGCCTTCTTCTGTTCCGAATCGCTCTAGATCAGTCCGTGTAATTTGCCCTCCTATTGAGGTTGCGTTTATATTGATTAATTCTGTGCGCTTCTTTATCTACTGGACTATCACGATGAATCTAAAACGAGTCTTGCTCGGTTGTCTGCCAATCGTCTTATTATTTACTGTTGCCAACGCCGCCTTTAGTGAAGAATTCCGGGTGGCAAACATATTCACTGACAACATGGTCCTGCAACGCAACCAGGAATTTTCGATTTGGGGGTGGGGAAACCCCGGCACTCCGGTCACCGTAAAACTACAGAACCAAGCCGCTACCGTTTCACCAGATCAACAAGGCAGGTGGGAAGCCAAATTTAAAGCAATCGACCTTGGCGATCCATTTTCAATCACAATTTCAACTGCTCAAAACTCAATTGTGTTAGACAATGTTTTGGCTGGCGACGTGTGGATCTGCAGTGGGCAATCCAATATGGAATGGGAGGTCCGCCAGGCGGGCAATCCGCAACAGGAAATTGCGCAGGGAGATTGGCCGCTAATTCGCCACGTCCGCGTCGATCATGTTACTAGTCCTTCCAAGCTGGACGATGTAAATAACTCAGGCTGGAAAGTCTGTACTCCTGAAACCGTCGGTAATTTTTCAGCCGTTGGGTACTATTTTGCCCGAGAACTACAACGCGAATTAAACGTGCCGATTGGGCTGCTACACACATCTTGGGGTGGAACAATTATTGAAACCTGGATTAGTCCAGAGTCACTTAAAAACCATCCTGACTTCACCGATGCGATCGCAAAATTAGAGTCCGTCTACCAAAACCCAAAACAACAAGAAGCACGGGCGAAACAGTTAGACCAATGGAATCGAGATTTCCGCCGAGCCCTGGAAGATAAATCAACTGACTGGAAAGCTCCGGCATTAGACGATTCTGATTGGATTTCAATTAAAGCTCCGGGCAGTTGGGAATCACAGGGTTACCAGCAACTAGATGGGATTGCGTGGTATCGGCGCACGATCACATTGCCCGATTCCTGGAAATCTCAACCCGCATCGATTTCACTCGGGCAAATTGATGACATTGATATTACCTATGTGAATGGAGTTAAGATCGGATCCGTTTCGGATTGGACGAAACTCAGGAAGTACGAAATCCCAGCGAACCTTTTGAAAGCTGGGAAAAATTCAATCGCCATTCGAGTGACTGACCAAGCCGGTGGCGGCGGAATCATTGGCGACCCCAATGACATGTGGATCGCCCGAACCGGTGAGCCAGCGATATCCCTTGCGGGGAAGTGGAAATTCAAGAAATCAGATCTGACTAGAAAACTCGGTGAACGTCCTGAACAACCATTCCGTGGCCCCAATCATCCAACTCTGCTGAGTAACGCAATGGTGAATCCTTTCCTACTCGTAAAAGCCAAAGGAGTCATTTGGTATCAAGGAGAGTCCAATGCTGGTAGAGCGTTTCAATATCGATCGTTGATGCCTCTCTTAATACAGGACTGGCGAAACCGATTCGGTCAGGATTTTTCTTTTTACTGGGTTCAGTTGGCAAACTACACCATGCCTCGTGAAATCCCGGGGGACAGCACCTGGGCCGAATTACGTGAGGCGCAAACAATGGCACTGACGGTTCCCAAGACGGGGCAAGCCGTAATTATCGATATTGGAGAGGCCAGAGATATTCATCCAAAGAACAAACAGGATGTTGGGAAACGACTGGCACTCAACGCCCTTGCAAAAGATTACAAAAAATCAGTTGTTTATTCCGGCCCCATGTTTAAGTCAGTTGAGTTCTCGGGAAACCGAGCGACCGTCCATTTCGATCATGCGACAGGCCTGATCTCAAAAAATGGGCCGCTCAAGCATTTCCAAATCGCGGGCAAGGATAAAAAATTCGTTTGGGCAGACGCCAAAATTGAGGGGAATAGCGTTGTGGTTTCCAGTGAGTTAATCAAAGATCCCGCTTCCGTTCGATATGCCTGGGCGGACAATCCGGAAGGCTGCAATCTTTACAATGCTGGAGGGCTGCCAGCATGCCCGTTCCGAACGGATTCGTGGAAAGGCGTGACACAAAACGAATAATTTCAAGAACAGATTCAGTGTCTAGCGAAGTAATCTGCCTCAACTGTTGAGCAGCAGTATTTCAAATAAAAAAGACGGCTGAGCTCGCTCAGCCGTCTTTGATGTTTTTTCCGTCGATACTCGAATTAAGTGCTGAACGAGTTTCCGCAACCGCATGTCTTCTTCGCATTTGGATTGTGGAACTGGAATCCTCGTTGCTCGATTCCCTCGTAGTAATCGACAACAGTGCCGTCTAAAAATAGATCACTTTTTTTATCAACAACAACGGAGACACCATGCTGCTCAGTCATGTTGTCTTTTGTTTCGTCAAAATCAGATGCAATGTTCAGGCCGTAATTGAATCCTGAGCACCCACCTCCAGAGACCGAAATACGAAGTACTGCGTTGCCATCGTACTCACCCTCTTGAATGAACCGCTGAACTTCTTTGGCGGCTGTTTCAGTTACCGTAACACTCATTCGAACTATCTCTCCAAGGCTAATTGAATTACATCTTGCGGATGCATTAAGACTCTACTCGTCATTTTTTCTAATCAGAGTTCATTTGTCTAGTGGAATTATCTTAAACCGTTCCCGCTGCTCTTAAACAGACGTATTACCAGTTAAAACCGCGTTTTTCGCCAAATAAACTTCGAAAACCGCTCACTAGACAGATTGGGGGGCAGCAGTTTGTGAAATTGGAATAATCAAACCAGCTAGGAAACCAAGGTCATCTCTGAACGTTTTACGCGGTCAACTCGCTGGCGGTTCACCCAAAGAGGCTCTCCAAACAGATCTTTGACCAGGTTTCGTAAGAATCAAGGTCCGCCATTAATTCCGAAACGGGCAGGAACCCAGCGTCCGAAATCTCTGCCTCATTTGCTGATATCTGAGGTTTCTGGACTTCAAATAAATGGACGATGCCCAAATGAACTTTACCAACTTCATTCTCGTCATCGTTAATTAACCCTACGAGTGTTTGCGTAAACTCGGTGTCGATGACAATCTCTTCCTCTAACTCGCGCTGCATGCCAAGTTCATACGGCGATTCGTCATGTGCATCGAGCGTCGAAATATGCCCGCCGATGCCGACACTTTTTTTGGCTCTTAAACGGGTTTCCCCGCCTCCCTTGCCCCGCGTGTACTGAAACACCTGAGTCTCGCCCGCCTCATCGACAAATCTAAAAATACAGTATGGAATCAGCTGCTTAAAGCTAGGGTCTTCTTCCATATCGCCACGGGGCAGATACTGAGTGTTCGCTGAGTCGAGCAGGGTTTCTAGGTATTTATCTGTGTCAGAACAAAAACCTTGAAAATACCCACAGTCATGAAAGAGTTGCGTTTTTACAACCATCACTTGTTCCGTACTTACCGCCGACATTTCCCTCTCCTTGGATTCAATCCGAATAGGCTAGCTTCAGGTTCAAACAGTCTTTTCTGCGAAACGCATTTTAAACTAACCGTTACCCATTGAACACCGCCGCATCCACCCCCAATTGAACGGCCTTAATCAATAATTCAAATTAAATAAAGCAATGCCCCTCCCGAGAATGCCTGTCGCAACCTAATCCAAACGGCACCGCCGCGCCCGATTCTAGACTGCTAGAACTCAAATCGACAACTGACGGCGTGCCCAACTCTCGACAGCAATTTTCACGGTTTGGAAATGGATATCCACAATATCGCTTATCTCAGGCGCGTAACCACCGGCCATCGCGAATGCGATGGGAACACCTTTCTCGTGGCAAAGGCTCATGACAATTCGATCGCGGGTTGCGAGCCCATCCTTTGATAAATCAAGCAACCCTAAACGGTCCTTGGTGTAGGGGTCCGCACCGGCCAGATAGAAGACGAAATCAGGTAAAAACAAATCAAAGACGTTCTTCAATTCAGTTTCTAATTTCTCCAAATAAAGTGTATCCGTTGTCCCCACAGGCAACGGAATATCGCAATCTCCGTCTGTCTTTTGAAACGGGTAGTTTTTCTCGCAATGCATTGAAAACGAAAATAGGCTGGCATCTCCCCTCGCAATCGACGATGTGCCATTCCCCTGATGCACATCACAATCAACCACCAATACCTTTTTGACGCGACCTTCACCTTGCATCGCACGCGCGGCCACACAGACGTCATTAAACACACAAAAGCCCTGTCCGTTCTCCTTAAACGCATGGTGAGTTCCGCCGGCTAAGTTACCTGCAACCCCATCTTCCAACGCCGAAAAACCGGCTTCAATGGATGCGCCCGTGGAACGTCGGGATCGCTCCACCATTGCCAAAGACCAGGGGAAACCAATTCGACGGATTTCCACATTTGATAAATTACCCGCACAAATCGCTTCGACGTATTCCTGCGAATGCACTCTGCTTAGTTGCTCATTGGTAGCAGCAGCGGGCAAACTTAATTCACATTGAGAAGCAATCGAATCTTGCAAGATTCGTTCCCGCAGTAATCGGTACTTTGACATCGGGAAACGATGGCGATCGGGCAACGGGAGTTCGAAAGTATCAGAATAAAACAGTTTCAACATGAGCTACGTTAAACCGTCAATTCAAATTTGCTCGCTGAACCTGACGAAGCATCGCGTCAGCTTGATTACGACTGGAGTCGATCGTTACTTCGGCGAATGCGTTTTCAGTCTCCCAGACAACCACCTTGGTCAGCCGCAAGTCATAGCCCTTGATGGTGTCAATCAAAGTTGGACCAATCTCATCTAGCAAATACCTCGCCATATTTTCAGCAGTTGGGTTATAAGGCAATCGATAGATCTTATTCGGACGAACTTGCTCAAGAGCAGTCAACGCATTCTCGTCTGCATCCCAAACGATAAAACCATGATCCCAATGGTCATCAATCCACCCCTTAAACAATCGATTGATCACGCCAAAATCGACGACCCGCCCCAGCTCATCAATCTCATTTCCAGTGACATGAAATTGGATTAAATAATTGTGGCCGTGTAAGTTTGCGCACTTACCTTCATGACCAAGTAATCGGTGACCGGCACAAAACTTTACCTGACGCATAACCGTAATACTCATTCTACTCTTCTTCAGTTGGATCAAGTGCAATCTGCCATCGACAGACCGCTCGGTTGCTACTATCTCAGCTTAGGATTATTGCGATGTCGATCGCCGTCTCGCCGAGTTTTCTTCCGTAAATTGTCGTCAAAAGCTTCCGTTAAGTCGACACCTGTTTGATTCGCCAAACAAATTAGCACAAATAAAATATCGGCCATTTCGTCTTTTAACGATGAATTCTTGTCTGACTCTTTAAAACTCTGCTCCCCGTAGGTTCGCGAAATAATTCTCGCCAGCTCACCAACTTCTTCAACCAGTTGAGCCAAGTTGGTCAACTCCGAAAAATACCTGACACCAATTGTCTTAATCCAGTCATCGACCGATGCCTGCGCTTCCCGAAGAGTTAGATCAGATCCATCAACATTAGTTTTCTCACACACTTTTTGATCTCCCCCCACAATTGTCTCCTTTACGTAAACCCCGATATTGACCAATTGACATTGGAGGCTCCCAACAGGTCAAGCCTCTTGAAAATGTGTTAGGTAATATTTTGTACGGTGAGCTTCCTGCAAGCGAACACCAACGCCGTAATTAACTGCTACAATGCAATTCACCGATGATCATTCTTTTTACAGAAATTGCAGTTCGACATCTTCTATTTGATCGACTGCGGCAGAAGGTTTTTTATATGCGAAAATTGAACCCAATCCTACTTCTTTCGGCCATTCTGCTTTTTCTGGCACCTTCAGTTTCGACCGCAACAACCTCGGAACCACCCGTCAAATCACCCAACATCATTTGGCTCTCGTGCGAAGATATCAGTCCACATTTGGGCTGTTATGGTGACAAAAATGCAATCACCCCCAACATCGACCAACTCGCAACCGCTTCTATCCGCTATGAGAACGCTTTTACGACTGCGGGCGTTTGCGCTCCCTGCCGGTCGGCGATCATCACTGGAGTCTACCAGTCAACACTTGGCACCCACCACATGCGATGCGAAGCGAAACTCCCCAAGAGTGTAAAACCCTTTCCCGTCTACCTACGGAAGGCAGGATACTACTGTACTAATAACTCGAAACAAGATTACCAATTTAAAACGTCATCCAATGTTTGGGATGAATCGAGTAAAAAAGCACACTGGAAAAATCGCCCAGATGCGAAACAACCGTTTTTTGCTGTTTTTAATTTCACTGGATGCCACGAAAGCGGAATTGCATCTGATTCCAAATACCAACAAATCACCAAAAACCTCACTCCGCAGCAACGCCAAGATCCCCAACAACTAACGCTTCCCCCCTACTATCCCGATACCCCCATCGTACGTGAGGACTGGAAACGTAATTATGAACTTATTACCGCGATGGATACCTGGGCAGGAAAACTAGTTCAAGAATTAAAAGATGCCGGGGAATACGAAAACACCATCATCATGTATTGGTCGGATCATGGGATTGGACTGCCTCGCGCGAAACGATGGCTCTACGACTCTGGCACCCACATTCCTTTGATCATCAAACTTCCCGATAGCCTGAAGCAAAGTAACAAGAATGGAACAAAGGTAGACGAACTGGTCAGTTCACTCGATTTTGCACCGACTGTTTTAAATCTCGCCGGCCTGAAACCGCCTTCTCACATGCAAGGACGTGCTTTTTTAGGCAATGACCTCAAGCCACAACGGAACTATGTCTATGGGGCTCGAGACAGAATGGATGAGCGCTATGACATCATTCGCTCAGTCCGAGATAGCAAGTATCGGTACATCCGAAACTACGAACCTCACAAGGCGTACTATCAATACATGAACACACCTGAAAAAGGTGCGACAATGAAGGAACTTCGCCGAGTTAACGCACTGGGAAAACTACCGGTAGCAGCCGAATTGTTCATGCAGCAGACCAAACCGCCAGAAGAGCTCTATGACCTCGAAGCCGATCCACACGAGGTTAATAATTTAATCGGCAATGATAAGTACACAGAGGTACTCAATCGTTTACGGAACGCCCACCTGCAATGGGTTGTCAAAACCCGCGATATCGGACTAATACCAGAGGCTGAAATTCAGATTCGAGAACGTAAAGCCGGCGCAAGATATAACATCCTAAAAAACGCCTCGCCCGATCTTATCGAGCAGATTCGCAACACCGCAAATTTAGCAGTGAATGACCAATCAGATTTTAGCGATCTCGAAAAGGCAGTTAGCAATCCTGACTCGATCGTGCGGTACTGGGCTTTCGTTGGTCTTGGTAATCGCCCCACCGAAGCAGGTAACTGCAAAGATGTATTACTCGACGCACTCACTGACCCATCTCCCAGCGTCCGAATCGCTGCATCACGCGCCCTTTTGAAAATAAAAGAGCCCCAGCGGGCACTAGCTACGCTAAAGGATGAACTTGTAGGAGAACACGAATGGGCCAGATTGCGGGCAGCAATCGTCCTTAACGAAGCGGGGGAAGCAGCACGGCCACTCATCCCCGAACTTAAACGATGCCTGAAAGATCAACCCAACAAGTACATCACGCGAGTGGCAAACCGCACGCTCAACGTGCTCCTCAACACGAACAATGTTGTTAAATGATCGTTGGTTTTTGAGGCTGGTTTTCCCAAGCCACTCTGTCGTTTTGTCTAACCAAACAATCAACTCACTACCATGGACGCCAAAAGACTCCATTTCCTCGCAACCCAATGTCGCCCGGCGGAATCCCAAGATTTTCAAAATAGGTATGGTGCAAACCACCAATGTATCTCGCGTCGTTATCCTGCACATTTAATGGATTAGGTCGCCCCCATCGCTCACTGAAGCGATTCATTGGATACAAACTTTGAGGGGTGTTCGAGAGTGGTTGCCGAGACGATCGAATAGGCACTTGCCCTTGAGTGTGAACGTCCTTATCAACAGACTTAAGACGTTGCCAACGACCACGAATTAATTGTGCATTGCACTGATCAGCCGAAAATATGATCAAGCCAACCAGAGCGACCCCACAGGAACGTAGTAGAACCAATCGGTACTTTTTAACCATATTCAAAGTCACGCCTCTTGTTTTGTTCGATAGGAAGTCTCGTTACCTAAATCACCTACCTAACACCATCGGGAACAAGAAGTGAGAAAATGAGTTCCGCTGGTCTTCATGGTTTTATGGCATTTATCCGACGAACTGGCACAAACGACCTAAATGTTGCCACACAAAATAAGCCCAACACAGCTCTCGACAGAACAAAATTCCAGATCTTGTTTCCACGCTTGCCAAACCACAGAAATCCTTAAGGTTGATTGCAAAACATTCGGCCTAGGACAGTAATACTGATCCTCTGAATCAATGCTCGACTACGTCCGTTTGAATGATTGATTAAATGACCGAATTCCGTTCGCGATTCATGCGACCCCATCGATAACGTCACCTCCCCAAAAAAACAAAGAGAAACCAAAAAGCAACGCTATTTTACGCCTCCATACTCGACAATTCAGCTTTATTTCCCTAGCATAATACTTACGTTTTCCGCCCCGGACTCTCCCCAGCATCAACGCTAAAACATGTTAAAGACACTGTATCAATTGGCTTTTCGGTACATCAAAGTCAAAAATATCTATCAGGAAGTGGTAATCGACGAACGTCTGACCGACATCAGACCAAAGATTCGAAAAGATATTGAAGCGTTGCTCACTCACGCAAACAGTAACTGCGAGTACTTTCGTGGTAAGTATACTCAGTTCCTATCCGAGGCACCGCAGCTCTCCGATGACGAGTTCTTTGAATCGTACTCCAAATTGCCGGCGCTCTCGAAAAAGGATTATGCCGATGCAGGCCAATCGGTAATGACCGATCGATGGGCGTCGATCGATCCAGCGAAAAACACTTTTTCAGTAGAAGGCAAACCGTTTGAATCCATTCAACGGCTCCGCAATGACGATTACTTGATGCCGATGGCAACTGGCGGATCTACATCGACTCCACTTTCGATCATGATGACAAAACAGCATATGTTTTCGATGCTGTTCACATTTTTCAAATGCTGGTATCGCATGGGTTGGCGTCCGGGCGAACGAATGCTGATCTTCTACCCAAAAAACACTTACAACATCGACGACATGGTGAAATTCAATCGCCTCAGTAAATGGCTTGGATTTAAGTATCACCTCTTCGATAAAATTGATGAAAAAACTGTGCGTGGATTGATCGACGACATCAATCAATACAAACCAAAATTGCTTTTGGTATTCCCGTCACCGATGAATATGATTGCGAACACCGTCAAACGTTTCAATCTGGAAGTCAAACACCACCCAGAATTAATAAACGTTAGCGGGGAAACATTTTTTGATTGCCAGCGAAAGCATATTCAATCAATCTTTCACAAATCAAAAATTGAAGATTCGTACGGTTCTGTCGAACTTGGCGAACTGGCTCACGAAACGCCGGACGGCCTTGAGATTTTCGCGAACGTTGCCTACGTAGAAACGGAACCGAACGACGCAGGGCAACCCGAGATGATCATCACCCGCCTGAACACTTCTGATTTCCCATTCATCCGCTATAGAATGCGGGATATTGCGGACGTAGAATTTCGAACCTATCCCGATGGTACCGAAAAATATTTAATCACTAAAATTGAAGGGAAAGATTCAAATTTCATTCTCAATGACCAAGGCAACCGATTCTACCCTTCGTTTTTTAATACGCTTGTCAACGATCTGAATGCGATCGTCTCTGACAGCGTAATTGAAATCAAGGTATTCGAAAAAGGCCAACGGGAATTGGAAGTCCAATTTATCCTCTCTGACAATCAATTTAAGGAGCAAGTCCTTACAGAGAGCAAACGCTTATTATCAGAGCGTTTAAGTAGCGAAATGGATTTTGTCATTCATTTTGTAGACTTCATTGACCACGACTACCGGCGGAAGTACCGGGTCATTCAGCGAATTGGTGACATCGAATTTGCGGGCGGAATGGTTGGTGATGAGAGCAAAACCAGCGCCATTGACGAAGTTGTCTCGGAGGCTTCTGAGCAATCAGAAAGCGAATTCAACGCCGCCAGCAATTCGATCGCTTGATTCGGGTAGCATAAATTTGCCGAGCTAGGCTTCTTCGGCAGTCCAGCGTTTGACCAAACTTCCGTTGGCTTCCGCCGACATTCTCGGAGCTTGGTAGGACCGTCGATGCTGCATGGTTTCAGCCAAATTTTTGTGATTGTTACAAATCAAACGAGATTCACCCATTTCCCAGGGTTCCACATAGGCGTTGGCTTCGTCGTCCACTTGGCGAAAAAAAGCGCGGCAGGATTCGGCATCCAACTCTCGACGCACTAGTCTGGTTATACGCCCCTGAATTTGGTCCCACGTATCAACAAGCGGTTGCTCTGAGGGCGAGCATGAAAACTGATGCAATGTCGACTCTAGTTCGCCGTGCGTTAACATCTCCTGCGGAAGCGAACGCAGCATCGCTGCAACCACCGACCGAAATGGAGCTATCGCCGTAGCAATATTTCTGTTGATTAACTGATGCGGCATTCGAATTTCAACAACCCGAGGTTTCACCGGACAACTACACCCGTCATGGTGATAATACTCGGCCTGGCTTAGCTTTCCGTGACTCGACTTTCCACGGACTTTACGATAGCTAGGCTCTGTCGTTCGAACATTTTTACAAACTACCAGTCCCTCGTTGTCGACAATTTCCAAGAAACTATCGCGAACGTCTTCTCGCAACAGCACTTGATGGAGATAATCCTCACCAGCCTCTCCCGCATCGATCGGCCCGTTAATCACGATCCCGAAATCATGAGGGCGCGAGACCTGAAACCGTTCGCCACCTAGCTCAAGCGTTTGAATCTCGCAATTCGATAGGTCGGTTGGTTCAGCTTTCAATGAGAGCACCTCGATAAATTCAATAATTCAAGCTCAGCAGCTTACCCTAAACTGCTGCAATCAACCAAACGAAATTTAGATTTTCCAAATACCGGTTCCTGGTAACCAATCGGTTGTGGAATTTTCAATGAAGATTGCCGCCAGTCGATTCGCGTGAATCCACATCGAAAGAATCAGCCTGCGATCAATTGGAACCAACCGGGGCGATTGATGTAATTCGTCTCAAACTTACCGCCGTTTTACTTTCAGCTCCATCTTCTCAGCCCAGTCAAACCAGCAGTCGGCTAAACGTTTAACTCGTTGCGGGTCTTTGTCTGCGAGGTCATTAATCTCGCACCGATCAACGGAAAGATCGTACAGTTGCCACTTTTTTTCTGGATTAAGTTTATCCCACACTAACTTCCAATCCCCCTCCCTAATTGCGCGGTTCCCCGCCCATTGCCAGCAGAGTTGGGCATGTCCTTCACGCGGTTTCCCTTTCAATAAGTTGACCATACTCTTGCCTTCAACTGGAAGAAGTTCGGTCCCTTTAAATTGTTTCGGATATACTCCTCCACCCACCTCGACCAAGGTTGGCAGAAAATCAATTATATGAGCCACTTCGCGGTTTATCGTCCCGGGTGGAACAACGTTGGGCCACCACGCAATCATCGGTGTCGTGATTCCCCCCTCATTCAGCCAACTCTTATAGCGACGAAACGGAGCATTCTGAGCCCAACCCCAGGCTGGCCCAACCGCTACATAGTCATCGCCTGGGCCGGGGTTCCGTTTAGCTGGATCGCGCCCCCCCGGTTCCTCCGCACATCCTCCATTATCCGATAGAAATAGGATGAGCGTATCCTGATCGTGTCCAGTTTGCGATAATGTCGTTAACAGCCTCCCAATATTTTGGTCGACACTGTCGATCATCGCTGCATAAACCGCCATTCGGTGATCTTCGAAATCCTGATTTGCACTTTCCCAAGCGTAAGCCCGACTGTCACCCTCACTTAACTTCCATGACTCAGCAGCCAGTCCCATTTCTTGTTGACGTTTGAATCGAGTTTCTCGCATCTCATCCCAACCTCCCTTAAACTTGCCTCGATACTTCGCAATGTCCGCCGGCTTCGCTTGAATCGGATAGTGCGGGGCAGTGTAGGTGAGGTGAATAAAAAATGGCTTTTCAGTCCGATCCGCTGCGTGAATCGCTTCAATTGCCGCGTCGGTGAATGCATCGGTCGTATAAAAATTCGCTGGGAAATCAGTGATTAATTGATCGTCTTTACCGAACACTCGCGTCCGCCCACCCTTGTATTTCGGATCGGGTTGAACTGGATTAAAAAAGTTACAACACCCGTCAAGCAGCCCATAAAAAGAATCGAATCCCCGATGAAATGGATGATTGATTTCGTCACGCCCGAGATGCCATTTTCCGCACAGCGAGGTTCGATACCCACACTGCCGCATGGCTTCGCCGAGTGTCACCATGTTGGCTCGCAGATGGCGGTCTGCATTCGTTCCCCGCGGATAGAGCCCTGTAAGAATTGATGCGCGAGTCGTGGTGCACTTCGCATTGTTGTAAAACTGAGTGAACCGCATTCCGTCTCGAGCAAGTCGGTCTAAGTTGTCTGTTTTTACCTCCCCTCCATAACACCCAATATCGGAGAACCCCATGTCATCAACCATAATCAGAATTACATTTGGTTTCTCACCCTCTTCCGTGTTAATTCCGAGTAAATCTGTTAGGGGACGACAGTCAGAACGACCGCCGTCTACAGCGTGCACCGCCTTGGATGATAAAGCCATAGTAAGAGTCACAAAGACGCAAATTGCAACTAGCAGAAATCGCCACTGGTAAAAGTTCATCTCGCCTCACTCTCGCTTTCTCAACAAATATAGCTTGGAAGGAATTTGCCCAGCCAAATTATCAAAAAACTGTAAACACTAGTTCTCGACGAAATTGCCTTACAGCTCAAAAATAAAAACCAAGGGCATCTGATCTTACTTTGCCCAATCAGGGGTGGGAAATGATCGCAATCTACTATACCGAATGTACTTTTCCCAAATATCCTCGGCGCCATTAAGCCTTGGATCTCCAGTCGTCTTTAAAAATAGATTCAACTTGGCTTCCAGCTTTGCACTCACTTCTTGATGTTCAGAATCGCCAGATAGATTTTTGAGGCAAGCAGGATCCTTTTGAATATCAAAAAGCTCAAGGGCAGGGCGATGCGCGACTGCCAGAGAGAAAAAGGGTGCAACCTCAGGGTTTAATTTTTCTGCAATCAAAAAACTAAGCGTTGGGCAGGCGTCAATATCATGATACCCACCATCTTCTGGTCCTAATTTACCAGACTGCATTTTCCTCGGCGCTCCAGCAGGCCACCGCTCCGGTTTCATATTTCGGATCAAGAGATAGCGCGAGGTCCTGATACACCGCTGCGGATAAGTGAGGTTTTCCCAACGAGATGAAGAATGTCGCTCCCGGCAACTGTAGACTTCCTCACGACAGAATCGAGTCAATCCAGACTCACTTGACTCCAGCAGCGGAACGAGACTCTCCCCAGTCATTGAGTTATCTTCGCCCTTCGCTTGGGGATGCTCAACTCCTGCGATTTCAAGGATCGTCGGGGCGAGATCCGTGAGACTAACAACGTCATCCACCACCCGATCACCGGGAACCGCAGCAGGATACCGAATGGCAAGCGGCATATGGATGCCGTACTCATAAACATTTGCTTTTGCGCGGGGAAAAGCCATGCCATTATCACTTGTGACAATGATCAATGTATTATTCAGTTCGCCGCTGGCCTCGAGTGCGGAAATCATCTTCCCCAAATGACGATCAAACCATTCAATTTCTAAGCAATAGTCAAGGATGTCACTTCGGACTTCCTCCGAATCAGGTAAAAAACTTGGCACGTCGACAGCCGCCAACTGCTTTCCTAACGCAATCCCGCTCCCTCTTTCGAAGCTTCGGTGCGGTTCATGACCGCCGTACCAAAAACAGAACGGCTGATCAGCAGGCTTTTGCTCTAAAAACTTTTCAAAATTCCCAGCGTAGTTAGTTTTGGAAATCCCCGTCGCAGGAACCTTTTGAATTTTAAGCTGACTAAAACTAACCCCGGCCGGATTGCGAACTCGACCGGATGCCTTGAAATTACCGGGTTGCCACCCCTTTCCTGTGTAACCAACGAAATAGCCAGCTTTTTCTAGAAGCTCGGGGTACACAGAATATTTTGCTGGAAAGGAACTGGCATGAGTACCAGCCTGTTCGAGTTGCCAGGGATACCGACCAGTTAAAATCGAAGCTCGGGACGGCGAACAGCCGGGGGATGCACAAATTGCATTATTGAACAGCACACCTTCTTTCGCGACGCGATCAAAGTTAGGCGTTGCAATACTTCGACAGCCGCTCGCCGAGGTGTGTATCCATGATTGGTCATCCGAGATTGCAACCAAAATATTAGGCCGACGTGAGATCTCATCTGCCATTGCGTGGTCGTCCGCTGCCGACCACACGAAAATGACGAGTACCTGCAAAACAAAACAAGAAACGGCAAAAACAACGCTTGAGCGATTTTGGTGGAAGGGCATTTGGAATCAGCTTAAAAGATCTTGGAATCGAATCACAATACTCCGTTATCCTAGCAATTTTCCATCAAGACTCCAAAGAATTATAATTACTCTCAAAATTAGCACCGGTAATCAAAGCACTTCGTGGAATTGCCAATTGAAGTCAATCTGGTCTCGGCAATGCGTTCGAACAAGATTAAAATCCAAACCTTGCACCTCAACCCTACAGAATTCGAAATTACTCGCAATTCATTTAATCTGAACTCACGCTATGTCCTCCCAAACAATTGTAACCTGCTTCCCATTATCCGAATCAGACGCCGACACAATTCGCGGCGTTGCTGCGGAGCAGTTTGAGGTAATTGTTGCGAACCAAGAAACCATTTCCGAAGAGATCTTTAACGCTGATATATTTTGCGGTCATGCCAAAGTGCCAGTTGACTGGGAACGTGTTGTCACTCACGGAAAACTTAAGTGGATTCAATCGTCAGCGGCGGGCTTGGATCACTGCCTAGTTCCCCCCGTCATAAATTCCAACATTTTAGTCAGCGGTTGTTCGGGACTATTTGCACCGCAAGTCGGTGAACAAATGATGTCACTGCTAATGGGTTTAATACGACGAAGCCCAGTATTTTTCAAAGCACAACAGGTAAAACAGTTTGTCCGACGCCCCACAGACAATCTGTTTGGCAAAACCATTGGGATTGCAGGATTAGGCGGAAACGGACAGCGGATTGCCCACATACTTCGGCCAATGGTTAACCGAATTATCGCTACCGACTGTTTTGTTGATTCCGCCAATGACCTGCTCAACCAAGGAGTCATTGATCAGATTCTTCCTGCCGAGGGTTTAGATGAAATGCTTCCTGAAATCGATGTCTTGATCATCACTTTGCCGCTTTCCTCTTCGAATGAGAATCTAATCGGAAAAATGCAATTTGATCTTCTGAGGCCGGGAGCCTATGTCATCAACGTTGGGAGAGGTTCAGTTGTGGAAACTCAAAGCATGGTTGATGCACTTTCGAGCGGACGGCTCGGAGGTGCTGGATTCGACGTCGTCGAACCCGAACCGTTACCCCCGTCTTCACCTTTATGGGAGATGGACAATGTAATTATTTCCCCACACGTGGGTGCCCAGTCTCCACTTAGAATTCCAGTCACAATTGACATTTTCTGCGAGAATATCAAACGCTTCACGACTGGCGATTCATTGCTGAATCAAGTTGATAAAGATCTTGGTTTCCCCCGCCCCGAACATCGAATCCCTTTTAACTGGTAAAGTTTCTGAAAGAATGACCCAGGACAAAGAATTCAAGGTAGCCGCACGTAGAGAGGTTTGTCACAATAAAGGTCGGCTAACATCCGTCAACAAGGCGATTCTCAACCAAACAGTTGCACTGGAAAACGTAAGCATCACCGAGGAACTATCCATTGGATTTTGACGGCGAAAATCTGAACATTACTTCGGAAGAAGACTTATCCCCCACGGTAACTCAAGAAGGGGATTTCCAAGTCAATCAATGCGCGGAGCTCCACAAACTCTACGAAGAGATCCTGCGTGAAAAAAGACACAGCTGGACGACCCACCTTCGGCTCTTGACGAAGTTAGGATCTGGTGGACAGGGTGTGGTTTATTTGACGGAAAGACGTGGATCGGACGGATTCACACTTCCTGTCGCCCTGAAAATTTTCTCGCCAGAACGCTACTCATCCCCCAACCACTACGATTCCGATATGTCCCGAATGGGACGGGTCGCGGCCAAAGTTGCTCGAATCCAACACGAGAATCTTTTGGTAGTCGAAAATTTTCTAGACCGTGACAGAATTCGAATGATGGTCATGGAATGGGTTGAAGGTTTCGACCTTCGGAGGCTACTCACTCCGAAAATGTTTGGAACGGTTAAAGAACGGTTCAGTGAAAAGCGATGGGAATACATCAATGATGTCTTGGTTACCGTCGGTCCTGAACAACCTCGATTCAAAGCGGGAGTCGCGATTGCGATCGTTCGCGACTGCCTCGAAGCCCTCGCTGCGATGCACCGCCATGGAATTGTTCATGGCGATGTAAAACCAGGAAACATAATGCTGAAGAGAAGTGGGCACGCAAAGATCATCGACATTGGATCAGCCTTCGATATCGCCGATCCGCCGCAGCGTCGCGCCTGTACGCCTTCTTACGCCGCACTCGAAGTCTTACAGGGCACCGACAACACGCCCCGCAGTGACCTGGCCAGTTTAGGCTACGTCACTGTCGAACTTCTTGCGGGTAAACCGGTCTTCGGAGGCATCAATGATTTTGCCAAGTTAATTGAAGCAAAACAGACGCTCCCGGAACGCCTGCACGAGGTCTTACCTGCAGAAGTTTCGACCAACGAGTTACTGATGTCATTTTGCCAAGGCCTGATTGATCCTGACCCGGAGAAACGATTCCAGTCTGCCGAAGCCGCAGACTTAGTTGAAATCGGAGCGGCGGCTTTCCATCGGCAATTGGTTAAGGATGACCTAGCCTCCGAATATGAAAATGACATCCGGATTTGGATTGACGAGCTGCTGGAAATTGAGGCCGCCAGCCCCGGCTTTTTAACGAATAATTAAGCCCAGTCGAGACCGGTCGTTTTTTTGATTCGATCTTCGAAGTCACCCAGCAAACCACCGATCACTCTCCATTTGTTGGGGCACCGAACCTCAATATCACCTTGCTGATTGATCCTCACAATGGATGAGACCATGACCCCTGCCGCCGACAAGTCTTGAGAGTGCAACTCTCCATCGTTAATGATTTCGTCTAATGTTTCACCGGTCATCTCAATAAATTTCATAACCAATCCATAATAATTTTGTTGGCGGCAAATAACGCTGGCCAGCGATTCGAATCAAGCCGAACCTAACCAACTCAATGATGAAGTTTGCAGACATTCAAAAATGACTCGGCAAAAATCATCTTTACTGAATCCATTTTCGACGCTTACTGCTTACATGATAGGCAGATTAGACACAAAACTCCAATTTTGACTCATTTTACCGACTCATTTGGCTCGCGCCCCAAAATAGCGAAGCGAGAGATTCCATCAGTCTGGTCGGCAATTTACCTAAATGTGAAACCCGGGGTCTACTCTTAGGGGCTGAGATTATCGCGATAATTGGTATGATGCGAGCGGGGAATTTTGACCTAGGAAAACTATGATCAACGACGAATCTGAAACAAACATCGCATCCGAGGAAACGCAACTGGGTGAAAAAACGCCCAACTGGCAAGTGCTTACGGTCTCCGAGGAGGAGCATCTTGAGAGACTCGACGCTTTTCTGGTTCGTCACTTTCCAAAATTCAGTCGCGTTAAATTGCAACGAGCAATTGCTGCAAAAAAAGTGCGTGTCGATGGAAATCATGCTAAATCTTCGACTCGACTTAAGCGCGAACAAAAAATTGAATTCCTTCCACCGCAACCGGAACCGGAAAATACGATCCCGGAAGATATCCCACTGAATATTCTTTACGAGGATGACCACCTCGTTGCTATCAACAAGCCACCCTCGATGGTCGTGCATCCCGCGAAAGGCCACTGGTCCGGGACGCTTACCGCCGCCCTTGCATTTCATTTCCAACAGCTCAGTTCGATCGGCGGTGCTACTCGCCCCGGGATTGTTCATCGACTCGATCGCGACACCAGCGGTGTCATTTTGGTAGCCAAGTCAGATGCAGCTCACATTAACTTGGCAAGTCAATTCGAGAAACGGATCGTCGAGAAAGAATATTTTGCAATCGTTTCCCCGTCTCCCAACCATGATCGCGATATCATCGATAAGCCAATCGGCGCGCACCCTTACCAGAGAGAAAAGAAAGCAATTCGAATCGGTCATTCGACAAGTCGGAATGCAAGTTCTTTCTTCGAAGTAATCGAAAGATACCAAGGTTTTGCCAGCGTGAGAGTCAAACCAAAAACCGGGAGAACCCACCAGATCCGTGTCCACATGGCACACATTGGTTGCTCCGTGCTTTGCGATCGCCTTTACAGCGGAAGAGCAAAATTACACTTGCACGATCTCACACGCAAGCATCAGGACCAAGAGATCCTGCTGGAGCGACAGGCACTCCATGCCCTCAATATAAAATTCCAGCATCCAATCGACGGAAACGAAATGTCGATCTCAGCGCCAATCCCCGACGACATCCAACAAACAGAGCAGGCCATTCGGAAATTCAGGCCATTAACTTAGTTACTTTGTTCGATATCGTCGGGCAGCCCGCATAACGAATTCTGCCGGGCATTTTTCAAAGGTCGGCGAATCAATGCAACTTGTTGTTAAGCAAATCAGTCGGAAACTTTCAAACTTTCTAACATCTTCTTGAAATACTTCTCATTTTTGTCAATCGTTGGCTTAGGCCCATACAGCTTCACGAAGTAATTTCCATTGGCTTCCGTTTGGATAATCGCTGCGAGCATTCGATAATTCTTTCGTTCTACTTTAGGCTTGCCACTAAACGGTCCGCCAACGGCATCCATAAATGTCCCGGTGATGTCGACAAGATTAACCTTTTGGCCATCAATTTCCATCGTTTTTTGCTTGGTCTTGTCAGCAGTATCCCCGCCATCGGGCTGGGTAAACTGACCTTGCCAGCGGACAATATTTGCTTCGATTGACCCTCCGGCGCCCATGATCGTCAGTCGACCATCAGCTTCATCGCCTTTAACTTTTGGAATCTTCAATTCAGCATCTAACATCCGACTTCTTGGAGGAACTGATTTCCAATTACCAGTCGCGGTAAACTTAATGCTGTCTTCGGCTACCAAAACCGTCAGCGGTTTCTCTTGAGCGGCCTTTGATTCCGCCACATCTGGTTTTTTTTCTGTTGCCGTTTCTTGACAAACACCGCTTTGTACAGCGAGCGCGACAAAAACAAAACCAACCAAACAAGCAATTCTCTGAGCACTAAATCTCATCAACACTTACCTTAATTTAAATTCAACCTAAAAAACAAACTCGCGTTACAAGTTTCGTAGCCGCAAGCAATCCGCTGGCTACGGATTATCGATTACAATTTTCATTGCGACAACCAGTAATACTAATATTGCCATTACGCCACTAATTACAAAGGCAGCGAAAAGCCGGTTTTTCCTTTGGTTCTTTTCGAGTGGGGTCAATTTCTTTTTCTTTCGAGGTACTGGTTTACGCAACTCAATAGGCAACTCCTTGAATGCCCTCGACCGCTTCTGCTGCAACCGAATGCCTTCGGCCTTGACGACTAGACTCGGAAACACCTTTTCAGCCGGAATCCAGCCTCCCCAATCACCACGCCAGACAAGCGATCCGATCGTGATGTCCCCCGCATCGAGACGCTTCTGCATCAGCCGGCCCTTCAACGGACCGAGCTCTCCCAGTTCTTTATTTCGCAAGTACCAAATCTGTTTAGGTGCCTGGAGAATCGGATCAACCTTCCCCATCGTTGGGGGTAACTGCGGTTTATCCAGCATGAAGGTTTCGACTGACTGATCAATTTCTTCAGGCTCGATAACCGGAGGGCGGTGTTTTAAAAGTTGATCTTTAGGACGCTTTATTCGTTGGCGAATTCGATTGGGCAACGTTTCCTTCACCGCTACGTTGCCAGGCTTATTTCCTTCGTCGCCCGCAATTGAGAACTTCTGTTTTGGGGCCCTGACCGCCGGGCGAGAAACATCCCGAGCATGCTCAATCGAAGTAGAAGTCACAGCTGGAACGATTACCTCCGCCGAACAATGAGGACACTGCCGTTTACAGCCAGCCTGCGACGTTTTGACGTTCAGTCGATTCAGACAATTTTTACAGGTAAACCGAATTCCCATGCTTGCTTTTGAATCTGGATGTGTACGATTATCTACGAACAAGCCCTATTGTAACCGGAAAAATACTGGAATCCACACTCCTAGCCAGTGATTTCAAATTCAGCTTAACTTCATGGAATCCTGTACAATTTCCCGATCAAAATAGTTAATCGACATGGCAGCATCAATCACAACCGCTTGTGCATTGACTCCAGATGAGCGTGGACTGAGTAGGAAGCAGGCAGCATTAGCGACTTCCTGGGTTGAAACCGCGCGTTTCCTCGGAATGACCTTTTCAGCAAACATATAGCTATCTACAAAGCCTGGTATTCCTGCTGATGCTGACGTCTTCAGCAAGCCTGCGGCCACCGCATTAAAACGAACCTCAGAAAATTGACTAAAACTCTTCGACAAAAATACAAGCGAACTATCGAGCGCCGCTTTGACTGGCGCCATAAATCCATAATTTTCAGACGCCATACGAGTCGTTGAAATGGAAATGGTAATTACCGATGCATCCTTGGCGAGCAGATCTTTGAACTCGTTCGCCAAAGAAATAAACGAAAAACAAGAGATGTCGATTGTCCTTAAGAATTGAGATTTGGTCGTCTCGTGGAACGGTTTCATCCCGGACTCGTCATAGTCGGCAAACCCAATCGAGTGAACCAAACCGTGGACAACAGGAAACTCCGCCTCTATTTCCGTCCTTAAACGCTTAATTTGATCTTCGAACTCCACGTCACAAATGAAACAGGGTCGGTCTCCCATCAGCTTAGATACCGACTCCCTCCGTTCTGGGCTGCGAACGATGTAAACCACGGTTGCCCCAACTTCTTCAAGCGTTTTGCCGATATGCCAGGCAACACTTTTTTTATTAGCCACCCCAAAAACCAGAACTGTTTTTCCAGCCAACTGAAGAAAGTCCATAACATTCCCTCGATATAAATTAATTCCCGCTACAACAAGCCACTCGCCTCAACCAATTCACGGTGCCTAAAGGCGTGGTTCCCGCAAGGTATCGTGCCATCTTTCGTATCAATTACTCGACGGAGCAATTGTACATGTGAACGACAACCGAGCTACCATCTTTCCATTGCACTTAATCTGTGCGGTCATGTAGTAGGCCGTAGATACGACTTCATCAAGTTTGACATGATTCTCAATTGTATCTCCCGGATGGACCATTCGCTTGAATTTAACATCGCCCATGCGGGTTAAAACAGGCACTCCACCGACCACCTCAACAATTTCAGATAACAATACCGCTCCCGATTGAACGGCCGACTCGCACAGGATAACACCCGGAGTCAACGGATGATCAGGATAGTGCCCTTGAAAAAAATACTCATCCTGATGAAACGTCTTCTTGCAGACAATCGATTCTTGGTCCTGCTCAACGATCTCATCCACCAACAACATTGGGGCGCGATGAGGAATTGCGGCGTGGATTTTTTCTAAACTTGGATGGGAATTCATAGGATTTCAGTTCGATGCGACGGGGGAGGTTGCAGGCATTTTGCTCAATTGGTTAATAACATCGTTCGCTACAATAACACCATAATTAATGGTGCCGAGCCAACCGGACATAATGATTCCACAACTGCCCGCGTGGTATAAACCTCGAATTTGATCAGGTAGCGCTCGGCTCACCATCAGTCCTTCAAATTTCGTTCCGAAGCTCGCACCGGAAATATGTTTTGTGTAGTGCTTAAAAGTTACGGGAGTGGCAACCTCTGCGTGGACGACTCTCTCGCGACTGTTAGGGACGTATTTCTCAAGAGCATCGAGAGTCGTCTCCACGAGATCTTGCTTACTCGCGTCGTATTCCTCTTTCGACATACCGACCCAGTCGGAATAGTTAGCATTGGTGCTGGACACAATTAATGTCCTTCCTTTTCCCTCTGGGCGGGTATCCGGATAATAGAACGAGAATGTTCGGCTCGTCACGTTTCTGTCGAGCAGCAAATCTGTCTGAAACCTTTCCGCCGTGCTAGAGAAAAGCAAATCACCCGTTTCACGCGGCACAGTGTCGTCATTCCCCAACGCCATGTAGACCTGAGTACTACTATTATTTAGCCGGACCTCTTTCGCCTCGTCCACAAACGAGCGATCAAACTTATCTTCGCCAACAAGATCAAAAATCGTTGCCCGAAGATTCGCATTTGAAACAACCGCTGATGTCTTGATGGTCTTTCCGTTTACGACAACAGATTCAACTCCCCCCGTACCAACATTAATTTTCTCTACGTCACAATTGATCCGGACATCAACACCGCTCGCCACCAACTCTTTTTCCATTGATTTGACTAGCTTGTCGGTGCCGCCTTGGAATACAAATACACCTTTGGACATGAAATTCGAAAACACAATTCCATAGGTGAGTGCGGGATCCTCCAGCGTCGACCCGTTGGCATAAGTAATAGGTTCCATCAACAAACGAATTACATCTTCCCGACCGGGGAAAAATTCTTCAAATAGCTCACGAGTCGTTTTCGTCTGGTCGTCGTAAAAATTCATATTCCGCGCCGAATCGAAAAAACGATCAACATTCTCTTGAGCAATTCCAAAATCGGTGGTCAACAAACGTGTGAAGTCATTTCTGTCGAACGAAGTCGTCAGAGAAAACATTGGATTGTCAAACCGAACTCCCTCAAGCTGAACAATCGAATCAGCAATTTCCTTGGACCAGTATCGCCGACAACTTTTGACCATTCCGTAGGGAAAACCATGCAACGAAATATCAAAAATATGCCCACCTGGTCGCTTAAACCAAGTCGCCAGTCCGCCCAACTTATAATGCTGCTCCAATAACAGCACTGACAGGCCGTTACGAGCAAGGATATTTGCGGAAGTCAGTCCGCCGAGTCCGCTGCCGATAACAACAACGTCGTAACTGTCAGCGGTACCTTTGAGGAAATCTTTTGGCATAAAAGTTCAAAAATTCGAGTCGTTCAGATGTCCAATACTAACTGTTAGATTAGAAGATTAGTTACCATTGTTCAATGGTAGGAATTCATTTCAAACCGTTCGGCAAAACGTTCCATTGTCAAAACTTTCATACGAGTGTTTCAAATAAATGACCGAACAAGACCCCTACACGCGATGTTCGAGCGGCATCCTCGCTCCCCCGGAGACATTTGCGGCAAGTCTTCGCCATTTGGGTCCGGGCTTTATTCTCTCAGCGTCGATCGTCGGTTCCGGCGAATTGATTGCAACAACCCTCATGGGTGCTAAAGCGGGGTTCACTCTCCTGTGGTTCATCATTTTTAGCTGTGTCATCAAAGTGGTGGTCCAGCTCGAATTTGGCAAACACGCCATCTCCTCCGGAGAAACGACCATGGAAGCACTGAATTCATTACCAGGCCCCAAACTGGGATCCGCCAACTGGTCGATCTGGCTTTGGCTTGTTCTGATGCTTACTAAGACCCTACAACTTGGCGGAATCATCGGAGCAGTCGTGCTCGGTGTCGAACAATTGTTTCCTGCCCTCGCCCCCGATTTAACCGGCGGTTTCTTTCCAAAGCGGTGCCTGACAACACTCGTCATTGCACTATCAGTCTCACTACTCGTTTTCAAAGGATACTATTCAGTCCTTGAAAAAGCATCTCTGCTCATGATCGCAATCTTCTTGGTTTTTACATTAGCTTCTTTAGTTATGTTGCAGACTACTCCATCTGCAATCACCGGGGCGGAATTCGCGAGCGGCCTGATTCCTAACTGGCCTGACCAAGCAACCCTGTTGATCGCTATTGGCGCATTTGGAATCACCGGGGTAGGGGGGGATGAAATACTTGCCTACAACTATTGGTTGATTGAAAAAGGATATGCGTCCTACGCGGGACCTCGCGAAAATACCGAAGCTTGGGAACAACGTGCTAAAGGCTGGATACGTGTCATGTACTGGGACGCGATCCTCGCCATGATTTGCTATACCCTCATGACTTCGATGTTTTACCTGCTCGGCGCTGCAATCTTACACCGCGCCGGGACGCTTCCGACAAAAGGGAACCTGATTGAGATACTAGGCACGATGTACACCCAAACACTCGGTCCAGGTGCCAAGATCATCTTCGTTGTCGGTGCGGTGGTAGTTCTATATTCCACCATGTTTGCTGCCTTAGCGGCTTGGACTCGACTCTATGCCGATGCGCTTGGTCAAATCGGATTAATCAATTTCCACAATCCAAGATCCCGCAACAAGGCAATCGGCGTGATCGCGTGTCTATTCCCACTCACCTGGGCCGCGCTCTATTTGTTCTTCGAAGCACCCGGACAATTGGTAATTATCGGGGGCGTTATTACCGGAATCATTTTGCTACTCGTGGTCTTCGCCGCAATTTACTTTCGATACCGACGACTAGATCCTAGATTAATGCCCTCGAAACTTTATGACGTGGCCTTGTGGACGAGCGCCATCGCAATCCTCGCCGTTGCCGTCATGACCCTTAAAGATGTCGTACCGTGGCAGATGATATTCACATCGATTGGCCAATCACAGTAAAACTAAAATCGCGGCATCATCTGCTGAAACTGACCCCACCAATTTAAGAAAATCACAGATCAATGAGCCAGGAACAACCCAACAATCCACTGCATGGTGTAAAACTGAAAGACATCCTCGAAACACTCGTCGATTCTCTCGGCTGGGAAGCCCTTGGCTTGAGAATAAACATTCGGTGCTTTAACCATGAACCGTCGATCAACTCAAGCCTTAAATTTCTACGACGAACTCCGTGGGCGCGCGAGAAGGTAGAAAATCTGTACCTCAGAACTATTTCTAAAAACCGCTAACCAAATCAGCACCCAGGATTGCGATTCGAACAGAATCAAACATTCTGCCCCGATTGGTGCCGTTGATTAAAAACACTAACGCCTCTGTATTTGCTTTACCAGCGATTCAACCGTCTCGTAAAGTCGCTCGGCTCCACCAAATTCCATACCAAGATCCTTTATCTTGGTGACATCTATTTCGTGCTTAGGACGTTTTTGCTCTCCAACAATCGAACTGGCGCTGTTGCAAATTTGTTTAGCAACATTGGCCACATCAAACTCGGAGATATAGCGGTCGTAACATGAGTAAGACTGTCCCTCGATTCCATCGCTTACCAACAGCAACTCAATCGCCCGTGCGACATCATCAACATGCACCTCCTTACCACCACTATTTACTTCAACGTCAACTCCCCGGACGATGTTCTCAATTAGCTTGAACCATTTGGAATTCTCCAACGGATTCGCCGCACCATAGATGCCGGTCGGCCGTATCGCACAAATTGGAAATCCGCACCCGAGTCCATAACTATGGACGAATTTCTCAATCGCCGCCTTCTGTGCACCGTAATGGGTGTTCGCCCATAACGGATGTGCCTCGTTGAGCGGTCGATCAGATAAAATGTGATCATGTACCGCACACGTCGAAACAAATACAAACCGTTTCACACCCGCCGCCCGGGCGGTCTCAATCAGCTCCAGCGTTCCCAAAATATTCACGCGGGCATATTCGACGACATCCAGTTCATTGGCTTGAAACGAGCGTCCCGACCTGGCCAGACCTGAGTGAACGACTGCATCACATCCCTGAACAAGATCTTCCATTGATTGTTTGTCAGATAGCTCACCCGTCAACCACTCAACACCTTCCTGATGAACTGGAGTGCCCGGCAAATTCCCGCGTGTCCAGCATCTCGACTGAATGCCCGCGTGATGAAAACGGTTCAACAGCGCAGTACCAACAAATCCCGTAGCGCCGGTTACAGCAACCTTCATAACACTTATCTCGTTGATTCAGTTCGTTGAAAAATCATAAAAAAATCTCGCGGCCTGAACGACCGCAAGATTAGATATCTAGCTGACAGATTTAAAACTCTAAAACCTGTCTGAATTGAACGCGAGTCAGCCCACGATCATTTAACGATTTCAAGCAAAGAAATTTCGAAAATCAGGGCTTGGTTAGGTCCAATCAGTCCACCGCCACCGCCTTGCACGCCGTAGCCTTGGTCGCCGGGAATTACAACTCGCCATTTCCCGCCAACCTTCATGTTTTGAAGTGCCGCAGAAAAGCCGGGAACGACTCCATTAACTCGGAACGTAGCCGGTTGTGCTGGACGCCCTGAAGGTGGAGAAGTCGAAGAATCAAATACGGTGCCATCCAAAAAAGTTCCGTGATAATCAACTTTTACTTCATCACTTGCGGTCGGCTTTGGCCCAGTTCCCTCGGTCAAAATTTCATACTGAACTCCGCTCGGCAACATTTTCACCTTAGGATTGGCTTCAGCATTTTTCTTCATGTAGGCTTGGGCAACGGCTACGTTTTCAGTCGCAACCTTTTTCATTTTCTCAATCTCTCGTTGCTGGACGAGTTTTTGAAATGCCTGCATCATCGCTTCTTGATCTGGCGTCGACATACCAATTGGCTTACCGCCAACCGAGGCCGCACAACCTTCGATGATCTTTTCCAGTTTCAAATCGAAACTTCGATTCTTGAAATTGGTCATCACCTGATAGCCTGCGATAAAACTGTCGAAGTCGTCTCCAGCATCAGCGGCTTTCATACCCTTAATTAACTCTTCCATGTTGATGTCAGCACCGGATTGGCTTTTCATGTTGGCCATCATCTGATAGCCGATTAAGAAACTTGCCTTATCGGTCAAAGATCCCTCGTCCTGAACCGTCGCTGTCGGTGCAAAAGCTGGAACAGCGGTTGCGTCCTGAGCGAACATCTCGCTCGACAAGCAGAGAACCAAAGCGAAGGAAGTAAGCATCGTGATCGACACCCTTGCTACGCTGCTATTATTACGAACCATCACAGTCTCCCTTTTAATTTCGCAAGCAGACCGACGACATCGAAAGAATGACCGCGAAGTTTTGATTTAAATGAGCACAAATTATAGTGCGAAACGTCTGGCGGTCTATGAGTCCCGCTGAGATTTCAAGCGTTTTGGCTGGGGTTAAGGTCAACCCAATTTGGTTAAATCGAACACATTACCCAATCAACAGCATTATTTCTTTGCAACGTTTGTCTGCAAATAAATTGCAAACGTCGCGAGCCAATGATCTCCTTCATAGTTACCGCTGAACACATACTTATAACCCATCTCCGCATGGTCAGCGGCTGAGCGTTTGAGCAACTGTCCACGAGAATCCTCCTCCGGCAGGCTTGAAGAAATACCCTGCATGCACCATCCCCGACTCAGATTTAAACCAGCAAGGTGAACGATATAGCCGTCTTTGGTATCGCTAACTTCCACAGGGACCAGCAAATTCCCACCGTCCCCATCCTTCAACGTGGGCAAGAATCTATCAAACCACTGGGAAAACTCCTGCGGTGCCAGAACCCGACGCATTAAATCCGCTTCGTTCAAACACGACGAGAAAAAATCTTGTCCGGAAGGCTCATACTTGGTGGGGTACTTTACATCTCCGAGGTAATAGTCCTTTGCCCGCTTAACAATTAAAGCCTCTAACTCAGCGTTGTTCAGCTTGCGGGCGTAATCGAGAATCTGCGCTAGCGCGAAACCGGTATCACCATGCAGTCCCGTACGAATGGGAAATGATAACTTCGGTAAATAATCGAACGTCCGTTTAACGAGAAGCTCTTCCAGACCGCGGAGGTTCTCACGCCACCGCTTGCCATCTTCATCGTCCCAATCCTCAAGCTCATCGACCATTCGAAGATACCACGCCCAACCGTAAGTTCGCTCGAATGCCTTGTGCTGCTTTTCTTCAAAATATCGAAGTTCGCCCGCCAAGTTTTCGGCGCTTAGATTTTGGTTCAATTTCTCCCGAATTACAGTTTCTAGTTTTTGATTGGGATACAAACGGAGCAATCGGATTAACATCCAATGACCATGCACACTGCTGTGCCAATCAAAACAACCATAAAATGCCGGGTGCATTTCCTTAGGCGTTCGAACAGAATCAAGATCGACAACAACATTGCCTGGTTTATTGGGATACTCCGTTTGAATATTCTTGAGTGCCAATTGGGCAAATGATTCGATTTGCTCGCCAGTTAACGCTTCGCCAAGCTTAGGCATCTTAATATCAGCCACCTCCTCAGCCTCGCTTTCCTGACCACTCGCCATCGTCGTTAAATACGAAAAACAAATCACGAACACCAATGTAAGCGTCAGGCTTGAATTAGATTGCAAGTAGCACGTTCTTAACTTCATTTGAATTCCCAACTGTTTCCGTTCATCGATCTTTGTTATCCAACTAAAAAATCTGGCCCAAACTCAAAGAGGAGTGATTCAGTCTTTTCTATTCTTCTTTCGTGGGGAGGTAACCTGTGGTGCCTGGTACGGCCCCTTACCATTAATCAACCATCCAAGATCCGCTTTGATACGAGGAGATTCCATTCTTGGATCTTGATACTTTACTCCATATTCTTTGAGCTTGATTGCTAACTCGCGAGCAGTATCACGGTACCCGGGATTATCCAACATATTGATCATTTCGTCTGGATCTCGTTTCAGGTCGAACAGCCACGGTTGATCGCTGGTAGCAACAACCAATTTGTGACGATCCGAAACTGCCATCAACCAACCAGCGATATCGCCCGTTCCTCGAGCAAAGGCCACATCATCCCAGTCATCCCCCGCCGTTTGAGTCAACAACGACGAAAAATCCCGACCGTGAAAATCAGCGTTTGCATCTGTTTCGAATAACGAAAATAGTGTTGGACAGAAATCAACGCTGGTTAGAGCCTGATTCACCACCGTCTTGGGTTTAATTTTCGACGGATAAAAAACGAGAAACGGAATTCTCGCTGAACCTTCCCAGGGCACGCCTTTATTTTGGCGATGGTGCTCGCCTCTCAGGTCACCATGATCGGAGGTAAATACGATCATCGTGTTGTCGAGAATACCATCGTCTGTCAACTTCTTCAGCAACCGACCGATATTGTCATCAATACACTTAACCATCCCATAGTATTTACTTTGGCCAAAACCTAATTTCTTTGCAGGCTCGCCCCACTCTGGAATTGCTCGGTCGTCAACATCGAAGGTCGTTGGTTTTTCATAAACCTGATCGGCATACATTGTGTCGTAAGGTGCTCGAACCGTATCAGGGCCGTGTGGATCGGGCAGACTTAGCATGTAACAAAACGGCACCGATTTATTGGCGTCAATAAATTCAAGGGTCCGATCCATCAGAAAATCAGTGGTAAATGTTTTTTCGTCAGCATCTCCCACCGCGTACGACGGCCTATTCTTAGAGACCGCACCAACTTTGGGTCCATCCTCCCCAATCTTTAAATTCTTCCAATGTCCCCGATTGAACATGAAGCGGTTGTCCTGAAAACCAAACTTTCGCTCCGGTGCCCACTGAGGTTTCCCCGAACCGTCGAGGTGCCACTTTCCAGCGAAGCCAGTTTGGTAACCAGCTTTGCCGAGCAGGTGTGCAAAGGTAATTACTTCATCGTTTAAAGGGATGTTGTTGGTAACCACCGGGGTTGCCTGAGGATAGAGCCCAGAAATAAGCGAGCCTCGCGAAGGACTGCAAACGGGAGTCGTCGCGTAAAAACTAGTACACAACGCACCCTGATCGGCCAACCAATCGATATTGGGCGTTTCAACAACGGCAGGACCCCACATGTAAGCCTGCCGTTTTTCCATCATCTCACGATAACAACCTAACGTCCTGAAATTGTGCTCATCCGTCATGATCAAAATTAGATTTGGCGACGCTGAGTTCTGATCTCCTGAATCGGCTTGTGCCACAGAAAGGAAACTTGTCAACGAAATAAATGCGAATAACCAAAATGCGGATTGCTGTAATTTAAAGCCCATCGAGTGCCCCAGTCGTTCAAGGATTGTCATAACGCTCATTTTTATCCCACGGACACAAGTCGTCAATCAAATGCAGGCCATTGCTCTATCTATTTTGGAATAATGTCGATGGCACCGACTCTTCGATTCCTCTTACACCTGACAGAGGAAGAGACAACCAATGAAGTGACCGGCAAAAAAGTAACGAATGCCGCTTTGGCGGCGGGTTTTAGACCGAGATAACAGCTTTAGAATTTTTCATTTATCAATCTGCGAGTGTGATTTCGGGAATACGCACCCCGACACGACAAACAGCGATAACCATCGGCCATCGAAAAAGAAAATCACTTATCAGTTTATTTATCTACACCGCTACAAAAGCAAAGAGGGGGACTGACAAGGCATTTATTGTAGACATCTAGGCATCTAGCTGTCTTCAAAGAACACGCAGACGGAATTTCCGATAAGCCACTACAAACGCCACGCTTGTTGATCAAGCAACGGTTGAAAACCGGTCCTTTACCATGGCCACGCTGCCGAGAATAACTGGCTAACCTTCTTTAAGAAGCCGCTCGAGGTGGGTAATTTGGCTACGCACGCCCTCAAGGTCTGGGTTTATCTGCAGGGCGACTCGAAAACCCTCTAAAGCTTGGGAAGCATTGTCTAACTTCAAATAACAGTGAGCCATTCCCATTGCCGCTGGAAAATGGAACCGATTGCAATTCAGGGTCTCCTGGCAATCGCTTACCGCCGAGTCCAGATACCCAAGAGCACAATAAGCAATGGCTCGTTGATGCCAAGCTTCTCCTAACGCGGGATTGGATTCGATTATTAGAGTCGCTGCGTCAACCACCTCTTCCATTCGAACCTGCGTTACCAAACGATAGAGCGTTTTGATGGAATTTTGCTCAGCTAAATTTCCTTGCCGAACCCAGATGTCTCGAATGCTGTGATCAGCCAAAAGCCTAACGGCGCGATCTTCGTCGACGAGCGCGTTGCCCATGATTTCGTTGACCGAAAAGTCCGCGAGAAACCCAAGTCCCAAAATAGCAGCTCGACGTGTCGTACGGCCACCGTAAACCGCCAATCGCTCCATCGTTCCGATCGAGTAAAGCTTTGAAATCGAATCAATAAACGAAGCCGAATTTTCGTCGGTCAAGTATTGCTGGTAGAATCTATCCAGCAGCGGTAATCGGACATCAAATTCCGACATATTGACCTTACTCCAAAAAACTAAATAACACTGTAAAAGGTTTAAACCGATCGGGTAAGCTAATAGGAACTGCCTGCCTAACGGTCTCGCTTTACGAGTCTAGTTGGGGACCTTGCGATAAACAACAACAAGAATTCAATTACCTGCCTAGATGGAGAGGAATCGGGTTCCAATAATGCCATCTATTTCAAACCTTAACGAATATGACGAATAGGTTATTTCATGAGGACTAATCCGACCGGCTTACGCTTTCGAAGGCACCTTGTGCTAGCAATGCCTTGGTTAATGATCGTGACAGTTGTTTCGATTAGCTTCTCGAGCGTATTAAGTGGCTCTTCAACCAACGTTTTCGGGCAAGGTCAGAAAAACGAAATCGCTTGGCTCAAGAAAGGAGCACTATCCGAGCACAACTCGCTGCCAATCTCAGTTATGTGGCGCGATGCCGAACTAAAAGATCGATTGATGCAGTTTTCCAAAAACCAGCGAGTCGCGATCTTTCTTGATCGGCGAGTCGATCCTTCAACTATCATCAACCTCACCTCAAACAACATTACCACCGAGCAGTTCTTACTGGAGATTGCCAAACAGCTTGAAATTGGTATCTGTCAAATTGAAGATGTCTACTACCTTGGCCCGAAAAAAACCGCCAATTCCCTAGCTTCGACTTCTGATTCGCTACTCAAAGCAGCCAATAAATTTGGAAAGCGAACTCAATTACGCTGGAAACGGAGCGGAGACCTCCGAACTGCGACGGTTGTCGAGCCCAAACAGTTATTGCTCCAGCTCGCGAAAGCAAATGACATCGAGATCGACGGAATCGACGGCCTGCCGCATGATTTATGGTCAGGCTTGGACTTACCCGCCTCGTCCCTGGCGTGCCGGATTACGCTTCTATTGGCAGGTTTTGACAAATCATTTCAGTTTGGCGGGACAGGCAAGACAATTAGAATTGTTGACTTCAAAGCACCCGAACAGGTGACTCAAACATTTGGAGATATCAGCGACGCACCAGCGGTAAGCAAAATCTTGAAGAAGGAATTTAAATCCTTAAAATTTTCAACGCGGCGAAATCAAATTTCAATCACTGGTTCTCCCGAATCAGTGGGGATCGCGGGAATGCGAGCCATCGAATCTCAAAAACCGGAAATGATTACTGGCTCAACTACCACATTTTCCCTGACGACCCGCGCAGCGCGCGGAGCAATCTTTGCTACTGCTGCACAACGAAGCCAGCTAAAGTTCTCCTACGACAAAAACAATCCCGTCATTTCCAAAGCATTGAAGGAACCGGTTGCGATTCAAGCAGTCAACGTATCCTTAAATGGGTTGCTCGAAATGACCGTTGACCGCAGTCCACTCACTTTTAAAGTGACTGACTCTGAAATTGTTGTCTCACTAAAGTAAGTGGCTTGTCCGGGACATTTTCAGTTCAGCCTGAATGCTATTGAAAATACGGAACCAAATCTGCCGTACTCTGCAAGAGAGTCCTACCTTACGCCATTCCGCCGAGTCAGAGATTCTTCAACCAGAGAAGCGGTAACGCCGGGTTCTCGCTGAATAGCCTCGAGGGAGCTTGCCAGCAACTTGCTTTTACCGCCACCTGATTCGGTCGTGCGAATTACAAAATCGTAGGTTACCGCAGTCGTGTCTCCACTTGAACTCATGTTCAAAAAATAGATTTCTCCCGTTCCATCCGAATTGACAGAATAAGTACCAACGGAAGTTAGATCGATCAGGCGACGACCTCCATCACCATCATTGGCATTAATCCGAACCGTTCGGGTTACCCCACCTCTTCCATCAAAGTCCGCGACACCCACCGACCGTGACTGGAACCCATTGGCTCGGCCGGCTGTGCCGTATGAACCATAAAGAGAGCCTTGATTAAAGCTCGATTTATTCTTCTTATCCAGGCTGCCAGTCGTGGCTTCAACGGCAAGCGGTTGAGTGACGACGATCCCGACTGCCAAGACAACAGCAAGGACAACCAGCAACGATAATGTTTTAGACGCAGACATAACGCTTCTCTCTTAATGGAAAATGATGAAGACTATGGAGCGGCACTCTTACTAACGAGTGTTTGCTTTCTAGGCATTCTGAGCGGCCTAGTATAGTTGGAACAAATCTCCCCACACATTTTTCTGAAAAACTTTTCTGCTTAGCCAAAACAATGAAATTAGCTTCATTAAAAGCGAGAACTCGATATCGTGTTCTAGCCCCATGTAGCGCTATTCAATCCACTAATCTATTGAGATCACGATCTTCACGTGGAATTAGACATACATCAGGACTTATAAAACCATGGCCACCAATTGAGTCAGTACCCCAAAAACGTCGACCTTTACAAGGAATACGCAAAACCCAGTCATCACCGACCACTCCAAAACGTTTGCGACTACCGTTTCTTCTTTCATTTCCCATCCCTTTCGTGAACAACTGCTTGAAACGCTGTTTCTTATCTCCTGTTGACTAACGGTGCGTATTTTCCAAAGCGTTGTGCCAAGAACTTTTACCTTTTTTTCAACGTTCGGACAGAACCGAGCAGCGGGTAGATAACAGCCCTGAGTTTGAAACCGCAATCCAATAGGCAACGACTGGAGCAAACCTGGGCAATCACACAGCACTTCCTTATTTAAAAGCCAAGGCCACAGACAAATCGCCGATTCAGAAAACCTAATTTGGCTTGAAGCGTTCCTCGAGATCAACGCTTGAATCGAAGCCACGATGAGAAACGGGCATCCAATACCTTCCCAGTATTCCAAGCCTCAACAGAAAATCGGCTTGTGTTTGTCTGCTAAAAGCAAAAGAGACAAGGTTCGCCGCGCCGGTTCCGCTAAGCTGGTCTCCCCGACAGGTGCCGTACTTGGCTTACTGGCTCAACAACTTTGCCAGTCGCCATCCCGCGCGACTCGCCTGTTGTTCGGCAACGGTACCGGCTCGTTTTAGATAGAGATCGGACAGATCCACGGCAACAATTTTTGTTTCGCCGTTGTCTTCCAGTCGTTGCAAATGCGCCCGGACTTCAGTCGCGTACGCGAATTCTTTGCAGCACAAGTTAGAATCTCGACAAACCGATTCGGCGTCATTCACACTTGCGGCGCGTTTACCGAGTGATGCGAGATTTTCGTTTGCGAGCATTCGCACCGCTTGATTGTGACACGCTTGGTACTTGTTATCCTTGCCTAACAACCCATCCCAGAGCGAATGCAGGTTGCGACCCTGTTTCGTATAGATCGAGTTTCCACCACGGCAACCTTTCGGCAAGAGTGTTTTGGAAAACAGCGCGGTCGTGTGCAGAGGCTGGTGGATGTCAGAGTAAACGTGGAGCAACCAGCAGAGCATCAACGCGTCGTCTTCTTTAGAAATGGCTGAATCGGCAATCTTTGACTGGGCATATTGGATCGCCTGCACAGCGTTCATCCTGTACAAATCATTGGGGTTGGATGGCGGTTGCATCGCGAGGTTAACTCTGGATGTGTCAATCCCGTCGATTTCTCTGGGGTTCAAATAATCGACAAGGTTAATGTAATGCCAAGTCGAGTGATTAAATCGCTTGTACTCGTCACCCTTTAAGCCCCGCGTTGTGTCAGGCCAGCAGGCTGCCTGTTGAAAGATCCACTCTGCCTGGACCTGTTCATCCCCAGCCTTCACCACATCGGGCACCTTCGAAGCAAAATCAGATTCCCAGCGTGGATGGTTCTTGATGCGGGCAGCAATTTCCAACCGGCTTTCCGGAGAAAGTTTCAGGAACGCAATCGACGCGATAACTCGGTGTCCGTGGCCATTCCACGCAAACAAGTTTTGAGTAGGGAGAAGAAGGCACAACCCAAGAATGACAAACAGTTTAGTTTTCGTAGACAAAATTGAGCGACTTCCTCGTATCAGTTGCCGACGCGATAACCGCAAGGGCATCGGACTTCAGAAATAATTGAATGCTCCTTTCTTCGAGATATATCCATCACCCAAACCAACCTATATTCCATTTTTTCAAAGAAATCACCAACTAGGGTTAGGGTAGGGCAGGCCTATTGATTTTTCGGAGGGCGATGCAAGGTACCAGGCAGTTTTCGACATGGGCTTCCCAATTTGTTTATTCAACTGCACCGGGAACCTAAGGCCAAAACCCTTAAAAGCGTTTTCCAAAATCAGCCCAGCTGAGAAAACAGGTAGGTTGTTTCATTCCGTGAATGCAGATTGAAAAACGGAAAGTCAGCACCTGGTAATTTACAGGCTCAAATTCGCGGTTTCGATCGTTCGGCAACCGCCTGAACCCCAAGCAACAAAATTGAACAATCGAAGGTTGTTTGATCAAATTGATTCGATTATTCTTAGTTTTGCACATTCCACAGAACACTGATTGACTTTTCCATTCATTAGCCGACACTTCCAACATGAGTTTCATTATGGATCAAGTAGATCTTTCGATTTTAAATCGCCTTCAAGCCAATGCCCGGATGTCAAATGCCGAGTTGGCCAGAGCCGTCAAACTCTCGCCGCCGGCAGTTCATGCACGAGTCAAACGGCTGGAAGAGGAGACGGTAATCAAAGGCTACGCGGCCATGTTAGATCAGCAGAAGGTTGGCTTTGACTTGGTTTCGTTTATCCAAATTGGATTGGCAGGCCATCAAAACGAACAACTCCAGGCTTTGCATGATGAAATTCATAAACTACCTGAAGTTTTAGAGTGCCATCATGTCACAGGTGATTTCGATTTTCTCTTGAAAGTCGTGTTCAAAAATCGACAGGAACTCCATCACTTCATTGCCAATCAACTCGGTACGATTCAAGGTGTTTTGAGAGTCAACACAAGCGTTGTTTTGAAGGAAGTCAAATCGACGACCCAATTGCCGATCCGTGTGGATTAGGTTTCGCGTAATCCTGGAGCGTTTTTCATGAATGACATTGTAACCTGTTACGCTCCAGCATCGGTAGGCAACCTATCAGTCGGGTTCGACCTACTAGGGCTTGCGATTGAGCCAATCGATGGCTCGTATTTCGGCGACCGAGTTACCATTTGTGACGCGGAGACGGGAGCACAAGCGTTACAGCTAAGTTTCGATGGTCAATATGCTTCCGCGTTGCCATCAGATCCAGCAGAAAACGTAGTGACTCGGAGTCTTGACCTGTTTCGAACACAGCTTGGAATCTCGAGCTTTACGGAACTTTCGATTCGGTTGACAAAATCATTGCCGATCGGAAGCGGCCTAGGTTCCAGTGCAAGCTCTATCGTTGCGACTTTGACGGCAATCAATCATTGGTTTGGCGATCCGGTAGACAAGCTGGGGTTGCTCGAACTGATGAGCAAAGTTGAAAGCAGTATTAGCGGAGAAAAGCATTTTGACAACATTGCGCCTAGTTACTTAGGTGGATTGGTCTTGTGTGATTCACTCGACGCTCCCCCACAATTCTTATCGTGGCCAGACTCGTGGCAGATCATTGTGGCATATCAAAATACACGGGTTAAAACCAAAGACGCACGCAACGTACTTCCAGACTCTTACCCTCGAAACGTGCTTGTTAAGCAGGCCGCATCGTTGGCACGGTTTGTCCATGGCCTTGATTCTGGCGACCTTGAATTGGCCGCACGCAACATCGTGGACCTTGTCGCCGAACCCTATCGAGAGCAGCTTCTTCCCGGTTTTGAACCAGCAAAGCGACACGTCTTACAACACGGCGCCTTGGCGGCCGGGATTTCCGGTTCTGGCCCGACAATGTTTGCAATCGTCGATAATGCGGACAATGCAAACGAACTAACGGATTGGTTAAAAGGAAATTACGCCGGCGACGGGTTTGTCAAGCTTTGCAAGGCTGATCGAACCGGCGCACGACAACTCACAGGAGTCGAGCTTGAAGTACATTAACATCAAACACCCGGATCAAGTCGTTTCTTTCACGCAGGCGGTCACTACAGGACTCGGACGGGATCGAGGTCTGTTTTTCCCAGAGATCATACCGGCGATCGGCGATATGGATTCACTTTTAAAGATGAGTTTCGTTGAGCGGAGCGTCGAGATACTGAGCCACTTTGTCGATGAAGCATTTGAACGTAAAACTTTGAATGAAATGGTGAGCCGAGCGTTCAACTTTCCAGTAAAAGTTACCGCAGTCGAAAGTAATGTTTTCGCATTAGAATTATTCCATGGCCCATCGTTGGCGTTTAAAGATTTCGGTGCCAGGTTTCTAGCGGAATGTTTGAGCCATCTATCGAGTGGACCAACCACGATTCTAACGGCAACCTCGGGCGATACTGGGGCGGCCGTTGCCCATGCTTTTTTTGATCAGCCCGAGATTCGAGTTGTAATTCTGTATCCTGAAGGACGAGTATCACAATTTCAAGAAAAACTGTTTTGCACGCTCGGGAACAATATCGAAACGTTTGCGGTAAGGTCTGACTTCGACGAATGTCAGGCGATGGTTAAGCAAGCATTCGAAGATCAACAGATTCGTACGTCGATTCATTTGAACTCGGCAAACTCGATCAACATCGGACGGCTATTAGCTCAAGTCTGCTATTACTTCGAAGCCGTAGCACAGCTTCCTCGTCACGACAGTCTGGTGGTCTCGGTTCCCTCGGGTAACTTCGGAAACCTGACGGCCGGATTGATTGCCCAGGCAATGGGGCTACCCATCCAAAGATTTATCGCAGCAACCAATGCGAACGACACCGTTCCCAGATATTTCGAAAACAACCGATGGGCACCGAACCCGACTCAAGCCACGCTCACCAATGCAATGGACATCTCGGAACCGAACAACTTTCCACGTATCCAATGGCTTTTCAAGAACTCTCCCGAGGCACTTCATTCTGTCGTCCAGCCTCATGCAGTTTCCGATACTCAAACTCGTGAGTTGGTTAGTGGTTTGTACGAATCCAACTACATTGCCGAACCCCATACGGCTTTGGCATATGGTGCACTCAAAACCTCCCTTCAAGACAACGAACTTGGATTGTTTTTGGGAACCGCACATCCTGCCAAATTCAGTGAGATCATTGAAAAGGAAATCGGTAAAGCCATCTCGATTCCACCTGAATTCGCAAGCCTGATTGAACAACCATTGTTGAGTGAAGTAATCGAGCCAGACTTTCATCTAATTAAAGATCGGTTGCTTGGAGCGAACGCTTTCAACTAGAGCACCACAATTTCACGCTCTGCCTCGAACCGGCAGTCCTTGCCAAACTCGGTTTTATGGCCACTCCGCAAATCCGGGCAACGCGCAGGCAGCGAAAACATTGGCGGAATTAGTGCCAGGCAAAAGAAAAAGGACACGGTAAAAACCGTGCCCTTTTAAGAGGCGTCGGCGGGAGTCGAACCCGCGATGGCGGATTTGCAATCCGCTGCCTTAGCCACTTGGCTACGACGCCATTGT
>JAQXDZ010000116.1 GCA_029251085.1 Mariniblastus sp.
CCTCAATTTTTATTGAGGCGGGTCGCCGCTTACCGGAGCCGTGAAACTCAAAGAATCTTTTAATTCTGACGATAACGCCGGCTCAAGCTTCCGCCCGCTAAACATCATTAGGCAATCTTGCACCGTCCTGTCCCGATAGTCTGTGGCACTCAGGTCAGCACCATTTCTGATCAATGTATGCAAGATTTCAAAGTAAGAATTTGAGACCTTTTCATTCCGATTGCCTACGAGGATTGCAGCTGCGTGCGCTGGTGTGTGACCGTATCTGTCGCCAATATTGATGTCTGCTCCAGCTCCCAAGAGCTGTTCAATATCACCCTTGTTGCCAGTTTTTACTGCAATGAACAAAGCGGTACGTCCAAAATCGTTCTGAAGATTTGGGTTCGAACACTTACTAAGTAGTACTGGCATCGTATCATACCTGCGTTTGCCTTCTGGCATTTTTGCGGCGGCGTGCAAGGGCGTGTTGCCATGCCTGTCACTGATTCCATCAATAGAATCCACCGCGTCCAGCGTGCTCTGTTTGCGAGCCACATATGCCTCAACAAGCACCTGTGGTTGCTTAAACTCATTGTTGTAATGCAGCAAAGATCCAAAACAAAAGATGAGTATCCCAATTGATACTGCCGGCAACATCACCTTTCTCAAAAACGTCGGCAACTTGAACTGCAATTCATTAGGGTCGGTCTTGGACTTCCGGCAGCCCATGAAATAGTCTCCCAACCACGTATAGCGTACGCACCAGTGATAGCTCGCGAATATCAGTAAGCTGCTGAAGACAAGGACGATATAACTCTTGGTCAGAGCGTTTAAACCTTCGACACTTTGCGCCATGTATGAAAGCTTGAAGGTAATTGGTAAGTGAACCCAATACACCCAGTATGCAGAGTCAGCGAGATAGCGAATCGATTTTCGCGGCTGCGATAGATAGCGGTGGGTGAGTCCAATGAACGCGAAACACATGCTCCAGCAGAGCATTGAACGACTCAAGACGATGAGCACTTTCTGATAACCGTTGTGGAAGATTCCCTCGTACCATACAGCAGGTAACGCGAATGAAGAACTCCCGAGGTCGATAAAAGTCCAAGTGGTGATGCTGCTGACGACCGAAACGGATTGATCAAGGCGATCGGTGGGTTCACTGATGAGGATGAAAAACGGGACGGAGAAAGCAAAATAATACCAGGCGTTATCACCCAATTTTGCCAGCAAATGCCGCTGACGATAAAAGGCTACCCCAAACAGATAAAAAACAAAATATAAAGCGAGATCGACAATCGGCACATTGAATCCCGAGGGTGGAAAAAAGGCCGTTTTGAGCAGGTACTGAAGCGGAAATGTGAGCACACCCAACAGAAGAAATCCCCACCTGTGGCTGACAGTAAAGTCAATTAACGACTGCCAGTTACATAATTTCTGCATTAACGGAAAACGAATCAGTGGCCGCAGGCATAAGTGCACTACATAAAAAATGATCAGGTAGAAAATAAACCAGAGATGGATCAGGCCATCATGCAATGATACGTCCGGGTCCAGAATCCCGAAAAACAGAATTGATTTTAGTTTCTCCAGTAAAGTCAGGCCATCCACCGTGGTCGCGTAGTACCCGCCTTGGCCGACCAATAATCTGTGCAACGGCATTAACAGCACGAGGCCAATGATGAATGGAAGAACAATGCGTTTAAGGCGGTCATTGACAAGGTGATGGAGTCCCTTGCGGTCAATGACGAGTTCCGCAAAGAAGCCAGCCATGAAGAAAAAGAGCTGCATCCGAAACAGGTGGATAAAATTTAGGAACTGCAGATCAAGAACATCGCCGAAGTATTCCCCTGTCCCCCAGAAATATTTGTGGGGTGGCATAAAAAAGATGCAGACATGCAAAAGCAAGCCGAGCAACATGGCTGTTGCCCGCACGAAGTCCAGGTCGTGATATCGTTGAGTGCGAGAGTTGTTCTCGATGTGCATTTGTATTCCTTGACGGATTAAACTTAGTTCGCATTAAGACCACTGATACCTATGCGAAATTGAGCGTTGATTCCCCCAATCATTTTTGAGAAAAAACCAATTTTGATGAAAACTCGTTTAGAGAGACTCAAACCCTAGT
>JAQXDZ010000117.1 GCA_029251085.1 Mariniblastus sp.
CGAGTCCCGGTAACGAAGAAGAACAACTTAAAAACCAACGAGGCAATCAACGGACTCGACTTGCCCAAGCGCCAATCATTCGTTCATCAGCAGGCACAGGCGAGGGATCCTCACAAACAAAATCTGCCAACCCAACGACTACGCAAGGCAGTGCTGATTCCCTCGATGCCCAAGATACTCGAGTTGTAAAACAAACAGCAGGCAACGGTGGAGACGGCAGAAATGCCAAATCTGAAACTACCCTCGAGGCACCAACCGCCTCGGCAAATCCTCTCTCTTCCGGCCTCTCTCGGATGAGTGAAACCGGAAAGCCTGGCAAAAACTCCAAGTCGAACAACCCAGTTGCATCCACCAACAGAGCTAAGCAAACTCCGGGGTCCCGCACTAAAAAGATCGGCCCTGCGATTGTCGCAACCGTGAAATTTGATTCGGCAAATTCAGAAACTGGAAGCAACGAATCTCAAACTAATTCCGACGCGAGTGGCGATGCCATGGCTGAAATAAAGCGATCCGAGGATTCAGACAATTCAAGCCTTGCCTTCGAAGTCAAAGCCCCCGAAGGGCCAGCCGGACTGGGACTCCGCCCCGCGGAGTCTGCGGGAATCATGGAACGCCCCGCCACGACCGACAGCCAGCAATTGCAACCAACGCCTCAAACCCGATTCCGAAGCAAAACTGCCGGTGGCACACCCGCTCTCAATCCTGACGCAGTGCTCGCTCAGGAGGCTTTCCAAGACCGCACGCCAAACGGCATGTCAAGCTCCGGAGAACCGACGACCGAGGCATCGATTCAACTTGGACTCGAATTCTTAGCACGCTACCAGACGCAACAAGGAAACTGGACGCTCGGTGGATTTGATACAGGCTCGCGGCAAAAGGTCATGCAACTTGAAAGCGATACCGCAGCGACAGGACTAGCGGTGCTCGCATTTCAAGGGGCGGGATTTAATCATCGAGAATTTAAGTACGCCACACAAATTGATCGAGCGATACAGTGGTTACTCGACAACCAATCTGAAAATGGCGGGCTCTACGTCCCTAGCAATTTAAAATCCAACAATGCGTGCAGGTTATACAGTCACGGCATCGCTACGCTGGCACTAACAGAAGCCTACGGAATGACACAGGACGAACGTCTAAAAGTTCCTGTCCAAAAAGCTTTGGACTACATTCAGGCAACCCAAGATCCGCGTCGCGGAGGCTGGCGATACTTCGACCAACCGGGAAACCTTACCTCCGACACCTCCGTCTCTGGATGGATGATGATGGCACTTCAAAGTGGGCGACTGGCAGGATTGAATGTCGATCCCGAAACGTTTCGGTCGATTGACGATTGGCTTGAAGTGGCCGCAGCACCCGACAATCCATCAATCTATCGTTATGATCCATTTGCGATTAATTCAAAAGGCATATCTCGAATCCAGGGACGCAAACCGACTCCTTCGATGACTTCGGTTGGCTTGCTAATGCGAATTTATACAGGCTGGGACAAAAATGATCCGCGTTTATTAGCAGGTGCAGATTATCTTTTGCAAACCCAACTCCCAGGAGACACAAGTCCTCAGGTAAGAGATACCTATTACTGGTACTACGCAACGCAGGTCTTAAAGTTTGTCGACGGACAACGGTGGAACCAATGGAACAACCTCCTCCGCCCGATGCTCATTCGATCTCAGGAAAAAACCGGGGATCTCGCCGGCAGTTGGAACCCTTATCGCCCCGTTCCAGATCGCTGGGGCGGCTTTGGTGGACGACTCTACGTTACCACCATGAATTTACTCTCGCTTGAGGTTCGCCATCGAATGCTACCTCTTTACCAGACAAACGAATAGTTTGACTCGTTTTTCAGTTTCTATCACTTTGCTAATTTTTGAGAAGCAATCTGACAAACTGCTCCCCACGCCTCAATTGAATTTGGTAAAATCCCTCAACAGTCCAACTCTTTAATTGTTGATCGGCCCTCCATGAACCCATACCCTCCGCAACCCAGCAAATCATTTTTGCTCAATCGACTCTCTCTCGGCTTAATGCTAATCCTTACGGTTGGAAACTTGAGTGTCGCTCTGGGACAAGCCGACAAAGTTCACGAATCTGAAAACGCGATTTCGCAATTTGGTATCCACCCGGAACTGGATGTTGAACTGTTTGCATCCGAACCGATGATGGCCAACCCAACCAACATCGACATTGACCACCTCGGTCGAGTTTGGGTTTGCGAAGTTATTAATTATCGACAATTTCGTAATGGCGACTCGAAGCCCCGCGAAAAGGGTGACCGAATACTTATCTTGGAAGACACCGATGGTGATGCCAAAGCGGACAGCCAAAAAGTGTTCTATCAGGGGCGAGACATTGATTCAGTCCATGGGATATGCGTTCTTGGCGATCGCGTTTTGGTATCCGCCAACGACTCCGTTTTTTACTTGATCGATTCCGATGGTGATTCCAAAGCGGATCGCAAAGAGGTTTTGTTTACCGGTATTGGTGGAACTCAACACGACCATGGAATCCATGCATTTGTGTTTGGCCCCGACGGAAAGCTCTATTTCAATTTCGGCAACAGTGGACGGCAAATTAAAGATAAAGCTGGAAAGCAAATCATCGACAAAGCTGGTAACCCAGTGATTGCCAACAGTCGACCTTACAACCAGGGAATGATTTTTCGATGCAACCTGGATGGCTCAGATTTTGAAACACTCGCATGGAATTTTCGCAACAACTGGGAAGTCTGCATCGACTCCTTTGGGTCTCTCTGGCAGTCGGACAACGACGACGATGGCAACCGCGCCACTCGAATTAACTTCGTGATGCCATTTGGAAACTATGGATACACCGATCAAAGAACTGGCGCTGGCTGGCGAACGCAGAGAACCGGCATGCACCCGGACGTACCAACACGACATTGGTATCAAAACGACCCGGGAATCGTCCCGAATCTATTGATCACCGGCGCAGGCTCTCCCACGGGAATTTGTGTCTATGAAGGTGACTCGCTTCCCCCTGTTTTTCAAAACCAAATGATCCACTGCGATGCTGGCCCGAACATCGTTCGCGCGTATCCAGTCAAAGTTTCCGGTGCAGGCTATTCCGCTTCTATCGTCAACATGATGGATGGTGCCGAAAAAAATCGCTGGTTTCGTCCGTCTGATGTTTGCGTCGCGCCTGACGGTTCTTTAATCGTCGCCGACTGGTACGACCCGGGAGTCGGAGGGCATCGCATGCAAGATGTTCAACGGGGGCGTTTGTTCCGCGTTACAGCCAAAAATGCAGGAGGAAAATATCAATCTCCTGCGGTTGATTTTTCGACTCCTGAATTGTCTGCTCAAGCCCTAGGCAGTCCCAACCTGGCCACTCGCTACCTCGCCTGGAAAGCGTTACAAGGGTTTGGAAGCAAGTCAGTTCCCGCACTCGAAGCTTTATGGAGCAAGGGCAACCCCCGTCACCGCGCCCGTGCACTCTGGGCCTTGGGAAATCTAAACATCCCTAAGACTCAAAAAATCAAATACATCAAAAACGGATTGAGCGACGCTAATCCCGACTTGCAAATCACCGCGATTCGCATGGCGGTATTACTGCAGGACCAGGTAGCTTATTCCGATATTTATGACGACATTGATTTCGAAAATGCGAATCCTGCATTGCTGCGGGCAATCTTAGTTGGCATGCGTCAATGGATGCTCGACCCCACACCCAAAGAAGCTGACCAATTAGTCGAAACCTGGGCAACCATCGCTTCCATGTACCGTTCTCCAGACCGATGGTTCCTGGAAGCGCTCGGGATTGCCGCAGAAAACCACTGGGATGCCTGCCTCGCCAAGTGGCGTGCCAATTTCTCAGGAGACCCAATGGCTTCCACGGAAATGAAAGATATTTTATGGCGATCTCGCGGTAAAAGCACCGTTGCAGAGCTGGGGGGAATTATCAAACACCCCTCCACCACAGCGGACCAAACCAAACGCTATTTTCGGGCACTCGACTTTTTGAATTCGGATGATAAAGCAAACGTTCTTGCTGAAATTGCTTTTAGTGATGTCGACTACGAAATTGACAAATCCAACGTTGTGTTAATGGAGTCAGCCAATCGCTTGACGGTCGATTCCCTTAACAAAAATCAATTGAAAAAGTTAAATCAATTAATTGAGCAAAAACGAGGGACTCCCGATTTCATTTCTCTCGTCAACCGTTTTTCAGTGGAACAATTTTATTCAGATGTTTTAAAAATCAGTGCCGATTCCTCCAATCCTCAATTGGCTGCCGATGCCATGAAATTGTTGTTGAATAAAAAACAAGGCACACAGGTGAAAGAGCTAATCCTCCATTCATCTCCGGAAACTCAACAAAATCTCTGTGATGCGTTGGCGAATTCAGGCACCAACCCAGGAGGCGCCATTCTCAATGGTCTTGCCAAACAGTCCTCTCTCGAACTGCCACTAAGAAATTATGCAATTAAGAAAATGGGGGAGAGCCAATCTGGCGCTCGCACAGTCCTCTCGTGGATTACAAAAAAAGAAAAGATTGACCCTGGCACCCTTCCAGCGATCCAGGCCACGCTCCACGGCGCTCGCTGGAACGACATCCGCCAAAAGGCGAATGAACTATTCCCAATAGCGGCCACGAAGAACAGCAAACCACTGCCCTCAATGGATCAGCTCAGCAAACGCAAGGGAGACGCCGCCAAAGGCAAACTTGTTTTTGATAACGCCGGAACGTGTGCAAAATGTCATCTCGTTAATGGCAAGGGAATTGAGGTCGGCCCTGATCTTTCGGAGATCGGCAATAAACTATCTAAAATTGCCCTCTATGAATCGATCCTATTCCCTTCCGCAGGCATTAGTCATAACTACGAAAACTGGATGATTCAAAAATCAGACGGACGAAGCATTACAGGAGTCCTTCTTGGAGAAACCGACGCGGAAATTCAAATCAAGGACGACAAAGGCATCCAACACAATATTTCTGTGGATGAGATTGATGCCCGAAAACGACAACAAGTTTCTTTGATGCCTGCTGACCTTCACAAAGAATTAACGACGGGTGAATTGGTCGATCTAGTGGAATACTTATCCACACTCAAAAAGAAAAAAAACTAATTCAGCCGCATTAATTTTCGACGGTCTTCGCGGGCAACAGGCGGAAAAACCACTCGGGAGAACCGTGTCGTAATTGGTCAACAATCACGGCTACGATAATAATTCCGCCAATAATTATATGGGTGTACGTGTTAAGAATTGACAGCTGCGCGCAACCGCTACGGATCGCCGTAATGATTAATGCTCCCATGAGCGTGCCCAGTATCGAACCGCGACCGCCGCTGAGACTGCCTCCACCAAGGACGACTGCAGCAATGATCTCAAGTTCTTTACCCATTCCGTCGGAAGGGTTTCCATTTTTCACATTGGCGTAATACATTAACCCGCCAAGAGCGACAAAAACTCCGGCAAGCGTATAAACGGCAATGATCGTGAAGGGGACGTTGACGCCGCATAAACGTGCTGTCGACTCGCTCGACCCGATTGCAAATACATTGCGACCGAAGACTGTGTAACGCAACAATAAAACAACAGCGAACGCAAGAATCAGCGTGAGCAAAACACTATTGGGGACATTAGGGAAAATCCCAAAATTCAAATAACGTTCTGAATTCGAACCGGTGTAACAAAAGTCACTCAGCCATTCCGGAATATTTTTTTCGTCCGCATAGACCGTTGACTCTTTGGAAATGATCTGACCGACTCCAAGGAAAATTGTCATCGTTCCGAGAGTCACAATAAACGGCACAACTTTCGTCAAACTGATTAAACCGCCGTTGACCAAACCGCAAAGACAACCGGTCAACAAAGTCAAACAAACCGCTTGAATCACCACCCAGGCAAACCCGGGTTCACCCGCAGCAACCGCGGCGTACTTGAATTGAGTCGCGAGAACCGTACCGCACAACGTCAGTGCAGTCCCGGCCGATAAGTCAATTCCGGCGGCAATGATAATCATGGTCATCCCCAACGCCGGTACTGCAATCAGCGCAGCGGAGTTCATCATCACACGGAAATTTCTCGGAGAAAGATAATTCCCCGAACTCCATCGCTGATCCGCCACTGCGAACAACATTAAAATGAAAGCAAGCGCAAAAATTGGCCCAAGCTGGGATTGGAAAATAGCTTTCAAAATTCTTCGGAAATTCATCTGAGTTTGAGGCTCACTCTTATTAATCGCAAATGGAAATGATTATCTTTAAACAATCGCTACTCTCATGACTTCCTCTTCGGTCCAGTCAACAGTATCTCTGACGTCGCGCAATTCTCCTCGCGACATGACGCCAATTCGATCACACACTGCCAACAACTCCGGCAAATACGAACTGACAAAAACAATGGTCTTGCCAGTCGCTGCCAATTCGCCAAGCATTTGATAGACCTCTGCCTTGGTGCCAACGTCGATTCCTTTGGTCGGCTCATCCATTAACAGAATGTCCGCCTGTTGGTGAAGAATTCTAGCAATGGCTACTTTTTGCTGATTTCCGCCCGACAGCTCAGAAACCGCCTGATCGCTTGCTTTGCATTTCACCTGCACTCGCTTAAGTAACTTTTCAGCAGCTTGCTTTCGGCGTTTTAGGTTCAGCACCCCCATCGTGGTGTAGTCTCCAAGCCGACTGAGCGTGAGATTATCAATGATGGAAAGATCCTGCGCCAAACCTTCGTTCTTCCGGTCTTCTGAAATAAACCCAAAACCGGCCTTGATGCGTTCGCGAATCGTCGAGGGAATGGGTTTTCCATTGACAGATACACTTCCCGCCGAAGAGTGATCCAAGCCAAAAACCGTACGGATCAACTCTGTCCGTCCAGCACCGACCAGGCCGGCAATCCCAAAAATCTCTCCCCTTCGAAGCTCAATGTTGACCTTTTTGGGATAAGGAAAACCAGTCAATTCCTGAACCCTTACCCAGGGCTCACCGGGGATGTGAGGCACCGTTGGGAATAAGTTTTTTACGTCTCTCCCCACCATCAGCGAAACGATCGTGTCATCATCGGCATCCTCCATTTTTCCTTCGCCAACATTTTCTCCGTCTCGCAAAACTGTATAACGATCGGCCACTTCTCGAACCTCCTCGAGAAAATGGCTGATGTATACCATTCCTATCTGACGCTCTTTCAGATCGTTAATAATTGAAAATAGCCGGGCGACATCTTTTTGCGGAAGTGAACTGGTCGGTTCATCCAACAAAATGATTCGTGCCTCTGCGACTAACGCGCGAGCGATCTCGATCATTTGTTGCGTTGCTATTGATTGCTCACCCACGATTGCCGTTGGACTGAGCCCACCAAGCCCAACCGTTTCCAACGCTTCCCGCACTTTAGGCCGCTGGCGTTTCCGAATCAACAAACCGCCACCATGCCCGCGATCGCCCAGCAGCAGGTTGTCTTCAACACTCAATTCAGGAGCAAGATTCAGCTCTTGATAAATCATCGCCACGCCGGACTGCCTCGTATCGGAGGGGCCAGCAGGGCGGAAAGGACGGTCACCGATTGTCATTTGGCCCGAATCCGCGCGATGAGCTCCACTCAATATTTTCAGGAGCGTACTCTTGCCAGCACCATTCTCTCCAATCAAGGCCAGAACTTCACCAGCTCGAACTTTTAGATCTACCCCTCGCAGGGCTTTTGTCGGTCCGAACGCTTTGCAAATTCGATTGACTTCCAGAATAGGCTGACCTCTCATCGCGTCTTGCCTCCCGCGTGCAAACATGTCACAAGTCAATTCAGTGAACCGCGCTACCTCATTCTCAACTTTTATTCAAAGATCGCAGGCGTCAACAATTCTTGAATCTGTTTGTCATCCATATTATCAGGAGTCGCGACATACTCTCCTGTCGAAGTAAACGGCTCCGCAGTCTTGCCCTGAATGTGATCGACGAGTGTCAAAACACTTCGGTACCCCATTTCGACAGGATCTTGAAGCACAATTCCCGCACAAGACCCGCTTTTCAGCCCTTCGATCAACGCATCGCTGGGATCAAATGCAATAAATTTAACCTTGCCATCGAGACCTGCATTTTTCAACGCTTCCAACGTACCGTTCGCATTGGGTTCACACACCGCAAAAATACCGGCGAGATCATCGCCAAACAGTTGCAACAATTGATCCACTTTTTCTTTTGACGAGGTCGCGTTATCTCCACCTCTTTGATCGGATGAAACGACTTTTATTTTTGGAAATTCTTTCAAACCTTCTAAAAACCCATTCTCACGTTGTTCCGTGCTTTCACTGCCGGCGAGATAACGAAGGAGAATTACATTTCCCTTTTCATTGATCGCCTTGGCCATTTCAGCCGCTGCCAATTGGCCGCCTTTAAAATTATCTGTGGCGACGTAGCCAGCAATTTTCGGCCCTTCATCAAGGCCACTATCAAAAATCACAACAGGAATATTTTCATCAATCGATTCCTCTACCGCATCCACAAGTCCACCTTTTTGGTTGGGAGCCAAGACAATTCCATCGACTCCAAGCGTGATCATATTTTTGACCACTTCGATCTGACTGCCAGTATCGCTTTCGACCACTGGCCCGCGCCAAACAATTTCGACATTCCCAAGTTCCTTCGCCGCCTTCTCAGCCCCAAAATGCACTGACTTCCAAAACTCGTGACTTGTACCTTTGGGAATCACGGCTAACTTAAGCGGTTTACCGTTGTAGGACGCTGCCGGTTTCTCACCTGAACCGCAACCAATGGCAATCAGGAGAATTACAGTGACAATCGATGAAAACAAGTTTCGTGACATAATTACGTCTTACAAAAGATGGAAAATGGAACGCCTAAACTCGAAGCCGAGTTCATCCATTCTATCACTGTATTTAACCTTTCGAAAGCAAGATCTTTCGGCGTCGCATTTGCGTGTATAATTTGAATTGTTGCATCATTTGATTTTTTGACTCGCCCCAGCAGAAAGTATTTTTTCCTTGAAATCTCCCCGCATTGCCATCACGATGGGCGACCCCGCTGGCGTTGGACCAGAACTTTGCCTGCAGCTTTTGTCAACTACATCCGTACTTGGGGAATGTCACCCCGTCATTTTTGGCGACCTCACCGCCATCGAGAAAACGGCAGCACACATGGGGATGAGTTTTCCCGAATGCGCTATTGTTCAGGGTGACCCAATTGACCTGCAGACGGATGCTCCCGCCACTTTCGTAGACCTTTCCAATGACGCTGGAGTCGACTTAGTCGCGGGCCAAATCAGTGCCCAAACGGGGAAAGCATCTTTTCAATTTATCGAATCCGCAATTGCCTCAGCCATCTCAGGAATCACTGATGCCGTCGTCACAGGCCCCATCCACAAAGAGGCGTGGCGAATGGCAGGGATTGAATATCCTGGGCACACCGAACTCTTTGCCGATCGAGCGAGTTCCGATCGTTTTTGCATGATGATGACAGCCCCCACCTTCAGTTGTAGTCTCGTAACCACCCACGTTGGCTACCATGAAGTGCCGCAACTGATGACCACCGACAGAATTCGCGAGGTGATTTCACTTACTGACGAAGCGTTGACTCGCATACTCGGCCGCAAGCCAAAACTAATTGCGTTGGGACTAAATCCACACGCTGGAGAGGGCGGTCTGTTCGGGTCTAATGAAGAAGAAAACATCATCCTTCCCGCGGTCACCAGCGCGACGGATGAAGGGGTCGACATCACCGGTCCCATCCCGCCAGACACCGCTTTTCTGCCATGGAAACGCGATGAAACAGATGGCTACATCTGCATGTATCACGACCAGGGGTTAATACCCTTCAAGGCCTTAAACTTTGACACCGGTGTCAATATTACGCTCGGCCTTCCTCTGATTCGCACCAGCGTTGACCATGGCACTGCTCTCGATATCGCCTGGCAAGGTAAAGCCGATATTTCCAGCTTAATATCAGCCGTTAGACTGTCCGTAAAATTATCAATCTAAAAATACCAATAAATCAGGGGCGTTGACGAATAGATCACCATAAGACTTTTCAAACTACCTTCTCAACAATTTGCAAGTAAAGTGTTAACATGGTGACAACTCAATTTTTTAGTCCAACCTTAGCAATATTTAGGGAACCAATCATGGGTTCAGCGAACCATCCCGTCCGAGACGTATTAAAAGAGATCTTCGACAGCTCTTCTATCAATGCCGAGCAAGTAAAGGTCTTAGAAGATTTCGTGCGCCAGGATTGGGTGATTGATAAAACCGAAGTAGAACAGTTGCTAAGGGTTAACCATTCACTTAACCAGAACGACGAGAACTGCCCCGAATGGTCTGCATTTTTCGTTGCCTCGATTTCTCGCCTGATCATCTTTGACATGAATTCGCCCGGCGAGATCGATGTGGAAGAAGGAGACTGGATGGCTTCGATGCTCGATAAATATTCGATCGGCAACAATTCGGAAAAACAGCTGCTGCTCGAAATTCAAAAACTCACTTCGAGTATTAAAGGGAAGCTGGGCGACCGGATTCAACCCAACTAACGACGGGCAGGTTTATGGGAAACGGCGGGGCAGCCTCGTCGTCCCTCTCGTTGGTCAATTCGAGTCAGCCGCCAAAATCAAACGGAATGGGGACGGTAGACCTTTGATTCGGTCGCCACACCCGTTAACCCAACATCCCATGGTTTAGCATGAATTGCATCAAGCTTTTGTAATTCAAAAGCGAACCCAATCATCGCAATGCCGTTAGTGACAACCGGTTGACCACCTCTCCGATTCAGAAACTCAAACGTTCGATCGTAGAATCCGCCGCCAACTCCAATTCGATTGCAAACCGCATCGAATGCGACGAGCGGAGTTATGACCAACTCAAGAGAAGCAGCAGGCAAAATCGAGTTCTCACCCACGACCGGTTCTTCGATGCCAAACCGATTGATTTTCAACCTGGTATCCGGGAACCACTCGATGAAGAGCAGGGGTTCCGCCTTCCCTTGCATGAGGGGAACAAAAACTTGTTTCCCATCTTTGATTGCTTGATCCATCACGCATCTGGGATCAGCCTCGCCGTCAAATGCAAGAAACCCAGCCACTCGTTTCGACTTTCGATATTCTGGAGTCTCAAAAATGTGAGCGGAAATTTCCGCATTCCACTGCTTCCGCACAGGTTCGGCTACCGATTTGCGAGCGGATCGAATTGCCTTCCGAAATTCCTTGAGGTTCGCTGATGTGTCCATTTTCAAATCACTCGATTCGAGTCAACATAAGTAGCCGAAACTCAATCGATTCCTTGCCGGGCATTTCCACGGTCTGCAACTCGATTCGACCGACTCCTTGATCTAGCTCAATCACACCCATATCGAGGGCTTTGAAGTCCTTGACTAGTGACTCGCCCCGAACAGATCGATCGTTTTCAGCACCGAGGGCAGGGGGGTCGTTTGCCTCGTTGACCACTTTGTTTATCCGATGGGCGTCCATCGATAATTGCAATTCAACTCCAACATTGTCTTGGGCCAGACAGTAATAAACCTCCGCGCGATACTTTCCAGATTGCATGACTTCCACAGGCCACGAGATCGTATCGTCCGGATTCACCCAGTTACCAAAATACGAACAATTAGGGAACTTATTAGATCGCTTAATCGCACCAGTGACTTCCGCATCACGCGCTGGCAATTGAGTTGTTTTCATACTTGGATGCCCAACCGGAAACACCCGCTGCTTTTCCTCTAACTCGGCCAGCACTGTCGACTTCCAATCGTCTACCGCTGCCTGCAACTCCTGCTTTATTTTTGGGCGATCGTTGACAGGTGTTTGCTGACCGGGGTCATTCATTACATCATACAACACACCTTTGTTGTCGAGTCGATGCTGTGGCGTCCTCACGCTCACCTTGCCTCGCCAGGCATTGAATAGGTATCTCGGCTTTCGCTTTACTTTCGCTCCCCGTAGTTCCAGATCAAATGAAATTCCATCCAATGGATGATCTGGTTGGTCATGAAGAGGAATTCCACAGAGTGAAGTTAAGGTAGGCCACAAATCAATCGCCCCGGTTACCAGATTCACTTTGTTACCTGCGGGAATCACTCCTGGCCAGCGAACGAACAACGGCGAGCGAACTCCCCCTTCATCCGTCGAACCCTTGCGCCCTTTCAAGCCAGCGTTATAGCGCGCCCCATTGGGACCATTATCGCAAAAGTAAAGAACGATTGTATTATCTGCTAATTTTAGTTCATCCAGTTTCTCCAGGACCCGGCCGACGTTGTAATCAATATTTTCACACATCGCTAAGGCCGCCCGGGCATGATCCGTGCCTTTACCATTTTTGGTTTTGCCAGAATTTGGCATTTGTGTCAGCTGCTTCTCTTTGAATTTATTCCAATACTTAGTTGGAACCTGCATCGGTGAATGCGGAGTATTGTAAGGAAGGTAGATAAAAAATGGTTTCGTTTGATGGTCCTCAATAAACTCAATCGCATGATCTGTGAAATCATCGATGATGAATCCCTTGCCTCGTACAATTTGTCCGTTGTGATCGAGAATTGGATCAAAGTAATTCCCCCAATGCCCACTACAAAACCCGTAGTACTCGTCGAATCCGCGAGAATTCGGATGATAGGGCGCCTGCATTCCGTTATGCCATTTCCCAAACGCTGCTGTTGCATAACCCGCCGCTTGGAACGCCTGGGCGATCGTCGATTCGTCGAGATCCAATCGTTCGCCACCGGCTCCAGTCGAAAAAACGCCTCCGCGGGGATGATATCGCCCCGTGAGAAATTCAGCCCGCGTTGGAGAGCAGACGGGACAAACGAAAAACTGACCAACAAACGCTCCATCTCGCGCCAGCCCGTCAATGTTGGGAGTTTCTAAATCCCGATTTCCCGTATAGCTAAAATCACCATAGCCTTGATCATCGGAAAGAAAAACAATCACATTGGGTCGATCCTCAAAATTCGGTTCTGACTCAGCTATGCCAAGTGCCGGCAAACTGAAAATCCCAGCGACGAATGAAAAAAGTAAAGACAACGGGAAAGTCTGAAGATACATATTCGCCTTACTCGCGTTTTAAATGTTTTTTAAAAATCAACTCGTTAGTTCGATCGCTGAATTGGCTGTAGAGCAGGGTCGCCAATCACAACATACAACAGACGATTTTGTGGTAGCCGCTTATTGTTTTTTTGATCCTTCTGAATCAAAAATTCCCCGGATTTGAAACCACCAAACTCAATCAGTGCATTGATCAATTGTTGATAACCAGCACCGACGGTTTGCCCCTCTACCCATGACTCTAAAACGGGGTACAGATGTGGAAAACCACTGCTCAACCGTTGATGGCCAAACGCGACGACCGCGCCATTATCGATCGCACGCAGAATGAAAGCATCACGTGGTTGAACCTCATACCCGCCCGGAGCCTGACGCATCGGCGGGAGGTCCGAGGCGACCGGAGAGGCTGAAAAGCACGATCCTGATAGAAGAATTTTCCCCGACATATCTGAGGGCAAACCATCAACATCAAGGCTGCAGGACATCCCGGGGATTCCGTGTCCATGCATCACGACGAGATTCGAATCCTGTAATGATTTCGTGGCGTCAGCAGGCATTGTTTGAACAAATTTTTTCCTGGACTCAACTTTTAGATTCCAAATTTGATCTCCGGGCAATCTTGGCGCTGCATCCGCTTGAGCTCCATAAATGGCAACGATGGGAACTGGAATTCCAGATTCCTTAAAATGAGATTTCAGCATTGCTGATTTTTGAAGCGATCGAGTTTCCGTTGAATTTTGAACCTGACTAATCGCGAAAGGGCGTATGTTTTTCGAGCTAATCGATGAATAGTTAATGGACTGATCAATCAATTTTCTAAATGCTGGAAAGTTTGACGCCACCAAAAAACCAGGCTGGCAGTCGAGCTCTACATCAGAATCGAGAGAGCTTAATAATTCCCATGCACCTAAAACAGTGTTCTCCCGGAAGGTTTCCAAACGCGGAGCGATCGCCACCCATTTTACTTTTCGCTGCCGCAACTCTCCTCGCAAACGCTCAAGCTCAGATTCCGATTCACCGATTCGTGCCAGATCTTTTACCTGTATCACATCGCCACCGCGATGATCAGCCAACCGATTCAGCGATTCAAGGTAATTTGACTCGGTGTGATCCGTCAGCACGACATAAGAATCACCGATGGCCTCATGGGGTTGTGTCCGGAGCACATATTCGGAGTTCGAACTCAACTGCCGCGTCGGTAGGTGATCGCGGTCCACCCGAAGCAATGATTCTATGCTGGGAATTTTCAAACTTTGCGGGGATGTCGGTTTTGGCAAACTCGATGGTTTGCTCATCCGGCTACCATCCGCTGCAATTCCAAATTTCGCTCGAAATTGAATCACGTCTTCCTTCGAAACAGAACCGTCACTATCAGCATCCCAACGAGCATACTGCCGAGCGTACCGACTGCCTTTGACCTCTGACGCAGCAAGTGCACCGTTCTGATCGAGATCGTATTGCTTCATCAACTCGTCGACATGCGGGATCGACTGTTGGGCATGGCAAGCCGAACAGGCTGCCACACCAGCAATCAAACCAATCACAAATATTTTCATCATTCACTTTCCATTGAATTTCATCTCACTTTAAGGCTATCGTTTAAGGACTGAGAAATCCAGAGACTTTTAGCCAACTCTCAAGCTGATGATGCCACTTGGAGACGGGAAGTTCAGACTCTCGAATCCCGTATCCGTGCCCACCTTTTGAATACCCGTGAAATTCAGCGGGAACACCGTGCTCTTTCAGTTTTGCAAATAACAGGGCAGATTGAGCTCCACGAAATTTATCATCCCACGTCACTGCCATAAAAGCCGGAGGCGTTTGGTCAGTCACTTTGACCAGCGAACCTAATTCAGCCTTGGCATCCGAATAGCCGTCACCGAGGTAGGCCGCGTAGATTGGACAAATAAAATCTGGACGGGCGCTTAACGAATCCGCTTCATCAACCTGCTCGTAACATTGAGTGTCGTATTGAACGCCAGCCATGACGGTTAGGTGGCCGCCCGCCGAAAAACCAAGCACTCCGATTCGATCCGGGGCAATTTTAAATTTGGCTGCATCCTGCCGAACGACTCGAATCGCCCGTTGAACATCCTGCATTGGCTCCCAGTGAATTTTGTTTGGATTCCGTCGCGGCACGCGATACTTGAGAATGAAAGCTGTTACACCAATGGAATTAAACCACTCAGCCAATTGAACGCCTTCGTGTTGCCACGCCAAAACGTTGTAACTTCCACCAGGACAAATGATAACGCCACAACCGGTCGCTATTTTGGGATCAGCCAGATACACCGAGAGTGTTGGAGTATCGCAATAAAGAACATGCCCGCGAGGGTGAACTTTCTCTTTTTCTTTCAACTCCTTTACTTTTGCAGGAGGTAGCTTGATAGATCCTGCTGGAAGCCCTTTTGGCCAAATTTCAATCGACGGGCGATCCTGAGCAATCAGGAAGCTATTCCCAAGCAGCAAAACAAAAACGGCCCCCGCTATAGCGCATAGTCTCAAATTCATTCTCAAAGCTCAAAAGGGTTTGCGTGAAACAATGATGACCACCCGGTCATCTCAGATTCTCATCAACGCGCCGGGATGTCAATGTGTTGATTTGACGCGTTGAATCGATCGTCCAATTTTACAATTCACCCGGTCAATTCGCAAAACCTCTCCGGAAATTTCTATACTGCTACCCAACGATCCGGATCAATGGGCTAATTAGCGCTCGTCAATCTTGGAAACATGAACAATTTGAACCACGTCGACAATCATGCCGAACTGACACTTTCGCGTTACAGTCAAGACGGCGGGAACGTTGACGGCCTCTCCGGCGGAAGCCAACCAAGCTAATGGAAGTCAGCCTAGGTTACCTCCGTGCACAAACAATCCATCACGATCTTCGGCTCACCCTAAGGCTATGCAATGTCTACGTTACGATTTACCCCTAAAGCCTAGGAATTCTCAGATCGGACGGCGCTCCGATGCCCCGCCGCGAACAACGGCAAGGTGCCAAACAGCAAAGCGAGAATGAAAGCACCAAGTATTCCACCACCCATCGCTCCCAAGGATGCACCAAAGTCTTGCACCATCAATTCGGGAGTAAAAATGGAGATCACTACACCGCCAAATCCACTTGCTGCTCCGACCACTCCACCAAGGATTAGGCCAGTAAGTGCCCCCAAAATTACGTACTTGTTTGTCGTCGGCGCATTACGGGTACCGAATCGCAACGAACCGACGGCAAGAGTGCAAAGAAAAAGAGCGGCCCCTATGGCGAAAATAGGCAGGCCTTCTTTCTCGCGAATACTGAACGCCCACACAAGCAGAGCAGTTGCGACGCTTAGAGATACGATGAAGACAGGTCGATTCATAAGCGACACCTCAA
>JAQXDZ010000125.1 GCA_029251085.1 Mariniblastus sp.
ATTCACATAATAATGTGGCCCTGATCCCTCTGGCAAAACAATCTCGGGATAGACGACGGGGAGCTTAGGAGCATTCGGTTTACGAAGCGGAATTTCCTCTTGGGCGAAAAGGCTAACATCGCCTAACAAAAAAAACACGAAACCGACGAACCAAAGGCGAAATTTCAAACTGTTTTTGTGCATCTGTTCAGTCAAAATTGTAGTCATGAAATTATTACTGCACCGATATTACTGCACCTTTATTGCCGACCCAATTATAAGCTGGCCGCTAACAAAGAGCCTGCGTACCTTTCAACCTTTTTAAGCGAACTCATTAACGAAGCCACGCTTATCGCAAACTTCAACATGCCCGGCCGTCACCGAATTAACTCAGTCATCCGACCTGAGCTATCAGCGAATTTTTCAACTGGAACGTCCACCGCATTGAGCATTGAAACGAACAGATTCGCTAACGGGACTTTTTTCTCACCAATAAATTCATGAAGGTGTCCATGCTTGACTCCTAAACGACTGCCGCCAGCGAGTTGGATCGGGTAGTTTTTGGTGCTGTGAGATGCGTGTGGATGAGCCGAACCCCAAAGCACTAGTGTGCGATCCAGCATATTGCCATCGCCTTCTGGCGTATCGCGAAGACGCTGAAGAAAATAGGCGTGTTGCTTGGCCCGCCACTGATCCCATTTCCCCGAGTAATCAGCCGGACGCTTGTGCGCAATATCGTGAGTGGCACCTTTGTATCCAAGAACATAGGTAGCGTAATTCCACATTTCGCTGTTCGACGATTGCTCGCTTTCCAACATCAACGTTGCGAATCGTGTCGAATCAGTTCGGAATGCTAGATAAATCAAGTCATACATGCATCGGATGTATTCCTCAGGCTCTTTATGCGAGACCTCAAGATTGAGTCCTTTTGTATCAACTTCAGGCAGAGCCTCATGAGTCCACTTGCTGGTTCGTTCCACTCTTTGTTCTAAAGCGCGAATGGAATCGAGATATTCATCTACTTTGCCTTGATCCTCATTACCAAGACGATTTTTAAAACTACGACTGTGCTCGAGCACGAGATCGAGAATACTCGCATCCCGCTTCAGGCCTGCGCGCACCTGCTCAACTCCCTTACCTGTGTAGGGATTAAACAGACGATTGAAGATCTCCTGCGGCTTGTGAAGCGAGGGGATGGGCCGTCCGGGACCACGATGGGATAGCGTTTTGCAAGACCCGTAAGATCCAGTCCCTCCCTCCGTCCCTAACACGAGTGATGAGTAACGGGTTTTGTGGCCGTGCAACTGAGCCGCTACCTGATCGATAGAAATATTATTAGTTTTCTCGGCCCCAATCATGTCAGCGCCCGTAGCAAACACATCGCCAGAACTGTGACCACCAAGTTTCCATCCTCCCGCATGATCAAGTCCCCGCAAATAAGAAACATCTTCTTTGAGCGGCTTAAAAGGAGAAGAAGATTCATTGAAACTCAACGGCCCGGATTCTTTACACGGCCACCAACTCCACGGATGGTGTTCTTCTGTCTCCGTCTTTTTTGCTGGATGAGGCACGCCGGACGGACTCTCTGGCATGTAGGCACCGTAAGCAAAATAGCTGACGAGCATGCGCTTAGGTTGCTCGCCTTTACCCATCCCCTTGGGATCAGCCGCCATGACCTTTTTCAATCCGGCTCCCATGCCATTGAGCAGGGGAAGTGCAATTGCAATCCCTCCTCCTTTGAGGAGATCGCGACGGTCGAGATGCCAAGATTTATGTTTCATTAGTTGTCACCTTTACTTACGTTGCCTGTCCGATTGTGGAAAATTGAGCTTTGACAAATAGCAACGATCATATCCTGTAAGAGAAAATCATTTTCCCTGGCCCGGCTGAAAATGTTCTCGACCTCGTATCGGTCACGGTAGTTAAGCTCACGTCCAATACTGTAGGCAAGCAGACGGCGGATCATATTTTCAGCAACATCGTGCTTTCTCGAATCCAACAAATGAGCCTTCAGGTGCTCCATTCCATCCACTTGCGGACCGTGCGGCACCCTGGATTCTGCCACTACCACTTGCGTATTGAGACCTTCGAGGTACTTGGCATAACCGGCGAGGTCATTGTCTCGTTTTCTATCAAATCCACGAACACGAGTTCCTTCTTTGGGAACCAGACTCTGATATTTACCGATGGCGTTGTACCGCTCAAAGGGGATCCCCCACGGATCAAGTCGAACGTGACAGTCATTACAACTCTCGACGGTGCGATGCTTAGCAAGGAGTGCTTTTATACTGAGTGCCTGCTCAGCAGAATCACCTGCAGAATCTGCCAGAGCAGGGACCTCCGCAGGCGGTGCTTTTACTTCGTCGCCAAGAATTGCCTCGCGCAACCAGACCGCCCGATAAATTGGATGAGGAGCGGAACCAGTACCATTGCCAATCAGCACCGACCCTTGAGTTAGCAAACCACCTAAATGATGCTCCGCCTTAATTTCAACCGGGCGAAGACGCTGGCCTTCGACTCCCTCGACTCCATAGTGCGCCGCCAACGACTGATTAAGCATTGCGAAATCGGAATCTACCAAATTTGTCACACTGGCATTTCGGCGAATAAGCTCACGGACAAAACCGATCGTTTCGTCCATCATGTAATCGCGAATCGTGGGAATGTAAGGCTTCTCGGTACCAGCCCGTTCCCCCGCCTCAACGTAGTATAGAAATCGAGGGTAAAGATCGCGATTAATCGGAACTGTTTTCATCTTTGCCAAACTAAGCCACTGGTTGGTAAAGTTCGAAACAAAATCTTCAGAGCGTGGGTCAGCGAGCATTCGCTTGACTTGTTCGGCGATCACTTCGGAATCATTCAGCTCGCCACTTAACGCCAGTTCGTAAAGCACCCTGTCCGGCATACTGCCCCAGAGAAAATAAGAAAGTGATGAGGCAAGCTCAAACTCATGACTTATAAATTTGCCATCCGCTTTCGTATGAAGGAGGAACTGGGGTGTCACCAGCAACATCGCCAAAGTCTCACGCATGGTTGCCTCGATAGAACCGAGTTGAGGTTTCAGCAGGTTGTAAACTTCCAAAAATCGGTCCGCCTCTTCCCCCATCACAGGCCGGCGGTAGGCGCGTGACATAAAACGAGTCAGGACTTGCCGAATGTAGTTTTCAGGATCACTTTGGCGAAGTGGAGAATCGAACAAGATGCGGGTGTGATGTTCCGGCGGCCAAATTTCATTTACTGGTGCTTCGAATTCAATCCAGTCGACCACAGCCCGTGGCATATCTGGTTGCCTCGGCCAATAGAGAAATCGATTCTCGTCATTTAGCGTACCGTCATCATAGATATTTTGCGGAGTAATCGTGAGACTGTCCGGCTGCAATTTACCACGATGCACCCGACCTCTCTGAACAGGGAAATTTTCAATACGCCCCCGCAGTTCGTAGACTTGCGGATTGTCTGGTGAGTTCCGCAAGTGAACCACTCCCACCGGCGCGACCTCCTGCGTGGAGCTATTGATATTGAGGTTGTAGCCCATCACAAACCGGAGCGGCAATTCAGACGCACCGTTTGGGAAAACTGCCGAAGCCTGAAAGCGTATCCGAAATTCGCCGGTCCTCGGAAAATCCTTCACCCCCATGCCCTGACCGGGTGTGCCACGGCGAGAATTATGAATCGCAATTTCGTTGCGATTGAGACTTTTCGCGAACCCCTTATTAGATTCACCCGAATCCCATTCCTGCCGCGTTTTCAACGTTTCAGGTTTTTCCAAATCAACGATCGCACTGGCCAAAACGCGGCGAGCCGTCTCGAGATAACGATCAATTTGCTCCGGCCCAAGAAGCATGAATTCTGCAGTATTGTTGAAATGATAGGGCTTTACAGGATCCTCAGGTAGGTACTCGATGAGGTTCAAGTCGACCCCCAACAGATCTCTCATCGTATTTTCATATTCAAAATTGGTTAGTCGACGCGCGGTAGCTGCGGAAGGCTCGGCCCTCGCTTTTTCGATGTAACCGCGGATCCCTTTTTTGATCCAATCTACAACAGCCTGACGCTCAGATTGATCTGGCTGTGGCTCATCCTCAGGAGGCATCGCCCCGGACTCGATTGCATCTAACACAGACTCCCACCGTTGAATCCCACGCCCTGAACCGAGATCACCCTCCAACGTATGAAGGGTTAACTCACCTTTACTCTTGTCCGGGCCGTGGCACTTAATGCAGTGGGCTTTGAAAAAAGGCCTGACTTGGGATTCGTACCCGTCATTCATCGGTGAAGCTGCCAGAACGCAAAGGGGCAATTGCCAGATCAATTGAAACATTACTGCGTTTCGCACCCACCGAATTAATGACACCCTTCGAGACTTTCGAAGGGTGTGATTGGGAAATATTAGGCAAATACACGAATACAAATCAGTCATTTCTCCGAAGCCAACTTAATCAGCAACCGCCATCCATTAACACAGGAAACACTCAAGCCATCAATTCGCTGAGCGGGCCCTTCAAAGCGAGATGTTTTAAATTCGAGTCGGGCTGGCCAAAGGACTCTGATGTTTCCAAACCAGCTGCCCGCATCAGCGAGAGGTACAAACTGCCAACCGTTTGGTGGCCTTGGTCGCCATACTTGGGATACTCAAGGTAGCGCCCCATCTTTATTTTCTTACTCATGCCACCTAGAAGAACAAATGGCCAATCATGTCCTTCACAGTGATGGTCACCGGAAGAACAAGACATATAGACGATCATCGTATTATCGAGCATCGAACCATTTCCTTCTGGAATGCTATCGAATTTCTTGGCCATTTTTGCGATCTCTCGGAGATGCAATTTTTCGATTTCCATCCGCGACTGATGACCAGTCAAACCGTTCGAAGCGGTGTTGTAACCCAGATGCCCCAGTGCGTGAACGTGATCTGAAATGCCAAGTTCCGAATATTTCACACCAAGGGTATCGGGGCGTAACGTAATGACGTTTGTTAGTCCGGCGATTAGTGCAGCGGAAGCAATTTCAAAATGAGATTCAATCCGCGCGGAGGTCGTTGTCGAATCATAGCGTTCAGTAAGCCGCGGTGCATGCGTCTGAATTTGATCGAGGAGAGCCGCTTTCTTGTTTTCGATTTTCCGAAGCGACTGAAAAGAATTCATATAAAGATCGAATCGCTCTTTACCGTCTCCCGATAATTGCTTTTCGACCCTTCTCGCATCTTCGGTCAGAAAGTCCATCAGGTTACCGTTGAGCGCCAGTTTTTTTTCTAGTTGAGCTGGTGTCGCAACGGCTGAGCCAAATAGTTCCAGAAAAGCCTTTCGCGGCGAGGCCTGATAGGCAACTGG
>JAQXDZ010000130.1 GCA_029251085.1 Mariniblastus sp.
TTAGTCAAACGGAAGTTCGTGTCCCATTTTATCTCGCTTGGTTGCCAAGTACTTCTCATTGTGTTCGTTTACCGGCGGTAAAATTGGTACTTGATCAACTACTTTGAGATCGAACCCGCGGAGATTAAACGCTTCTGTTTTCTTTGGATTGTTGGTAAGCAGGCGGACATTTTGCAGTCCCAGGTCTTTTAAGATTTGGATGCCAACACCGTAGTCACGAACATCTGCTTTGTGCCCAAGGGCGTTGTTGGCCTCAACGGTATCGAGTCCGCCATCTTGCAAAGCGTAGGCTTTGATTTTTTCGGTGAGGCCAATCCCACGTCCCTCTTGTGGGAGGTAGACCAAGACACCATGACCTTCTCTGGCAATCATCTTTAAAGCGAGTTCAAGTTGGTCACCGCAATCGCAGCGGAGCGAATGTATTAGATCTCCGGTGAAGCAGCTGCTGTGCATGCGGACTAGCGGAGCGAGTTCTTGTTTGTCCGGTTCGCCCATTACAATCGCAATGGGTTCTTGCGATTCATGTTGAACACGATAGGCAATGATTTTGAAATCGCCAAAACGGGTTGGCAGTTTGGCTGTCGCTTGTTGGGAAACCAATTTTTCGCTAACACGACGGTACGCGATTAGGTCTTCGATTGTAATGATGCAAAGCCCGTTTGCCTCAGCAATCTCCATTAACCGATCACGGGTCGCCCGATTGCCATCGTCATCAAGGATTTCGCAAAGCACTCCTGCCGGGGCGAGGCCAGCCATTCGCGCTAGATCGACGGCGGCTTCGGTATGTCCGGCGCGACGTAGAACTCCGCCACGCTTGGCAAGCAGCATGTGTACGTGTCCCGGTCTTTGAAAATCGTCAGCGGACGAATTTGGATCAGCGATCGCGCGAACACAAGTCGCTCGCTCCTCTGCAGTAATGCCAGTTTTCGCAGAAATATGATCCAGAGGCGTGTGGAAGGCAGTTTGATTTGTGGAGTTGTTATTTTGGTTGTCGACCAACGGAGAAATCTTCAGCCGGGCAACCGCTTCAGGTAGAATCGGCATACAAAAATCGCCACGGCCACTCATCACGAGGTTGATGTTTTCGGCGGTTGCCTTTTCGGCAGCACAAATGAAATCGCCCTCGTTTTCACGTGCTTCGTCATCGAGAACGATAACGACTTTCCCCATTTTGATTGCTTCGACGGCGTCAGGGATGGATGAGAACGACTTGTTCATTTTAATTCTTCGTTTGAGTGAGCTATTGACGACGTTCACAGGACGGTCGCGTCTGGGGCGGTAGAAGGTCTTATTCTACGGTTCCGGCGCAATTCATGAAGTGGCGAACCGTCAAAATCCAGTCAGGTTAACCAGTGCGGGGTGGTGTCGTCGGGGCGGTTCATGTTCTACGGATATTATTGACTCGGCAAAATCCGTTACAATCAAGACATGGGTTGCTGTTAGGCCAAAGGGGGCGGTGGCGATCGCTTTTTATTTCCCCATGATGATTTATTTTTGGTTTGATTAGTTCCTCAGAGATGTCCACTTACTGGAAGGTTTTTCATGTTCTTTTTGCTGATGCTCTGCCCTGTGCTCTGGTGCGATTGGAGTGATCTGGCTCAAGAGGAAATCTCGGCTCAGGTCGGGATTGCCAGATTTACTGCTTTGGCTGAGAGATACATTGGGCGGTTCACAGGGAACGATGAAATTATCTCGATTGGGATAGCTGCAGTTGTCAGCCCACAAGAGGTGAAATCGAATGAAGACGACTTACCACCTCGGCCCCGAGTGGCGATTAGTTCAAAGCGAAAGCGTCCTTCCTATGAGACGAAGCGTAACGTTGTTTACAAACGAACGGATGACGGTGAGTTAAAGTGCGACATCTTCATTCCTTCCGGTGCTGGTCCTTTCCCGGCGATAGTGGCTGTTCATGGTGGCGCTTGGCGCAGCGGGACGAAGTTCACGATGCTTCGACATGCGTGGCGGATGGTGAGCGCTGGTTATGTAGTTGTCGCAATTGACTATCGCCATGCTCCGAAGCACAAATTCCCTGCACAAATACACGACTGCAAACATGCGGTTCGGTGGATGAGAGCGAACGCCGATATTTATAAAATTGACGCCAAACGGTTGGGCGCTTTTGGGTATTCCGCGGGGGGGCATTTGGTTGCGTTACTGGGTACGACGAATCCGCAAGATGGTTTAGAAGGAGAGGTCGATCCGTCTCTCGTCGGATTCTCCTCGCGAGTTCAATGTGTCGCAGCAGGGGGAGCGCCTTGCGAGTTTAGTTGGGTCTCGCCCTCTTCGAATGTGTTGGCCTACTGGCTGGGGAACTCTAAAGCGGATGCTCCGGAAGTTTATGAACTCGCGTCACCCACGAGTTACATTACTACCGACGATCCCCCATTCTTTTTGTTTCATGGGAATTTCGACTGGATAGTTCCGTGGGAGTCGTCTTTAAAGCTGCATCAGAAATTACTGGATGCCAATTTAGATAGCCAGCATGAAATTGCCAAAGGGAATGGTCACCTGGGTACTTTTTCTGATATGACTTGGGTGCGGCAAGCTATCGTTTTTTTTGATGCGCAACTCAAAGAGGGACGCGTTCCGGTTCACGACGTTCCGGAAAAATGATATTCAGTTCATCGATAAGTAAATTTCCTGCGGCTTTGTCAAATCGTTGCTCCTTTTAATTGAGTTAAGTTCCATGCCAACACTTGCTAGAGAAGAGTACATAGAGCAATCCTACTTATTTCGTGGGCTCAACAATCGGACCGACAAATCAGATCCAGTTCAGGTGGTGATGCGTCACCTGAGAGATGAGATCCTGAGCACCACTAAGTTACCAATCGCGATCGATTTTTTATTAGCGGAGTTGACTCACGTTGGCACAATGGCGACTGCGATGAAGAAGATCGGGCATTATTTTGCGCCCTTTCAGACATTTTTAGTGGAAGCTGCAGAAGATGAATCGGGTCGTTTTGATATGCGACGTGCACTTTTAATCCTCGAATACGAGGCCAAGTTTCGCGCAGAAAGTACTGATCCGATATCAATGTTTTTCTTTCAGTTCGAGACCATTTGCCAAAACCACTTGGATTATGATTTTGGTTTACGAGCGATGGCTGAGGACGGAGTTTACGATGAAGTTTGGCGTCAGTGGATTTTGTCGATCCGTCATCGCGTTGGTTTGGTCGATCTCGCGGACTTGGTTTACGTTCATAGCGAACATTATCTATCACGGCGAAATAAACTTGGGCAGACGGAGGACTCCGACGGCGATGATGAAGTGCCGGAGATTGTTTTATTTGGAGAAAAAGAAGGGCGGATCGCACTGGCAAATCGTGGTAAAGAACCGATGTATTTGTTTTCTGCACTGCAAAGGCAGCTAAATTATCCTGCGGTTCCGCGACCGGTCAAAAAAGATCCAGTCGATGATTTAATTCCAAAAATGGTCAAACAGATCGAACGATTGGAAACCCGGATGAAGCTCATGGAGGATGAGCAACGGGATCGCGGGATTGATTTGACCCAATTCTACAATAAGGACAAATAATCTGCTGTTTTTCGAAAAAAAACCAAACGAAAGGCAGGTTGAGGGAATGCTCGAAAAACGGGTTTTTATTTGGTTTGTTACGTGTTTTTCCGATTGTAGGCACCAAGTATTGCCTTGTTTAGAACAGATTTGGTGTTTGGCTCTAGCGAAGCTAACCGGTCAGGATAGAATTTCGAGTCGTTCCTGGAGGCGCTCTTTGAGGCCGGAAGGGTTTCATTTCGGTTTGCGAATTTCTGATTAACAATAAGCGTCGATGACTATGTCACTAGGTCGTGAATGTATACCTGCTTTCAAAGAGGCAGTTCCTGCTGTCCTACCTTCGTTGTTGCTTTGCGACTTCGGAAATCTTGAACGTGAAATTGAGTTGCTCGAAGATGCCGGAGTGGCCGGATTGCACCTCGATGTAATGGATGGTGTTTTTGTTCCCAATTTTACGTATGGCATGACGATTGTTTCTGCCTTGCGTAAGCTCACCGATTTGCCGTTAGATGTTCATTTGATGATGGTTCAGCCAGAGAAATATATCGAGGCTTTCCGAGACGCTGGTGCGGACATGATTACTGTACACGCCGAGGCGACTGAGGATGCGTGTGGCTTAATCAATCAAATCAAAGAGTTGGGTGTTGGAGCCGGCATTGCGGTGAATCCGGATACGCCTACTAAAAAAATCGCAGACGCACTCCCGCATGCAGATATGGCGTTGGTGATGAGCGTTCACGCTGGCTTTGGCGGTCAATCCTTTATCGAACCAGTTTTGGATAAGTTTGATGAAATTCGAGGGATGCCGGGCGGTGAAGCGTTAATTCTTGAGATTGACGGCGGGATTAACGCTTCGACAATCGGGGTGGCGACCGAGCGAGGGGCACAGCTCTTGGTGGCCGGTAGCGCGATCTTCAAGCAAGACGATTACTCGGTGGCGATGGAATCGATGATGGCACAGGTTAAACACAATCAATGAGCGAAATCGAATTCAATGAGAAACCGAGGATTCTGTTGGTTCGCGCTGGATCGACTGATCTCGACGATCAAGACCGAATCGTCGGTGCGCTTGATATGCCGCTGAGCTCGGAAGGCGAGCGTGAGGCCAGAGCAATCGCTCTGGAATTGGAAGAGTCTGGGATCGTTGCGATCTTTTCTGCAGCAGGCCTCGCTTCTCAACAGACTGCTCGACAGTTGTCGCGTTCAGGTGGGATACGAGTACGAGTTGAAGAGAATTTTGTTAATTTGAATTATGGATTGTGGCATGGAAAAAGCCGCAGTGAATTAAAGGAAAATCAACCAAGGCTCTATCGCCAATGGCAGGACAATCCTGATTCGATCTGCCCGCCGGATGGCGAGCCAGTGGAGGCTGCCCGAGACCGAGTGAGAGTGGTTTTGAAAAAGATTCGCCGCAAGCACAAGACCGACACGATCGCGATTGTTGCCCCCGATCCCTTGTTAAGTATCCTACGTTCTGAACTTGAAGGAACTGAGGTTCGAGACCTGTTAGATCTTCGATGTGAGGAAAACGCGTGGTGCGATGTGGACTGGGTTGCTAGTTCAGTCATTCAGTAACGAGGGTGGCGTTGTGCTTGGGCGAATTTGCCTGTGAGTTTGGCGGGCATTAGGATCGTTGGCGATGAACCCCGAGGGCAGTTCCTGATTTTTATTAGCAATTCCCGGTGAAATGTTTGATAGGTGCCTAAGCCGAATGCGCAATGCTTGGGGAACCAAGTGAGAAGCATGCTGGGGTGGGGAAAGTTAATGTTCGTTCATTTGGTCTGCCTCGGTCCTATCCTTTGTTGACAGAACTGATTCCTCAACCACTCAAAATGCCCGATCCGGGGAAGTAGGGGTGATAGGAATAAGCTTGAGACATCTTGCAGCGGTCTAAAGGCGCCCCTCTCAAAGATGCAAAAACACACCAAAAAGATAAAATTTTTAATTAGGTTGAACGATTGGCCGGCACGTTAGCAAATTAGGGTGTCCAAGCTGTGGTAGATTCGGGGGAAATAGAGGTTTGGCTTGCGATGAAATTCTCCGTTTGATACCTTTAGAGTACTGAAAACGGCGTCGATTGGTAGAAGATAACTAATTCAAATCGCCGGTTTGCCCTTTGTAATGGTTTAAATCACTCCATGGACGACAAGCAACGTGAAACTCGACGATCTCATTATCGATTGAGATATCCGCCTGCGTCCCAACCGACCATTCAAATTGGTAACGACACATATCAAGTCGCTGAGATTTCTGAAGCCGGTGCTCGAATTGTTCTCGAGGGCACCTTCTCGATTGCTCCCTCAGAGGCATTTGCTGGTGATGTTGTATTTCACGACGGTGAAAGCATTTCGATAGAGGGCTCGGTGCTGCGAACTCACGGAAATGAAGTTGCGGTGCAACTCTCCAAAGGAATCAGCATTAAGCGAATGTTGGCTGAGCAAATTTGGCTCCGTAAGGAGTTTCCAATGTTCTTTGATTCGGTCGAGAGAGCACGAGAGCGATGGCGTCAAAATAAGACTCTCGATCGCAGCTAAGGTTTGTCTTTCTGATGGTTCGCTCCGCGATGCCGATTTGTTTTTTGCATTCGGACGAACAGCACGGGTGTGGCGGCTTAGCTCACAATCTAGGCGTTACCAAATAACGCGTTAGCGGTTTGGTATCTTAATCAGGGTGTAAAGTCGAGGTGCTGATGGTTCCAAACTTACTGAATGGTTTGAAGGGTTGTTGGAACGGAAGTTGTCGCACATGGCTTGAGGATGGAGTTCTTTCTGACGAATCACCTATCCGAGGTGAGTTTCACGATGTGATGGGAGGGCTCTGGTTCAGGCATCATTATCTCAGTTCGCTGGGCGGTAAGAAACGCGAAGGCGAAGAGTTGATCGCTTTTAATTCTATATCCAATGAATATCAAATTGCCTGGATTGACGATTTTCATATGGCCGATGGAATTTTATTTTCGTCCGGTGTCCCGCAAGCAAATGGATTCTCGGTTGTAGGCTCCTACGCGGTTGTTGGATCCTACGAGGTTGGGGATGGAAAGGCTCCTTGGGGGTGGCGGACGACCTATCAACTCGAACTGGATCAGAGTCTGACAATTATGTCTTGGAATATTGAACCGAGCGGAGCGGAAGTAAAGGCAATTGAAATTGTCTATGCGAGATCGGATTTGCTGGATAAATGATGTCGTGAGGAGCATACATCCGGTTGTCTTACGTGGTGGAGTATGAGCAGGTTTGAGCCTGTTTTTGCTTGAAAGCTCCTTAGTTGGTTGTGAGTTTGCTGGAGAGCAATAACGTGGAATTAAGTGGCATTGTTGATTTAGAAAGTCACCCAATATTTGATCTCGATTTTCAAAGGCAATGTCAGGCGACTTTAGACGGGCAAGGTGTTCTTTTACTAGCTCAGTTTGTACAAGCCGAAGCCATGGCAAGCATGTTTGATGAATCATTACGCTTGCGAGAGCAGGCCTATTTTTGCCGTCAGTCTCATTCGGTTTTTCTGAACTCACCAGACCTTGATCTGCCGTCGAGTCATCCGCTTAATCGCACGGTGACAACTTCCAAGGGTTGCGTTTGCGATGATCTCATTGCTTCTGATTCGCTTCTACGCAAACTCTATGATTCGGTAATGTTTCGAGGATTTGTAAAAACGGTAGTGGGGCACGCTGAGATCTATCCCTATGCAGATAGTCTTTCTTCAATCAACATCCACTACGCTGAACGAAATCAAGAGCTTGGTTGGCATTTCGATAATTCGTCATTTGCCATCACGTTAATGATTCAAAAGCCAGACGCCGGCGGGCAATTTGAGTTCATTCGTAATTACAGATTCTCTAGTGATGGAAAAGAGAACTACTCTGGTGTGACTGATCTACTTGATGGGAAATTACAGCCCGAGCAACTTCAAATCGAACCGGGAACTTTAGTGTTATTCCGCGGCAAGAATTCAGTGCATCGTGTATCACCAAACGAAAGTGACCGAACTCGGATTCTTGCCGTGTTGGCTTACAATTCCGTGCCCGGCGTTGCACTTTCCGAAAGTGCAAGAAGGACATTTTACGGAAGATTGACTTAAGGCGTGGTTTTGCCAGATGGTGTCGAGCATTGCATGTTGGTCTTCGAAAACGCTTGTCCGGCAAATTTCGACGCTGTTCGGAAACAGTTGTCAGTTTTGACTTTTTAAAGAGGATTTGATCCAATTGAAAAAGGTTTAAAGTCCGTGACGTAACTAGCCGCCAAAGGTTAGAGGGGGATTGATGAGAAACTCTGTTGTTCTATTTTTGATGTTGGTGTTTTGTTCTTCTGTTTGGGCTCAACCGGTAAGACCAAAAATTAGCAAGTTACCATTGGAGTTGGAAAAAGAAACAAATTTTCTCAACCCAGAGTTCCTTGTATATTCGCTTTATCCTCCCAATACAAAAAATGTGCCATTGGTTATTTACCTCCACGGTGCTGGAGGTGTTGGTGAAGATATCAATCGAATCAAAGGGCAACCAATGGGAGTTTGTCGCGGAATTGAGAAATTTAAAAAGGGACCTTGTATCATCGTAGCGCCGCAATGTCTTCGAACTTCGAAAGAAGGCAAGCGGGGAATCTGGAATGAACAGGATCTCAATGTTTTATTCCAACATTTAAAAGCAACTCTCCCGATGGATGAAAGTCGTGTCTACCTAACTGGCAACAGTATGGGGGGATACGGTTCGTGGATGTGGGGAGGTTCCAATCCGGAGCATTTTGCTGCGATTGCACCCATCGTGGGAGGGATCGGGCCCGGAGGTCCCAAAGACATCACGGATGAACTGACTGCATGGGCTCGAAACTTGGCGAAGGTGCCCGTTTATGCGTTTGTGGGCGGTAAAGACAAAGTCGTCCCTGCGGATCGTTCAAAGACGATGGTGAAAGAAATTGAAAAAGCTGGTGGGAAACGTGTGAAACTCAAGATTTACCCCAACGAAGGCCACAATGCATCGCGGACTGTCTTTAACGAACGTGAGTATTTTGATTGGATGTTCGATCAAAATAAGCAACAGGCAAAATGATCTTATTTTGAGTTCCTAGTTCGCTTCCGCTGACGTCGATTCACGTGTGATTCGAAACGGATGTGATTGTTACCGAAGGCCGTGAGCAGTTATGAATTGGTTCCAACAACTTACTGGGCTTGAGCAAGAGTCCGAAGCGAGCGTGCGGCAGCACCTCTTCGCGTGTGATGGTGTTTTGAGGTCAAATATCAATGGAGCATCCCACGCTTACGGCCAGCTCGAGGTGGTTGCCTTGGGAGAGTTGCGCAGACGTGTTGCAGATCTTCGACTCAGTAACACTTCAGTTGAGTCTTCGCGAAGGATCGTCATTAAAGAGACCGTCGCTGACGTCCAGGATTTACATAAAGACACACAGAATCAAAATGCAATTTTTCAGGTGGCGTCTCAATTCAATTTGCTGGAAATGGTTGGGCCGAGCGTTGTTCCTGAAGCGGGAGTTGGGATTTACGAAAGGGATTTTACGCAAGGACCGGCGTGTGCAATTGCGGCTGGGGCGGCGACGATCTATCGGAATTATTTTGTGGAACACGACGGCAGAATTGGCCAAACCTCGACACGTCAGATTGATACGCTAAAAGATCTCGGAGAGTTGCTGGGGAATAAGAGCGAGCGTTTGTGGCGGATGCAAAATGGATATGCTTTGGCTTCTGCATCAGGGCTGGTGGAGATTGCTGCTCAGCTTGCCAGTGCGTCTGATCGTGAACTAGACGGCCTCCGCGACGCATTAAGGATCGGTTTGCAGTGGGGAGTGGAGGTCACTTTGTCAGGTTGTGGCAACCGAGTGACTCAAGCTTTTTGCTCGGCACTTCCTGTCGCATATTCTCCTCATGAAAGTTCAGAATGGGAAGCATTCGCAAGGTTGGTGCTTGAGGCGAGTTACGAAGCAGTATTCTGCTCGGCAATTTTAAATCGAGTTAAAACGGGAAGCGGAAAGGTCTTCCTTACGCTGCTGGGCGGCGGTGCATTTGGAAATGAATTTGAGTGGATTCTCTCAGCGATCGAACGTTCGTTGAAAAAGTATCAGTTCTTTGATTTAGAAATCGAAATAGTTAGCTACAGAAACTCCAGCCCTGATGTAGCTGGCCTTGTCAGGCGCTGGGCAGCGGCAAGTTAGTTCGGGTTAGAGTTGGCTTCCTTACGGTTCTAAACGGGCGAAAGGTATGGTTCACTCGAACTTGAAATCTTGATGCAACATATTAAACCGAACCGATTTGAGTCCATTTCAGTTGGGCTGATCATTGGTGTCGATGAACTTCAGCATCTCATTGCCCACTGGGAGCAATGCCTTCGTGAATTCGTTGAATATATTTTCGGCATCTAAAAATTGGTCGTTACTTCCCATCTCTTCGAGAGCCTCTGCAAGTTTTGCGCATTGGATTGCGCCAAGGTGATTAAGGGCGCCCTTTATGGAGTGGGCTCTTAGCTTTAGTTCCTTGCTGTCCTTCGCGGAGACTGCGTTTCGAACTGCGGTCATTAACGACTCTTGGTCCTTGATAAATACCTTCATAAGCTCGCAAAGCAGTTGCTTGTCGCCACCAACAGTTTCAAACGCACGATTCCATTCAATAACAGAGCTAGATTCCATTTCTTTTCCTTGGGGAGTTGAAGCATTTAGAGTGGGTTGGCCTGCGCGAAGACGAATTAAATTGATCAATTCGCGTGCGCGAAAGGGTTTAGCGATGTAGTCATCCATCCCCGATTCCAGGCAGTGTTTTCGATCGTCATCACTGGCATGTGCAGTAATCGCGATGATTGGCACTGGCTTCGAGCCCCCCAACTCCAATTGGCGAATTTCAAGTGTTGCTTGGATTCCGTCCGTGTTGGGCATTTGAATGTCCATTAGGATTAAATCAATTGAGCACTGTTCGAACTTTTCAACGGCTTCACGACCGTTGTTGGCCATGATTACCGTATGCCCGGCATTCTTGAGAATAGCTGCCGCCAGTTTCTGATTGACCAGATTATCCTCAGCGAGTAACACGTTCAACTGCAGTGGTTCAGAGGTAGATGCATTCGTTGATTGTGAACGTGTTAGTCGCGTCGCTGTTAGTCCTAGTAAGGATCGAATTGTCTTTAATAAATCGGATTCCTTGATCGGCTTAAGTACATGTGAGACGTTTTTGAGGCGGGTAGAATCAAGGTTCGCCTCATGTTGTTTCGCATTGGAAAGAACAATTATCCGGGGTAGGGGGAGAGTTGCATTCTGTTGGATTTTTATCGCTGCACTCGCACCCCCATCACGTTCAAGGGCGCCATCCATAATCACCAGAGGGGTTGGGTCGGTTCGCTTTGCCAAGCGAGCTAACAGATCCAGTGCTTTTTCAGTATTCGCCGCAGAGTATGTTTGTGCGCCATAGGCGTGAAGGATTTGTTCAAGATTGGATAACAGGTCGAAATTATTAATAACAAGCAGGAACGTTCGGTCTTTGAGTTCTTGTCTAACTTCTGGAAGTATTGCCGAATCCGTGCTGAATTTTGACGAAAAATAAAACCGACTTCCTTGGTTGGGTTGGCTTTCGACGTCCAGTTTCCCTCCCATGAGTGATACCAAACGTGAGGAAATCGCCAGGCCTAGTCCAGTTCCACCATACTCTCTTGTGGTCGAAGTATCCGCTTGTTCAAATTCTGAAAAAATGAGTTTCTGTTTTTCAAGAGGGATGCCGATGCCGGAGTCAATTACGTGGAAGATCAATTCGACTCCGCCTTCAAAAATTTCTGAATTTTCAATGACCAGCTTGACGGAACCTTGTTGGGTAAATTTTAAGGCGTTGATTACTAGGTTCACGATCACCTGTCGCAAGCGAGTGAGGTCACCAATGATGAAGGTGGGCACGTCAGAAGCAACTTCTAGAATCAGCTCAATGTTTTTTTCAATACTTTTGAAGGCCAGTGAGCGGAGGGTATCACCTAGCGCTTCTTTCAGTTCGAAACGTTGGTTTTCTAGTTCAATTTTTCCAGCTTCGATTTTGGAGAAATCTAATATGTCGTTGATTAATCCAAGTAAAGATTCAGCTGAGTGCTGAATCATGTTGAGGTACTCTCGATCTTCGAGGTCGGGAGAACTGGAAAGAAGGAGATCTGTGATGCCAATGATTCCATTCATGGGAGTTCGGATTTCATGACTCACATTTGCGAGGAAATCACTTTTGGCTCGGCTTGCTGATTCGGCAATTTCTTTTGCGTGTCGCAGTGCCACCTCCGCATTTTTTCGATCGGTAATATCCCAAAACATTCCCTGGATTCCGATCCGGTTTCCAGTCTGGTCGAGGACGGCTGATTTTAAAACTTCGACATGGATGGGACCATTCCCGGAAGGGTGGACTTCCGTATCATGGAAAAGCACGCCAGACGTTAAGACTCGTTGGTCATCAGCATGATATTTTCGGGCGGTTTCTCGATCAAAAAAATCGAAATCAGTTTTGCCGAGAACCTCTTCTCGCGCGAGTCCGAGGTCAGTGCAGTATCGATTGTTGGCAAAAACAATTTTTCCTTCGCGATCCTTCCGAAACACATTGATTGGAAGGCTTTCTAACAACGAATCGTAGATTGTCAGAGAGTCTTCTTGTTGTAGCGAAGGCGAAGTTCCGCGATCGATAGCGTGAGCTGTCGCGGAAATAAATTGGTTGGAAGGATCTGACGTTTTAACTAGTTGAAAATGTCCGTGGAGTAATTTAGGCGGGCAATCCGGGTTAAGAATGCTGAAGTCTTGCCTAAATGATTGGAGCGTTTGGATCTGACTAAAACGATCGTTGAGTAAGATGCGATCCTCTTCCTGAATAAGCAGTTGCCATTCACGGTCTGATTCCAGCATCGATTCTCGGGTGCGTCCAAACGCGGATGAGGCCGCGAGATTAATATGGAGAAGTTTGAGGCCATCGAGTGAAATAGACCAAATCGGATCGGAAGCAGCATCGAGAAGACTTGAAAAATGCTCTCGACCAGGCATGTTTGTGCTCGTTTCCTAAAAAAACAACTCAGTCGAATCTCGAAGTCGTGACATCGTTGGGGATAAATGACACAAAATAAATGTTTGAAAAAAGAGACATTGACCAGACAATCTCAAGGAACGGTTATAACCGATCTCGTGAAGGGAACGCAAATTTTGTTACGCAGCTATCCAGATGCTTACGGGTTTTGCCTACTAAACGAGAGCAGGAGCGGTGTAGATCGAAACCGCTCCCGCCATTTCTGAAATTTATGAGAACTAACCAATTGACGCGAGTGCCGCGTCATAATTGGGTTCGTCAGCAATTTCACCGACTAATTCGGAGTGGAGGACGTTCCCGTCTTTGTTAACCACAACGACCGCTCGAGTAAGAAGTCCCTTAAGTGGACCGTCGACAAGCCCTACTCCGTAGGTGTTTTCGAACTCACTGCACCGGAAGGCTGAGAGGTTCGTGACGTTCTCAACCCCTTCTGCTGCGCAAAAACGTTTTTGGGCAAAGGGCAAGTCTTTCGAGATGTTCACGACGACGGTGTCTTCTAATTGTCCTGCCTTGGTATTGAATGTTTTAACAGAGAGCGCACAAGTCCCTGTGTCAAAACTGGGCACGATATTCAGGATGACATTCTTGCCTTGAAAATCAGCCATCGTTTTTTCGCTTAGATCTCCCGCCACTAAAGTGAATCCGGGAGCAGTTGCAGCTGCTGCAGGTAAGTCGCCGGTCGTGTTACAGGGATTGCCTTTGAGAGTAATTTCCGCCATCGCTATTTCCTTTGAAGTATCTTTTTGTACGTAGTCGGATCATTAATTTTGTCGGCAGTGTGAGTGCCGATATCCCCAACCAAATTAAGAGCCCGTTATTTTATTCTTGATTCGATTGGAAATGCAGGGGGGGAGTCATGGGATTTGAGGAATTCAAAGAAACGGGGGGCGTTACGTGAAAAATTAATACTGCTGTCGTCGTGCATTAGAGTTTGACGGTTTCTTTCTCTTTTGCGATAGCCATACCTGCTTGGTTTATTATTCTTGTGGCAGCGTTGTCTGACTGGAGTACGGGGTTTGTGTGGTTGAAATGGATGAATCGGATTTTTTTTCTTTCAGTCTCCACCAAAGGAGAGAACCGGCGGATTGACTCGCTGACAAACGGATGAGGAATCAAGGCCATGTCTCTACCGGGGATTTCTCCGTTTTCGAAAAACGTTCCGTCTAGGTACGCGATGTCTACAGATTCGATCATCTTTTCGATGGATTGATCCCAACGCGACCACTTGTCAATGTCCGGAAGAAAGAGAACCGATTGGCTGGGGCCTTGAATTTTAAAGCCAACCGTTTCAGAGAACTCATCCCTATGAGGCACAACGAAAGGTGTGACTTCGATACGTTCATTAAGTTTAATAGGTGTTGCCGCAGCCATTTCAATCGTCCTGATATTCTCTAGCTTGACCAGTTGGTTCCAGGGGCCGTTCTGAGAAAGGAAACTTTTCATGCGGGGCATGCAATAAGTCTTGATTTGTTGTGCGCCCATAACTTCTCGTCCAAGATGAATTAATCCTGAGTAATGGCCGATGTGCGCGTGAGTTAAAAAAATTCCGTCGAGTATCGGTGCATCAGACCGTACATTTTTGTTTGACGATTGTTCATGTAAGACTTGGAGTTGTTGAGGGAAGTCGGGAGTGCAGTCAAATAGCCATTTCTGTCCCGTGGCATGATCGATTAGCCCAAGGGAAGCGACGTGGCGGCGGAGGCTTGGGTTCTTCCAGGCTAACTCACAACATGGCTTTTGGCAGGCTGCCTGAGGGAATCCGGCGTCCTGAGCGATACCAAGGACGATCAATTCTACTGATTGTTCCGGCTTTTGAGTCTGTCCATCGGCCGTGTCGTTGAGGCAAAATAGAACGGTAACCGAAAGGAGGTAGAAAGCTGACTTGATGAGCGGCTGTCGCATGCGGGCACTCCGGGCTAATTGCTGCGTTGTTTTTAGAGAATTGCAATTGTAACAACTCAATTGTGACGTTTCTCATTGTTAAATAAAGCCGATTGGTTTTATGGCCGTCCTTGACACCGATTGTGTGTGTTGATATTTTGTTCGCTCACGAGAGACGATTAGAGTTTTTCTCGGAATGCAATTTCGCACGTAAGATTGTCAAACGTGCGTCTATCTCAGGGCCCGTAGCTCAGCTGGGAGAGCGCTACACTGGCAGTGTAGAGGTCGTCGGTTCGATCCCGATCGGGTCCAC
>JAQXDZ010000137.1 GCA_029251085.1 Mariniblastus sp.
AGAAAGTCCATCAGGTTACCGTTGAGCGCCAGTTTTTTTTCTAGTTGAGCTGGTGTCGCAACGGCTGAGCCAAATAGTTCCAGAAAAGCCTTTCGCGGCGAGGCCTGATAGGCAACTGGTTTTGCGGCCCCGAAGGCCGAGAGATTTGGGTAACAATAAGAATCTTCTGGCTTTGCATTTCCGAGCAATCGCCCATTCATCGCCATCCCGTACATCGGATAAGGCCCGTCGGAAAGCTCTCGCCCGAGAAGACAGTCCAGCGTTGGCGCGACGGCAACGGTTTCAGAATCGTGCAGCGAAAGCGTACCAAAACCCTTCGTATGGTTCCCCCTGAATCCAACGCCAGAAAGACTTTGAATAATGGTTAGCCGATCCTTGAGACTCTCCAATGAAGCAAGTTTCTCAGGCAATTTATGATCTGCGAGGGAAACATCCACGAGCGGCCCTTGCCGCCGTCCCCGATTGCCGAGCTTTTTACCATCATCTGGATCAATGAAGTGATTCTCGAGCCCCTCAGGTACGAGATTAAACTTATCGATGCCGGAAGATTTAACCACAAAAACAAATCGCTTGGGCAGCGTTCGCTCATCTCCATCAACCTGCGCCCGTATCGACCGCAGACAGGATGCCATCGCAAGCGACATTCCACCGATCGAGAGATTTTGAATTGCGCGACGTCTTGTTATTAACATTGGATATACCACGTATCAGTTAAGTAGTTTTAACGCCTGTATAAAAATGAATCTGAGCTCAACAACGAAACGACGAGAGCTTTAAAGCTCCCACCATTATCTAAATAAGCCTGTTCCGCTTCAATCAACGTTTTTGAATCGCTGAGCATTTCATTCCGCCCCATAAAGTATCGGAATAAATGTCGAATGAATGACTGCCGGGCACGATCTGAATTGCCTAACCGTTGCATCATTTCGACCGCATCCTTCACCTCACCATCGACGTCTGGGTCACCTGAAGAACGAATTTCTCCAGAGGCGTCAATTGCGCGAGTTGTCAGTTTCCCCTCTTTTAACTTTCGGTCAAACTGACCATCTCGCCGCAGGTAGATCTTACCTTCCTCGTCAAAATAATGATGATTTCGATAACGCCCCCAGTCATCAAATATTTCGAAAGTTTCGCCGAGCGGATTGACCTTGCGATGACATTTCCAGCAACGCTCCGCCCGCAATGACTCCATTCTCTCCCGCAGAGTTTTGTGGGGATCCATGGACACCGAGGCATCTACATCCGGCGGCACATCGCCGAGGACTCCCGCCAAAAGTCGTTTATAAACCCAGATCCCCCGGTGAATTGGATCATTATCCTCATTCAGCGAATGAGCCGCCAACCAAGCTGGATGCGTCAACAAACCGGCGCGTTGATCCGCAGGCATCTTCAGAGGTTGCTCTATCGGCCAATCCCACAACTGCTCCTCGACACGTCCACTACTCGGTAGGTTGTACGGCCCAATATACAACAGGTCCCCAATTCCACGTGACTTGTTCGTGAATGGAAAACTCGGATGGGAATAGAGCCCTTTCTCGAGTGCATCTGTAAAGTTTGCTGTTATTCGCGTCGCTTCGTTTCGCGTTGCTTGAAGTGCTTCCTTCGCCTTCTCCGGCATCGCTTTAAAATTAAAGTCGCGGTCAATCTGTTCCTGGCGTTTTTGAACCCGTGCTTCGATGTATCCATCCCCCGTGACCTCGGCTACCTTTTCCTCATAACGCTCCCGGGCATACTCATTGTCTCCTGGATGGGCGATAAAAAAATCGTTTGTCGTCAGTAACTCGGCAATGACGTTCTCATCTTTTTTCAATACATGCTGAATCAACAACGTTGCATCAAAGATCAGCATTTCAGTATTCCACTGAGCAATTTTTTCGACGCGTTTACGCTCGTTATCTTTGAACACCGTGCCCGCCCGATGGAACCCAAAGAACTCTTCAAAAAAACGTTTAATGCGAGGAAGATCTTTTCGATCCCAGTGGCCACTGGTGAGTTGCTCATCCATCAACGTCCGCACAAGCGTTGCCACGTCCTCTTTGGTTTTTAATTGCCCCTTCTCCATGGCGTCGCGGATAAAACGATTACGTTTTGGGCCATGGTCTGTCAACGCGTACGCAAGTGCGTAAGCCAATTCATCGGGCGACAACATTCGACGCCCATGCACATCGACGTCTCCAAAACCGAACTCCATTCGATAGATGGATTCGGGACTCAAGAACATCGCTTTGATGGTTGTTTTGAATCCCTCCAAAAGGCCGCCGACTTCAATATTTTGTTTCAGAAACGCAAGGTATTTCGCCTGTTCCTTGTTGGTTGGCTCCCGACCAATCACTCTAACGAATTCTCGTCTTACCAGCCCTTGTAGTTTCTGTTCATCTGGAATGGCTTGACCGGTTGTCAGTTCTGCAAACTCACCGCGTTTTTCTCGTTCACTCAAAAAAGAATCGGCAACGATCATTTTCATCTGGACCGTACTTTGGTCTGCTGTCGACATCGCCGCATAATCCCGAATGCCGCGCTCAGAGGTCACATAGGTGAACGGGCTTTTGGCGTTTCCAAAACCTTGTGATTTAAAAATCTCTGGACTAAATCTCCAAAGTCTCGCAGGCGAAAACGGCGGCGTATCGATTTCGCCCGAAAACAGTTTCTCATGATTGACCCAGTTGCCGTAATCCGGCGCGAGCATTTTTTTCTGATAGGCTTCGAACCGGTTTGCCTTGACCATCTGCCCGGAAACCCAAGCGATGACATTCGCCTTTTCAATTGAATCAGGCTGAGTCTCGTCTGGTGGCGGCATCTCGCTGAACTGAATCGCCTGCATCACATCAATCCAGCGATTGGCAGTTTCGTTAACAGAAAAATCCGCCCGTAGTTCAGAAAGGTCAACTCCAGCCTCAGCGTCCGCTCCAGAGTGGCAGTCTAAACAATGCCGCGACAGAAACGGCTTAACAGTCGACTCGAACGAGTCCTTCCCAGAATCCTGAGCGAAACACTCCAGCGTTGTTCCCATTAAAAATAGACAAACCGCTGTGGCAAAACCAAAAGTCTTAATATCCCGGCGAATCAAATGAAAATCCCTAACTTTGCTGAGCGATCATTGCTACCCCATGGTAACTGAGCCGCTCACTGAGACCTACTCGTAAATAGTTTAACTGTCAAAAATTGAACCATTGCGAATCAACTTTACCCGCACGGGCGCGAGAGATTCTCAAGATCCCACGAATCACTCTTGAAATTTATCAAACCAACTTTGAACCTTCAGGCCCGGATGTTGATTCGTGGGGATCATTTTCATGAGGCGTTTCTTCGTTTCCTCATGTTCTTTTTTGTTCGCTAAATTGACCCATTCATTCGGATCAACCTGATGATCATAAAGTTCCTCCGAGCCATCTTCGTATCGAATATAGCGGTATCGCTTCGTTCGAATTGCAGTGTTCCCATCTCCATAAGATGAGATCGCCGGCGGACGGGCCGAACTTGGTTTGACAAGTTGCTGCTTGATAGAGGTACCGTCGATCCAGTTTGGAATCTCTAACCCCGCTAAATCGACCAGGGAGGGGTAAACGTCGATCAAACTAACTGGCTGTTTGCAAACGGCACCAGGCTCAATACCAGGGCCGCGAACCATAAAGGGAATGTGAGTGGTTTGCTCCCAAAGTGCGCCTTTGCACCAGTGTTTTTTTTCTCCAAGATGCCAACCGTGATCACTCACCAGCATCACAATGGTTTCCCGTCCGCGAGGGTTAACTTTGAGGCTTTCGATAAACCTGCCGATCTGTCGGTCGACAAAGGCAACAGACGCTTGATACGCACGAATCGTCACATCCCACTGTTTGTTCTCAAGCATATATTCATGATCACTGAGACCTTGATGGAGTGCCTTGTGTGCGTGCGTTCGAGCGAGACGACGCGCAAACTCTGGCATGTCAGCCCAATCATCTTCACCCTTGGGTTCAACGGGACGCTGGATCGACTCAAGAGGGAATTCCTCGAACCACGATTTAGGAACTTGCAACGGCCGGTGTGGCCGAAAAAATCCAACTGACATAAACAGCGGTTTGTCGGTTACTTGGTTCCACTCCTTACTTGCCCACTGAGAGACCTCGTAGTCTCCCATCTCTTCGTCTGTAACATCCAGCGCATAACCATCGTTAGGTGCGCCTTTGGCATTGAAGTTATCCTCGCCCTTAGGAGGTCTGGGATCTCGCGGTCGCTCAAGTAAAGAATCACCCGCGTTCCCTGGGCCACCATGAAACACCTTCCCCCCACTCACAACGCGGTAGCCGTTCTGTGAGAAGAACTGTTGCATCGTGGGGGTCTTGATTTTGGCTTCGTCTTTGAATTTTGCATTAAAATACGTCCCAGTCTTAAATGGATAAACTCCATAATTAAGACTGGTCCGCGAAGGGCGACATTGGGGAGAATTACAATACGCTTGCGAAAACAACATACCACTGGAAGCAAGGGCATCGATGTTGGGCGACTTTGCATCGGGATGACCACCGAGACAACCTAGCCAATCATTTAAGTCATCCACGATGATAAATACGATATCAGGTTGTGAATTCGTCTCGGACTGAGCAGAAACAACAGCGGGCTTAACTCCAGCAAAAACAAGGAGACAAAGAACACAAAAAACGGTTTTTTTCATGACTAAATTTGCTGCAAATTCAATAATCATCAATTCTCTCCAAACCGAACTTCATCTTCTGTAATCCCAAACACGGGCTGAATCGACTGCGATTCAAACACTATCGTAATGAACAAACGGTAACGCGTGAAATGGCATTTCTTGACAAGAGGCATTAGATTCTTTGAAACTTTCGCTTTGCGATACAAGTAAGACTCACATGACTGCAAAAAACGGCACTTCTGCCCGATGACTTTGGCGAAAATAAGTACATCCTCGTTTGGCGAGACACCAAAATTAACAACTATAAAAGTGCGAAAATGTCCAACATCTTGCAACACCTAATTGGTACCTCGATCGTCAGCATGACAACGACTCTGTTGATGCTCTTCTTTTTCACACCCGCTCAAGCTCAAGACTTGATCGGTGACCAGGGACTCGAAGGACTAGACCTATCGACCACAAAAAAAATCACACTCAGCCCCGACAATAGATTAGCCACTGGCCTGACCGTCCTTCACGAGAACAAAGGGACTTCGTCTGTTATCAAAGTTTGGGACATCAAGAAAAAAATTCTCCTGCACGAATTTAGCGTTCCCGGCCAAGCTCATGCAATTGAATTCTCACCTGACAGCTCAAGAATTATTACCGCTTCCGGAACGGGGAACCTTGCGTGGGCCACAACAATCAAAAAGTGGAACCTTTCGAGTGGAATCGGGAAAACACTTGGAACCTGTATCGGTTCAGTTCGTCAACTTTCTTTCAGTCACGACGGAGAGAAAGTGGCCGCCTTAACGGACTTCGCGGGATTCTTCGAAAAAATCGCCACACTGGATGCAACGGGCACTGTCTGCGTATGCCAAATCAAGGCATGGCGACTGGACGGCGAAGACGATGAACTGAGCATCAACATCACGCACCCGCTACCGCTGGATCGTTGGCTACCAACTTGGCCACCAATTGAAGAAAAAGCAAAAGCCAGACTTAACGAAAATGCGCTTCTCACGGTACCAGTCAAAATGCGCTTCAGCATGGATGACCAGCAAATAATTACGGCAACGACTACCGGCACTTCGGTGGCTTATGATTCACAAACGGGGGAGATTCTTAAGCACGCAAACCTATCTTCTATCAGTCTGTTTGAATCGATGCAGATGATCGCTGCCTCTCAAGCCCCGGCAAACGCGACTAAATTGAGAATTGATTTTGCTCCGATTGGAAAAACTATCACGATCGAACGCGATGAGAACAACTGGTGGCAAACTGCTAACGATAAATCACGTGCCTTCAAAGTTGACGGCAAAAACTACAGGTCGAGGATCAAGAACTTCGAAAAGGTAGCTAACCCTCTAAATCTCCTCGGCTTAAAACCAAAAACCAACCTTGCACAACTTCACTCGTTCAAACACCCTGCAGGTAAGGTAAAAATTAACCGAGAACCAACGGGAATCAACTTCCAGCTCATCATCGAGAATGAAAAAAACGCGAGTGAGCCAATCCCAATTGGCTCGGTGCAATGGATGCCACCGTCTGGAGGCACAACGCCCTAATCGCTAATTTCAACACAAATAAACAAATCGAATATTCTGACAACGAATGTTCTAACAAGCGCTCAGACTGGCGTCCTTCAAGGAATAGCACTTTTCCACGCCTCGATATCCTCTCGTTTAATTAAGTACACCCAACTCCCAAGTTGATGCCAACGACGAAAAAGAACATGTGCAACTTGGGCAACACCTCGTCGCGGGCAGTAACAATGAGGGGGCAGAGACAAGCCGCGTCCAACATCTGAACAAAGATCTAATTATTAAGCGACTTAACCCTTTATTTCCAGTCTGCTATCAACTATTGTCGCAGCATCTTTTCTAGTCTTTTCGAACCTTATCTTATCAACCTTTAGACCTTGGGAGCACGTCAGGTGTTTTCGAGATCTTGAACGCCGACAAACTTTTCCGTGAGCAAAAACCGTACGCAATTTTGAATTTCGTGTTGCTTGATCGCGTTCTATCGCTAACAAGCTTTACAGATATTCATTTCTAGCTCTTGCTAAGCGATCGCTATACGCTCATTGAATCGAATCCGACGACCTCAAGATCTTTAATTTAGCTTTTGTTCATTCGTTTAGAGCAATTGACGAATCCACTGATATTTGAATTCGGCAGAGCCAAATTTCCCCCGTGGTATAATAAACCAATGAAAGATTTTCTCAATTCATGTCTGAAGTGACAATCATACTCAGAGAAATCGAATACGGGGACCAAAAGGCAGCGGAACAACTTCTGCCATTGGTTTACGCAGAGTTGCGGAAACTAGCAGCTTCAAAAATTGCGAACGAAAAGCCGGGAATGACAATCCAGGCAACCGCGTTAGTTCACGAAGCCTTTGTTCGGCTCGTTGACAAAACGACCCCTCAGCATTGGGATAACACGAGGCATTTCTTTTCTGCAGCAGCTGAATCGATGCGACGAATCTTAATCGAACGCGCGCGTCAGCGAGCCAGCCTCAAACGCGGAGGTGACAGGGCACGTCTCGAACTCGATGCCATCGCTCCAGCAATTGCGCCGCTAGGCTGCAATGACATCCTGGGACTGGATGAAGCTCTCAAGAAACTTGAACAGCAACATCCGCGCAAAGCAGAGATCGTAAAACTGAGATTTTTCGCCGGGCTCACTGTTAAGCAGGCGGCCGACACACTCCAAATCTCTACCTCAACCGCTGAGAACGACTGGGCCTACGCCCGCTCCTGGCTGAAGTTGGAAATGGTGAACCAAGACTAGGGCCTGCGTCTCCCTTAAAGAGTTTTCGCCAAAGATGGGCTTTTTCCCCAAATCGATTAGGGGATTCGCTGGCCGATTTCGCATAGTTAGTTGTGACACCATTTCAAACTAATCTTAAGCCGTTCAGGCATAAATACAGAGATAAACGCAGATGACTAATCGACAA
>JAQXDZ010000139.1 GCA_029251085.1 Mariniblastus sp.
GCTATTCACCGCCGACTTGTTCCACCGAAAGAACTTAAAAGTCGATTCCAATGGAATCCGCCAGAAGTAAAGCCACCAACGATTCCGCAGGGCAAAGTCTTGGTGCAACTATTTGGCTCGATCGACAGCCACAAAGTATTTCCGGATGAAGTTGAACCAGCCCTGCTGGAATGGGAACAGGACCAATTTGGATTTGTGCGCATTCCCAAAAAATACGATGCGTGGGGAGTCCGAAATGATTGGGGACAAACGCTGCTAATCCGCGCGTGGGCTGATATTGAATTACCCGCGGGCAAGTACAATCTGATGGCGCGTTCTCGCGGACTTTCTCGCTTAAAAATCGACGGAAAAAAGATCCTGCAAACCAAAATTCAAGCCAATCGCGGTGGTGCACATCATGTGGTCGATCCACTACCGAAACTGCCTGTTGCAGGAATGCGGCCCCACTGGATGAATGACAATGAGCAAGTGGCCACTTTTCAATCAGATGGAGGTCGTCACGCCGTACTGTTTGAAATGATTGTGGGTGACGGAAACTGCCGCGTTGAAGTGGGCGAACCATGTGTTGCAATCTCTCAGGGCAGCAAAATATTTCACCTGCTTTCACCCAACACGAATTCGTCGCAAACACTTTTGACAGACGAGGGCTGGCTCACATTTGCAGATTCCGAAAGGCGACGACTGGATGAATTTGACCGTAAACGAAGACAAACTGCGAACGCTTTAAAATCGAATTACTGGTCCGCGCGACATCAACACGCTCGCGCAGATCTGATTTCCAGTGCCAAAAATCCCTCAATTGATGAATTGATTGTGACGAGAATTAAGCAAACCAATGAAGTGAACCGCCGTAAATCTGAAACAGCCACCCAACAAACTGAACATTACAATCAACACGCACGACCGATCCTGCAAGCGCACTGCTACCGTTGTCATGGCGAAAAACAGCAAGGAGAACTTTCGATTTTCTCACGCGAAAATCTATTAGCGGGCGGGGAATCGGGCGAGCCCAGCGTCGTGCCCGGCAAACCGGATGATAGTCACTTGATGACGATGATTACAGCCGGGCCAGATGGAGACCGAATGCCGCCCAAAGGAGACGGCATGAGTGAAGCTGAAATCCAAACCATTCGCAGGTGGATTGTCGACGGCGCAGCCATGCCTACGCTGAAACAACCAAAGATTGAGTTAAGCGAAGTCGTTGACGATTACACTTTTCTCCGCCGAGTTTTTCTCGACACCGTAGGAGTCCCTCCTACTCTTGCCGAGGCAAAAGCGTTTCTCGGCGAGACGTCACCCAATCGCCGTGAACAATTGATCGATCAATTACTTGGCGATCCACGCTGGGCCGATAACTGGGTCGGCTATTGGCAAGACGTACTCGCTGAAAATCCGAATTTACTTAAACCAACCCTCAATAACACAGGCCCGTTTCGTTGGTGGATTCACGAAGCGCTTGTCGACAACAAGCCCGCCGACCGATTCGCGACTGAATTGATATTGATGCTCGGCAGCAAGTGGGGCGGTGGTTCAGCTGGTTTCGCAGTTGCTTCGCAAAACGATGTTCCCATGGCGGCCAAAGCGCACGTGATTGGTTCGGCATTTCTGGGCGTGAATATGAAATGTGCCCGCTGCCACGACGCTCCCTATCATCAGTGGAAACAGAGTGATCTATTTGAGATGGCGGCGATGCTAGATAGAAAGGCATTAAAACTGCCACGCAGCAGCACCGTTCCCGCCGCGTTTTTCGAAAACCAACAACGCAAACCTCTGATCGATGCGTCGCTCAAACCTGGTTCGCAACTTCAGCCGAGTTGGCCATTAAAGAAAATCGCTCCCGAGATTCCCGATAGCCTAATGCTCAATTTCGACGACACACGCGAACGACTGGCGGTGCGGGTGACCGGTTCAAGAAGGTTTGCCGAAGTCATTGCCAACCGCATATGGAAACGATTGATGGGTTCCGGTCTCGTTGAACCTGTCGATGACTGGGAGGGGAACCCACCGAGCGATCCGCAGTTATTAGCAATGCTTGCCGACCACTTAATTCAGCATGATTACGATTTAAAGAAGTTAACGCGGTTCATTCTCGTTAGCCAAACGTATCAACGAACCGCGATTGACGGCCTTGCAGATTCCGGCCGCCATTTTAGCGGACCACATCGGCGCCGGATGACGGCAGAGCAAATCGTAGACAGCGCGCTGCATGTTGTTGGCCAAAACATGAATACCGAACCGCTAACAATGGATATCGAAGGGGCATTGGCAGCCGACAAATTTCTAAATTTTGGCAGGCCAACAAGGGCCTGGGAGTTGACGACGTTAGCAAATGAACGCGATCGCCCCAGTCTTGCGTTGCCGCGAGTCCAGGCAGTAGCGGATGTTCTCAAAGCATTTGGCTGGCGGAATTCCCGTCCCGAACCGGAAACGACTCGCGAGACAGCTCCCAATTTGATTCAACCGGGTGTGCTTGCCAACGGAACCTTCGGAAATTCGTTAACTCGTTTGAGCGACGAAAGTGATTTGACAACGATGGCTCTGCAGCAACAACCGATTGAAAAACTGGTCGATGATTTGTTTTTACGATTGTTGACTCGACCGCCTACGCTGACCGAACGAGCGTTGCATATCAAAATGCTCTCACCCGGATTTCAGCAACGAATGGTTCCTGAAGCAGAAATTGGTCCTGCTCCACAGGTCAAGCGGTTTCGTTATGTCTCGTGGTCAAATCATCTCAACACAGAGGCGAACAAAATCAAAATTGAGCAGGAAAGGGTTGCTCGCATTGGTGCACCGCCTACGCGATTCTTGCGAGATCACTGGCGTCAACGAGTTGAGGATACGGTGTGGGCTTTGGTAAACAGTCCTGAGATGGTCATCGTTCCTTAAAAGTCTTGGCTGGAATTAATTTACAACAGATGGATTCATGATGAGACGAAGAACGTTTTTAAAAACATCAGTTGCCACTGCAACCGTAGCAGCAGCAGGTCGACTGCCCGCGTTCGATTTGCACACCCAACAGCCCAAACTTGGCAAGGCGGAGCATTGCGTCATGATTTGGCTCGGCGGAGGCATGGCCCAAATTGATACGTTCGACCCGAAGGAATTGGGCGACGCGAAAGCACAAAAAGCGGGTTCGTACTATCAGGCAATTGAGACGACAGTCCCCGGCGTGCAAGTTTGCGAGCACCTGAAAGAGACTGCCAGAATGATGGATCAAGTTACCGCACTTCGCACGGTTCATCACGATGTGGTCGATGAACATGCGGCGGCAACCAATCGGATGCACACCGGCCGGCCAATAACAGGAACCGTCCAGTACCCCTCCCTTGGGTCGATGGTTGCTCATGAACGCGGCGCGGTTAACGAAGGAGTTCCAGCCTACATGGTGATCGGTTATCCAAATTTAACGCGTGGCCCTGGATTCCTGGGGCAGTCCGCCGGTTTTGTTTATCTTACCGATGTCAAATCGGGCCCCGCCGGGTTGGCTCGACCAACTGAAATTGATGCCCGTCGGCAAGCCCGCCGAAAAAATTTACTCAACTCCGTCCGCTCAGCAGGCAAAGAAAGATTTGGCAATGATCAATTGTTTTCCGAGTACGACGGAGCGATTGGGGAAAGTCTGCGCCTGGCGAGTCCGGATTTTATGAAAGTTTTTGACTTAGCAAAAGAAAAGGACACACTCCGAAATAAATATGGAGAAGGTCTTGGACAGCGATTGTTGTTAACTCGAAGGCTGTTTGAATCAGGAGTGCGGTTTGTCGAGGTTTCACACAACATGAACTTTCGTAACGGTACGGGCTGGGACACCCACAACGATGGCCAACTGAATCAGCACCTCCTAATCCAGGAACTGGACGTTGCCTTAACGACCTTAATGCGGGATCTCGAATCGAAAAAGATGCTGGATAAAACATTGATCGTGATCAACAGCGAGTTCGGTCGACCTGCTCAATTCGATTCGGGAGGTGGTCGCGGGCATCATTCCAAGTGTTTCAGTATGGTTTTGGCCGGCGGCGGATTGAATCATGTTGGAGCCTACGGGACGAGTGATGAACTGGCGATGAAACCCGTCGACAAGCCGGTTTCGGTCCCCGACGCCTTCGCAACCATCCTGGCAGGTCTTCAAATCGATCCCACAAAGAATCTTTACGATGGAGATCGTCCCGTTCCCATCACCGATCAAGGTCAGGCGATCGACGCCTTGTTTTAAACCATGCGAGCAAGCCAGGTTATCGAGAAAGAAGGCCGGTGATTCTCGAAGCCTTTGGGCGACGAAGAAAAGAATCAGGTTAACAGGCAAAGCGGTAGGCTAGTCCCTTCCTTAGCTCGCTGAATCGAAAACGAGTTGCAGAAAAACGGGTAGGTTTGCAGAAAAAAACCGACTTCGATGAAGAAACGCGGATTGCAAATCGGGTAGCGTGAACAAGCCAAAGAGCGAGCATGTTTGGAGGAGCCGCATCACAAATCTAGGTATTTTTAATTATTTTTGTAAGATCTGTCCGACTTCCGTTGTGATTCAATGGACAACGCCACGAAACTTGGAATACCTAAAAAGATGACAGATGCCATTTCAGATCAGCACGAACAGTTCATGCGGCTACTCGCTAAACACGAGCCAGTTGTCCGAGCCTATGTTCGAACTGGCGTGTACTCCGCACAGGATGTTGCTGAGGTAATGCAGGATGTCTCGGTAGTGGCTTGGCGAAAATTTGATCAACTCGAAGATCATTCGGGATTTGGCAAGTGGATGACGATGATTGCCCGCTACGAAATAATGAAATTTCGTCAAACCAAGGCTCGCGATCGGCTCGTCCTAGACGACGAGATCATCGATAAGATCCTCCAGGAAGGGGGCGAGGAAACCTCTCTTCGAGAAGCGTGGATTGAGGCGATCGAAGGTTGCCTCGCAAAGCTTCCCCCACGGCACCGCACTCTACTACTGGAAGCCTACGAACCGGGTTCGTCCATCAAAAATCTAGCGGCAAGAACTAAGAAGAATCCCAACTCGCTTTATCAGACGCTTCATCGTCTTCGCGGGCGAATCGCTAATTGTATCGAATCCGAAATGGCCTACGAATGATGAACGATGTTGACAATCTAATCGGATCCTATTTTGACGGTACTCTTTCGCCGGAACAGAAGGGTGCAATTGAAGAATTATTGACACAGAGCCCCGAGGCTCGCCAGCGGTTTCGCTTGCTGGCAACAATTGAAGACGGACTGGTCGAACGCGCGCTGAAATTCACACCGGCTGAAATCCAGACACCGCCTTCCCCTCCAGCTTTAAAAGAAACAGACCGTGTGTTGAGTTGGCGGCCGCTGGCAGCCGCAATAACAGGTCTTGTGATTGGCGCGTTGAGCGCGACTGTTCTGTGGGCCCAATCCACTCCCAAGGTTCCGAGGTTGGAACGGATTCATATCCCTTTGTCCGATCCTGGATTCGAAGAAATCAATACACCTATTCCTACCGTTATCCCTAGGGTCTTCAATCGCTGGAACGGCGATCCCTCTCATACAGTCTCATCCGGAGACTCCATCGTAAAACCGAAGGAAGGAGAATTCATGCTGAAGATGCTTCCGGTGGAAGATCGAAAGTATTCTCGTATCGAACAAATTGTTGATGTCGGCCATCTCGTTCCAGCAAAGGGGGGAAGGATCACCTTCTCCGCCTCTGTTATTTGTGCTGGAGCAGACAGACAAAGTAAAACAATCCTCGTGCTCCGCTCTTTTAACATGGATTTCCGCGAGATCAGTGGCAGCAGAGAGAAATTGCAAGAACAGGTAACCTGCGAAACTCGCAGAACTGTTTTTAGCTCTCCGGGTTCGACCGAATGGCTCACGGGTGAGCTGACAATGGACCTTCCCGAGAACACAAAGACCCTCGTTTTCGAAATCGCGGCAGTAGATTTGCCGAAGGCTTCCTCAGAATCATCTCGCTACATCGACGACATTAAAGCCGAAATTGTGGTGACTCCTCCAAACGAATTTCAACAATGAGGCTTGGAAGCATGAACAAGCTATTACTCGCGGCACTGATCTTCTTTTTGAGTATTTCAAAAGGGCTGGCCCAACAACCCAACATCATTTTGATGCTGGCCGACGATCTTGGTTATGGCGACCTCAGTAGTTACAACCCAAATTCGGAAGGGGAAGCGCCGAATAACACTCCCATACGGACGCCGATCCTAAACGACATGGCAAAGAACGGTGTCCGGTTTACCGATTTTCATTCGGCGGCGCCGATCTGTTCTCCATCGCGACGCGCCCTACTGACGGCACGTTATCCCAATCGTCTTGGTGAGTGGGCGGAAGCCTACCACAGTTCTCCCGACGGCGTGGTGGCATTCGAAGATCCGACCATCGGCACCTGGCTCAACACTGCTGGTTATGCCACTGCCGTCTACGGGAAATGGAACGTTGGCGAAGTGAAAGGAGTTTCGTGGCCCGGCGCGCACGGATTCGATGATTGGCTCATTATCGATCACAACACCGGCTATTTTCAGCACCAAAATAAAAACAAAGATTGCCTGGACCGTCCAATGCTATTTGAAACGGGAGGCAATCGCGTTTCCGATCTTGAAGGACAATACCTGACCAACATTTGGACCGACAAAGCTCTCGAATTTATTGCAGAAAACAAGAGCAAACCGTTCTTCCTCTACCTGCCCTGGTCGATTCCACACGCGCCATTACAGGCCCCGACTTCTGACCCATCGATAGCATTTGATGCTGGAGCTAAATCCCGCACACCCGAAGGTCGGGAGGCTTATGTAAAAATGGTCGAACATCTGGATTCGCAAATTGGTCGAATCTTCGCAACTTTAAAAAAACAAGGACAACTGGATAACACGCTGATCATTTTTACAAGTGACAACGGTGGCATGCTATCCGGTAATTGTTGGCCATTGAAGAAATCGAAGCAACACCTGGAGGAGGGTGGCATACGCGTTCCCATGCTAATGCAATGGCCGGGCAGGATCTCAGCGGGAACCGTGAGTAACCAGCCTTCGATCATGATGGATGCATCGGTTACCGTTCTTGCAGCAGCAGATGCTCTGAAGTACGTACCCAAGGATCGCATGCTTGACGGCATCAATTTGCTGGAGAACAAGAATGCCACACGCGAATTCGGCTGGCGTCGCCGAGACTGGAGTGCACAGGGCAACTACCTGCGCCAAGAAGCCTTTCGCGTCGGTGACTGGAAACTACTACGATCCTTCAAACATCTTGGTAACAAGCAATGGTCAGCCGAGCACAAAGACGAACTGTTCAATTTGAAGAATGACTTAGGCGAAACCGAAAACCTCGTGGAGCAAAGGCCGGAAAAATATGCAGCCATGAAAACGGCTTTCAACAAATGGAAGCGAGAGGTGGTTGAGCTCGAACCAAAATATTTGATTTCGCTGCGTGACCAACTCGGCTCACCTGCCAACCTGCCGGATGATATCGTCATGGATTTTAAATCGACAGAATTCAGCGGGAAAATACATAAAGCGAAAACCAAAGAATTGGTTTCAGATCCCGTCAATGAAAATGGAGTCTGCAGGGTGTTCGTGAAAGCGAACGCAACACCACCGCTGCTTCACACAGGAATGGAAGTGGATACGAAAAAGTATTCAAAGCTACGCTTCGAAATGAAAATCACCGGTGGTGCAACGGTAGGAGCGGGCAGAGTCGTACTTCGCCACACTGGCTGGAAAGGCGAAGACGTTCACTTTCGGCCAATCGCTGACGGCAAATGGCATGAATACGTGATCGATTGCACGAACTCGGCCGCGTGGTCTCAGTGGACCCCGCAAGGGCGGATTGGGGTCGCACTTCCAGTTCCGACTAATGGCGAAATCAAAGTAGAACTGAAAACGATTCAATTGGTGCCGGAGCGAATCCGGGACGCTCAATCGATCCAACCAACAAAAGAACAAACAAGCATCAAGTGGGGCGATGTGAGTGAGGAGAACAGTGTGCGTAAAGTTGTGAGCACCGAGACGGAATACAACTCTCACAATCGACACGGGCCAAAAACATTCTACCACGTGCCATTTACCAACGGGACGTTTTCGCTCTCATGGAAACGTGACCTACCTCAGAAGATGAATTTGGTTTTTGAGACTATAGAAAATGGCAAGCCTACACACCTCTTCAAAGTTTTTGTAAATGGGACACCAAACAAGGACATAACCAAAACCGACATCATCAGCTGTGTAACCTACGGGAAAATTCCCGGATCAAAAAAACTAAAAGCGAAGGTTAAGACCAAAAAATATCATGCAGAAGCCGGCAAGTGGCACACGACAAGCGTCACCTTTGATGGCAATGTGGCAACCATCCGTGTAGATGATGTGGAATTCAGCGTCGAAGACGACCGTCTCGGGAACAAAGTTATTCAATGTGGCGTCGGCCACATTTGGGGAACTCTTGAAACAAAAGATGTTACCATCACCAAAAACTAAAGTCTCTTGATGCTGTGGAAGCGTAGAAAGATAAAAACCATGAACAAAGCAATTGTTGTTCTTAGCCTATTTTCATTGGCAGTTCTTGCAACAGCGTCCCTCACTGATGCTCAGGAAAAACCAAACGTTGTTTTCATCCTCGCCGATGATCTTGGTTTTGGTGACCTGGGTTGCTATGGCCATCCCTACGCGAAAACGCCGAATATCGACGGCCTTGCTAAAAACGGCACACGCTTCACCCGGTTCTACGCCACGGGTGTGACCTGCCAGCCAAGCCGCGTGGGTTTTATGACCAGTCGGCACCCCCGCACCTTCGACCGGCGGGTCGGCGACTTCGGATTTTCGGAACGTACAACTATCACGGAATTGCTTAATGAGAACGGGTATGCCACCGGGCATTTTGGAAAATGGCATATCGGGCCAGGCGTCGGAGGAAAAAAGGTTACTGACAAAATCCCTCCTGCAACTGACTACGGAATTGATGAAATCAAGGTTCTCACATCCCTGAAAGATCGCACGAAAGGACGTGATGACAACACATTCGAGGCAGCCATTGATGTTATAGAACGTCACAAGGACGGCCCCTTCTATGTCAACGTGTGGGCTCACATTTCACATTTCAGCATTCCATCGGAAACCGCGTTTGTCGAGAAGTTCAAAGACCTGAAAGTCGATGAATCGCTTTTCGGTCCTCACATGAAAACCAACAAGTTTGATATCTGTAGAGACGAATGGAACTTGAGTGTCGATGAGTGCATGAAGAACTACCTTGCCGACGTTTGGAGTCTGGACGCGGCGATTGGGCGGTTGCTGAAGAAACTCGATCAGTTGGGACTTTCGGAGAACACAGTCGTTGTCTTTGCCAGTGATCAAGGACCCGCAAGAAATACGCTAAATACATTGAAAGCCAACCAGGTCGGAGATACGACTCGTGCGAACATGATGGGCTGGACCAATGGACTTCGTGGAGGCAAGCACGAAATGTACGAAGGAGGAGTGCGCATCCCTTTCGTCGTTCGATGGCCGGGCAAGGTTCCAATCAATACGGTTAATGAAACAAGTATTCTCTCTGGTCTAGACTTCCTGCCGACGCTGTGCAACCTCACAGGAACGCCATACGACCAAGACCAGTTCGAGGGGCAGGACGTCGCCGACATCTGGCTGGGCAAGGACCGGAATCCGGAACGGCTTCTCTACTGGAAGAAGCAATTCGCCACTGCCTTGGACAAGACCTGGAAATACCATGTGAACAAGAAGACGGGCGATGAGCTGTTTGACTTGGTGAATGACCCGAACGAAACATTGAACGTCATTGCCAAATATCCCGAAAAAGCGTCGAGCATGCGCAATTCGATCATGGCTTGGGATGAATCCCTACCGCCGCCGCCACGACCGGTCGCACCGCCAAATCGCAAGACTCAAAACGAGGCAGGGCAACCAAATGCGAAGGCTCCGATGAAGGGCACTTCCGGTAAACCAAAGCGCGACGCATTGGGTAACCCGAAACGTAAACAAGAAAAAAACGCTACTGGTGAAAATACAAAAGCAGCTTCCAACAAGAAATCACAGGAATCAGAACCTGACTCCTACCCGTGGCAAAACTACAACGGACCATTGCAACAAAACTGGTTCGAGCTGCACGACGGCCTCAAAAATTCCCAGTACATTTTCGAAACGACAAAAAAAGGGACCGTCGCCTTTGTCGGTGGCTCGATTACGGGAATGCCATGGCGGAAGAAGGTGATGGCAAATCTCAAACAGCGTTTTCCGGAAACAGATTTTAAGTTCATCCTTGCTGGAGTCGGTTCAACAGGAACGATGTATGGTTCATTTCGACTCAATCGGGACGTTATTCAAAAGGGAAAAGTCGATCTTCTGTTCGAAGAAGCAGCGGTGAATGATGTGTCGATTGGACGAACAACTGACCAAATGGTTCGTGGCATGGAAGGTATCGTTCGGCATGCCCGCCGGACCAACCCCGCCATGGACATCGTCATGATGCATTTTGCCTGTACGGACAAGCTCGAAGACTACGAAAACGAAAAGACGCCTGAGGTGATTCAGAGTTTCGATAAAGTGGCCGCGCATTATGGCGTGCCGACGCTTGATATCACCCAGGAAATTTACGAACGAATCAAGCGAGGCGAGTTCACTTGGAAAGATGATTTCAAAGGGGTGCATCCATCCCCCTTCGGACAGCAACTCTATGCCGACAGTATCGAGCGGCTGCTCGATAAAGCGTGGTCGGACGCACCGCGTCCTGTCGTTGCTCATGCGATTCCTGAAAAACTCGATTCAGCCTCCTGGGACAAAGGCAAACTGTTTGCTCCGCGAATCGCCAAAAAACTGAACGGGTTTGCCGTGGAGAAAAACTACGACGCCGCAGGAGAAGGCGGGAAGGTCCGGGTCGGCTGGAACGAGCGGCCGCAGTTGATCGGACATAAACCAGGCGACAGTTTTGAACTTAACTTTCAAGGTTCCGCGGTTGCCATTCAGGTCATCGCCGGACCGGAAGCCGGCATTATCGAACACAGTGTTGATGGATCAGATTGGGTAGAACAGGATTTATTTGTTGAAAAAAACAGCTTCAAACTGCATCTGAACCGCATTTATATCCTGCGCGATGGACTCGACCCGAACAAGGAACACTCATTGTCTGTTAGAATCACCGGGAAACAACATCAATTGAGCAAAGGCAACAACTGCCGCATCGTCTATTTTGGGCTCAGCGGTGATCCACGCACCCCCAAAGGCGTCAGCGTGGACGGGGTCTACTTCGATGGCTCAAAGGGTTATGGCCCGGAGAAATAAACAATGAAACTGTCAACTTATATTTTATTACTTGTATTGACCGGCTCTCTCGCCGCTCAGTTCTCCGCCGAAGCAAAAGCCGTGGAAAAACCCAACGTGATCCTGATCATGTGCGATGACCTAGGTTGGGGCGACGTTGGCTTCAACGGTGGGAAAAAAATCCGCACGCCACACCTCGACGAAATGGCAGCCAACGGCCTCAATCTCACCCGCTTCTACGCTCAGGCTCCGGTGTGTTCGCCGACCCGCGCTTCGGTGGTGACCGGTCGGCACCACGACCGCACCGGAATCTACACAGCCAATAACGGTCATCTCCGGGGCGGGGAGTTCACCCTTTACGAGGCGCTTGCTGCGGAGGGCTACGCCACAGGTCATTTTGGTAAATGGCACATCGGCACCCTGACCCGCAAATTGAAAGACTCCAATCGCGGTGCCAAAGCCAAGTCCAACTACTCTCCCCCATGGCAGCACGCCGTAAAAACTACCTTCGCAACGGAAGCAAAGACACCTACCTACGATCCGATGTGGCAGCCGTCCGGTTCGAAAGCAAAGAAAACAAACAACAAAAACAAAGGGGATTTCCGCGAAGCATCGGGGAAGGGTTGGCATGCCATCGCTGAGGAAACCAACCGCGAGTTCTACGGCACACGCTATTGGACCGGAGAAGAGACTTTCATCGACCCAAATTCCACCGATTTGCTTGGCGACGACTCAGGTCTGATCATGGATCACGCGCTTGATTTCATCGATACGCATCGCGAAACTCCCTTTCTCGCCATTGTCTGGTTCCACGCACCGCACCTCCCTGTCGTCGCCAGCAAAAAAGACACCGATAGCTATGCCAACGCTGACGGGAAACTGGACGGATACCACCTCAATTACTACGGATGTGTCACCGCACTCGACCGGGCCGTCGGCAAACTTCGCACCCGTCTCAGGGAACACGGCATCGCCGACAACACGTTGGTTGCCTTCTGCTCGGACAACGGTCCTGAAGGCAACGACAAGGCTCCCGGTCGCCAGGGGCAATTTAAAGGGCGCAAGCGAAGTCTTTACGAAGGTGGCGTCCGCGTCCCAAGCCTACTTGAGTGGCCGGCCAAAATTAAAACCGGGATCCGCAGCAACGTCGCCACTTGCACTGTCGATTACTTTCCAACCATCCTTGACATCGTCGGCGTCGACATGCCTGACGACCGCCCGCTCGATGGCGTCAGCCTGCTGCCCCTGCTCGAGGGCGGCATGGAAACACGTCCGCTTCCGCTCGGTTTTCACATTCGAGGGCAAGCCGCTTGGCACGACGGTGATTGGAAAGCCTACTGCGCCAAAGTCAATTCGAGCGACTGGGAACTCTACAACCTGAAGGATGACCCCGGGGAAAATAACAATCTGGCTGCAGCTGAATCGGCAAAGCTGGAAGCCATGGTCACCGCTTGGACACAGTGGAAAGCCTCCGTCGAAGCAAGTGATAAAGGCGGGGACTATTGATCGACGATCAAAAGCACGAGTGCAATCGTTTCCATTGTTCTTAGCTTTTACTCGAAGTCAGCTCGCTCCCCGTCTGCTGCATGATCGACCAGCGTGCGAAATCATTGGCAGCAAAGGGTCCGACAGCGTGAGTGGCCGCAGTCTTCTTTTCCAACTCACAATAAAATGAACAATTATATCGATTCATCGAGCCAGGCGTTTTCGCAAAGAACGACAACAACTACCCTTATTTTAAATACCGATTTTATCGACCGTCAAAAGTTTGGTTTTTGCAAAAGAGTGGCGTAGAATCGGATTACCAGTAAGATCCAACTACTAGCCTAGAGAGCTTACAATTCGCTTGCTTCCACAATTGGCTTGCTTCCACAAATCAACTGCGGTCTCCGGTCGTCGAAATTTTTAATTGGGCTGTGACCGGTCTAAAAACGAACTGATTAAAATTATATGCACCGAGAGGGCTGTTAGATGATTACTAGAAGAAAATTGCTACAAGGTTCTGCAGCCGTAGCGGCGGGGGCTTTGCTGCCACGACCAAAATGCGCCGCCGGATTTAAATCGGCAAACGATCGCCCCATGATGGCAGCCATAGGAACAGGTAGCCGTTGGTACCATAAAGCGACTGGATTAAATGGCACGTATGGCTCTGCCCCTGACATGCAGAAATATGGAGACTATGTTGCGGTTTGTGACGCAGACGAGGCACGCGTCAATCTCGCCGGCGAGATTGTCAAAGATTG